>NZ_CAWPHW010000011.1:0-29996 GCF_963888145.1 Cronobacter sp. EKM101R | reverse complement strand
GGTATCAAAGACACCGCGAAATCCACCTGTACCGGCGTTGAAATGTTCCGCAAACTGCTGGACGAAGGCCGCGCGGGCGAGAACGTAGGTGTTCTGCTGCGTGGTATCAAACGTGAAGAAATCGAACGTGGTCAGGTACTGGCTAAGCCGGGCTCCATCAAGCCGCACACCAAGTTCGAATCTGAAGTGTACATTCTGTCCAAAGACGAAGGCGGCCGTCACACTCCGTTCTTCAAAGGCTACCGTCCGCAGTTCTACTTCCGTACCACTGACGTGACCGGTACCATCGAACTGCCGGAAGGCGTTGAGATGGTAATGCCGGGCGACAACATCAAAATGGTTGTCACCCTGATCCACCCGATCGCGATGGACGACGGTCTGCGTTTCGCAATCCGCGAAGGCGGCCGTACCGTTGGCGCGGGCGTGGTTGCTAAAGTTCTCGGCTAATCGCTGATAACATTTGACGCAATGCGCAATAAAAGGGCATCATTTGATGCCCTTTTTGCACGCTCTCGGCCCAGAACCTGGCTCATCAGTGATTTATTCCACATAATCATTGCTGAGACAGGCTCTGCAGATAGCGTAACTCCGAAGCGCAATGTAAAAAGAGCAATTCGGTCTGGCTTGCCTCGCTTGTGCGGGGCAAAAATGTTTGTCTGATTTACTATGACAGGTTGGTTTATGAGTGCGAATACCGAAGCTCAAGGAAGCGGGCGCGGCCTGGAAGTGATGAAGTGGTTGGTTGTCGCTGCGCTGCTGATTGTAGCTATCGTAGGCAACTTTCTTTACCGTGAGATTACCCTGCCGCTGCGTGCTCTTGCGGTAGTAATTCTGATTGCTGCAGCGGGTGGTGTCGCGCTGTTGACGACTAAAGGTAAAGCTACCGTCGCCTTTGCCCGTGAAGCGAGAACCGAAGTCCGTAAGGTTATTTGGCCGACTCGCCAGGAAACGTTGCACACCACATTAATCGTGGCTGCAGTGACCGCTGTTATGTCACTAATCCTGTGGGGGCTGGATGGTATTCTGGTCCGCCTGGTATCCTTTATCACTGGCCTGAGGTTCTGAGATGTCTGAAGCACCTAAAAAGCGCTGGTACGTCGTTCAGGCGTTTTCCGGTTTTGAAGGCCGCGTAGCTACTTCGCTGCGCGAGCATATCAAATTACACAACATGGAAGAGTTGTTTGGCGAAGTCATGGTACCTACCGAAGAGGTAGTGGAAATCCGTGGCGGCCAGCGTCGCAAAAGCGAACGCAAATTCTTCCCCGGTTATGTGTTAGTTCAGATGGTTATGAACGACGCAAGCTGGCACCTGGTGCGTAGCGTGCCTCGCGTGATGGGCTTTATCGGTGGTACGTCTGACCGTCCTGCGCCAATCAGCGACAAAGAGGTGGACGCTATCATGAACCGCCTGCAGCAGGTTGGTGACAAACCGCGTCCGAAAACGCTGTTTGAACCAGGTGAGATGGTTCGTGTTAATGACGGTCCGTTTGCTGACTTTAACGGCGTGGTGGAAGAAGTCGATTATGAGAAGAGCCGCCTGAAAGTATCGGTTTCTATCTTCGGTCGCGCTACCCCGGTTGAGCTTGACTTCGGCCAGGTAGAAAAAGCGTAATCTGAGTTCGAAAAACCAGCGGTTAACCGTTGCACAGGGCGCGAGATTGGAATACAATTTCGCGCCTTTTGTTTTTATGGGGTCAACCCATAAAACGTTTTAATCACGGGGAGCCTCTTCGAGGCGTTAGACCCAACTGAGGAAATTTTCATGGCCAAGAAAGTACAAGCCTACGTTAAGCTGCAGGTTGCAGCTGGTATGGCTAACCCGAGCCCGCCGGTCGGTCCGGCTCTGGGTCAGCAGGGTGTTAACATCATGGAATTCTGTAAAGCGTTCAACGCGAAGACGGATTCTATGGAAAAAGGTCTGCCGATTCCGGTTGTTATCACCGTTTACGCTGACCGTTCTTTCACCTTCGTTACCAAAACCCCGCCGGCAGCTGTCCTGCTGAAAAAAGCGGCTGGTATCAAGTCTGGTTCCGGTAAGCCGAACAAAGACAAAGTGGGTACTATTACCCGCGCTCAGCTGCAGGAAATTGCACAGACCAAAGCTGCTGACATGACTGGCGCCGACGTAGAAGCGATGACTCGCTCCATCGAAGGTACTGCACGTTCCATGGGCTTGGTAGTGGAGGATTAAGAAATGGCTAAACTGACCAAGCGCATGCGTGTGATCCGTGACAAAGTCGATGCGACCAAACAGTACGACATCAACGAAGCCATCACTCTGCTGAAAGAACTGGCTACCGCTAAGTTCGTAGAAAGCGTTGACGTTGCTGTTAACCTCGGCATCGACGCTCGTAAATCTGACCAGAACGTGCGTGGCGCGACTGTACTGCCGCACGGTACTGGCCGTTCTGTTCGCGTAGCCGTATTTGCCCAGGGCCCGAACGCTGAAGCTGCTAAAGCAGCTGGCGCAGAGCTGGTAGGTATGGAAGATCTGGCTGATCAGATCAAAAAAGGCGAAATGAACTTTGACGTTGTTATTGCTTCCCCGGATGCAATGCGCGTTGTTGGCCAGCTGGGCCAGGTTCTGGGTCCGCGTGGCCTGATGCCGAACCCGAAAGTGGGTACTGTAACGCCGAACGTTGCTGAAGCGGTTAAAAACGCTAAAGCAGGTCAGGTTCGTTACCGTAACGACAAAAACGGCATCATTCACACTACCATCGGTAAAGTGGACTTTGACGCTGACAAACTGAAAGAAAACCTGGAAGCGCTGCTGGTTGCTCTGAAAAAAGCAAAACCGTCTTCTGCTAAAGGCGTGTACATCAAGAAAGTTAGCCTGTCCACCACCATGGGCGCAGGTGTTGCGGTAGACCAGTCTGGTCTGAGCGCAGTGGCGAACTAATTCGCCTCTTTACGTGGGCGTCGGATTTGTCTACAATCTTACGCCCATTGTTCTGCTAAGCAGAGCACAAAAGATTTTCGGTTGGAGCCTGGCCTTATCCAGGCCTCCGTCCAAGACCGCAGGTGTTTCGCAAGAGACTTAATTCCCTGCGTAGACGGTGACAGAACCTGAAGAATATTTTTTAAGTAGTCTTTGGCTTGTTTCTGCTCACCGTATTTCGACGCTCTTTCGTATGATTGAGTGAAGTGAGTTCCGGGACTTGTCCCGGCTAAAATCCAGGAGCAAAAGCTAATGGCTTTAAATCTTCAAGACAAACAAGCGATTGTTGCTGAAGTCAGCGAAGTAGCCAAAGGCGCGCTGTCTGCAGTAGTTGCGGATTCCCGTGGCGTTACTGTAGACAAAATGACTGAACTGCGTAAAGCAGGTCGCGAAGCCGGCGTATACATGCGTGTTGTTCGTAACACCCTGCTGCGCCGTGTTGTTGAAGGTACTCAGTTTGAGTGCCTGAAAGACGCGTTTGTTGGTCCGACCCTGATTGCATATTCTATGGAACACCCGGGCGCTGCTGCTCGTCTGTTCAAAGATTTCGCGAAAGCGAATGCAAAATTTGAGGTTAAAGCCGCTGCCTTTGAAGGCGAGCTGATCCCGGCGTCGCAGATCGACCGCCTGGCAACTCTGCCGACTTACGAAGAAGCAATTGCACGCCTGATGGCAACCATGAAAGAAGCCTCTGCTGGCAAACTGGTTCGCACTCTGGCTGCTGTTCGCGATGCGAAAGAAGCTGCGTAATCGCGTATTTGCTTACGTACAAAACTTATTCTGATATTCAGGAACAATTAAATGTCTATCACTAAAGATCAAATCATTGAAGCAGTATCCGCTATGTCCGTAATGGACGTTGTAGAGCTGATTTCTGCAATGGAAGAAAAATTCGGTGTTTCTGCTGCTGCCGCTGTAGCTGTTGCTGCTGGCCCGGCTGCTGAAGCTGCTGAAGAGAAAACTGAATTCGACGTTATTCTGAAAGCCGCTGGCGCTAACAAAGTTGCTGTTATCAAAGCAGTACGTGGCGCAACTGGCCTGGGTCTGAAAGAAGCTAAAGACCTGGTAGAATCTGCTCCGGCCGCTCTGAAAGAAGGCGTGAGCAAAGATGACGCTGAAGCTCTGAAAAAATCTCTGGAAGAAGCTGGCGCTGAAGTTGAAGTTAAATAAGCCAACCCTTCTGGTGGCAGCCTGAGAAATCAGGCTGATGGCTGGTGACTTTTTGGTCACCAGCCTTTTTGCGCTAGGGGACCAGTAGCGTTTCACACTGTTTTACTGCTGGTTACCCGTCAATGCTTGTTTCTATCGACGACTTAATATACTGCGACAGCGTTTCGGCACTGTGTAAATCGCAATGAAATGGTTTAAGCGTGATAGCAACAGGTATTGCGAAAAGTGTTCCACTTTTCGGTCAACAAAATGGTGTTGCATAAACTGTCCCTTCGATGGACAGAGTGGGTCGACTTGTCAGCGAGCTGAGGAACCCTATGGTTTACTCCTATACCGAGAAAAAACGTATTCGTAAGGATTTTGGTAAACGTCCACAAGTTCTGGATGTTCCCTATCTCCTTTCTATCCAGCTTGACTCGTTCCAGAAATTTATCGAGCAAGATCCTGAGGGTCAGTACGGTCTGGAAGCAGCTTTCCGCTCCGTATTCCCGATTCAGAGCTACAGCGGCAATTCGGAACTGCAATACGTCAGCTACCGTCTTGGCGAACCGGTGTTTGATGTTAAAGAATGCCAGATCCGTGGCGTGACCTATTCGGCACCGCTGCGCGTTAAGCTGCGTCTGGTGATCTACGAGCGCGAAGCGCCGGAAGGCACCGTTAAAGACATCAAAGAGCAAGAAGTTTACATGGGCGAAATTCCGCTCATGACCGATAACGGTACCTTTGTTATCAACGGTACTGAGCGCGTTATCGTTTCTCAGCTGCACCGTAGCCCGGGCGTGTTCTTTGACAGCGACAAGGGTAAAACCCACTCCTCTGGTAAGGTGCTGTATAACGCACGCATCATTCCTTACCGTGGCTCCTGGCTGGACTTTGAGTTCGATCCGAAAGACAACCTGTTTGTCCGTATCGACCGTCGTCGTAAGCTGCCGGCAACGATCATCCTGCGCGCGCTGGATTACACCACTGAGCAGATCCTTGACCTGTTCTTCGAGAAAGTGGTTTTCGAAATCCGCGACAACAAGCTGCAGATGGAGCTGATTCCGGAGCGCCTGCGTGGCGAGACCGCCTCTTTTGATATCGAAGCAAACGGCAAAATTTACGTAGAAAAAGGCCGTCGTATCACTGCGCGTCACATCCGCCAGCTCGAAAAAGACGAAATCAAACTCATCGAAGTTCCGGTGGAATACATCGCGGGCAAAGTGGCGGCGAAAGATTACGTGGATGCTTCCACTGGCGAGCTTATCTGCCCGGCCAACATGGAACTGTCCCTGGATCTGCTGGCGAAACTGAGCCAGTCTGGTCACAAACGTATCGAGACGCTGTTCACCAACGACCTCGATCACGGCCCGTACATGTCTGAGACCGTACGCGTCGACCCGACGACCGATCGCCTGAGCGCGCTGGTTGAAATCTACCGCATGATGCGTCCTGGCGAACCGCCGACGCGTGAAGCGGCGGAAAGCCTGTTTGAGAACCTGTTCTTCTCTGAAGATCGTTACGATCTGTCTGCGGTTGGCCGCATGAAGTTCAACCGTTCTCTGCTGCGTGATGAGATCGAAGGTTCCGGTATCCTGAGCAAAGCTGACATCATCGATGTGATGAAGAAGCTCATCGATATCCGTAACGGCAAAGGCGAAGTGGATGATATCGACCACCTCGGCAACCGTCGTATCCGTTCCGTTGGCGAAATGGCGGAAAACCAGTTCCGTGTTGGCCTGGTGCGTGTAGAGCGTGCGGTGAAAGAGCGTCTGTCTCTGGGCGATCTGGATACCCTGATGCCGCAGGATATGATCAACGCCAAGCCTATCTCCGCTGCGGTAAAAGAGTTCTTCGGCTCCAGCCAGCTGTCTCAGTTTATGGACCAGAACAACCCGCTGTCTGAGATTACGCACAAACGTCGTATCTCTGCACTGGGCCCGGGCGGTCTGACGCGTGAGCGCGCAGGCTTCGAAGTTCGAGATGTACACCCGACCCACTACGGTCGCGTATGTCCTATCGAAACGCCGGAAGGTCCGAACATCGGTCTGATCAACTCCCTGTCCGTGTACGCACAGACTAACGAATATGGCTTCCTTGAGACGCCGTATCGTAAAGTGACCGACGGTGTGGTTACCGATGAAATTCATTACCTCTCCGCTATCGAAGAAGGTAACTACGTTATCGCTCAGGCGAACACCAACCTGACCGAAGAAGGCCGCTTCGCCGACGATTTGGTCACCTGCCGCAGCAAAGGCGAATCCAGCCTCTTCAGCGCAGACCAGGTTGACTATATGGACGTTTCCACCCAGCAGGTGGTTTCCGTCGGTGCGTCTCTGATCCCGTTCCTTGAACACGATGACGCCAACCGTGCATTGATGGGTGCGAACATGCAACGTCAGGCGGTTCCGACTCTGCGCGCTGATAAGCCGCTGGTTGGTACCGGTATGGAACGTGCTGTTGCCGTTGACTCCGGCGTAACCGCCGTGGCGAAACGTGGCGGTACCGTTCAGTACGTGGATGCCTCCCGTATCGTTATCAAAGTTAACGAAGACGAGATGTACCCGGGCGAAGCAGGTATCGACATCTATAACCTGACTAAATACACCCGTTCTAACCAGAACACCTGCATCAACCAGATGCCGTGCGTGTCTCTGAATGAACCGGTTGAGCGCGGCGACGTGCTGGCAGACGGTCCGTCCACCGACCTCGGTGAACTGGCGCTCGGTCAGAACATGCGCGTAGCGTTCATGCCGTGGAACGGCTACAACTTCGAAGACTCCATCCTCGTTTCCGAGCGTGTGGTTCAGGAAGACCGTTTCACCACGATTCACATTCAGGAACTGGCGTGCGTATCTCGCGATACCAAGCTGGGGCCGGAAGAGATCACCGCTGACATCCCGAACGTGGGTGAAGCTGCGCTCTCCAAACTGGATGAATCCGGTATCGTCTACATCGGCGCGGAAGTGACCGGCGGCGACATTCTGGTGGGCAAGGTAACACCGAAAGGTGAAACCCAGCTGACGCCGGAAGAGAAACTGCTGCGTGCTATCTTCGGTGAGAAAGCGTCTGACGTTAAAGACTCTTCTCTGCGTGTGCCGAACGGTGTTTCCGGTACGGTTATCGACGTTCAGGTCTTTACCCGCGATGGCGTGGAAAAAGACAAACGTGCGCTGGAAATCGAAGAAATGCAGCTCAAGCAGGCCAAAAAAGACCTGTCTGAAGAACTGCAGATCCTCGAAGCGGGTCTGTTCAGCCGTATTCGCGCTGTACTGATCGCAGGCGGCGTCGAAGCTGAGAAGCTCGACAAACTGCCGCGCGACCGCTGGCTGGAACTCGGCCTGACCGACGAAGAGAAACAGAATCAGCTGGAGCAGCTGGCTGAACAGTACGACGAGCTGAAGCACGAGTTTGAGAAGAAACTCGAAGCGAAACGCCGCAAAATCACCCAGGGCGACGATCTGGCGCCGGGCGTGCTGAAAATCGTTAAGGTGTATCTGGCCGTTAAACGTCAGATCCAGCCGGGCGATAAGATGGCAGGCCGCCACGGTAACAAAGGTGTTATCTCCAAGATCAACCCGATCGAAGATATGCCTTACGATGAAAACGGCACGCCGGTAGACATCGTACTGAACCCGCTGGGCGTACCGTCTCGTATGAACATCGGTCAGATCCTGGAAACTCACCTGGGTATGGCGGCGAAAGGTATCGGCGACAAGATTAACGCCATGCTGAAGCGTCAGGAAGAAGTCGCGAAACTGCGTGAATTCATCCAGAAAGCTTACGACCTCGGTCAGGATGTTCGTCAGAAAGTTGACCTGAACACCTTCAGCGACGAAGAAGTACTGCGTCTGGCTGAAAACCTGCGTAAAGGTATGCCGCTCGCCACGCCGGTATTCGACGGCGCGAAAGAAGCTGAAATTAAAGAGCTGCTGCAGCTGGGCGACCTGCCGACTTCCGGTCAGATCACCCTGTTCGACGGCCGTACGGGTGAACAGTTCGAGCGTCCGGTAACCGTAGGTTACATGTACATGCTGAAACTGAACCACCTGGTCGACGACAAGATGCACGCTCGTTCCACCGGTTCTTACAGCCTGGTTACTCAGCAGCCGCTGGGTGGTAAGGCGCAGTTCGGTGGTCAGCGCTTCGGTGAGATGGAAGTATGGGCGCTGGAAGCTTATGGCGCCGCCTATACCCTGCAGGAAATGCTTACCGTTAAGTCTGATGACGTGAACGGCCGTACCAAGATGTATAAGAACATCGTGGATGGCAACCATCAGATGGAACCGGGCATGCCGGAATCGTTCAACGTACTGTTGAAAGAGATTCGTTCGCTGGGCATCAACATCGAACTGGAAGACGAGTAACTCTCGCTCAAACAGGTCACTGGTGCCGGGGTAACACCCGGCGCCAGATTGTGCTAACTCCGACGGGAGCAAATCCGTGAAAGACTTATTAAAGTTTCTGAAAGCGCAAACTAAAACCGAAGAGTTTGATGCGATCAAAATTGCTCTGGCCTCGCCAGACATGATCCGTTCATGGTCTTTCGGTGAAGTTAAGAAGCCGGAAACCATTAACTACCGTACCTTCAAGCCGGAGCGCGATGGTCTGTTCTGCGCCCGTATCTTTGGGCCGGTAAAAGACTATGAGTGCCTGTGCGGTAAGTACAAGCGCCTGAAACACCGCGGTGTGATTTGTGAGAAGTGCGGCGTTGAAGTGACCCAGACTAAAGTGCGTCGTGAGCGCATGGGCCACATCGAACTGGCTTCCCCGACCGCGCACATCTGGTTCCTGAAATCACTGCCGTCCCGTATCGGTCTGCTGCTGGATATGCCGCTGCGCGATATCGAACGCGTACTGTATTTCGAATCTTACGTGGTTATCGAGGGTGGCATGACCAACCTCGAGCGCAGCCAGATCCTGACGGAAGAGCAGTACCTGGACGCGCTGGAAGAGTTCGGTGACGAATTCGACGCGAAAATGGGCGCCGAAGCTATTCAGGCTCTGCTGAAAAGCATGGATCTGGAAGCCGAGTGCGAACAGCTGCGAGAAGAGCTGAACGAAACCAACTCCGAAACCAAGCGTAAAAAGCTGACCAAGCGCATCAAGCTGCTGGAAGCGTTCGTACAGTCCGGCAACAAGCCGGAGTGGATGATCCTGACCGTTCTGCCGGTACTGCCGCCGGATCTGCGTCCGCTGGTTCCGCTGGATGGCGGTCGTTTCGCAACGTCGGATCTGAACGATCTGTATCGTCGCGTGATCAACCGTAACAACCGTCTGAAACGTCTGCTGGATCTGGCGGCGCCGGACATCATCGTACGCAACGAAAAACGTATGCTGCAGGAAGCGGTAGACGCCCTGCTGGATAACGGTCGTCGCGGTCGTGCGATCACCGGCTCTAACAAGCGTCCGCTGAAATCCCTTGCCGACATGATTAAAGGTAAGCAGGGTCGTTTCCGTCAGAACCTGCTCGGTAAGCGCGTGGACTACTCTGGTCGTTCCGTAATTACCGTAGGTCCGTACCTGCGTCTGCATCAGTGCGGCCTGCCGAAGAAAATGGCGCTGGAACTGTTCAAACCGTTCATCTACGGCAAGCTGGAGCTGCGTGGCCTCGCGACCACCATCAAAGCCGCCAAGAAAATGGTTGAGCGTGAAGAAGCGGTCGTTTGGGATATCCTGGACGAAGTTATCCGTGAGCACCCGGTACTGCTGAACCGTGCGCCGACCCTGCACCGTCTGGGTATTCAGGCGTTCGAACCGGTACTGATCGAAGGTAAAGCTATCCAGCTGCACCCGCTGGTTTGTGCGGCATATAACGCCGACTTCGATGGTGACCAGATGGCTGTTCACGTACCGCTGACGCTGGAAGCCCAGCTCGAAGCGCGTGCGCTGATGATGTCTACCAACAACATCCTGTCTCCGGCGAACGGCGAACCAATCATCGTTCCGTCTCAGGACGTTGTACTGGGTCTGTACTACATGACCCGTGACTGTGTTAACGCCAAAGGCGAAGGCATGGTGCTGACTGGCCCGAAAGAAGCTGAGCGTATTTATCGCGCAGGCCTGGCCTCTCTGCATGCGCGCGTTAAAGTGCGTATCACCGAATACGAAAAAGATGCAAACGGCGAATTCGTTGCGAAAACCAGCCTGATCGACACTACCGTAGGTCGTGCGATTCTGTGGATGATCGTGCCGAAAGGTCTGCCTTTCTCCATCGTCAACCAGGCGCTGGGCAAGAAAGCAATCTCCAAAATGCTGAACACCTGTTACCGCATTCTGGGCCTGAAGCCGACCGTTATCTTTGCTGACCAGACCATGTACACCGGTTTCGCCTATGCAGCGCGCTCTGGTGCGTCCGTAGGTATCGACGACATGGTTATCCCGGAGAAGAAACACGAGATCATCTCCGAAGCGGAAGCCGAAGTTGCTGAGATCCAGGAGCAGTTCCAGTCTGGTCTGGTAACCGCGGGCGAACGCTACAACAAAGTTATCGATATCTGGGCTGCGGCGAACGATCGTGTATCCAAAGCGATGATGGATAACCTGCAAACCGAAACCGTGATTAACCGTGACGGCGTAGAAGAGCAGCAGGTTTCTTTCAACAGCATCTACATGATGGCCGACTCCGGTGCGCGTGGTTCTGCGGCACAGATTCGTCAGCTGGCAGGTATGCGTGGTCTGATGGCGAAGCCGGATGGCTCCATCATCGAAACGCCGATCACCGCGAACTTCCGTGAAGGTCTGAACGTACTCCAGTACTTCATCTCGACTCACGGTGCTCGTAAGGGTCTGGCGGATACCGCACTGAAAACCGCGAACTCCGGTTATCTGACGCGTCGTCTGGTTGACGTTGCGCAGGATCTGGTCGTGACCGAAGACGATTGTGGCACGCTGGAAGGCATCACCATGACCCCGGTTATCGAGGGTGGTGATGTTAAAGAGCCGCTGCGCGATCGCGTACTGGGTCGTGTTACCGCGGAAGACATTCTGAAGCCGGGTACCGCAGATATTCTGGTTCCACGCAACACGCTGCTGCACGAGCACTGGTGTGACCTGCTGGAAGCCAACTCTGTTGACTCCGTGAAAGTGCGTTCCGTTGTATCCTGTGACACCGACTTTGGTGTATGTGCGCACTGCTACGGTCGAGACCTCGCGCGTGGCCACATCATCAACAAAGGTGAAGCCATCGGCGTTATCGCGGCACAGTCTATCGGTGAGCCGGGTACTCAGCTGACGATGCGTACGTTCCACATCGGTGGTGCGGCATCTCGTGCGGCTGCTGAATCCAGCATCCAGGTGAAAAACAAAGGTAGCATCAAGCTCAGCAACGCGAAGTCGGTTGTTAACTCCAGCGGTAAGCTGGTGGTGACGTCCCGTAACACCGAGCTGAAACTGATCGACGAATTCGGTCGTACCAAAGAGAGCTATAAAGTGCCTTACGGTGCTGTTATGGCGAAAGGTGATGGCGAGCAGGTTGCCGGCGGTGAAACCGTTGCAAACTGGGATCCACACACCATGCCGGTTATCACCGAAGTAAGTGGTTTCATCCGCTTCACTGACATGATCGACGGCCAGACCATTACTCGTCAGACCGACGAGCTGACCGGTCTGTCTTCTCTGGTGGTTCTGGATTCTGCTGAACGTACCGCGGGCGGTAAAGATCTGCGTCCGGCGCTGAAAATCGTTGATGCTCAGGGTAACGACGTTCTGATCCCGGGTACCGACATGCCGGCACAGTACTTCCTGCCGGGTAAAGCGATTGTACAGCTGGAAGATGGCGTACAGATCAGCTCTGGTGACACCCTGGCGCGTATTCCGCAGGAATCCGGCGGTACCAAGGACATCACCGGTGGTCTGCCACGCGTTGCTGACCTGTTCGAAGCACGTCGTCCGAAAGAGCCTGCAATCCTGGCTGAGATCAGCGGTATCATTTCCTTCGGTAAAGAGACCAAAGGTAAACGCCGTCTGGTTATCACTCCAGTAGATGGCAGCGAGCCGTACGAAGAGATGATTCCTAAGTGGCGTCAGCTCAACGTGTTCGAAGGTGAACGTGTAGAACGTGGTGACGTGGTTTCCGACGGTCCGGAAGCGCCGCACGACATCCTGCGTCTGCGTGGCGTTCAGGCTGTGACCCGTTACATCGTTAACGAAGTACAGGACGTATACCGTCTGCAGGGCGTTAAGATTAACGATAAACACATCGAAGTTATCGTTCGTCAGATGCTGCGTAAAGCAACCATCGATAACGCGGGCAGCTCTGAGTTCCTGGAAGGCGAGCAGGTTGAATACTCACGCGTCAAGATTGCTAACCGCGATCTGGAAGCGAACGGCAAAATCGGTGCGACCTTCTCGCGCGATCTGCTGGGTATCACCAAAGCGTCTCTGGCTACCGAGTCCTTCATCTCCGCGGCCTCGTTCCAGGAGACCACTCGCGTGCTGACCGAAGCAGCCGTTGCGGGCAAACGCGACGAACTGCGCGGTCTGAAAGAGAACGTTATCGTGGGTCGTCTGATCCCGGCCGGTACCGGTTACGCGTACCACCAGGATCGTATGCGCCGTCGCGCTGCGGGTGAACTCCCGGCAGCACCGCAGGTCACTGCGGAAGACGCGTCTGCAAGCCTGGCAGAACTGCTGAACGCAGGTCTGGGCGGCAACGACAACGAGTAATCGTTCTTAGCCTGACTAAAAACCCGCTTCGGCGGGTTTTTTTATGTCTGAAATCCACTAAAAGGACCTCGATCGCGTTTCAGGACGCCCGCGCGCCGCCCCGATGCTACAAACCCGTGACCTGTAAACGGAGAGCATTGCCATGTATCGACTCATCACCTTTATTACCCTGATGTTGTTAAACGCCACCGCGTCGGCAGCTATTGGGTTCCATCAGTTCACTATCGACTCGTCTGCCACGCGTCCGCTGGATGTCGCCGTCTGGTATCCCACACTCGATAACCGCCCGTCGGAGACAGTAGGCGATAACATCGTATTCACGGGCGTTAAGGTGCAGCGCGACGCCTCACCTGCGCCGGGCGCGCACCCGGTGCTGTTACTTTCGCATGGCTTTGGCGGCAACTGGCGCAATCTGAACTGGCTGGCACAGGCGATGGCAGAGCAGGGGTATATCGTCGCTGCGGTGGACCATCCGGGTACCACAACCCGTAATAAACAACCCGCTCAGGCGCAGGCGCTCTGGCAACGCCCGCACGATGTGACCCGTGTCCTGGATGCGCTTATCGCCAGCCCGGAAAAAACCGGAACACCCGATGAACAGCGTATTGCCGCAGCAGGGCATTCACTGGGTGGATGGACGGTCATGGAACTGGCGGGTGCGCGGTTCTCTGCATCGCGTTTTATGACTGACTGTGAAAGTCACTTGCAGCTTGGCGGCTGCAGGGTTGCCCGTACGCTTGGCATCGATTTACCAGGAGCGGAGCATCAGCTGGCGCAAAGCCAGCGTGATAGCCGAATCAGAGCCGTGGTGTCGTTAGATCTGGGGCTCGCGCGCGGCTTTACGCCACAAAGCCTGGCGGAGGTGGGAATTCCTGTGCTGGTGATGAGCGCCGGTGCCGACAGCGACGATGTGCCCGCCGCGCTGGAGTCTGGCTATCTGGTCCACGGCCTGCCCGGCAGGCTCGCCCGTGCCGTGAGCGTTGCCGGTGCTACGCACTTTAGCTTTATGCAGCTCTGTAAGCCGGGCGCGGCAGCCGTTATCGACGCGCAGGAGCCGGGAGAAGGGATTGTGTGCCTTGATGGCGCAGGCTTCAGTCGCGCGGCAATCCACCAGCAACTCACGGCGCAGATAAGCGCGTTCCTGAATCGGGCGCTGGGGTATCAGCCGCCGCGCGGCGATATTCCACCGGGCTCATCCCCACAATCCGCGCGAACTCGCGATTGAAGTTCGATTTCGTGTTAAAGCCCGACTCCAGCATCACGGCGGTGACGGGCAAGCCGGTCTGGCGCAGCAACTGCTGCGCGTGAGCGATGCGAAAGCTGTTAATCCACTGCGAAACATTACAGCCTCGCGTCGCGTTGACCGCCCGTGAAATGTGGCGGGCGGGCGTGCCGGTTTTTCTCGCCAGCAGATCCAGCGTGAGATCGGGATTCAGATAAAGCGACTGCGCGCGCAGGATCTCTTCAAGCCGCGCGCAGCATTGCGCATCCTGCGCGGTGTCGCTCGCGGGTAGCGCCGGTACGGCGACAGGCGCAGGCCGCGCTGGTTTTCTGGCGGGCCATAAAATGGCGAGACACATAAACGGCAGCAGTATTGCCTGCGACACGGCGACCAGCAGCGGCGCCTGCCGGCCCTGAAAAAACTGGAAATCGAAGGCGATAGCGATGTCAGTCAGCGCGGAAAAACAGAGAAAGGCGCCCGAGACGAAAGCGAGCTTTGCCGTCGTCGGCGCATCGCTCAGACGGCTTCGCGAAAAAGCATCCGATCCCTTGTGAGCGGTGCGCAGCAGAGCGAGCCCATAACCCAAATAAAGCGCCGCGAGCGTGCAGTCTGTCGCGGCAGGAAAGGCCAGATTAACGATAAGCGCCACGGCGGCGGGCGCGACTATCATCAGATTTCGTCGTAACGGCTGCGAAGAGGCGAGCCCGCAAAAGCAGTACCAGGCAAGCGGCGGCAGCGCCATGGCTGCAAGTGATTGCAGCTGGCGTAACACTGTCAGGTCGAACGCCCAGCGCAACGCGGTGATTAGCACCAGCAGCGCGCATCCGGCGAGGAATATCACGCCCCGTGGGTAACGACGGCTGCCCGATAACGAGACTTTCGCCAGCAGCATCAGAAGGATGGCGAGGGTCAACAACGGAATGGGGATGGAGGGCATAGCAAAACCTGCATGAGCATTAACGGGCCTGACGGCGCCTGAGAACCTTGTTGTGCCATAAAGCGTGAATAAAAGACACCGTCCGGTTTAGCGGCTTGCAAACAGAAGGGAAGCGTGAAGATGAAAAAGCCCGGTCAAACCGGGCATGATGGGATAACAGCAGCGTCCGGAGGCGCTATTTTACCAGCGGCAGACGGCGGTAAAGCTCGATCAGATCACCTGCCAGATCCTGGATAACCATCGCGTTCATCAGGTGATCCTGAGAGTGAACGGTAATAAGGTTGACCGGCAGTTTGCCGCTGCCTTCATCGAGCCCGATAAGCTGCGTCTGGATTTTATGCGCATGCTTCACAAATTCGTGGGATTCTTCCATCGCTTTCTCGGCGCCATCGAAATCGCCTTTCCGGGCCAGCTGGAGCGCAGTCAGCGCCTGGCTGCGCGCGCTACCGGCGTTCACCAGCAGCTCCATGATAATCGACTCTAAATCTTCCATTGAATTATTGCTCCAGCATTTTAAGGGCTTTATCCAGCACCACATCGCCTTTCATCATGCCGTAATCCATCATGTCGATAACGGCGACTTTTTTACCCAGCGGATCGGCGATTTCCTGGAATTTAGGCTGTTCATATTTGACCTGCGGGCCAAGCAGCACGATGTCGGCGGTGCCGATAATATCTTTAAACTCCGCGACCGGAACGGCCTTGATAGCCACCTCGATGCCTTTTTTCTGGGCGGCGTCTTTCATCCGTTGAACCAGCATGCTGGTGGACATACCTGCGGCACAGCATAAAACGATATTTTTCATAATCCGCTCTCTGTGACTATTGTTTCATTGATATTTATCCCCCACCTCCGCTCGCAACAACCGCTTTGATGTGATTGTGTGTTACCCATCACAAAGAAAGCCTCAAAAACGGAAACCGGTTACCAAAGGCCTTTTTTATCGCTGAATGGGAAAAGTGATGAGGCGGGGCGGCAGAGAGAGAGCATCAGAAACCGCCCCGGCCAGCCATCCCAGGCCGGCAAGAGCAGAGTAAAACCGCAGGCGTTTTCCCTCAACGCGCAACTTTCCATTTTGCGTAATATGCCGAAAGATATCGCCCGGTTTGCGTTTGGTTTCAGTGATTTTGCGCGCTTCTTCCCAGATAGCCGTCCCAGTCTTTCCACACCGGTTGCAGCCCTCGTTCTATAAGGCTGGCCGCGACCTCTTCCGGACGACGTCCGTCATGAGGCGCGAACTGTTCCAGCTCGGTATGCCCGTCGGCGTAGCCGCCTGGCTGGGTGCGGGAAAACGCGCTGACGGCGTTGATCGCAATCGGCACCACGTTATCGCGAAAGTGCGGCGATTCACGGGTGGAGAGCGACAGCTCCGCCTCGGGCGCGAACAGGCGAAACGCGCAGATAAGCTGCACCAGCTGGCGCTCATCCATCACCGACGCGGGCTGAATGCCGCCCGCGCAGGGCCGCAGGCGCGGGAACGCCACGGAATAGCGGCTCTGCCAATAACGCTGTTGCAGCCAGAGCAAGTGCTCCGCCACCATATAGTTATCGGTGCGCCAGCAGTCAGACAGCCCGGTCAGCGCCCCAAGCCCGATGCGGTCGATGCCCGCGCGCCCGAGCCGGTCCGGCGTCTCCAGTCGCCAGAAGAAATCCTGCTTGTTGCCGCGCAGGTGGTGCCGGGCATAAACCGCTTCGTGATACGTCTCCTGATAAACCAGTACGCCGTCGAGCCCGAGCGCTTTCAGTTCGGCATACTCCGCCTGCCCGAGCGGCTGCACTTCCATTTGCAGCGACGCAAACTGGCGGCGGATCGCGGGAACGTGGCGGCGGAAATAGTCCATACCCACCTTGGTCTGGTGCTCACCCGTCACCAGCAGCAGATGCTCAAACCCCATCGCTTTAATGGCGGCGCACTCGCGCGCAATCTCCTCGTCATCCAGCGTTTTGCGTTTGATGCGGTTGCTCATGGAGAAGCCGCAATAGGTGCATTCGTTGGCGCACAGATTAGAAAGATAGAGCGGGAGATAAAAACTGACGGTGTTGCCAAAGCGCTGGCGGGTGAGCTGCTGCGCGCGCTGCGCCAGCGGTTCGAGATAACCCAGCGCGGCCGGAGAGAGCAGCGCCATCATATCTTCCCTGTCGGGATGCGCGGCGGCGAGCGCGCGCTCCACATCGCGCCCGGTTTTGCTGTGAATGCGCAGCCGGATATCATCCCAGTTCAGCCTGCGCCAGCGGTCGGTAAAAGTGTTCATGCCTGTGCCTCCAGAAAACCGGTGAGCGGGCTGGTGGCCTGCGCCTGAAACGCGCGTGCGCCGAGCCCGGCTTCATACCCGGTACGGCCCGCCTCGACAGCCAGGCGGAACGCGCGCGCCATCGCGACCGGATCGCGCGCTACGGCGATAGCCGTATTCACCAGCACCGCATCGGCCCCCATTTCCAGCGCCTCGGCGGCATGGCTGGGCGCGCCGATGCCCGCATCCACCACCACCGGCACGCTCGCCTGGGCGATGATGATTTCCAGCAGCGCCCGCGTCTGAAGCCCCTGATTAGAGCCTATCGGCGCGCCCAGCGGCATCACCGCCGCGCAGCCCGCCTCCTCAAGGCGTTTGCAAAGCACCGGATCCGCGCCGCAATAGGGCAGTACCACAAAACCCTGCGTGACCAGTGTTTCCGCCGCCCGCAGCGTTTCTATCGGGTCCGGCAGCAGCCAGCGCGCGTCCGGGTGGATCTCCAGTTTGATCCAGTGAGTGCCCAGCGCCTCGCGGGCGAGCTGCGCGGCGAAAATCGCCTCCTCGGCGGTTTTGGCGCCGGACGTGTTCGGCAACAGCGCAACGCCGGACGCCTGCAACGGCGCCAGCAGCGCATCGTCGCGGCGCAGCAGATCCACGCGCTTCATGGCGAGCGTCGCCATCTCGCTGCCGCTTTCGCGTATCGCTTCCAGCATCAGCGACGGCGACGCGAATTTACCGGTGCCGGTAAACAAGCGTGATTGAAAGGTTTTATCCGCGATTCGTAACATCTCAGCCTCCTGCGATAACCTGAAACAGCAGCAGGCTGTCGCCTTCCTGCAGGGTATAGTCGGGCCACTGGCTGCGCGGGAGAATAGTCTGATTGACCGCCAGCGCCGTACCGGGCCTGTCGAGTTTTAACTGCGCCAGCAGCCGCGCTGCGCTTAACCCTTCGACGCACTGTATGGCTTCATCATTGAGTTCAATGCGCATGTTTGCCTCCGCAAACCGGGCAGTCCGCCGCGCGCTGGAGCGTCAGGGTGCGCCACTGGCTGGCGCGGGCGTCAAAGAGGCGCAGCTCGCCGTGATCGGGCGTGATGCCGCACAGCAGCTTGATAGCCTCCAGCGCCTGAAGCGTGCCCATCAGGCCGACCACCGGGCCGAGCACGCCAGCGGTGCGGCAGTTGCGCTCAGGTTCGCTGTCGTCCGGCCACAGGCAGCGGTAGCAGCCGTAATCAAAGGGCGGCGCGAAGGTGGCGATTTGTCCGCCCATGCCGACCGCGCTGGCGGTAATGAGCGGCGTGCCGTGCGCCACGCAGGCCGCGTTGATGGCTTGCCGGGTGGTCATGTTGTCGCTGCAATCCAGCACCAGGTCGACGCCCTCAACCGCCTCACGCAACGCATCGCCTTCCAGCCGCTGATGCAGCGCCACACTTTTGACTGTCGGGTTGAGCGCCTGTAAACGACGCGCCGCCGCCCGTGATTTCGGCTGTTCGATATCACTCACGCCAAAGAGGATCTGGCGCTGAAGATTGCTCAGATGCACCGCGTCGTCATCGGCAAGCCACAGCGTGCCCACGCCCGCGCCCGCCAGATAGAGCGCGGCGGGCGAGCCCAGGCCGCCGAGCCCGACAATCAACACGCGGCTTGCCAGCAGCGTTTGCTGGCCGTCAATGGCGATATCCTCCAGCAGCAGCTGACGGCTGTAGCGCATAAAATCGGCGTCATTCATCGCCCACCCCCGCCAGTTCAAGCAACCGCCGCGTGGCGGCGCGCCAGTCAGGCGCGTGCGTGATGGCGCTTACTACCGCGATACTGCCGACGCCGGTTTCCAGCACCGCGGGCGCGCGCTCAAGACTGATGCCGCCGATAGCGACCGTCGGATAGTCATCAAGCCTTTCGACATGCGCGGCCAGTTGCGCGAGCCCCTGCGGGGCGGAGGGCATCTGTTTAGTCTGCGTGGGAAAAACATGGCCGAGCGCGATATAAGAAGGGCGCACCGCCAGCGCCACGTCGATTTCCATATCGTCATGCGTGGAGACGCCAAGCCGCAGGCCAGCGCGGCGGATGGCGTCGGGGTCGGCTGTTTCCAGATCTTCCTGCCCGAGATGAACGCCATACGCCTGATGTTTTATCGCAAGACGCCAGTAGTCGTTGATAAACAGCCGGGCGTGGTAGCGCTGCCCCAGCGCAATGGCGGCGGCGACATCGGCTTCCGCCTCAGCCTCGGTTTTATCTTTAATGCGCAGCTGCAGCGTGCGCACGCCAACCTCCAGCAAGCGCGTTATCCACCCGACGCTGTCCACAACCGGATAAAGCCCGAGGCGGCGCGGTACGGGCGCGAACAAGGGCTTCATCATTCCACCTCCTCCTGGCGCAGATAAATATCGCCGCCGCGCGCCTGAAAGCGGTGGGACATCTCCGTCATGCCCGCGTCGATAGCCTGCTTCGCGGCGTAGTCGCGCACCTCCTGGGTGATTTTCATCGAGCAGAATTTCGGGCCGCACATGGAGCAGAAGTGCGCGACTTTACCGGACTCCTGCGGCAGCGTTTCGTCGTGGTACGCGCGGGCGGTGAACGGGTCGAGCGCCAGATTGAACTGATCTTCCCAGCGGAATTCAAAGCGCGCTTTCGACATGGCGTTGTCGCGAATTTGCGCGCCCGGATGCCCTTTAGCGAGATCGGCGGCGTGGGCGGCAATCTTGTAAGTGATGAGCCCCTGTTTCACGTCCTCTTTATTCGGCAGGCCGAGATGCTCTTTTGGCGTCACGTAGCAGAGCATCGCGCAGCCGAACCAGCCAATCATCGCCGCGCCGATACCGGAGGTGAAGTGATCGTAGCCGGGCGCGATATCGGTCGTGAGCGGCCCGAGCGTGTAGAAGGGCGCTTCATGACAATGCTCCAGCTCTTCGGTCATATTGCGGCGGATCATCTGCAT
Organism: Cronobacter sp. EKM101R; assembly: GCF_963888145.1. Taxonomy (NCBI): domain Bacteria; kingdom Pseudomonadati; phylum Pseudomonadota; class Gammaproteobacteria; order Enterobacterales; family Enterobacteriaceae; genus Cronobacter; species Cronobacter sp. EKM101R. Next base: position 9,916 of record NZ_CAWPHW010000011.1, on the reverse strand, counting down.
CGGCACATGGCCGGGGCCTTCTATCATGACCTGAACGTCATATTCCCACGCAATTTTCGTCAGCTCGCCGAGCGTGTGAAGTTCAGCGAATTGCGCCTCGTCGTTGGCGTCCTGAATGGAGCCAGGGCGCAGACCATCGCCAAGCGACAGCGAGACGTCATAGGCGGCGCAGATCTCGCAGATCTCGCGGAAATGGTCGTAGAGGAAATTTTCCTGATGATGCGACAGGCACCATTTGGCCATGATAGAGCCGCCGCGCGAGACGATACCTGTCAGACGACCTGCGGTCATCGGCACACAGCGCAGCAGCACGCCCGCGTGAATGGTGAAGTAATCGACGCCCTGTTCAGCCTGCTCAAGCAGCGTATCGCGAAACATCTCCCAGCTCAGATCTTCGGCGATCCCGTTGGCCTTCTCCAGCGCCTGGTAGATCGGCACCGTACCGATCGGCACCGGACTGTTACGCAGGATCCACTCCCGGGTTTCGTGGATATAGCGCCCGGTGGAGAGATCCATCACCGTGTCCGCGCCCCAGCGGGTGGCCCAGACCAGTTTTTCGACTTCCTCTTCGATGGACGACGTCACCGCCGAGTTGCCGATATTGGCGTTTACCTTCACCAGGAAGTTACGGCCGATAATCATCGGCTCCGATTCCGGGTGATTGATATTGGCAGGAATGATGGCGCGCCCGGCGGCGACTTCGTCACGTACGAACTCCGGCGTGATGTTCTCTGGCAGGCGCGCGCCAAAGCCGTGTCCTGGATGCTGCTGGCGCAGTACCGCCGTGCGAATGCGCTCGCGGCCCATGTTTTCGCGGATAGCGATAAATTCCATCTCGGGCGTCACGATGCCCTGGCGCGCGTAGTGCAACTGAGTAACGCGCTTGCCCGCCTTTGCGCGCTTTGGCGTCAGCAGCCCGCGAAAGCGCAGCTCGTCCAGCCCGTCATCGGCCAGGCGCTCGCGGGTATAGGCCGAACTGCGGGCATCCAGGGTTTCCGTGTCGTTACGCGCCTCTATCCAGGCGCTGCGCAGTTTGGCCAGCCCTTCGCGAACGTCGATACGCACCGCCGGATCGCCGTAAGGGCCCGAGGTGTCATAAACTGGCACCGGCTCGTTAGGTTCATAGCGTGGATTCTCTTTGCTGCCGCCAGCAAGCGTCGGACTCAGGCGGATTTCGCGCATCGGCACGCGGATATCCTCGCGTGAACCCGTAAGATAAATGCGGTGAGAATTGGGGAAAGCGGTGCCTTCCAGCGTGTCGATAAAGTGTTGTGCGGCGGCGCGCTGTTCGCGGCGGCCAGGTTTGTTTGATACAGACATAGCGCATTCCAGTTAACGGTCAGGAAGTGGCTTGTCAGAACAACGGAGGAGTAATGGCGTGCGCCCGCGCACCCTGGAGAGGGTCTCAGGGCGAAACAGCGCCCTGAGCGGGGCAAATTGGAATTACTCTTGTTCCCTTCGCAGGTATTAACCTGATCAGGTTCCGCGGATCCCGAATTAACGGTCTCAGCCCGTGCTCGCGCACTGGGCACTCCGACAAGATAAACCCCGCTATAGCGGCGGGGACGTGATTAAACTACCCGGTAATACTGTCGAACTCAAGCGGGTCGGGCGAGACCTGCTTCATCGTTGGCGCTTTGACCAAGGTTGTTGTCATAAGCCAGCATGATGAGTTTATCTTCCAGCGCGAAGCGGGCGGCGAGCGCCTCGCCGATGCCGGAAAGCGCTTCCTGAAACTCCAGGCAGTTATCGTGGTCGATGGCGCTTTCCAGATGCGTGTCGTAGAAATCCATGATTTGCTGGGTGTTGGATTCCAGCTGAGGATAGATTTGCGTGGCGGCGACCAGCGGGCTGGTGCCTTCCATTTCGCTGATGACGCGTTCATAAATATTGAAATGTCCGGCGGAGAGGTAATCCACCAGGCAGTGGCAAAATTCGTCCAGCGCCTGTTCATCAAGCGCAGTCATCGGCTCCTTGCCGGGTTTGATGCCGACCATCTTGTAATAAGTGACTAACAGATGGTTGCGGGCGCCAAGCCAACGATCAACTAATTCATTACTCCCACCAACGCGTTCCGTCAGACTTTTTAGCTGGTTTAGCATGATCGACTCCATGAGATATAAGATGTAAAAACGCAAATGACCCAAAATATGTAAGAGCTATGTTAATAACGTGCCAGTGAAGCAGAGGTAGTGCAATCAATTATGGAACGTACATTAGAAAATTTAGACCATGGCTGGTGGATAGTCAGCCATGAACAGAAATTATGGCTGCCAAAAGCGGAATTACCTTACGGCCAGGCCGCGGATTTTGGTCTTACGGGCGAAAAGGCGCTGCAAATCGGCATCTGGGAAGACGCGCCGGTCTGGCTGGTGCTGCAAAAGCGTGAGGGCGAGATGGCCTCGGTGCGACAGCTTATCGACCAGGATGCCGGGCTGTTTCAACTGGCGGGGCGGGGCGTGCAGCTCGCCGAGTTTTACCGCTCGCATAAATATTGCGGCTACTGCGGCCATGAGATGCACCCGAGCAAAACCGAATGGGCGATGCTCTGCGGGCACTGTCGCGAGCGTTACTACCCGCAAATCGCGCCGTGCATCATCGTGGCTATCCGGCGCGACGATAAAATCCTGCTGGCGCAGCATACCCGGCACCGCAATGGCGTTTACACCGTCCTGGCCGGGTTTGTGGAAGTAGGCGAAACGCTGGAACAGGCGGTGGCGCGCGAGGTAATGGAAGAGAGCAACATTCGCGTGAAGAATCTGCGCTACGTGACGTCTCAGCCCTGGCCGTTCCCGCAATCGTTAATGACGGCGTTTACGGCGGACTACGACAGCGGCGACATCCAGATAGACACCAAAGAGCTTATCGATGCGGGCTGGTATCGCTACGACCAGCTGCCGCTGCTGCCAGCGCCAGGCACCGTGGCGCGCCGCCTGATAGAAGATACGGTGGCGCGCTGCCGGGCAGACGATGAATGACGTGATACAATGGCGGCCTGTCGCTTGAGGAATAAGAAAAAATGACCGAACTGAAAAACGATCGTTACCTGCGCGCCCTGCAACGCCAGCCCGTGGATGTCACCCCGGTGTGGATGATGAGACAGGCGGGGCGTTATCTGCCGGAATATAAGGCCACCCGCGCGCAGGCGGGCGATTTTATGTCGCTTTGCAAAAACGCCGAGCTGGCGTGCGAAGTGACGCTACAGCCGCTGCGTCGCTATCCGCTCGATGCGGCGATCCTCTTTTCGGACATTCTGACGATTCCGGATGCGATGGGGCTGGGGCTCTATTTTGAAGCGGGCGAAGGCCCACGCTTTACATCGCCGATTACGGGCAAAGCGGACGTAGAAAAACTGCCAGTGCCGGATCCGGAACAGGAGCTCGGCTATGTCATGAACGCGGTGCGCACGATCCGCCGCGAGCTGAAAGGCGAAGTGCCGCTGATCGGCTTCTCCGGCAGCCCGTGGACGCTCGCCACTTACATGGTGGAAGGCGGCAGCAGCAAAGCGTTTACCGTTATTAAGAAAATGATGTATGCCGAGCCGCAGACGCTGCATTTGCTGCTCGATAAGCTCGCGAAAAGCGTCACGCTCTATCTGAACGCGCAGATCCGCGCGGGCGCCCAGTCGGTGATGATTTTCGATACCTGGGGCGGCGTGCTGACCGGACGCGACTACCAGCAATTCTCGCTTTACTACATGCATAAAATCGTCGACGGGCTGCTGCGCGAAAACGAAGGCCGACGCGTGCCGGTGACGCTGTTTACCAAAGGCGGCGGCCAGTGGCTGGAAGCGATAGCGGAGACCGGCTGTGACGCGCTCGGCCTCGACTGGACGACCGATATCGCCGATGCGCGCCGTCGCGTGGGGCACAAGGTCGCCTTGCAGGGCAATATGGATCCCTCGATGCTTTACGCATCGCCTGCCCGTATCGAAGAGGAAGTGGCGTCTATACTTGCTGGTTTCGGCCACGGTGAAGGCCATGTGTTCAACCTGGGGCATGGCATTCATCAGGATGTGCCTCCGGAACACGCGGGGGCTTTCGTCGAGGCGGTTCACCGCTTATCGGCGCCTTATCACCTGTAAGGAGAAATTATGGATCTCGCGACGCTTCGCGCACAACAAATCGAACTGGCATCAAATGTGGTCCGTGAGGACCGGTTAAACGTCTCCCCGCCGACGATTATCGGTGGGGCGGATGTCGGGTTTGAACAGGGCGGCGAAGTGACGCGGGCGGCGATGGTGTTGCTGAAGTATCCGTCTCTGGAGCTGGTGGAGTACCAGGTGGCGCGCATTCCCACCACCATGCCGTACATCCCCGGCTTTCTGTCGTTTCGCGAATACCCGGCGCTGCTTGCCGCCTGGGAGATGCTCTCCAGAAAGCCGGATTTGCTGTTTGTCGACGGGCACGGTATTTCGCATCCGCGCCGCCTCGGCGTGGCGAGCCATTTCGGGATGCTGGTGGATGTGCCGACGATTGGCGTCGCCAAGAAACGGCTGTGCGGCAAGTTTGAACCGCTCTCCGACGAACCCGGCGCGGTTTCGCCGCTGATGGATAAAGGCGAGCAACTGGCGTGGGTGTGGCGCAGCAAAGCGCGCTGCAATCCGCTCTTTGTCTCGACAGGGCATCGCGTCAGCATCGATACCGCGCTCGGCTGGGTACAGCGCTGCACGAAAGGCTACCGGCTGCCGGAACCGACGCGCTGGGCGGATGCCGTCGCGTCCGGGCGTCCCGCCTTTCTACGATGGCAGGAAATTCAGGGGTGATTGAGGTACACTGCCGCTAATTTTCGGTCTGTGAGACGCCACTATGTTACAAAACCCTATTCACCTGCGGCTGGAAAAGCTGGAAGCCTGGCAGCATGTGACCTTCATGGCCTCGCTGTGCGAGCGGATGTATCCCAACTACGCCATGTTCTGCGAGCAGACCGGTTTCGGCGATGCGCAGCTGTATCGCCGTATTCTCGATCTCATCTGGGAAACGCTAACGGTTAAAGACGCCAAAGTGAATTTCGACAGCCAGCTCGAAAAGCTTGAAGAAGCGATCCCGGCGGCGGAAGATTATGACCTTTACGGCGTCTACCCGGCTATCGATGCCTGCGTCGCGCTGAGCGAACTGGTGCATTCGCGCCTGAGCGGCGAGACGCTGGAGCACGCGATTGAAGTCAGCGAGACCTCCATCACGACCGTCGCCATGCTGGAGATGACCCAGGCGGGCCGTGAAATGACGGACGATGAGCTGAAAGCGAACCCGGCTGTAGAGCAGGAATGGGATATTCAGTGGGAAATTTTCCGTTTACTGGCCGCCTGCGAAGAACGCGATATTGAACTGATAAAAGGCCTGCGCGCAGACCTGCGCGAAGATGGAACCAGTAATATCGGTATAAATTTGCAGCAATGAGACAACAAAACGTGATTTACAGCCTGTTTTGTCTCACCTGAAGGCTTCCAATTAGCCCCCCGTCTGGTCTACATTTGGGAGGCGAAAAAAAGTGGCTATCGGTGCGTGTATGCAGGAGAGTGCTTTCAAGGCATTTCCGTCGCACTCGATGCTTAGCAAGCGATAAACACATTGTAAGGATAACTTATGAACAAGACTCAACTGATTGATGTAATTGCAGACAAGGCTGACCTGTCTAAAGCGCAAGCGAAAGCTGCTCTGGAATCCACTCTGGCTGCGATTACTGAGTCTCTGAAAGAAGGCGATGCTGTACAGCTGGTTGGTTTCGGTACCTTCAAAGTGAACCACCGCGCTGAGCGTACTGGCCGCAACCCGCAGACCGGTAAAGAAATCAAAATCGCTGCAGCTAACGTGCCGGCTTTCGTTTCTGGCAAAGCACTGAAAGACGCTGTTAAGTAAACCGCGTGGCAGTGAAAGGTTTTAACGAAGGGGCGAAATCGCCCCTTTTGTTTGGCTGGCGTATGCTGGCGCTGACGGGTGCGCTGTTTCTTTCCGCCTGTCGTTCCACCCCGGATATTCCCCCCTTTACCTCCAGCGGCTATCTTGCCGATGACGGCGTTGTGCGCCTGTGGCGTAAAGACAATAACGATGGCTCCGTTCACCTGCTGGCGGCGTTCAGCCCCTGGTCTGGCGATAAGACCTCGACCAGCGATTATCGCTGGCAGAAGGACGCGCTCACGTCCGTGGATTACCGGCTTGAGGGTAAGCAGCCCGAGCAAGTGAAAGTGCGCTTCGACGATCGCGGCGGGCTGAGCTTTATGCAGCGCGACGTTAACGGACAGAAACAGCAGCTTTCCAGCGATCAAATCGCGCTGTGGCAATATCGCGCCACGCAGATGCGCAATACCAGCGACGCGCTACGCGTCGGACGCGTGGTGCTGCGTCAGGGGCGCTGGAACACGGATGGCACCATGACGACCTGTGAAGGGCAGATTGTGCAGCCTGAGTTCGACAGAAGGGCGCAGGAGCGTCTCTCTGAGCGCCAGCGTCATGCGAAGGCGCGCGTCAGCGCCGCCTGGCTGGAGGCGCCGGAGGGCACCCAGCTGTTGCTGGTGGCGAATGAAGATTTTTGCGCCTGGCAGCCGAAGCCTGACAGTTTCTGAATCCAATAAAAAAGCGACGGGATTAACCGTCGCTTTTAGGTTCAAGGCGCTCCGACGTACGGGCGCTTATTTCGCCTGCTCGCGCGCGATGGCGCGATAGCCGATATCTTTACGGCAGAAGCAGTCATCCCAGTGAATATCTTCCGCTAAGCGGTAAGCGCGCGCCTGCGCCTGTGCGACGCTGTCGCCCAGCGCGGTCACGCACAGCACGCGCCCGCCGCTGGTCACGACGCGGTCGTCGTCGCGCAGCGTCGTGCCGGCATGGAAGACTTTGCCATCGCCGTTTGCAATCTCTTCAATCGGCAGACCGTGGATCACATCGCCGGTGCGGTAGTCGCCCGGATAGCCGCCTGCGGCCATAACCACGCCCAGTGACGGGCGCGGATCCCATTGCGATTTCACCGTATCGAGTTTGCCGTCGCAGGCGGCAAGACAAAGCTCAACCAGATCGGACTGCAAGCGCATCATGATCGGCTGCGTTTCCGGGTCGCCAAAGCGGCAGTTGAATTCGATAACTTTCGGGTTGCCCTGTTTATCGATCATCAGGCCCGCATAGAGAAACCCGGTGTAGGTGTTGCCTTCCGCCGCCATGCCGCGCACGGTTGGCCATATGATACGTTCCATGGTGCGCTGGAAGACGTCGTCAGTGACGACAGGGGCCGGAGAGTAAGCGCCCATACCGCCGGTATTCAGGCCGGTGTCGCCATCGCCGACGCGCTTATGATCCTGGCTGGTGGCCATCGGCTCCACATGCTCGCCATCCACCATGACGATGAAGCTTGCCTCTTCGCCATCCAGAAACTCTTCGACGACGATGCGGTGGCCCGCGTCGCCAAACGCATTGCCCGCCAGCATGTCCAGCACCGCCGCTTCGGCTTCGGCAAGCGTCATCGCCACGATAACGCCTTTGCCCGCCGCCAGGCCGTCGGCCTTGATAACGATCGGCGCGCCTTTTTCACGGATATACGCCAGCGCCGGTTCGGTCTCGGTAAAGTTCTGGTATTCCGCCGTCGGGATACGATGGCGCGCCAGGAAATCTTTCGTGAAGGCTTTGGAGCCTTCGAGCTGCGCCGCGCCTTTCGTCGGCCCGAAGATTTTCAGGCCGGCGGCGCGAAACGCGTCCACCACGCCGATAACCAGCGGCGCTTCCGGCCCGACAATCGTCAGATCGATGTTTTCAGTTTGCGCAAAGCTCAGCAGCGCCGGAATGTCGGTCGGGCTGATGGCGACGTTTTGCAGCGCAGGCTCAAGCGCCGTACCGGCGTTGCCCGGCGCAACAAAAACGGTTTCAACGTGCGGCGACTGGACGGCTTTCCAGGCCAGCGCGTGCTCGCGCCCGCCATTACCAATAACTAATACTTTCATCGTAACTCCGTGATTAATGGCGGAAATGGCGCATGTCGGTGAAGATCATGGCGATGCCGTGTTCGTCGGCGGCGGCGATCACTTCGTCATCGCGAATCGAACCACCCGGCTGGATAACACAGGTGATGCCCACGGCCGCGGCGGCGTCAATACCATCGCGGAACGGGAAGAATGCGTCGGAGGCCATCGCCGAACCTTTAACTTCCAGTCCTTCGTCGCCTGCTTTAATACCGGCGATTTTAGCGGAATAGACCCGGCTCATCTGGCCTGCGCCGATGCCGATAGTCATGTTGTCGCGAGCGTAAACAATGGCGTTGGATTTCACGAATTTCGCCACCTTCCAGCAGAAGAGCGCGTCGCGCAGCTCCTGTTCGGTCGGCTGGCGTTTCGTCACCACGCGCAGATCGCCTTCAGTTACCATGCCCAGATCGCGGTCCTGAACCAGCAGGCCGCCATTAACGCGTTTGAAATCCAGGCCCGGTGCGCGAGACTGCCATTCGCCACATACCAGGACGCGCACGTTTTGCTTCGCGGCGGTGATTTTCAGGGCGTCGTCACTGGCGGACGGCGCGATAATGACTTCAACGAACTGGCGAGAAATGATCGCCTGCGCGGTTTCGGCGTCCAGCTCGCGGTTAAAGGCGATGATGCCGCCAAAGGCGGACGTCGGGTCGGTTTTGTAAGCGCGGTCATAGGCGTCGAGAATCGAGCTGCTGACGGCAACGCCGCACGGGTTGGCATGCTTCACGATGACGCAGGCCGGTTCGCTAAATGCTTTCACGCATTCCAGCGCGGCGTCGGTATCGGCGATGTTGTTATAAGAGAGCGCTTTACCCTGAACCTGCCGGGCGGTCGCGACAGACGCTTCTTTAATTTCTTCTTCTATATAGAAGGCGGCCTGCTGATGGCTGTTCTCGCCATAACGCATATCCTGCTTCTTAATAAAGTTCAGGTTGAGGGTGCGCGGGAAGCGGCCAGAAGGCGCGTTGGTTTCGCCATGATAGGCAGGCACCAGGCTGCCGAAGTAGTTGGCGATCATGCTGTCATACGCGGCGGTGTGTTCGAAGGCTTTAATCGCGAGATCGAAACGCGTCGTAAAGGTCAGCGAGCCGTGGTTCGCATCCAGCTCTTCAATAATGGCGGTGTAGTCGCTGCTCTTTACCACAATGGCGACATCTTTATGGTTCTTGGCGGCGGAGCGGACCATCGTCGGACCGCCGATATCGATATTCTCAACCGCGTCTTCCAGCGTGCAGCCTTCGCGCGCGACCGTCTGGGCGAACGGGTAGAGGTTAACTACCACCATATCAATCGGGGAGATAGCATGCTGCGCCATAATCTCGTCATCCTGGCCGCGGCGACCCAGAATGCCGCCGTGGACTTTCGGGTGCAGAGTTTTGACGCGGCCGTCCATCATCTCCGGAAAGCCCGTGTAGTCGGAGACTTCCGTCACCGGCAGTCCAGCCTCCGCCAGCAGACGAGCCGTACCGCCCGTAGAGAGAAGCTCAACACCACGCGAAGAAAGTGCGCGGGCGAAGTCGACGATACCGGCTTTGTCAGAAACGCTGAGCAGAGCACGGCGTACAGGACGAGGTTGTTGCATGTATAAATCCCCTGGATTTGATCATTACAGAAGAGCGTTAGCTAAATACCAGCCATTTTTTTACTGAAATGTAGCTCACGCTCCTGAAAAAGCGTGTGTCGGTAACAGGGCCGCATTGTAGCGAAAACGTTTGCGTGGCGCTCGCAAAATTTCGGCTGATGGGCGGTTTGTGGATAACTCTGTGCGCAAAAGGGTATAAACCGGGGTTTTGCTGGGGAATGCAGCAGTCAGTCATTTTTCTGCGATTTTTGTGTTGCGGCCTGAAGAGAACTCCCTATAATGCGCCTCCATCGACACGGCGCTGATGACAAACATCACACAGCGACGGTGAGTCGGAAAGAGAAAAATCCTGAAATTAAGGGTTGACTCTGAAAGAGGAAAGCGTA
>NZ_CAWPHW010000010.1:0-45025 GCF_963888145.1 Cronobacter sp. EKM101R | reverse complement strand
CCGTTGTGCCGTGTCAGTGGAGGCGCATTATAGGGAGTTCTTCTCCGCTGACAAGAGGAAATTTAAAAAAACTTTCTGAACGTTCACTTTCCAGGCAACATGCCTGAAGAACGACCATCATCGCCTGGTTTATAAACAAAAACGAGCCCCGAAGGGCCCGTTTTTCATATTTTGCGAGTTACTGCACAGCGACGATATGGTCGTCACGCACTATCAGCTCGATAGTTTTACCGGGCACCAGCTCTCCGGAAAGGATTTGCTGCGCCAGAGGGTTTTCAATCTGCTGCTGAATGGCGCGTTTCAGCGGACGCGCGCCATAAACCGGGTCGTAGCCGTTCTCGCCAAGCAGTTGCAACGCGTCATCCGAGATGTGCATTGCATAACCGCGATCTTCGAGGCGCTGATAAAGCCGCTGCAACTGAATTTGCGCGATAGAAGCAATATGCTGCTGCCCTAATGGATGGAACACGACGACTTCATCAATACGGTTGATGAATTCCGGACGGAAGCTCTGTCCGACCACGCCCATCACCAGCTCTTTCATGCTCGCGTAGTCCAGCGCACCAAAACGCTCCTGAATCAGATCGGAACCGAGGTTGGACGTCATGATCACTACGGTATTGCGGAAATCGACCGTTCGGCCTTGGCCATCCGTCAGACGTCCATCGTCCAGCACCTGCAACAGAATGTTGAAAACGTCCGGATGCGCTTTTTCCACTTCATCCAGCAGGATAACGGAGTAAGGACGACGACGAACCGCTTCAGTCAGATAACCGCCCTCTTCATAACCGACATATCCCGGAGGCGCGCCCACCAGACGAGACACCGAGTGTTTTTCCATAAACTCGGACATGTCGATACGCACCATCGCGTCGTCGCTGTCGAACATAAAGTTAGCCAGCGCTTTGCAGAGCTCCGTTTTACCAACGCCGGTCGGCCCGAGGAACAGGAACGAACCAATCGGCCGGTTCGGGTCGGAAAGCCCGGCGCGGCTGCGGCGAATCGCATTAGAAACCGCTTCGACCGCCTCATCCTGGCCAATGACACGCTGATGCAGATCCTCTTCCATACGCAGAAGCTTGTCGCGCTCGCTTTCCAGCATGCGGGAGACCGGAATACCGGTCCAGCGCGCCAGCACCTCGGCGATTTCCGCGTCGGTGACTTTATTACGCAGCAGTCGCATCGTTTTGCCTTCCGACTGCGTGGCGGCGGCGAGCTGTTTCTCAAGCTCAGGGATTTTGCCGTACTGCAGTTCGGACATCCGTGCCAGGTCACCCACGCGGCGCGCCTGTTCGATGGCGATTTTCGCCTGCTCAAGCTCTGCTTTAATGGTCTGCGTACCAGACAGTGACGCTTTTTCCGCTTTCCACTCTTCTTCCAGTTCAGAATACTGGCGCTCTTTGTCCGACAGCTCATCGTTCAGCATATCGAGGCGTTTTTTACTGGCCTCGTCAGACTCTTTCATCAGCGCCTGCTGCTCCAGCTTGAGCTGGATGATACGGCGGTCGAGCCGGTCGAGTTCTTCCGGTTTCGAGTCAATCTGCATACGAATGCTGGAAGCAGCCTCATCGATAAGGTCGATGGCTTTGTCCGGCAGCTGACGGTCGGCAATATAACGGTGCGAAAGCGTCGCCGCCGCGACAATCGCCGGGTCAGTTATCTGCACATGGTGATGCAGTTCATAGCGCTCTTTCAGGCCGCGCAGAATCGCGATGGTATCTTCCACCGACGGCTGGGCCACGAACACTTTCTGGAAACGACGCTCCAGCGCGGCGTCTTTTTCGATGTACTGCCGATATTCGTCAAGCGTCGTGGCGCCCACGCAATGCAGCTCACCACGCGCCAGCGCCGGTTTAAGCATATTGCCCGCATCCATCGCGCCATCGGCTTTACCCGCGCCGACCATGGTATGCAGCTCATCGATAAACAGGATGACGTTGCCTTCCTGTTTCGAGAGATCATTCAGCACGCCTTTCAGACGTTCTTCGAATTCGCCGCGGTATTTCGCACCGGCCACCAGCGCGCCCATATCCAGCGCCAGCACCCGACGCCCTTTCAGGCCTTCCGGCACTTCGCCGTTAACAATACGCTGCGCCAGCCCTTCGACGATGGCGGTTTTACCTACGCCAGGCTCACCAATGAGCACCGGGTTGTTTTTGGTACGACGTTGCAGAACCTGAATCGTACGACGGATTTCTTCATCGCGGCCAATGACCGGATCCAGCTTGCCCTGTTCGGCACGCTCAGTCAGATCGACGGTATATTTTTTCAGTGCCTGCCGCTGATCTTCGGCACCTTGATCGTTCACGCTTTCGCCTCCGCGCATATTTTCAATCGCTTGTGTGACGTTCGCTGTCGTGGCGCCCGCAGCTTTGAGTAAATCCGCAAGCGTACCGCGCGACTCCAGCGCCGCCAGAACAAACAGCTCTGAGGAAATAAAGTTGTCGCCCCGTTTCTGCGCCAGCTTGTCGCAGAGATTAAGCGCCCGTACCAGATCCTGAGACGGTTGAACGTCGCCGCCGGTGCCTTCCACCTGCGGCAAGCGGCTCAGCGCCTGTTCGATATCGGTACGTAACTTCCCGGCATTCACGCCAGCGGATGTCAGCAATGGGCGAACGGAACCGCCTTCCTGGTTTAACAGGGCGCTCATGAGGTGAAGGGGTTCGATAAACTGGTTGTCGTGCCCCAGTGCGAGAGACTGGGCATCGGCGAGAGCAAGCTGGAATTTATTGGTAAGACGATCCAGACGCATAACTCCTCCCATAACAGGTCAAAATTGCTACTGGAGATTAAATGAGGTCATCCCTCAATTATTCAAGGTTAATGGCCTGAAATATGTTGAGCGTTAGTTATCCGTACCGGATCGTCTTGATTCACTAGGTTATATCAGCCAAATGAAACTTGCCAGACGACCTGTCGTTCTGTCGCGGCGATACGAGAAGAAATCGTGGCTTTCGCTCAGCGTGCAGCGCTCTCCACCATAAACGGCGGTCACGCCCATTTTTGCCAGACGCTGGCGCGCCAGCAGGTAGATATCGGCGAAGTATTTCTCGCCGTGCGGGCGAAAAGCGGCCGTGGCGGCGGGGTCTTTGGCGATAAAGGCCTCGCGCACTTCGGGGCCGACTTCAAAAGCCTGCGGGCCAATCGCCGGACCAAGCCAGGCCTGAATAGTGGCAGGCGGCGCGCGAAAACAGGCGACGGTCTCTTCAAGCACGCCTTCGCACAGTCCGCGCCAGCCCGCATGCGCCGCCGCCACCTCGGTGCCGGACGCCTCGCAAAACAGCACCGGCAGGCAGTCGGCGGTCATCACCGCACACACCGTACCCCGCTCGCGGGTATAAGAGGCATCCGCGCGCTTAGAGGCATACGGCCCGCCATCAAGATGAAGCACCTCTTTGCCATGGACCTGTTCAAGCCAGACGGGCGCGGAAGGGAAATTTGCCGCCTGATAAAAACGTCGACGGTTTTCTTCGACATGTTGAGGATTATCCCCGCAGTGCGCGCCCAGGTTTAACGCGTCATAAGGCGGCAGGCTGACGCCGCCGTGGCGGGTAGAGCTACAGGCCGCGACGCCCGAAGGCAGCGGCCACTGCGGAGTAATCAGTTTCATAACCAGTCCACGCCGTCTTTATGAGCTTCGAAATCGGCACGCAGCGCGTCGATAAGATCGACCATATCCTGCGGAATTGGCGCATGCCACTCCATCAGAATGCCGCTAACAGGATGATAGAGACGCAGCATCGTCGCATGGAGCGCCTGGCGGTCAAACTTACGCAGCGCCTGAATAAACGCCTCGCTCGCGCCTTTTGGCGGACGCGGACGGCCGCCATAAAGCTGATCGCCTACCAGCGGATGCGTGATATGCGCCATATGTACGCGGATCTGGTGCGTACGGCCGGTTTCGAGGCGCAGGCGCAAACGGGTGTGAATCCGAAAATGCTCCATGATGCGGTAATGCGTCACCGCCGGTTTGCCCATCGGGTGCACCGACATGTGCGTGCGTTTGGTCGGGTGGCGGCTGATAGGCTCGCTGACCGTACCGCCCGCCGTCATATGACCGATCGCCACCGCCTCATATTCGCGGGTGATTTCGCGAAGCTGCAGCGCTTCGACGAGACGCGTCTGCGCCGGAACGGTTTTCGCGACCACCATCAGGCCGGTCGTGTCTTTATCCAGACGATGCACAATGCCCGCGCGCGGAACATCGACGATAGGCGGATAATAGTGCAGCAGCGCGTTCAGCACGGTGCCGTCCGGGTTGCCGGCACCCGGGTGAACCACCAGATCGCGCGGCTTATTGATAACCAGGATATCGTCATCTTCATAGACGATATCGAGCGGGATATCCTGCGGCTCGAAGCGCGCTTCTTCTTCTATTTCAGCATTGATGGCGACACGCTCTCCACCCAACACTTTCTCTTTCGGCGTATCGCACATCTGGCCGTTTACCAGCACGCGCTGGTCGAGGATCCATTCTTTTATGCGTGAACGTGAATAATCCGGGAACAATTCGGCCAAAGCCTGATCTAAGCGTTGACCGAGTTGTGACTCGGACACCGTTGCGGTGAGTTGTACTCGTTGTGCCATATACAGCTTCTTCGTTAACGTTGGGTTTTACGGCTTTGCCGTTTAATATAGTGTGCTATTGTAGCTGGTCTTAATCGGGAGCTGGAACAGTGAAACTCCCGCATAACATCTGAGGAAAGTCAAAACGTCATGACGCGCATGAAATATCTGGTGGCAGCCGCCACGTTGAGCCTGGCTTTGGCGGGCTGCTCCGGTTCTAAGGAAGAGGTGCCCGATAATCCGCCTTCAGAGATCTACGCGACTGCGCAGCAAAAGCTGCAGGACGGTAACTGGAAAGCGGCAATAACGCAACTGGAAGCGTTAGATAACCGTTATCCGTTTGGCCCTTATTCTCAGCAGGTACAGCTGGATCTGATCTACGCCTATTATAAAAATGCCGATCTGCCGCTGGCCCAGGCCGCTATTGACCGCTTCATTCGCCTTAACCCGACCCACCCGAATATCGACTACGTGATCTACATGCGCGGCCTGACCAATATGGCGCTGGATGATAGCGCGCTGCAGGGCTTCTTCGGCGTCGATCGCAGCGACCGCGATCCGCAGCATGCGCGCGACGCGTTCCGCGACTTCTCGAAACTGGTGCGCGGCTATCCGCAGAGCCAGTATTCAACCGACGCCACCAAGCGTCTGGTCTATCTGAAAGATCGTCTGTCGAAATATGAGCTTTCCGTTGCGCAATACTACACCAAACGCGGCGCGTGGGTTGCGGTTGTGAATCGTGTGGACGGTATGCTGCGTGATTATCCGGATACCCAGGCGACCCATGAAGGTCTGGGCCTGATGGAAAACGCCTATCGCGAGCTGCAGCTCAATGCGCAGGCGGATAAAGTGGCGAAAATTATCGCCGCGAACAACACCGGCGCCTGATCCTCGCTTCAGCGTAAAAAGCCAGCCCACCGGGCTGGCTTTTTTTATGCCGTTACTCTCCGGTCCAGCCCGAGCCGTCGATAAAGATCACCCGGTCATCCAGCCACTCGCGCACGATGTTATCAGCGCCGTTACGGGCATTTTCCGCCGTCCAGCCACGATCTTTCTGAAGCCATTCCGTGGTCGCCTTGCGCGCGGGCTCAAGCGCCGCCAGCGCTTTTTCACGCTGCGCTTTCGGCCAGGCGGCGTCATCCTTCCACTCGCGGATCTCGTTTTCAGACTCACGCGGCTTTTTACCCGCCTCCGCAGGTTTGAGGTAATCCTCAGGCTTAACAGACACGTGTAGTTCAAAGATCCGCCAGTCCGCATAGCTGGAAAACTGAATGGTTCCGGCGTCTTCACTAACTTTGCTCAGCACATCGCTAAACGCATCGTTGAGCGCCTTCCAGGCAGGCGAGCTGAAAATCGCGGCCTGCGGCGCACAAATCGGCGCGGCGCCATCGCGTGACGAGCCATACAGTGCCCCGAACGCTTCATAGGCGGCCTGGCCCTGCGCCGGGAAAATAAAACAGTGTACGTACGGACGATCGTCATCGTTTCCGTAGTCGAGCCTTTCGATATGCATACGCAGCAGCGTCAATACCGCCCGGTCTTTACTCTCTTTTGGGTCGCTGTCGATATCTTTTATTATGGAGTAAGCGAAATCATCGTCCTTCAGACCGTCCATGGCCATCTGGTGACGCTTACTGGCCTCCTGCGCCGTCACGCCGCTGGCAGGCACGAAATGGTTGAGATAAACCAGCCACGCGGAGGCGATCGGCGTCTGATACTGGCGCAGCTTATCAGCCGCCGTGGCCGGGGCTGTCGGGATAAGGCTCACCGCCGCATCGAAATTCTGCGTCGCGCGCTGTGCAATCGCGTTGAGCGCTTGCGCGCGCGGGGTCATGGAGGCTGTCAGGCACGCGTTAAGCTCGCTCGCGCTACCCGCGCAGGCGTTGCGCGTTTTAAGCCACGCGCGCTGTTCCGTGCGTAACGCCGCAGCATCCTGCGCAGTCATGCTTCCCGTCGCGCGCAGGTAACTATCATTAATTTTGCTGTCGAGCTCGCCGAGCGGCGGTTGCTGGCAGATGGCGCGCTCAACGGGCGTGCCCGCTTTATCGCAGTCAAATGACGCGGCGGCGGCAGGCGCTGCGCTACAGGCGAGCGTTACACAGAACGTAAGACGGCGAAGCGCCGCCAGCCGGGAAGTGGCTTTCATAACAATCCTTTTTATGTAAAGACCTGCACATTCAGGCAGGCGGTAATAACGCATTATTGCCGAAGCCGCCGTTTTCGAGGAGCTCTTAAAAAAGGTACAGGCATGAAGTGACGGAAAAATGTTCGCAAACGCAGGATTGATGAAGCTTTAAACAGGAAGGGCAATGAGGTTAACTCATCAACTATGACCGCTTTTCACGAGGCCGACAAGGGAAATCCGCCCTCTTCCTGTCCTGACTCACAAAAACGTTTTATTGACAAAAAGTGACAAAATTAAGTGATCTGAATCACGCAAATTGACGCTGGGGCGGTTATGCTGAAGTTACCAAGACGGGAAAGACAAGAGGTAACATTTATGACAATGAACATTACCAGCAAACAGATGGAAATCACCCCCGCTATCCGCCAGCACGTCGCCGACCGTCTCGCCAAACTTGAAAAATGGCAAACTCATCTGATCAATCCGCATATCATTTTATCTAAAGAACCCCAGGGGTTCGTCGCTGACGCCACCATCAATACGCCTAACGGGCACCTGGTCGCCAGCGCCAAACATGAAGATATGTACACGGCCATTAACGAACTCATTAACAAGCTGGAAAGGCAACTGAACAAGGTGCAGCATAAAGGCGAAGCCCGCCGCACCACTGGCTCCGTTAAAGACGCTAACCTCGCCGAAATCGAAGAAGAAGAAGAGTAAAAACTTCAGCGTCATCTTTTATCACGCGCCTTCGGGCGCGTTTTTTATTGACAGAACAAAAAGGGTACGGGTACTTTACCGGTATGCTTATTAAGGAATCTCTCATGAAGCAACACGCGTTTTTCTTCGCTTTCTTTTTTACCTTCCCCTGAACGGGAGGCGTGTCGTCGTACAGAAAGCAAGCGAAGACGAACTAACAGGCCTCCCACTCCGGGGGGCCTTTTTTATGGCTATACACAAGGTGGCGTTATGACTGCGGAAAACCCGTTGCTGGCCCTGCGCGATAAGATAAGCGCGCTGGATGAACAATTACTCGCCCTGCTGGCGCAACGCCGGACGCTGGCCGTTGAAGTGGGCAAAGCGAAACTCGCCACCCATCGTCCTGTCAGGGATATCGATCGCGAGCGGGATTTACTGGAGCGGCTGATTAGCCTTGGCAAAACTCACCATCTCGACGCGCACTACATCACCCGGCTTTTTCAGCTGATCATTGAAGACTCCGTTCTTACCCAGCAAGCGCTGCTCCAGCAGCATCTTAACCAGACCAATCCGCACTCCGCCCGTATCGCGTTTCTCGGCCCGAAAGGCTCTTATTCGCACCTGGCCGCCCGCCAGTACGCGGCCCGCCATTTCGATCAATTCATTGAAAGCGGCTGCGCGAAATTCCACGACATTTTCAATCAGGTCGAGACCGGCCAGGCCGATTATGCCGTGGTGCCAATCGAGAACACCAGCTCCGGCGCGATTAACGACGTCTACGATCTGCTGCAACACACCAGCCTGTCGATTGTCGGCGAGCTGACGCTGCCTATCGATCACTGCGTGCTGGTCTCCACCTCCACCACGCTTGAGAAAATCGAAACCGTCTACAGCCATCCGCAGCCGTTCCAGCAGTGCAGCCAGTTCCTCAAACGCTACCCGAACTGGAAAATCGAATACTGCGAAAGCACTGCCGCCGCGATGGAGAAAGTCGCGCACGCCAGCTCCCCGTATGTCGCCGCGCTCGGCAGCGAAGCGGGCGGCGCACTGTACGGTTTGCAGGTGCTGGAGCGCAACCTCGCCAACCAGACGCAGAACATCACCCGCTTTGTGGTGCTGGCCCGTAAGGCTATCAATGTGTCCGATCAGGTGCCGGCGAAAACCACGCTGTTAATCGCCACCGGCCAGCAGGCTGGCGCGCTGGTCGAAGCGTTACTGGTTTTGCGTAATCACAATCTGATTATGACGAAGCTGGAGTCGCGTCCGATTAACGGCAACCCGTGGGAAGAGATGTTCTATCTGGATGTTCAGGCGAACCTCCATGACGCCGCGATGCAGCAGGCGCTGAAAGAGCTTGCGGAGATCACCCGGTCGATGAAAGTGCTGGGCTGCTACCCGAGCGAAAATGTGGTGCCGGTCGACCCGGCGTAACCAGAGGCGGCCGGAAACCCGGCCGCTTTTTTCATCCTTTGAATCGCGGCTTTGGCAGCCCCGCGACGCTGACCTCCAGCGTAAAGAGCGCGCCGGAGAGCGGAAACTTCGCCAGCTCCTCCAGATCCATGTTTTCGCGCGTGCTGGTGATATAAATCGTTTTCATCTCCGGGCCGCCAAAACAGACCATCGTCGGGCAGCGCACCGGCAGGCGGTACTCTTCAAGCTGCTCGCCGTCTGGCGAAAACCGCGCGATGCGGTGACCGTCATACATGGCCGTCCAGTAGCAGCCTTCCACATCCAGCGCCGCCCCGTCCGGGATACCTTCGCCTTCGCCAAAGGTTTTGAAAATTTCGCGTTTGCCCGGCTCGCCGAGCTCGTCAAGCGGCGTGCGATAAATGACGCCTTTCGGCGTATCCGAAGTGTACATCCAGTGTTTATCCGGACTGAAGGCAAGCCCATTGGCGCCGTGAATATCACTCTGGATAACATGCGCGCTCAGGTCATTGTCCACCCTCACCAGCAGCGCGCCTTTGTAATCGCCAGGCGCCCAGAAGGTGCCCGCGTAAAAGCGTCCATCGTGGTCGGTGCCGCCGTCGTTAAAGCGCGCCAGCGCCGGGTTATTAGGGTTATCGCAAACCTTCTGCCCGAGAATGCCGCGCTCGTCGGCAAGCCAGATGCCGCTGCGCAGCGCGACGATAAAACCGCCCTTCTCACGCAACGCGAAGCAGCCCACCTCTTCCGGGAACTGCCAGACCCGGTGTTCGCCGCTTTGCGGCTGATAGCGATGGATCTCCTGCTCCAGGATATCGGCCCAGTAGAGCGCCTGCTCCTGCGCGTCCCAGGTCGGGCATTCCGGCAGATGGCCGGTGTAATCAAACAACAGCTGCGGTTGCGCCATTTCGTTCATCCTTTTTCGCCATAAAAAAGCCAGCGGAACTGGCCTGCTGGCTTTTGAGTATAAGCGGATTTTGCGTTACTGGCGGCTGTCGTTCGCCTGGCGCAGCAGCGCGCGGCTCTCCTGCTGGAATCGCTTCGCATAATCGCCGAACCAGTGTTCAACTTTACGGAAACTGTCGATAAACGCGCGCTTATCGCCCTGCTCCAGCAGGCCTATCGCCTCGCCAAAACGCTGGTAGTAACGCTTAATCAGCGCCAGGTTGCCCGGCGACGACATAATAATGTCCGCGTAGAGCTGCGGATCCTGCGCAAAGAGGCGTCCCACCATCGCCAGCTCCAGCCGGTAAATCGGCGAGGAGAGCGCCAGCAACTGCTCAAGCTGTACGTTCTCTTCCGCCAGATGCAGGCCGTAGGCGAACGTCGCGAAATGGCGCAGCGCCTGGATAAACGCCATGTTTTGATCGTGCTCGACCGCGCTGATGCGGTGCAGCCGCGCGCCCCACACCTGGATTTGCTCAAGGAACCACTGGTACGCCTCCGGCATGCGTCCGTCGCAGTAGACCACCACCTGTTTGGCGAGGCTGCCGCTGTCCGGCCCGAACATCGGGTGCAGACCCAGCACCGGGCCGGCGTGCACTTCCAGCATCGCCTGGAGCGGCACGTTTTTCACCGAGGTTAAATCCACCAGCACGCAATCGTCAGGCAACGCGGGCAGCTTGCGGATAATCGCCTCAGTGAGATGCACCGGCACGCTGACAATCACCATCCCGGCGTCCGCGCACAGCGTCTGCGCCTGCGGCCAGTCCTGCTGTTCAAGAATTCGCACCTGGTAGCCGGAAAGCGTGAGCATTTTTTCAAACAGCTGGCCCATCTGGCCGCCGCCGCCGACAATCACCACCGGGCGCAGCGCCGGGTTAAGCGTTTTAAATCCTTTATCGTTTTCACTGGAATAGGATTCACGCATCACGCGCCGTAACACGTCTTCGATAAGATCCGGCGGCACGCCGAGCGTTTCGGCCTCCTGACGGCGCGACGCCAGCATAGAGGCCTCGCGCTCCGGCACATAAATCGGCAGGCCGTAACGGCTTTTCACTTCACCGACTTCCGCTACCAGTTCCAGACGGCGCGCCAGCAGCCCCAGCAGCGCCTTGTCCACTTCATCAATTTGATCGCGCAACGCGGTCAGTTCAGCCACCATCGTTAACCCCTTACGCCAGGCGCGCCGCCAGCGCCCCTTGCAGACTCTGATGAAGCTCGCGCAGCAGCGCCTCGGTGGTTTCCCAGCTAATGCAAGCATCAGTGACCGAAACGCCGTACTTCATGGCGCTGCGCGGCTGTTCGGAGGACTGATTGCCTTCATGAATATGGCTTTCAATCATCAGACCGATAATGGAACGGTTGCCGTCTTTAATCTGCGCCACCGCGGATTCCGCGACGCCCGGCTGGCGGCGGTAATCTTTATTCGAGTTGCCGTGGCTGCAGTCGATCATCAGCGCCGGACGCAGACCCGCCTGCTCCATCTCTTTTTCACACTGCGCGACATCCGCCGGGCTGTAGTTTGGCGCTTTGCCGCCGCGCAGGATCACGTGGCCATCCGGGTTGCCCTGGGTTTGCAGCAGGCAGACCTGGCCTGCCTGGTTGATGCCGACAAAACGGTGCGGCATGGCAGCGGCGCGCATTGCGTTAATGGCGGTTGCGAGACTCCCGTCGGTGCCGTTTTTAAAGCCGACCGGCATTGAGAGGCCGGACGCCATTTCGCGGTGCGTCTGGGATTCCGTGGTACGCGCGCCAATCGCGGACCAGCTAAAGAGATCGCCTAAGTATTGCGGGCTGTTTGGATCGAGCGCTTCGGTTGCGAGCGGCAGCCCAAGGCTGACCAAATCTACCAGCAGGCGGCGCGCGATTTTCAGCCCCGCTTCCACATCAAACGAGCCATCCATATGCGGATCGTTAATCAGCCCTTTCCAGCCGACCGTGGTGCGGGGTTTTTCAAAATAGACGCGCATGACAAGGTAAAGACTATCGCTGACCTGTTCGGACAGGGTTTTAAATCGACGAGCATATTCCATCGCGGCTTCAGGATCGTGGATCGAGCAAGGTCCACACACCACCAGCAGACGCGGATCGCGACCGGCGATAATATCGGAAATGGTCTGACGAGAGCGCGCGATCTGCGCCTCCTGTTCAACGGTCAGCGGGAACTGGGCTTTGAGTTGTTCGGGAGTGATTAACACTTGTTCATCGGCGATGTGAACGTTATTCAGCGCGTCTTTTTGCATGATGGCGATCCTGTAAGTTTGCTCGTTGCGATAGTTTTTCCTCAGCGAGGAGGAGTAAACAATATCACAGGTGGTAAAGATTTCAATCCATAATACGTACCGATAACTTTACAAAAAGAAAATAAATGCCGCTTGAAGCGCATTCATGTGTAACCATAACTTTACAAAAAAGAAAGGCGGGTTTCCCCGCCTCATGCTTATACCGCATCCTGCGCAAGCGGTTTACGACGCCCCTGCCGCCAGCGCCAGTGATCCATAACGACCAGTATAGCGAGGCTGACGCCCATTACCGGCAGCGCCAGCCCCAGCAGCGCGGCTATGGCTATCGTGATCACGCGCCAGATAACCGGCAGATTCAGCCAGCCCTGGCTCAGCGTCGCTGCCGGGCTAACCAGCGGCCCCTGCGGGCGACGCAACCACCAGAGCCGGTAGCCGAGCGCAATCGCGACGCACAGGGCGATGCCGAAGGCGATAAGCAACAGCTGGTTCGGCAGGCCGAACAGGATGCCCATATGGAAATCGACGCCCCAGCGCGTCAGCTTCGCCATCAGTGGGTAATCCGCAAAACGCGTGGTATCGATAACCTGAAGCGTGGCGCCGTCTACCGCCGCCGCGTCCACCTGGGTGGGCCAGGCGCGGTCGATTTCCGTGACTGTCCAGGCGCGCCCGTCTTCACGCGGTGGACGAATTTCCAGCCTGCGTGCGTCAATGCCGGTGTTTCTCGCCGCCTGCAACACCTGATCATACTGGCGCGCATCGATATGCAGCGCTGGCATGTTCATCGCGCCGTGATGCATATGGTGCTCCGCATGCGGATCGTGCGCCTGCGCCCCGCCATGCAGTTGCGTGTTGACCTGCGGCGTCAGCCAGTCAAACGCGGCGCGCATTTTATCGACGTTCGCGCCCGCCCACTGCGACCAGGTGAGCCCGGTTGCGGAAAAGAGCAGCATACCGGCGAGCAGTACCCAGCCGAGGCCGGTGTGCAGGCGACGCGTTGTCTGAAACGCGTTTTTCATACGCCGTTTCGGTCGGGTAAAGCACCAGAGCGCGATACCGCCGAGCGCCGACACCCACATCCATGAGGCCGCCAGTTCACTGTAGACGCGCCCGACATTGCCAAGCAGCAGCGAGCGGTGCGCGTAGTCAATCCACTGGCGCAGGGGCAGAATGCCGCTGGTGCCATAGACGGTTAAATCGCCTTTTACCGCAAGCGTCACCGGATCGATAAATATCGCGCGTGATTCCGATTCGCCAAGCGACGGGTCAGCAAACATCACCCGCGTGGTTTCGCCCGGCGTTAACGCTGGACGCACCGCCGAGAGGCGCAACTCGCCGCCGGTTTTTTGCTCCGCTACCGCGATTTGCTGCGCCAGCGGCTGAGGCGAGCCTGACGTCGCTCCCGACAGCGCATCGCGATAGAGCCAGTTTTCGAGCTGCGGGGTCGCGACATAGAGCGTTCCCGTCAGCGCCGCGATGAAGATAAACGGCCCGATAAACAGGCCAGTATAGAAATGAAGGCGTCGCAGCAGGTTTACCCATGCCGCGCGCGGAGTGCAGGAAGTCATACTTTTCCTTCTTTAAAAGCAGGTGTTGTCGCTGCGCCTGGGCGCAGAAGTTTTTAGCAGGAAAAAGCAGACAGGCGCGGCGGCGCGCGAGTATCGGGCCAGAGCCGCGGGTAAAAACGCCAGTGTCTGGCCACCGGACGGGGAACCGGCAACCGGACGCGTTGCAGAATAAAGGAGACGAGCAGCGCCAGCGCCAGCAACAGGCCTGGCACATGGGCCAGCAGAACGCAGTAGCCGCACGCTTCGCCATGATCGACAGGCATGGAGACTGGCTGAGGGGCAGACATCTTGTGATGCATTCCAGGGTGCGTATCGGGCATGTCAGCCATCGGCATCTCATGATGCATGCCGGGCATTGCGCTCATTGGGTCTTTTTGCAGGCTGATGGAGATAAGGGGCGCCACCACAATCAGCAGGATCGCGAACAGCGCAAGCAAGGCCGCGCGATAACGAAACACTGACTGATAAAAGATGTTGCTGCCCACAGCACCTCCAGAAAGGGAGGCTTATTGTAAATGATTTGAATGTGAAAGGTTAACGCAAAGGAAGGAAAACCGTCCGCCTTTACACTGCGCTAAAAAGGCCGGAGATAAAAAAAGGGCCAGCCCGCAGGCCAGCCCTTTTTATATCGGATGTCGCGAAAGCGAATCTTAGTTAAGACGCTCTTTGATACGAGCAGACTTACCAGTGCGCTCACGCAGGTAGTACAGTTTAGCTTTACGTACAGCACCACGACGTTTAACAGCAATGCTGTCAACTACCGGAGAGTGAGTCTGGAAGACACGCTCAACGCCTTCGCCGTTGGAGATTTTGCGAACAGTGAATGCAGAGTGCAGACCGCGGTTACGGATAGCGATAACCACGCCCTCGAATGCCTGCAGACGTTTTTTGGAACCTTCAACAACCCATACTTTCACTTCCACGGTATCACCCGGACGGAAGGAAGGTACGTCCTGCTTCATCTGCTCTTGTTCAATTTGCTTAATAATGTTGCTCATAATTTAATCTCTTATCCTGGGTAAACTGATGTTTCGGGTAGCGGCTTACGCGTCGCCAGTCCCATCATGTCTATGTTGCTGTTGCGCGTGTTCTGTTTTGAACTCCGCCAGCAACTTTGCTTGCTCTTCAGTCAGAGCCAGGTTTTCCAGAAGTTCAGGTCTTCTAAGCCAGGTACGGCCCAGCGACTGCTTCAGGCGCCAGCGTCTGATTTGGGCATGGTTCCCCGACAGTAAAACTGGCGGTACTTCCATCCCTTCTAACACTTCAGGCCGGGTATAGTGCGGGCAATCCAGCAACCCGTCGGCAAAGGAATCTTCCGTTGCCGACGCTTCGTGACCGAGTACGCCCGGAATAAACCTGGCGACCGAATCAATCAGCGTCATGGCGGGTAGCTCGCCGCCGCTGAGAACGTAATCGCCGATTGACCATTCTTCGTCAATTTCGGCCTGAATTACGCGCTCATCTATCCCTTCGTAGCGGCCACAAACCAGAATTAATTTCTCGTTCGTCGCCAGCTCACTGACGCCCGCTTGATCAAGCTTGCGTCCCTGAGGTGAAAGGTAAATCACCTTTGCGCCCTCGCCTGCCGCGGCTTTCGCTGCGTGAATGGCGTCCCGTAAGGGTTGCACCATCATTAGCATCCCCGGTCCGCCGCCGTAGGGCCTGTCGTCCACGGTACGGTGCCGGTCGTGCGTGAAGTCGCGAGGACTCCAGCTATCGATGCTCAGCAGGCCATTTTTTACTGCCCGGCCAGTTACCCCGTAATCGGTAATCGCGCGGAACATCTCAGGAAACAGGCTGATTATGCCAATCCACATAGCGCCGTTTATTACCGTTTGTCCGGAGGTTTAAAAACCAGGATCCCAATCTACTTCAATGGTTTGAGTAGCGAGATCGACTTTCTTGATAACCTGCCCATCGAGGAACGGAAGTAACCGCTCCTTGATACCGAACGCATCTTTCAGGTTTGCCTTCACGACGAGAACGTCGTTCGACCCGGTTTCCATCATGTCGATGACTTTACCGAGGGTGTACCCTTCAGTCGTGACTACCTGGCAACCGATAAGGTCTTTCCAGTAATAGTCGCCTTCTTCGAGGTCCGGCAACTGCGAGGAATCCACGACAATTTCGCAATTGGTCAGTAGATTCGCGGCATCACGATCGTCAACGCCTTTCAGCTTGATGATGATGTCCTGATTGTGGTGCTTCCAGCTTTCCAGCTGTACTTGCTGCCACTGACCCGCCTGCTGGATAAACCAGGGCTGATAGTCAAAAATGCTTTCGGCGTCTTCGGTGGAGGAAAACACTCTGAGCCAACCACGAATGCCGTAACAAGAACCCATTTTCCCAAGAACAATCGGGTTAACAGGGGCTTTAGCGGCGTCTTGCTTGCTCATCATGACCACCGTGACAGATTAAGCTGCTTTTTTTGCTGCTTTGATCAGCGCGGAAACGCGATCGGAAACGGTAGCGCCCTGGCCAACCCAGTGTTCGATACGATCCAGATCCAGGCGTACGCCTTCTTCTTTCTCGTTAGCGATCGGGTTGAAGAAACCAACGCGCTCAATGAAGCGACCGTTGCGTGCATTACGGCTATCAGTAACGACAACCTGGTAGAACGGACGCTTTTTAGCGCCGTGACGAGCTAAACGAATAGTTACCATAACATCCTCTTGTGTGAATAAAACACCGGGCCCCATCGAGGAACGGAGCCCGGCGTCATATTAAAAGCCCGAAAATTTTACTGATTTCTGAGGAAAAAGCAATCTGCATATAGCAACAGAGGACAATCAGGCGTATATCGTTGCAGCCAGTTTCGTCACGGCGTGCGCACAGGAAGCGGAGCGTACACGCAGTACGTGAGCATTCCGAGCACACCCCGGGGCGAAAATGGCAAATAAGATAGCCTGATTTTTCTCTGTTTAACGGCCAGGGAAGCCAGGCGGCATCATCCCTTTCATGCCCCGCATCATCTTCGCCATCCCGCCCTTCTTCATCTTCTTCATCATGCGCTGCATGTCGTCGAACTGTTTCAGAAGACGGTTAACGTCCTGCACCTGCATCCCGCAGCCTGTCGCGATACGGCGCTTGCGGGAGCCTTTGATAATCTCCGGCTTCGCGCGCTCTTTCAGCGTCATTGAGTTGATGATGGCTTCCATGCGCACCAGGACTTTGTCGTCCATCTGCGATTTCACGTTGTCAGGCAGTTGCCCCATGCCCGGCAGCTTGCCCATCAGGCTCGCCATGCCGCCCATGTTTTTCATCTGCTTGAGCTGCTCAAGGAAATCGTTTAAGTCGAAGCCGTCGCCTTTTTTCAGTTTGGTGGCGAGTTTCTCCGCCTGGGCGCGATCGACTTTGCTTTCGATATCTTCGATAAGCGACAGCACGTCGCCCATGCCGAGGATACGCGATGCGATACGATCCGGGTGGAATGGCTCCAGCGCTTCGGTTTTTTCGCCGACGCCGAGGAATTTAATCGGTTTGCCGGTGATGTGACGAATCGAGAGCGCCGCGCCGCCGCGGGCGTCGCCGTCGACTTTGGTCAGCACCACGCCGGTCAGCGGCAGCGCTTCGTTAAAGGCTTTCGCGGTATTGGCGGCATCCTGGCCGGTCATCGCATCGACCACAAACAGCGTTTCCACTGGTTTGATAGAGGCGTGGACCTGCTTGATTTCGTCCATCATCGCTTCGTCGACGTGCAGACGACCGGCGGTATCCACCAGCAGCACGTCGTAGAATTTCAGCTTCGCTTCTTTCAGCGCCGCGTTAACGATGTCGACCGGCTTTTGCGCCACGTCGGACGGGAAGAAATCCACGCCCACCTGCTGCGCCAGCGTTTCGAGCTGTTTGATCGCCGCCGGGCGATACACGTCCGCAGAGACCACCAGCACCTTTTTCTTGTGCTTTTCGCGCAGGAATTTACCAAGCTTACCGACGCTGGTCGTTTTACCGGCGCCCTGCAGGCCCGCCATCAGCACCACGGCGGGCGGCTGCGCGGCCAGGTTCAGGCTCTGGTTCTCTTCGCCCATCGCCGCCACCAGCTCGTTACGAACAATCTTCACGAACTCCTGGCCTGGCGTCAGGCTTTTGTTAACTTCATGCCCTACCGCTTTCTCTTTTACGCGGTTGATGAAGTCACGCACTACCGGCAGCGCGACGTCCGCCTCCAGCAGCGCCATGCGCACTTCGCGCAGCGTCTCTTTAATGTTGTCTTCAGTCAGGCGCCCACGGCCGCTGATATTGCGTAGCGTGCGCGACAAACGGTCAGTTAAATTATCAAACATGATCTCTTGCCCAAGGGTAACTTTAGGCCGCCGCAGCGACACCGAGTAAGAATGAGGCGCAGTATAACATGAAGCCGCCCTGGTTGTGATGCAACGGTTGGAGCAGGCGGCGCGTAACGCTATACTACTTCTCTTTCTCTTCTGGCTAATCCGACATCCTATATGCCTGTTTTTTCACTGCTGGCGCTTGTCGCCTACTCGGTAAGCCTGGCGCTTATCATTCCCGGCCTGCTTCGCAAGAACAGCGCGTGGCGTCGTCTTGCGATACTTTCGGCGGTGATTGCGCTCGTCTGCCACGCCGTGGCGCTGGAAGGCCGACTCTTCCCGGACGACAGCAGCGGCCAGAATCTCAGTCTGCTCAACGTCGGTTCTCTGGTCAGCCTAATGATCTGCACCGTGATGACGATTGTCGCCTCGAAAAACCGCGGCTGGCTGCTGTTGCCGATTGTTTACGCGTTCGCCCTGATCAACCTGGCGTTCGCGACCTTCGTGCCGAATGAATACATTACGCATCTGGAAACCACGCCCGGCATGATGGTGCACATCGGCCTGTCGCTTTTCTCGTACGCGACGCTGATCATCGCCGCGCTCTATGCGCTGCAACTGGCCTGGATAGACTATCTGCTGAAAAACAAAAAGCTGGTGTTCAGCGCCGATATGCCGCCGCTGATGGGCATTGAGCGCAAGATGTTCCATATCACCCAGGTCGGCGTCGTCCTGCTGACGCTGACGCTCTGCACCGGTCTGTTCTATCTTCAGAACATGTTCAGCATGGAGAATATCGACAAAGCGGTGCTGTCCATCGTCGCATGGTTTGTCTATATCATCCTGCTCTGGGGACACTATCATGAAGGCTGGCGCGGTCGCCGCGTGGTGTGGTTTAACGTCGCAGGCGCCGCTTTGCTGACGCTGGCTTACTTCGGCAGCCGGGTTATCCAGCAATTCGCGGGCTAAACATCTAAGGACACACGTTTGGAACATATCTCAACCACCACGCTCATCGTAACGCTTATCGTGATGGTGGTGGTCTCCGCCTACTTCTCCGGTTCCGAAACCGGGATGATGACCCTCAACCGCTACCGACTGCGGCACCTGTCGAAGCAGGGCAATCGCGCGGCAAAACGGGTGGAGCGCCTGCTGCGCAAGCCCGACCGACTGATAAGCCTGGTGTTAATCGGCAATAACCTGGTCAATATTCTTGCCTCCTCGCTCGCCACTATCGTTGGCATGCGCCTGTATGGCGACGCGGGTGTGGCTATCGCCACCGGCGTGCTGACCTTCGTGGTGCTGGTTTTCGCTGAAGTCCTGCCGAAAACCGTCGCGGCGCTCTACCCGGAAAAAGTGGCGTTCCCGAGCAGTTTTTTACTCGGCCCGCTGCAAATCATCATGATGCCGCTGGTCTGGCTGCTGAATATGATTACGCGCGTGCTGATGCGCATGGTCGGCATCAAAGCGGATAACGTGGTGAGCGCCGCGCTTAGCAAAGATGAGCTACGCACGCTCGTGCATGAATCGCACTCGAAGATTTCCCGCCGCAATCAGGACATGCTGCTTTCGGTGCTGGATCTGGAAAAAGTGAGCGTCAGCGACATCATGGTGCCGCGTAACGATATCGTCGGCATTGATATCAACGATGACTGGAAATCCATCGTTCGCCAGCTTACCCACTCGCCGCACGGGCGCATCGTGCTCTATCGCGAATCCCTCGACGACGCCATCGGTATGCTGCGCATCCGCGAAGCCTGGCGGCAGATGAATGAGAAAAAAGAGTTCACCAAAGAGGTGATGCTGCGCGCCGCCGATGAGATCTATTACGTGCCGGAAGGTACGCCGCTCAGCGTCCAGCTGGTGAAATTCCAGCGCAATAAAAAGAAAGTGGGCCTGGTGGTCAATGAATACGGCGATATTCAGGGGCTGGTGACGGTAGAAGATATTCTTGAAGAGATTGTCGGGGACTTCACCACCTCGATGTCGCCGACGCTTGCCGAAGAGGTGACGCCGCAAAACGACGGCTCGGTCATCATCGAAGGCAGCGCTAACGTGCGGGAGCTGAACAAAGCGTTCAACTGGCGTCTGCCGGAAGAAGAAGCCCGCACCGTCAACGGCATGATCCTCGAAGCGCTGGAGGAGATCCCCTCTGCCGGCATTCGTCTGCGTCTGAACCAGTACGATATCGATATTCTGGATGTGCAGGAAAACATGATCAAACAGGTGCGGATAACGCCGGTAAAACCGCTGCGCGAAAGCGTGGAAGGCAGCTAACGCTTCCCCATTAAAAAAGGCCAGTCGATGACTGGCCTTTTTATTAATGCGCGGCTTACGCCTTCGCTTTCGCGACGGTCACCATCGCGGCGCGAATGGTACGGCCGTTCAGGGTATAGCCTTTCTGCATCACTGCCAGTACGTGGTTCGGCGCAACGTCTTCCGATTCCACCATGGCGATAGCCTGATGCACGTTCGGATCCAGCGGCACGTTAGTATCGGCAATCACTTCCACGCCGAACTTGCGCACCACGTCCAGCATGGATTTCAGGGTCAGTTCGATCCCTTCCACCATGGCGGCCATATCCTGATTTTCTTTGTTCGCCACTTCAAGCGCGCGATCGAGGCTGTCGATAACCGGCAGCAGCTCGTTGATGAATTTCTCGAGCGCGAATTTATGCGCTTTCTCGATATCCTGCTCGGTACGACGGCGCAGGTTTTCCATCTCCGCTTTCATGCGCAGCACATTGTCGCGCTCGCGGGTCTGGGACTGCGTCAGTTCGGACTGCAACCGGGCAATCTCTTCATCGCGCGGATCCACCTGCTCAGCAGATTCGGCAGATTCTACAGCCTCAACCTCTTCATGCTGCTCCGTGACGATCTCTTCCGGGGCTTGCCCGTCAGGCGTTTTCTGTTCTTTACTACTCATGAAATTCTCCGCGTTTATGCATTCGTATCGCTAACCTGGATTATTATGGGGATCAGTTTGCGGGTTTCAAGGGAAGCAGACAGATTGTCCCCCTTTCCACGCCTATAAGGACGACCAGGAAAATGAATAACCATTTCAACTGCATCGGTATTGTCGGACATCCACGCCACCCTACCGCGCTGACGACGCATGAAATGCTCTGGCGCTGGCTCTTAGAGCGCGGCTACGACGTCATTATCGAGCAGCAGATAGCCGAGGAGCTCAAACTCAGCGACGCCCGCACCGGGACGCTGGCGGAAATCGGCCAGCAGGCGGACCTGGCGGTCGTGGTCGGCGGGGACGGCAATATGCTGGGCGCCGCCCGCGTCCTGGCGCGCTACGACATCAGCGTCATCGGCATCAACCGCGGCAACCTCGGGTTCCTCACCGATCTCGACCCGGACAACGCCCAGCAGCAACTGGCGGACGTGCTTGAAGGCCACTACATTCGCGAGCAACGCTTTTTGCTGGAGGCCCAGGTCTGCCAGAAAAACTGCCAGAAGCGCATCAGCACCGCCATCAATGAAGTGGTTCTGCACCCAGGCAAAGTGGCGCACATGATTGAATTTGAAGTTTATATAGACGAAAAATTCGCCTTTTCCCAGCGCTCTGACGGCCTGATAATCTCAACGCCTACCGGCTCAACCGCCTATTCACTCTCTGCAGGCGGCCCTATCCTGACGCCGTCGCTCGATGCTATCACGCTGGTGCCGATGTTCCCGCATACGCTCTCGGCGCGTCCGCTGGTTATCAACAGCAGCAGCACCATCCGCCTGCGGTTTTCCAACATGCGCAGCGATCTGGAAATCAGCTGCGACAGCCAGATAGCGCTGCCGATTCAGGAAGGGGAAGATGTGTTTATCCGCCGCTGCGACTATCCGCTGAACCTGATCCACCCGAAGGACTACAGCTATTTCAACACGTTAAGTTCAAAGCTAGGCTGGTCAAAAAAATTATTCTGAAACCCGTATTAGCCACTTTACTGTATATAAAACCAGTTTATACTGTATGCAATTACAGCTCTGTGAGTTTATACAGGAAGGCGGCTATGCTGGCACAATTAACCATCAGTAATTTCGCTATTGTTCGTGAACTGGAAATCGACTTTAACGCCGGGATGACCGCCATCACGGGTGAAACCGGCGCCGGTAAATCCATCGCGATCGATGCGCTGGGCTTGTGCCTGGGCGGTCGTGCGGAAGGCGATATGGTGCGTGCCGGCGCCAGCCGCGCGGATCTCTGCGCCCGCTTCGCGCTGAAGGATACGCCCGCCGCGCTGCGCTGGCTGGAAGAAAACCAGCTTGAAGACGGCAGCGAGTGCCTGCTGCGCCGCGTTATCAGCAGCGATGGCCGCTCGCGCGGCTTTATCAACGGCACCGCCGTGCCGCTCTCGCAATTGCGCGAACTCGGCCAGTTACTGATTCAGATTCACGGTCAGCACGCTCACCAGCTCCTGCTCAAGCCTGAGCATCAGAAACGCCTGCTGGATGGCTATGCGGGCGAAGGCGAGCTGATGGCGCAGATGGCGCAAAGCTACCGGCAGTGGCATCAAAGCTGTCGCGATCTCGCCCTGCATCAGCAGCAGAGCCAGGAGCGCGCCGCCCGCGCCGAGCTGCTGCACTACCAGTTAAAAGAGCTTAACGAATTCAACCCGCAAGCGGGCGAGTTCGAGCAAATCGATGAAGAGTACAAACGCTTAGCCAACAGCGGGCAGCTGCTTTCTACCAGTCAGCAGGCGTTAAACCTGCTGGCCGACGCGGAAGATGCCAACCTGCAAAGCCAGCTCTACAGCGCACGCAATCTGGTGACCGACCTGGTCGGCATGGATGACAAACTCTCCGGCGTGCTGAATATGCTTGAAGAGGCCGCCATCCAGCTGAGTGAAGCCAGCGACGAACTGCGTCACTACTGCGAACGTCTGGATCTCGACCCGAACCGTCTGTATGAGCTGGAGCAGCGCATCTCCCGTCAAATCACGCTTGCGCGCAAGCACCATATCGCCCCGGAAGAGCTGCCCGCGTTCCACCAGAAGCTGCTCGAAGAGCAGCAGCTTCTGGACGACCAGGCCGATTGCCTGGAAACGTTGACCCTGGCGGTCAACAAACACCACAAGCAGGCGCTGGCGGTGGCTCACGCGTTGCATGAGAGCCGCGTGGTCTATGCCCGCGAGCTGACGCAGCTGATTACCGACAGTATGCATTCGCTGTCAATGCCGCACGGTCAGTTCACGATTGACGTCCTGTTTGAGGAGCACCACCTGACGGCGGAAGGCGCCGATCGCATCGATTTCCGCGTGTCCACGAACCCAGGCCAGCCGCTGCAGCCGCTCGCGAAAGTCGCCTCCGGCGGCGAGCTATCCCGTATCGCGCTGGCGATTCAGGTGATTACCGCGCGTAAGATGGAAACCCCGGCGCTGATTTTCGATGAAGTGGATGTGGGCATCAGCGGTCCGACGGCAGCGGTGGTCGGTAAACTGCTGCGCCAGCTCGGCGAATCGACGCAGGTGATGTGTGTGACCCACCTGCCGCAAGTCGCGGGTTGCGGCCACCATCATTTCTTCGTCAGCAAAGAGACTGATGGCGCGATGACCGAAACCCATATGCAGCCGCTGGATAAAAAAGCGCGCCTGCAGGAGCTGGCCCGTCTGCTGGGCGGCAGCGAGGTGACGCGCAATACGCTGGCGAACGCCAAAGAGCTGCTGGCGGCATAATTCTCGCCAGGGCGGGGCTCTGCGCCCCGTCCTTTCGCTCAGAAAAGCAGCAACAGAAGCGCGCGGCGTGCTTTAATCGCTTTTTGGGCTAACTTTTTTCCTCCGCTACGGTCATAGTGAAGCGCCTTAAGGTTTTAAACTGACTGAAGGTTTATTATCATCGGCTAATTATGTATGAGCCGCGTGTTGCTCGGGCCCGAAAAGGAATCTAATCACTATGCGCTGTAAAACGCTGACTGCTGCCGCAGCGGTCCTTCTGATGTTGACCGCAGGCTGTTCTACTCTGGAGCGAGTGGTTTACCGCCCCGACATTAACCAGGGTAACTACCTGACGCCTACCGACATTGCTAAAATCCGTATCGGCATGACGCAACAGCAGGTTGCTTACGCGCTGGGTACGCCGATGATGACGGACCCGTTCGGCAGCAATACGTGGTTCTACGTTTTCCGTCAGCAGCCGGGCCATGAGGATGTCACTCAGCAAACGCTGACCCTGACCTTCAACAGCAACGGCGTGCTGACCAATATGGATAACAAACCGAAGCTCGACGCGAAGCGTTAATCGCGCATGATGCTCAAACGAAAAAAGGTGCCTCAGGCACCTTTTTTATTGGGCGTTTTATGGCATGAGCTTGACGCCCACCGAGAGTAATGCGTACCGCGGCTTACTTTTTCGCCGCGCGTTCGGCGCGCTGGCGGCGTAGCTCTTTCGGGTCGGCTATCAGGGGCCGGTAAATTTCCACCCGGTCGCCGTCATTAAGCCTATCGGCAAGCTTCACCGGACGGCTGTAAATCCCGACCTTATTCTTCTTCAGATCGATATCTTTACGCAGCTCCAGCAGGCCGGAGGCGATAATCGCCTCTTCCACCGATGCGCCTTCAGGCAGTTTTACCTTCCGCAGGTACTGTTTTTCGGGCAGGGCATACGCCACTTCCACCTGAATCTCACCCGGCACTGTAAACCTCTTTGGCGCGTTGCGAGAACGCCTGCACCATGCTGGAGGCGAGCTCTTTAAACACCCGGCCAAACGCGAGTTCGATGAGCTTGTTGGTGAATTCAAAATCGAGATTGAATTCAATCTGGCAGGCGTCTTCGGTCAGCGGCGTAAATTTCCAGCCGCCCATCAGTTTCTTGAAGGGGCCATCGACCAGATGCATCAAAATGCTCTGATTGCTGATCAGCGTATTGCGGGTGGTGAACGTCTTGCTGATGCCGGCTTTCGACACTTCGACCGCCGCCGTCATCTGGCCCGGAGACGATTCCAGCACGCGGCTTCCTACGCAGCCTGGCAGAAACTCAGGGTAGGATTTCACATCGTTCACTAACTTATACATCTGCTCAGCGCTGTAAGGCACCAGGGCAGTACGACTAATCTGGGGCATAGTATTTCCTGTGAGTCATACGACTTAGAAATAATAACATTTATCATCCATTAAACAAAAACTCGCCGGCAGACATGCTAAGATAACCCTTTTCCACCCCGGGAAAGGGGTGCGTTTTACGACCGGATTACCTATACTGAGCGGCACTATGACCAAGAAAAAAGCACACAAACCTGGCTCAGCCACTATTGCGCTCAACAAGCGCGCCCGCCATGAGTACTTCATCGAAGAAGAGTTTGAAGCAGGCCTGGCGCTCCAGGGCTGGGAAGTAAAATCCCTGCGCGCGGGCAAAGCCAACATCGGCGACAGCTACGTGATCCTGAAAGATGGCGAGGCGTATCTGTTCGGGGCAAACTTCCAGCCGCTGAACGTGGCGTCCACCCATGTAGTCTGCGACCCGACGCGCACCCGTAAGCTGCTGCTGAATCAGCGCGAGCTGGATAGTCTGTATGGCCGCATGAACCGCGAAGGTTATACCGTGGTGGCGTTATCGCTGTACTGGAAAAACGCCTGGTGCAAAGTCAAAATCGGCGTGGCGAAAGGTAAGAAGCAGCACGATAAGCGTTCCGACCTGAAAGAGCGCGAATGGCAGCTTGATAAAGCACGCATTATGAAAAACGCAGGGCGCTAAGCGTACCGACAAAAAAACCGGCGACAGCCGGTTTTTTTATGGTCATTGTGAGCGCGAGACGTGCCGGTACAGCGCGGTGGGTGCGCTTTGCTTACCCACCCTACATGGCTGCATCACCACTTGTTATCTCGGGTGGGTGCGCTGCGCTTACCCACCCTACATGACTGCATCGCCATTTATCTCGTTTGGTGGGTGCGCTGCGCTTACCCACCCTACATGGCTGCATCGCCACTTGTTATCTCCGGTGGGTGCGCTGCGCTTACCCACCTTACAAACTTATGGATATCCCTGCGTAGGGCGGGTAAGCGCAGCGCACCCGCCAACTCAATATCAATAACATCCGCCACCTCACTATCACGCCACAAATCTACCGCTCCCTTAACGCCTCTTTCACCTTGTTGAGCGGCTTAATCAAATAATCGAGCACCGTTTTTTGTCCGGTTTTAATCTCCACGTTCGCGACCATCCCCGGCAGGATCGGGAAGCGCTTGCCGTTGCGGTTCTTCAGCTCCGCGCTCTGCGTGCGCACATAAACCCGGTAATAAAACTGATCGCGCTTCACTTCATCCTGGAGCGTATCGGGCGAGACCATCTCCACCTCGCCTTTCAGATCGCCGTAAATAGACGAATCGTAGGCCGTGATCTTCACCGTCGCCGGTAACCCAGGCCGGATATAGGCGATATCGCGCGGATTAATGCGCGTTTCCACCAGCAACTGATCTTCCAGCGGGACTATCTCCATCAGCTTGCCGCCGGGCTGGAGCACGCCGCCCACCGTCGTCACCTGGATATCTTTCACCACCCCGCGCACCGGCGAAAACAGCGTGGCGCGATCGAGCTGATCCGCCTTGCCCGCCATCACCTGCAACTGAGCGTCGAGATCGGCGTTATTCTTCACCTGCTCCTCACGCGCGCGCACCGCAAACTGGTTACGCGCGTCGTCCATTTTGCCTTTCAGCTCCGCAGCCTGGCGCTGCAAACGAATGACCTCCACTTCACTGGCGGCGCCTTTCGCCACCAGCGGCTGGGTCATGCGCAGCTCCGCCATCACCAGGTTGTAAGTTTTTTGCAGGTTCTCCAGCGTCTCGTCAAGGTTGCGGCGGCGCGATTCATAGAGCTGACGTTCGCGGGCCACCAGCGCCGGTTCACGCAACGACTCCTCGCTAAACTGAAGCGGTTCGCCGGTCAGCTCCGAGCGCAGCCGCTCGCTGGAGGCGCGCAGCGCGCGCGCTCTCGCCGCCGCCTCGCCATAGTTCGACTGAAACCGCGTCGGATCGAGCCGCGCCAGCATCTGCCCGCGCTCCACCACATCGCCTTCATGTACCATCAGTGCGTTGACAATCCCGCCGTCCAGGCTCTCTATCACCTGTGCGCGGCTCGACGGCGTAATTTTGCCGGTGCCGACCGTCACTTCATCGAGCGTCGCAAACCACGCCCAGACGAAAAACAGCACCAGCGCCGCCAGCGTCAGCCAGATAACCGACGAATAAAAACGCCCCTGACGCGCCAGCTCTTCCTGCATGGTTAATTGGCTCATCAATGCTCCTTACGCCACCGAGGCGACGTTGCTGTTGCGCTGCGCCGTCTGCAAAATGGCGTCGCGCGGGCCGTCCGCCACCACTTTGCCATTCTCCATCACCACCACCCGGTCAACCAGCGACAGCAGCGCCGGGCGATGCGTCACCAGCACCAGCGTGCGGCCGGTCAGCCATTGATGAAGCTGGCGAATAACATAGCTTTCCAGCTGTTCATCCATCGAGGCGGTCGGCTCATCCAGCAGTACAATCTGCGGGTTACGCACCAGCAGACGGCTCAACAGCACCATCTGGCGCTGCCCGCCGGAAAGCCCGCGCCCGCCTTCGTTAATCAGCCGGTCGAGGCTTGCGGCGTCATGCTGCACCATCGAGAGCGCGCCGCTGATACGCAGCGCCTGCAACAGCTCGGCATCCGTGGCGTTGGGGTGCCCGAGCATCAGGTTCTGGCGCAGCGTACCGAAAAAGAGCCGCGACTCCTGCGATAAAAACCCCACCTGGCGGCGCACATCCATCGGATCGATATGCGCCAGATCCACGCCGTCGATAATCACTTTGCCCTTGCTCGCCTGCGCCTGACCGGAAAGCAGTTTCAGCAGGGTGGATTTCCCGGCGCCCACTTTGCCGAGGATCGCCACACGCTCGCCAGGCTTAATCTCAAGCGACGGCACCAGCAGCGCCTGATCGCCCTTCTCTTTGTCGTAGCTGTACTGCACATCCTGAAGCTGATAATGGCCCGCCAGCACCGGGCAGTGCGCCATCTTGCTGCCCGCTTCTTTATCGAGCGGCTTTTTCAGCAGTTCATTCAGCCCGCTCATGGCGGTTTTGGCGTGCTGCCAGCGGGAAAAGACCATCGTCAGTTGCATCAGCGGCGCCAGCGTGCGTGAAGAAAGTAAACTACACGCCACCAGCGTCCCGGTGGTAATTTGCCCGTCGAGCACCAGATAACTGCCGAACACCAGCATGCCGGCGTAGGTAATTTGCTGCACCGTCGAGGCCCAGCCGCTTAAGCGCGCGCCCCAGACGCGCTGCTTCATGCCGATGCTCGCGCCGACGCTGTGCGTGTGTTCCCACTGACGCTGAAAATAGGGCTCCGCCTGCAGCGCTTTAATATCTTCAACGCCCTCGATCGACTCCACCAGCACGGCGTTGCGGATAGCGCTCTCGCGCATCCCCTCTTTGGCGAGCTTCGCCATCGGCCACTGGATCAAAAGCCCTGGGATCACAATCAGCGGGATCGCGATAAGCGGGATCGCCACCAGTTGTCCGCCCACCAGCGCCATGATCCCCAGAAAGAGCAGCACGAACGGAATATCCATCGCCGCGCCGACGGTCGTGGAGGTCAGCAGCTCGCGCACCTGATCGATTTCACGCAGCTGCGAGATAAACGATCCGGTGGATTTCGGCCGTTCGTCATTTTTAATCGCCATCGCGCGGGCATAAAACAGCGACGACACATTGAGATCGATATGCTTGCCCATGATGTCGGAAACGTGCGTGCGAGCAAGGCGAATGAAAAACTCAAACAGCGCCGCCAGCAGCACACCGAAGAACAGCACCCACAGCGTCGGGAACGACTCCGCCGGGATCACGCGGTCATAGACCTGCATCGAGAACAGGATGCCTGCCAGCGCCAGCACGTTGCCGAGCACCGACGCCAGCGAAATCTCCGCAAGCTTACGTCCGGCGTGCCGGAAGTGGCGCCAGAACCAGTGTTGTTCGTACGGGCGGGTGAAATCATCGATGCGCGCGTCGCGCCCGCGCGCGGCGATACCGAGCAGCGCCACGTCCGGTTTGACGCGCTTCAGTAACTCATCCAGCGGCTCTTCGCGCACCAGATCGCCGCCCTCGCTCAGCCAGTAAGTCACCACGCCGTCGGCGTCGATGGCTTCCAGCAGCATCAACCCGCCCTCTTCCAGCTGCACGATGACCGGCAGCGTCTGGCTGTTCCAGCGCATATTGGTAATGGGCGTCAGGCGCACCTGTAAGCCCATCAGCGCCGCGAGCCGGTCGAGTCGCGGCTCCAGCGGCAAATTTTCAAACCAGCGCATCTGCTGGCGCACCGCCGGCGCGTCGGCGGGCAGTCCGAAGCGCCCGGCCGCGCGCGTCATGGCGCGGATCCAGCTTTCGGTATCGGGGATCTGGGACATCGCTACTCCTTAAAGTGCCGCGCTTACAGCGACGGCAGGGTATCGCCGGTCATGCGGGCGCGTTCAATGCCGAGCATATCGAGCAGGTTATCCACCGCGGCGGCGTAGCGCACTGCCGCATCCCACGCGTCATAGCGGGCGGTAATGGCGAGCGTGTCGGCCTGGAAAACGTCCTGTTCGATGCTCAGAAGATCGTTAAGGCTGCGTTTGCTGAGCCGGTATTCATCGCGGTACACCTCGCGGGCGTGCCCGGCGCTGGCTATTTGCTGTTCACCCGCCTGCTGGCGCTGCTGCGCGCCGGTCAGATCGGCCCAGGCGGTGGCGGCTTTCTGGTTAATATCAAGCTTGCTCGCCTCGACATCCGCGCGGGCGCTGGCGCGATCGCCTTCTGCCGCCTCCACGCGGGCGCTCACGGCGCCGCCCTGATAAACCGGCGCGTCCACCACCAGCTGAACCTGATCATCCCAGTAGTTGGCATTATCGTTCTGGTAGCGCGTGCGCCCAGCCTGCACCGACACCGTCGGCCAGTGCTGGGCCTGCGCCTGACGGATGCGCTGTTCGGCGGCCAGCTGTTTGGCCTGCGCGGCGCGCACCGCGTTGGTCTGTTCATAAGGCAGCGATTTGAGCGTGATCGGCTGGCGCAGCAAATCCTCCGGCAGATCCGGCAGCGTGTCGGCCACCACGCCGGTAAGCACGCTTAACGCCGCCTGGGCCGAACGGGCCTGGGCGCGATATTGCTCAAACGTGGCGTTCATTCCGGCGATGCGGCTTTGCGCCTGCAACACGTCAGACTGGGTGCTGAGCCCGGCTTCTGAGCGTAAATCCGCCATGTTCTGTACCGAACGCAGCGATGCCAGATTTCGCTCGGCCGCCGCCGCGAGGCTCTGGTAACGACGCACCTGTAAATACGCCTGGAGCGTCTGCATCCCGACCTGATTCAGGGTGTCGTAAAGCTGAAAGCGGTAGGCTTCGGAGAGATTCTCCTGCTCGTCGATACTGCCGCCGGTCTTGCCGAAATCGTAGATCAGCTGTTTGAGGTTCACGCCGCCTGCGGCGTTACTGTTGAGGGAGCCTGAGGAGTCGGTGCGATGGTTGCGCCCGACATTGCCCTGTAAGGAGACTTGCGGAAACCAGGCGCTCTGCGCCTCTTCCAGATTGGCCTTGCCGACGCGGATTTGCGCCGCGGCCTGTGCGATTTTGGGGTTACGCGCAAAGGCGCGAAGAATGGCTTCTTTTATGGTGAGCTGCGCCTGGATCTGCTCGCTTGGGGCCGTCTGCCAGGCTATCTCCTCTTGTGAAACGGCGGGAAAACTTAAAAAGACCGTGGTCAGCAGCAATGCCAGCCGCCTGTAGCGCATTGTGTTGTTGTGCATCCTGTTCCACCTTGATGACGCCGTCTGCGCGGCCGGTGATATTGTTAAAATGACGCAGGCGCCTCATCCCTGAGGCACCGTGGCGTTAGACCATATTGACGTGCAGTCCGTGCTGGATCAGAACATCTCCCAGAGTGTTGCTTTGCGAACTGTTATGCCAGACGTCGAACTGCAGGCCGTCCACTTCCCGCTGTCCGCTCACTTCCCAGATATCGCTGCCGCCTTTCACCAGATTGACCTGATCCCCGTTCACGCCTTTGACGAGCAGATCGTCTTCCGGCTTGTCGGTTAAGGTCAGCGCCTGGTGCAGATCCAGCGTCAGGCTGTTGGTGCCGGACTTACCGAGGTCGAAGATCTCGATGTGCTGGATCTGTCCGCTCAGCGCGGTCAGGTCGAGTTTGATATTGACGCCATCGATAACCAGCGTGTCGGTCCCCGCGCCGCCGTCGAGCGACGCAAAGCCGAGCGTGGCGAGGTGAATCGTGTCGCTGCCGCTGCTGCCCTGCACCGATTCGCCGCTATAGCTGGTGCCGTCGGCGAGATCGATGCTGATCCCGCCAATAGTATAGCCACCCGTCACGCTGGCGCTGTCGTCCGCCGGGGTAGTGCTGTCCTCATTATTCGTTTCTGTGATCGCGGCGACAGCGGCGATTTTCGCCGTCGCGGCGGTTTGCTGACTGTCGGTCTGCGTCGCGGTCTGGCTGCTCTCATCGGCAAGGGCGAACAGCGCGGCTTCATGCTCGACACTCGCGGCGGCGAACGTGGCTGGCGGCGTGGTGGAGATAATCTGTCCGCCGAGACCCACGTTAAGGTAGCCGGTGTTGCCCGCCACATCGGTAGCGTAAATATTCAGGACGCTGGAGAGCGACAGCAGTTGCAGAATATTCAGCCCCAGACCGAGGTTCGCGGACCAGTTGCCGTTGCTGTCGGTCAGCGCCGTGGTGTTGACCGTTCCGTTCAGCAGCGAGAGATGCACCACCGAGCCCGGCGCCAGGTTGGCGGAGCCGCCGCGCAGCGTCAGCCCGGTCGAGAGCAGCGTGAGCGGGTTAAGGCTTGCCAGCGGCGTAAACGTCAGCGTCGGGGTCGTGAGTTTCACCGTTACGTCGCTGCTGGTGCTGTTGACGTTGCCCACTTTGTCCGTCACCGACACGCCCACTTTCAGCGCGCCGCTGTTCAGCCCCTGCAAGATGGTGCTGGTGACCGGCAGCGTCCAGGTGCCGTCGCTCGCGACAGTGGCGTTATAGGTGTTAGTGCCGAGCGTCACTTTCACCGTCGCGCCATCCGCCGCGCCGCTGATTTTCCCGCTGATGGTCTGGCCGCTGCCCGCTTCGCTGACGTTGAGGTAACCGTCGTTGCCGAACAGCGAGGTGAGCGACACGGTCGGCAGCGAGTGAGTGACCACATTCAGCAGACCGCTGGTGCTGGTGCTGTTGCCCGCCGGGTTGGTGACGCTGGCGTTGACCGTCAGCGAGCCGTCGAGCAGCCCACTGAGATCGGTTTTCGGCACCGACAACTGCCAGGTGCCGTCGCTACCGACGGTCGTGACGTAGTTTTTACCGCCGAGCGACACCGTGACCTGCGAGCCCACGGCGTTGGTGCTGGTCCCGGTAATGGTCTGGGCGCTCAGGATATCGGTGGCGTTAAGGCCGTTATCGCCAAACAGCGAGGTGATGGCGAGCGTCGGCAGCGCGCCGATGTTCACCGTCAGCCCGCCGCTGGCGCTGGCGGTGTTGCCTGCCGCATCGCGGGCCGTCACGGTAACGCTGAGCGGGCCGTCGGTCAGCCCCTGAAGAGAGGTAGTCGGCACCGAGACTTGCCAGGTGCCGTCGGCGCGCACCGTAGTGTTAAACGTCAGCGCGCCCAGTTTAACCGTCAGCGCGCTGCCCGCCGCCAGATTGGTGGCGGTCCCGCTGATAAGCTGCGGGCTGAGCAAATCGCTCAGGCTCAGGTTGCTATCGCCAAAGACAGGATTGACCGCCACCTGCGGCAGCGCCTGGACAATCGCGCTCACCACCTGCGATCCGGTCGCCACGTTGCCCACCGGGTCGGTAACGCTGGCGCTGACCGTCAGCGTGCCGTCCTGAAGGCCTTTCAGCGTCGCGGCCGGGACGTTCACCGACCAGGCGCCGTTATTAATGGCCCCCGTAAAGGTGCTGCCGCCCACGTTAAGCGTGACCGTACCGCTCGCGAGATTGCTGGTGCCGGTAATGAGCTGCCCGGCGTTCGCTTCCGTCGCGTTCAGCCAGCCGTCGCCGCCGAAAAGCGTATTAATGGCGACCGTCGGCAGCGAGGTAATGCCCACCACCACCGGCGCGCCGTTAACCGTTGTGGTATTGCCGTCCGGCGTCGTGATAGTGACGCGCGGCGTCAGTGAGCCTTCCGCCAGCGAGGCGAGATCGGTCGGGTTAAGCTGAATAGTAAAGCGCCCGCCGGTGCCTACCGTGCCGGTAAAGGTGCGTGAACCGAGCGCCACGCTGACGCTGGAGCCCGCCGTCGCGTTAGTCACCACGCCCGAAATGGTCTG
Source organism: Cronobacter sp. EKM101R (assembly GCF_963888145.1). Taxonomy (NCBI): domain Bacteria; kingdom Pseudomonadati; phylum Pseudomonadota; class Gammaproteobacteria; order Enterobacterales; family Enterobacteriaceae; genus Cronobacter; species Cronobacter sp. EKM101R. The sequence goes on along the minus strand of NZ_CAWPHW010000010.1, from coordinate 11,924 downwards.
GCTGACCAGCGCCTCAGTGGCATTCAGCAGCCCGTCGCCGAAGACCGAGAGCGAGGTAAGCGCAGGCGCCACCAGATCCAGCGTCAGCGAGCCCGTCGCGGAGGCGGTATTGCCACTGGCGTCAGACGCGGTCACGGTCACCGTCTGGTTTCCGGTCGCTAACCCTGTCAGCGCGGTTTGTACGGCTTCCGGCAGGTTGACGCTCCAGACGCCGTTCGGGCCGACCGTCGCCGTAAACGCTGGCGTGTTGCCGATCTGAATGGTGATTGTCTGCCCGGCGAGGCCCGTCGTGGTGCCGCTCAGCACGCCCTGCAACAGTTCAGGAATGCTCAGCGTGCCGTCGCCGAACAGCGAGCCGATATTAATGGTCGGCAGGTTATTAATCGCGACGTTAAAGGTCGCGCCGGTAGTATTGACGTTACCCGCATTATCGGTCACCACCACCTGCAGCGCGGCCTGACCATCCGGCAGCGCGCCGAGCAGCGTGGACGGCAGCGTCGCCGTCCAGCGCCCGGCCTCATCCACCACCGCCGTCAGGCGCTGGCCCGCGAAGTTAACAATAATCGACGAGACATTTTCCGCATTGCTGACGACGCCGCTGATGGTCTGGTTAACGGTGCTCTCGGCAAAGTTAATCAGGTTATCGGTGCCGACCAGCACCTGGCTTACCACCGGGACATCGGTCAGCGCGAGGTTGATGTCGATAATTTCGTTACGCACGTTGCCAAAGGCATCGGTGACGTTGAGCTGCACCTGAAGGGTGTTATCGACAATGCCCTGCCAGAGGCTTGGCGGGAAATCGACCGAAATGCGTCCGTCGCCAGCCACCAGCGCGTTCAGCGGAATGTTTACATCGGTGCCGACGAGCGTTGCAGTCACCGTCGCGCCGCGGTAGTCGCCGCTCAGCTGACCGGTCAGCGTCTGCGTCACCAGCGATTCCGCCACGTTCAGGATGCCGTCGCCGCCGAACAGATCGTTCACCAGGATGCCGAGGCCCTGATTCAGCGCCACGTTCAGCGCGACGTTATTGGTGGACGTATTGCCCTGCGCGTCGGTGGAGGAGATGTTGATGACCTGCGCGCCGTCGGTCAGCGTATTGAGATCCAGCTGCGGGAAGGTGTATTTCCAGTTGCCGTTCTCATCCACAGTGGCGGTTTCGGTCAACGGGCCGAGACGCAGCGTGACGGTCTGGCCCGGCTCGCCGGTGCCCTGCAACAGCAGGCCCCCCGCCGCATTCACCGTGTTAAGCACCGCAGGCACGCCTGCGGCGTCTACGGTCAGCAGCGGCCCGGTGGTATCCAGCGTGACGTTACGGGTGGCGGTGTCGGTGTTGCCCGCCGCATCGGTCAGCGTCGCGGTGACCGGGTAACTCCCGTCAGACAGCCCGTTGAGCGCGCTTTGCGGCACGGTGACGTTCCACGCGCCATCGTTACCCACCACGGCATAGTAAGTTTGCCCGTTGAACGTGACGGTAACCTGACGCCCCGCTTCAGAGGTGCTGGCGGTGCCGCTCAGCACCAGCGGCTGACTGGCTTCGGTGGCATCGATAATATTATCGCCCGCAACAGCGCTGATAGTGACATCCGGCGGTACGGTATCCAGCGTCACCGTTACGTTGGTGGCGGCAGGTGTGGCGCCGTCGGTCGTCGCAACAATGGTGTAGTTGCCCTGATCCGGGAACTGCGTGGCGGGCACATCCAGCGACCAGCTGCCGTCCGGCTGAACGGTCGCCGTGCCGACGGTCGCGCCATTAATCTGCACGGTCACTTCCGTCACGCCGCCAAGCGTGGTGCCGGAAATGGTCACCGCATCGCCAAGCTCGCCCGCGTTAATGATGTTATCGCCCGCCACCGGGTTGATGGCGACAGCGACGGCGGGCGGCGTGGTGTCGATCTCTACATTCACCGCAGGCGCGGTCGCGACGTTGCCTGCTTTATCAGTCACCGTAGCGGTGATCTGCTCGGTGCCGTTCGTAAGCGTCGCCAGCTGCGCCGGTGAGAGCTGAAGCGACCAGGTATTGCCGTTCTGTACCGTGGTAGTGAAGGTCTGGCCTGCGAGCGTGACCGTGATGGTCTGCCCCGGCTCGACGTTGGTCACCGTACCCGTGATGGTCTGGGTCTGCTGGCTCTCCGCCCCGCTCAGGCCGTCGCCGCCAAACGGCGCGTCGATGGCGAGCGTCGGCGCGGCAAGCGACACATAGAGCGGCGCGCTGGTGGCGGCGGTATTGCCCGCGCCATCCACCAGGCTCACATTCACTGACTGGAGGCCGTTGGGTACGCTTGCCCAGTCAGCAGCCGTGAGATTCAGCGTCCAGGTGTTGCCGGTCACGGTCACACGGTCAGGCCCGAAGGTCTGATTGCCAAGGGTAACGGTTATCTGGCTGCCCGCCGGGAGATCGCTGGTCAGCGTGCCGCTAATGGCGCTGGCGGCCCCCGCCTCGGTGATATTGACGTAGCCATCGCCAAACAGCGGCTGGGTGAGCGCCACCTGCGGCGGCGTCAGCGCGGCCTGGAATGTCACGTCAATATCCTGGCTATTACCGAAGTTATCCTGCGCCACAATGGTTAGCGTGTGTTCGCCCGGCGTCAGCCCGGAGAGCGCGCCCGCCGGGAGCGGCAGCGTCCAGTTGCCTGCGTTATCAACATTCGCCACATAGGTGGTGCCGTTAACGTCGATAGTTACCGTCACATACTGGTTATTGCCCGTAATGCCCGTCGTGCCGGCAAGCGTCAGCGCTCCGTTGGCTTCGCTGATGTTCAGAATGTCGTTGTCGCCAAACAGCGTGGTCGCCACAGGCGTCGGCAGTTGCGTCTGAACCTGGAACGAGCCCGGCTGGCTGTCAACGTTGTCGTAGGCGTCGCTGACGTTCACCGTGAAGTTTTGCGTACTGCCCGACGTCAGGCCCGAAAACGCCGTGGACGGGAGCGTCACCGACCAGTCGCCATTCTCAAGCACCGTGCCGGTGTACGTATTACCGTTCAGCACAATCTCCACCGTCTGGCCCGCGCCGCTGACGCCGGTGCTGCCGGTAATCGTCTGGGCCACGCCCGCCTCGGCGTTATTGAGCGCGCCGTCGATGAACGGCGTATTGATGGTGGCGTCCGGCACGGCGTTAATGCGCGCTTCAAAGCTGGAGGTGCCGGTATTGGTGTTGCCCGCCGTATCGGTGACGACCACGGTGACAGGGATGGTGCCATCCGGCAGCGCTTGCAACTGCGCAGGCGTGAGCGGCAGCGACCAGTTGCCGTCGGCATCCACCGTGGCTTGCACCATCGTGCCGTTATTGAGGCTCACCATCACGGTATCGACGCGCCCCGCCGGCAGACCCGTGGTGCCGCTGAGCGTGCCGCCCGCGTCCGCTTCGGCGACATTCAGAACGCCATCCGTAAACGGTACTGTCACAACCGGCGTCGGGAGCGGATCGGCATAAACGGTAAAGGCGGTATCCGGGCTGGTCACGCTGTTGCCCGCGCGGTCAGACACGGTGACAGAAAGGGTGTGATCGCCCTCCGCCAGCGCGTCTATCTGCGCAGGCGTCAGCGCCACGGTCCAGTTGCCGTTGTTATCTACGGTGCCGGTAATCGGCTGGCCGCCGTCGATAGTGATCTGCACCGTCTGGCCCGCGCCAGTCAGCCCGGTGTTACCGGTGAGCTGCTGGCCGAGCGCGGCTTCACTCTGATTGATGCTGCTGTCGCCAAAGAGCGGGTCCGGTACGGCCGCGGTCGGCAGGGTACGCAGCACATCCACCGCCACGCCCGCCGTCGCCGGGTTGCCATACTGATCCTGCGCGGTGACGTTCAGCGCGTACTGGCCGTTTTGCAGCGCATCCAGCGCATCCGCGCCGACGTTAATCTGCCATGCGCCGCCCGCGCCAATGGTGCCGTCCAGCCTGACATCGCCAATAGTGACCACAATCGGCGTGCCTTGCGCAAGGCCGGTCGAAGTCCCGCTAATCACCCCGCCGCTCTGAATTTCGGCCAGGTTAATCAGCCCGTCGGTGAAGACGGTGCCGATGGCGACAGTCGGTACGGTGTCGTTACCGACCGTGACCGGCAGCGGCAGCGTGCTGGTATTGCCGTTCGGCGCGGTGACGTTGAGCGTCAGTTGCTGCGGCCCGTTATCCAGCGCCTGCAACTGCGCCGCCGGAATGGTGATACTCCAGGTGCCGTCATTGCCCGCCACCGTAGAGAGGGTCTGCCCGCCGATAACCAGTTCAACCGTCGAGCCCGCCGTTGTGGTGCCGCCAAGCGTCTGCTCGGTCAGCGATTCGCTGACGTTCAGAATGCCGTCGTCCAGGAAGCTGCCAGGGTTGAGGCCGTTCGCGGGCACGGTGGTATCGACAGACACAGAACTGCTGTCGGTGGCGGTGTTTTGCGCCGCGTCGCGGGCGGTGGCCGTGACGGTATAGGCGTCATCCGGCAGAGCGGAGAGCGCCGAGGCTGGCACCGTCACGCTCCACTGGCCGTTAGCCCCGGTGGTGCCGGTATAGGTGACGTTATTGAACACCACGCTGACTATCGTGCCCGGCGCGAGATTCAGCGAGGTGCCGGTGATGGTCAGATCCTGGCCGCTCTCCTGGCTGTTGATGATGTCATCGCCCGCAATGGCGTTTAGCGTCAGCTGCGGCTGCGAGCCCGGCTGAGCCGCAAAAGTGACCGGATACTGGACAAACGCCTGGTTGCCTGAGGCGTCCGTCACCGTCACGCCGATAATCTGCTGACCGTCGGCGACCTGCGCCAGCGCCGCGTTGGGTACCGTCACGCTCCAGGTGCCGTTCGGCTGCACCTCGCCCGTGTACGTCTGCCCGTTCAGGGTGACGCTCACGGTCTGTCCCGCCTCCACGCGGGTGGTGGTGCCGGTAATTTGCAGCGGCGACTGCGCCTCTGTGGCGTTGATAAAGTTATCGCTCGCTACGGTGTTGACCGCCACCAGCGGCGCATTCACCGGCGAGGCATCCAGCGTCAGCGAGACTCTTTCGCTCGACGTATTGCCCGCCGCGTCGCTGACGGTCGCGATAACGCTGACCGGGCCATCCGGCAGCGTGGTGAGCGCGCCCGCAGGCAGCGTCACGCTCCAGGTGCCGTCGCTCTGCACCAGCGCGCTGTAGCTCTGCCCGCCTATCTGTACCTGCACGGTTTGCGGGTTTTGCGGATCGTATGGCGTCGCGCTGCCGCTGATGGTGAGCGGCTGCGCCGCTTCCGTGGCATTGACGATGTTATCGGCGGTGATGTCGTTCACGGTCAGCACCGGCGCGGAGAGATCGACCGTGATAGTGCTTTGCGACGTGTTCTGGTTGCCCGCAGCGTCGGTCGCGGTAACGACCAGCGGCGTCTCGCCGTCTGTCAGCCCTTGCAGCGCCGCAGGCGGCAGCGTGACGGCCCAGTTGCCGCTGCTGTCCACGACGGCGTTATAGGTCTCGCCGTTAAACTGCACGGTGACGGTTTGTCCTGCGCCGCTCACGCCGGTAGAGCCGCTCAGCGCGCCGCCTGCGCTCACTTCAGCGGCGCTGATGATGCCGTCGGTAAACGGCGTATTCAGCGTCACTTCCGGCAGGTCGGTGGTGATGATGGTAAAGCTCTGGTTGCCGGAGACGACCGCGCCGTTTTCATCAGCCCCAGAGACAGTCAGCGTCGCTTTGCCGTCGCTGATATCCAGCGCGTCGGCGCGCGGTACGGTGACGCTCCAGCTGCCGTCGGCGCCGGTGGTAGCGGTGTATTGCTTGCCGTTAAGCGTAATCGTGAGCGTGGTTTGCGGCGCGAAGTTCACGCTGCTGCCGCTCAGCACCAGACCGCCTGCGATATCGTCAAGCGAGACGCGGTTATCGCCGGTCACTGGCGCGACCGTCAGCGCGCTGATATCGGTGTCGACGCTAAAACCGCGATCGAGACTGACGCTGTTGCCCGCCGCATCGCTCACCGCTGCCGTGATGGTGTAAGTGCCGTTGGCCAGGCCCGTTAAGGCGTCGGCTGGCAGATTTACCTCCCAGCGGCCAGCGGAATCCACCACGCCGGTGAAGGTGTCATTGCCAAGCGTGATAGTGACGGTTTGGCCTGCAGTAACGTTGGTGGCGGTGCCGCTCAGCGTCACGCCGCTCGCGCGCTCGCCTGCGTCAATCACGCCGTCGCCTCCGACCGGATCGATGGTCAGCAGCGGCGCGCGCGCCGGATCGACCGCGACGGTAATCGGGCGCGTGGCGGTTGAGGTGTTGCCTGCGGCATCCGTCACCGTCACGTTAAACTGCGCCTGGCCGTTCGGCAGCGCCTGGAGATCCGCCGCCGGAATATTTACTGACCATTCGCCGTTCGCGCCGGTCACCGTCGTGGTATAGGTTTTCCCGTTCAGCGTGACGGCGATAGCGTCGCCCTGCGCCGCGCCTGTCGCGACCCCGGAGAACGCCTGCGCCTGGCTTGCTTCGGTGATGTTCAGCGCGTCATCCTGCGCGAAAGGATTAATCGTCAGCGTCGGCGCTTCAACATCGACGGTAAAATCGGTGGTGGTGGTCTGGCTGTTGCCCGCCGCATCGCGCACGACGATTTGCAGCGGCACCGGCGAATCATTACCGGTGAGGGCATCCAGCGCGCCGGAAGGCAGCGTCACTGACCAGTTGCCGTTCGCGTCCACCGTGCCCTGATACGCCTGACCGTTAAGGGTGACCGTCACCGCCTGGCCTGCGCCGGTAACGCCCGTTTTACCGGTCAGAACCTGATCCACGCCCGCTTCCGCCTGGCTTAAAGTGCCGTCAGTAAACAGCGGATCGATGGTGGTATCCGGGAGGTTGTTGATAATAACGGTCAGCGTATGGCTGTCGCTGACGCCGCCCTGCTGCGCGGTGGCGGTGACTTCATAGGTGCCGTCCGCCAGCCCCTGCAAATCGGCCGCCGGTACGGTGGTCTGCCAGTTGCCGCTGGCGTCGACCGTCGCGGTGTAGTTGATGCCGTTGAGCGTGACGGTGATGTCGGTATTGGCCGGGAGCCCGGCGCTGGTGCCGCGAATGGTTAACGGCGAATCCGCCTCGGCACGGTTAATAAAATCATCATCGGAAATAATACTGATGGCGACGCCGGACGCCGCGGTATCCACCGTGATGGGCGCCTGTATCGTCGTCGTCTGGTTCCAGGTATCGGTGACGCTCACCTGAATGGCGTTATCGCCATTAGCCAGCCCCTGGAGCACCACCGCAGGCACATCCACGCGCCAGTTGCCCGCCGCATCCACCGTCGCCGTGGTGCTCCACGCGCCGATAGCCACCGTCACCACGCTGCCCGGTTCGGCATTGGTCACGCTGCCCTGCAACGGCTGCGCGGTTTTGATCTCCGCCGCATCGAGCGCGTTATCGCCCGTGAACGGCGTGACGGTAACGGACGGTTGGGTGGTTTTTACGTTCAGCGAATCAGTGACTTGCGCGGTGTTGCCCGCCGCGTCGGTGGTGGTGACCACAATCGCATTGGCGCCAGGCGCAAGATTACCAAGATCGGCGGCAGGCAGCGTGATTTGCCAGTTGCCGTCGCTGCCGGTGGTGGTGGTGTATGTCTGGCCGTTGAGAGTAACGGTGACGGTCTGCCCCGCTTCAGAGCTGTTGCCAGAGAGCACCTGATCGGTGGCCAGCTCCTGGGCATTCAGCTTGCCGTCGTCGGTCAGCGCATAGAGCGAGAGCGCGGGCGGCGTGCTGTCGACAGTCACACTTGAACTGGTGCTGGCGCTGTTGCCTGCACCGTCTGTGACCGTAACCACGATGGGCGTCTGCCCAGGCGGCAGCGTTTGCAGCTGCGAGGCAGGAATGGTTACGCTCCAGCCGCCGTCAGCCCCTGCCGTGGTGGTAAACGTCTGGCTGCCGAGCTGTACGGTGACCGTCTGGCCGCTGCCGCTGACGCCCGTGTTGCCGGTGAGCGTCTGGTTCTGCTGCAGATCCGCCGCGCTCAGCACGCCGTCGCCGAACGGCGTGACGATGGTGGGATCAGGCAGATCGTTAATCTCGACGTTTATCACGCGATCCGCCGTGGCGGTGGTCTGCCCGGACGTGACGGTCGCCGTCACGGTGCGCGGGCCATCCGGCAGCGTCGCCAGATCCGCCGCCGGAATGAGCACGCTCCAGTTGCCTGCGCTGTCCAGCACGGCGGTGTAGGTTTTATCGTTAAACGTCACCGTTACCTGCGCGCCCGGCCCGGTCACGGTAGTAACGCCGCGAATTTCCAGCGGCTGGGTGGCTTCCGCCGCGTTGAGGTAGTCATCGGTCGAGAGAATGGCGATTGAAACCGACGGAACCGTGCGATCGACGGTCAGGGTATCGGTAACGGTCAGCGGCGCGCCGGCGCCGTCAGGCACGCTAACGGTGAGCGTCGCGGTGCCGTTGGCGAGCGCCTGGAGATCGCCGCTCGGGATAGTCACCTGCCAGGTGCCGTCGCCGCCGACGGTGGCGAAATAGTTCTGGCCATTGAGCGTTACCGTAACGACGGTGCCAGAAGCGATATTCTGCGTGGTGCCGCTCAGGATTTGATCGACCGCGAGTTCTGAGCCGTCGAGTACGTTATCCCCCGTGAAATCATTCACCGCCAGCACCGGCCGGTCAAAGTTGACCGTAAAGCGCGTTTCACTGGTGGTGGTGTTGCCCGCGAGATCGGTGATGCTCACATTGAGCACATACTCCTGCCCGTTCTGCAACGCCAGGAGATCCGCAGACGGAATGGCGGCCTGCCAGTTGCCGTCCGCACCGACCGTCGCGGTATAGGTTTTGCCATTCAGCGTGACGGTAACGGTTTGCCCTTCTTCCGCTACGCCGGTAGAGCCGCGCAGAATTTGCGTCGTGGCAGCCTGTTCGCCGCCCAGCACGCCATCCGTAAACGGGATCAGCTGTAAGCCGGGCGCCACGGTATCGACGTTGATATCCACCGTCTGGTTCACCGTGTTGCCGTTGACGTCAATCAGCGTCACGGTGATGGTATTGAGCCCCTGCGGCAGGGTTTGCAGCGCGCTCGCGGGCAGCGTCACGCTCCAGCTGCCATCGGCGCCGATAACGCCGGTGTAGGTGTTGCCGTTGAGCGTAACCGTGATGGTGCGGCCCGCATTGGCGGCATCCACCACGCCGCTTAGCACCTGATTTTGCAACACTTCGCTGCTGTTTAATATGTTGTCATCGGTAAGCGGATCGAGCGCGATTTCCGCCGGGTCCGGAGTTTCGCCGCCGCCGTTATCACCGCCGCCATTGTCCCCACCGCCGTTATCGCCGCCGCCGTTATCGCCGCCGCCGTTATTGTTGTCGTTGTTGCCGCCACCGTCGCTGCTGTTGCTGGCCGCAATCGCCACGCCCGAGATAGCGCCGATCGCCGCGATACCGCCCAGCGCCTGGAGCGTGGTCAGCCCTTCTGCGCCGGTAAGCGCGCCGAGCGAAGTGTCAGCCAGCGTCGGGGTGATCGCCTCGGCGACCGCCGGGCCGGGTTCAGAGGCGAACGGAAACAGCGCATGATGCACGCCCTTGTCATCTTCAAAGATGAGTTCGCTGTGCTGGCCTTCCGCATCAAGATGGAAAAAATTCTGGTAGCGAACCGTTGTCCCGTCTTTCATATGGACAATCAGGTCATTCCCCTGCCGTTCGTAAGAATTAACCGTTTCGGGAGAAGCATTTATTCGCACAATGCTGGTCTGGGATAAATTGACCACCCGGTCAGCATTCTGTGAATAATGGGTAATCACATTTCCCGTATCCTGATTAAGAATATCGACGGTTGGCGAAAGACTATTTTGAACGGCCATTCTTCATTTCCTCTGACTGGGGAAGCACACAGCCCTGCATAAGTGTTCATTAATGGACACTTATGGGTTACCCCTTACCAGACAGGGCGGCAGCGGGGAGGTGTATTTACTCGAAACGAGTTGAAATACTTGTAAAAAACCATAAAAACAATGATTTAGTGAAAAGCGAAGCGGTTTATATGTACAAAACCTTAACAAAATGTATAAGCAACGCGGTGCGGTTTGGCAAAAAAATCATAAAAAAAAGAGGGCTTGCAGAACTAAAAAAGATGGTCTAGCTCAATTAATTTATTGCTAAATAAAGGGAATTTCAAAGAAGGCCACAACCGTTATTAATGCCAATGGAAATCATCAAAAATGAATTAATAAACGCATTTTTAAAGAAGCGTAAAAATATATCCTATTTTGAATGCGCTTTTATTTACCTGGAAGGCAGAGGGGTATTTGGCGAGTGTTATATTTAGCCAGTTCATCATTTTGTGAGGACTCTCTCGTTTTTATGCAACTTCAGCGCCACCCAACGAAAAGCGCAAAAAAGCAGCAATCCCCATGCGAAGCGATATGGACTGGTCACGCATGGGTAAACTCTGTTATACTTAGCGTTACACTTTTGGGGCTGATTCTGGATTCGACGGGATTCGCGAAACCCAAGGTGCATGCCGAGGGGCGGTTGGCCTCGTAAAAAGCCGCAAAAAAATAGTCGCAAACGACGAAAACTACGCTTTAGCAGCTTAATAACCTGCTTAGAGCCCTCTCTCCCTAGCCTCCGCTCTTAGGACGGGGATCAAGAGAGGTCAAACCTAAAAGAGATCGCGTGGATACCCTGCCTGGGGTTGAAGCGTTAAAACTAATCAGGCTAGTCTGGTAGTGGCGTGTCCGTCCGCAGCTGCCAGGCGAATGTAAAGACTGGACTAAGCATGTAGTACCGAGGATGTAGGAATTTCGGACGCGGGTTCAACTCCCGCCAGCTCCACCACTTTTGATAGGACTGCAACCGGACAGAGGCAATAAATACAGTCACTTACGGACACTGACCAGACAGTATGCAGACCGAGAAAAGACAAAAATATACACGTGAAATGCACGTGCACTCTGAGAGAACCCCAGATCCCACGGTCTGGGGTTTTTCTATTTGTAACTATGAGTAACGAAAACCCATCCGTAATTGAAGTCATGTTTCAGGACTTAAGTTGCTCTTCATAGGCAGAGTAGTTTATGGGGGCATTAAATGACTGGCCGTTGATTCGTGATGCTATCCATGCTGTGAATGGTATGGGTTACGACACCAACTACTTGCACATTATCCAGAGAAGTCCCTTCTAGCGCCTCGCCATCGTCTGTAATGATCGCGCTTTTAGTGATGAAGCCGAACTGTGTATTGCCGTACAGTGAGAATAGAATCGTGACACCGATGCTAGGCATTAAACTGATATCGATCACCGCGTAGCCGGTAGAAGTCTCAACGATGCGGCTGTTCATACCAATAGCGCATATCCCATCGAGAGTTACGCGGCGCTCGATAAAATCGGTGGCGGGAGACAGGAAGCCCATAATCGGCTCCTCCGTTCAGGTTGTACATCACCAGGGTACGGCTTTCACCCTCCTCGGTCGATATGTCTTTAAACGTCGTCAGGCAGGCCTCCATCCATTCGTTCGCCTGTTTTAGCGACCAGTTCCAGTTAACAGCAGCCAGCTCTTTCACAACGTCAGCAGTCGTTACGGTGCGGCGATCTTCTTCGTCGCTGCTGCGATTCAGTTAGCATGCAACATGTTTGGTACCAATGGATATTTTGTCGTGCCCACCAGCAAAGGCGGAAAGGTCACGGCGAAAACGCTCAACAACGGGTGGAACGAGCCGCCGAGAAAAAAGCCGGGGTAGTCTTTGGTTGTAACTTCCATGACATCAAAGCGAAAAGCATCTCTGACTATGAGGGGTCGAGTCGCGACAAACAACTTTTTCAGGTCACAAAATGGAAAGTCAGGTGCTGATTTATGCTCGATAAGTGAAGGTAAATCCCTCACTGGATGCACCACTTCTGACGGGACACGACTGAAATTTCGGAGGGTAAAGTTGAACAATATTCCAACAGCCCCAAAAGGAAAGGGGACGCCTTTCGGCATCCCCTTAAATTGGTTGGCGGAAGCGCAGAGATTCGAACTCTGGAACCCTTTCGGGT
>NZ_CAWPHW010000009.1:0-90751 GCF_963888145.1 Cronobacter sp. EKM101R | reverse complement strand
CGGCACCGGCGTGAGCCTCAGCGGCAACATCACTGACGGTAATATCAGCGGCAGCGCCACCGGCAGCGGCACGGGCGTGAACATCAGCGGCAGCAGCGCGCTGAACAACACCACCGTCAGCGGCAGCGGCGTGGACGGCGCCGGCGTGGATATCTCCGGTAACCTGACCAGCACCGGGAACAGCGCCGTCAGCGGTAACGCCACCGGCAGCGGCGCCGGCGTGAACATCAACGGCACCGTGAGCGGCGGTCAGATCAGCGGCAGCGGCGTGGACGGCACCGGCGTGAGCCTCAGCGGCAACATCACTGACGGTAATATCAGCGGCAGCGCCACCGGCAGCGGCACGGGCGTGAACATCAGCGGCAGCAGCGCGTTAATCAACACCACCGTCAGCGGCAGCGGCGTGGACGGTGCCGGCGTGGATATCTCCGGTAACCTGACCAGCACCGGGAACAGCGCCGTCAGCGGTAACGCCACCGGCAGCGGCGCCGGCGTGAACATCAACGGCACCGTAAGCGGCGGTCAGATCAGTGGTAACGCCACCGGCAGCGGCGCGAGCGTGAACATCAGCGGCAGCAGCGCGTTAATCAACACCACCGTCAGCGGCACCGGCGTCAATATTTCCGGCAACACAACCGGCACTGGCGTGAACATCAACGGCACCGTGAGCGGCGGTCAGATCAGCGGTAATTCCGCAAAAGAGTATGCGCAGGATGTTGTCCAGCAACGTGATCTGCAGACGCTGTCTGCGCTGGGAGCGACCCGCTCTGAGGGCAGCGATGTGCTGGAGACCTCTGGCTACCGTCCTAAACAGCATACGCAGACTATCAGTGTATGTGATGAGGAGAACAACTGCACACTCATCAAGGTTTCTCCATTAGGGGCTGATGTGCAAGAACCTGATCGTCACACCAACCTGATAACTGCGCCGTTGTCTTCCGGCAGCACGAAAAAACGTTAAACCTCAATGTTCAGATAAATCATCAGCGTGCGCCACAGAGCGCACGCTGCACAGGTTAATCTTCAGTATTTAGGAACGTCATAATGATGAGTAAGTCAATAGAAAGGGGCTCCCCAGCAGATCAGAAAGGCCTGACGTTTAGTTTGGAAAACTTTGAATGGCAAGTGCAACAAGGGCTTAACGAAGAGGCAAGTTGGGCGTTGATATACCTCTTACAATTGCTTGACAGCCACTATGCACAGTGGGGGGCTGGCTTTAGTGCATGGGCGCCGGGCATGACAGAAGAGGAGATAAACCCCCATATATGCACTCGCATTGCCGGCGCAATAACGACGTTATTCTCTCGTCCCGGCTTTATGGTCAGCGACAGAGGTTTTGAAGAGTTGATGAACTATCACCGCTGGCTTGCGATAATTTTTGCCGTAAGCGGCTATCGACACGGTGACCATATCATCCGCAATATCAACGCTGCGGGGGGAGGTGTGATCACCCCTTTGACACTTGACGGGGATAACCTGAGGCTGTTTTGTCTCAGTTATTACCCAGATTCGCAGATAGAGTTGCAGCCTGAGCAGCTCTGGCAATATGACCGGCAGACAGTGGTCCGGCTGTTCTTTGCCTTGCTGAGTGGGCGCGCCTTGCCAACACTGGAGTCTCACCGGAAACGTGAGCTGCTTCTGGCTTGGCTACCCGAGAAGTTGAAGGATATTGACTCACTGTTGTTTCTGCCACAGAAGGTGCTGCACGATGTTTACATGCACTGCTCCTATGCAGACTTGCCAGGAAAACACCGTATTAAGAAGGAAATAAACCGTCTAACCGCCCTTGCGCTGGAGCAGACTTACGCTGACTTTCTGCCAATGCGAGCGCCTGATGTAGGGCGTCAGAAACCGGTGCTGGCGGTGGTATTGGAATGGTTTACTTGCCAACACAGTATATACCGGACCCACTCAACATCCATGCGCGCCCTGCGTGAGCATTTCCATTTGCTGGGTATTGCGCAACCAGGGGGGACCGATGACATAACTCGGGAGATGTTTGATGAGTTCACGGAGTTGTCTGCGGAGAACGTTGTAGGGGATGCCATCCGTTACCTGAGTGAGGTACATCCGGACGTGATTTACTACCCGTCCGTGGGGATGTTCCCTCTGACCGTATTCCTGACAACACTGCGTCTGGCCCCACTGCAGTTGATGGCTTTGGGGCATCCTGCTACCAGTTGGTCTGAGCATATTGATGGTGTACTGGTTGAGGAGGACTATCTGGGGGACCCGGAATGCTTCAGCGAGACCGTCTATGCCGTACCGAAGGATGCGATGCCATATATTCCGCCGGCAAGCACGGAGAGAGTTCTGCCGGTACGCACTCCCTTTCGTGAGCGGGCGAAGGGGGCATGGCCGTTAGCCCTGCCGGTTCGAGTGGCCGTATGCGCGTCGGTCATGAAAATCAATCCGGGCTTTTTAGATACCCTTCGAGAAATCAGCGATAGAAGCCGGGTACCGGTACAGTTCTGCTTCTATATGGGCTTTGCTCAGGGGCTTATGCTGGACTACCTGCGCCGAGCCATTCGTCAGGTGCTGCCAACGGCGGAAGTGAATGCACACATGCCGGTCCAGGCCTACCAGCAGGCGCTGAACAGTTGTGAGCTGTTTGTTAACCCGTTCCCGTTCGGGAACACCAACGGATTGGTCGATACTGTGCGCCAAGGGCTGCCCGGGGTGTGCATGACGGGGCCGGAGGTGCATACGCATATTGATGAAGGACTGTTCAGACGCCTGGGGCTGCCGGAGTCCCTGATTGCCCGTGATCGAGAGGAGTACATCACGGCGGTGCTGTCCCTGACGGAGACACCACGCTTGCGCGAGCGCCTGCAGAAATACCTGACTGAAAACGACGTGGAGAAAGTGTTGTTTGAAGGGCGTCCGGAAAAATTCGCCGAACGGGTACGGCATCTGTGGGATGCGCACAGCCATCGTAAAGAGGAGGCCACCGAATGAGGCGCTGGCAGGTGGAGGATTTTGACAACCACGGCAACCTGCGCGTACACAGAGGTATGTGGTGGGCGCTGCTCCTGCTGGCCCACCCGTGGTGGTTGGTTGCCCTTGAAATGTCCATTGAACAGGGGCAGGGGCGGGTGCTGCCAGCGATATACCCGACCGAAGAGGTCCTGTATGTCGCGTTGGCCTGTAGTGCGAGCGTGTTCCTGTTTGTGTTTGTTTGTCCGTTTCGCCATGCGGCTCCGCGGCTAATGGCGGCGGCGTATGCGCTGGTCATGATGACCTGCGTTCTGATGCTGGTCAGGGTCTGCGTACAGCTGTATATCACGGCCGGTATGCATGATGAACAGTTGTGGCTGTCGCTGTTCTTTCTGACGCTGAGCTGCTTGGTGGAGCTCTGGCCGGATAAGCGTAACAGGGTGACATACTGTTTTCTCGTGCCTGGGGGCGATCACTTGACGGGAGGGCGTTATGCTGGACATAAAAAATGAATATTTCACGCTTTCGCTGGACCTGCGAAGAAGCACTCTGACGACGAAGGAGAAGGAAGTTATAAGCCTGTTGCTGGCAGGCCATGACGTGACGTCCATCGGCAGGCTGAAGAAGCGTTCAGTTAAGACGGTATCAGCGCAAAAGCTGAGTGCGTATAAAAAGCTGGGCGTTAAGAGCGATATTAGCCTGTTTCCGGGACTGATAAAACGATGGGGAATGCAGGCCACCTGCAGTGTCGGTGAAGCACCGGCAACAACAAATAATATTAATGGCGGAGATCGCATCCTGTCATAGCCGTATTTACGCTTACCATGAGCCTGGTCATCAGGGCCAAGCAAAGTTGTCTTCCAGACGGAATATTCATCACTGATTAAATGTAATTAAAGGACAAAGTAAATGATTAAAGCGTTTATAATCGTACTGTTTTCCCTTATTTCATTTAATGTTCTTTCCTCCCCTCCGGGATTTAACTCGCCGGAAGGGCAGGGATATATTCATGGTGGGTTCAGTGGTGCTGGCCCCGAACTGACAAACGTAAGCGTGGCAAGAACCCTTCCTGATGATGCTTGGGTCAAACTAGAAGGTCGAATCACAAGACGCATCGGGTATGAGATATACGAATTTAAGGACGCGACAGGTACAATTATGGTCGAAATTGATGATAAATACTGGATGGGACAAAGTGTTTCACCTGAGACGCTGCTGCAGATAGAAGGTGAAATCGATCGGGACTGGAACAGTCTTGAGGTGGATGTTAAATCTCTCCGGATTATAAAGTAATGATGTGCTGTTTAATGACTTTCCTGTGGTGTCGTGCCTGAGTTCTGCCAGAGGCAGGCCTTGGTAAAAGCCGGGGGGGATTATGAATGTATTCATATCATAAAGACGAACCTGGCAACGTAGAAAATCTTCACATGTGAAAACTTGCTGCGGGCGGCCATCGGGTGAAATGAGGGGCCGTTCGACACATTTTCTTCAAGGAAGGTGCTACCGCGATATTTCACCTTGAGGCGGCGATGGCCCGCCGCTGACCATGGTCAACGGCGGGCAGTTATTGGCTGTTAGCTTCGATTATTTTCCGGAAAATCTTACACCTAAAAAACCGTAACCTCGGAAAGATTTTGAAAAAGTTTGATAGTCTTTAAGGCATACGGGAGATATTTCATCTGTTTTTTTTCGAAAACCCATAGCCGCTGATAAGCATGCCGGGCAGCTTATCGCCAGCTACTGGGCAGGAAAAGTAATATCCCTGAAAAAGCCGGACATTACGGGATTTGAGCCATTCCCACTGCCACTTAGTTTCCACACCTTCTGCAAGAACCTGTATTCCAAGCCTTTGTGCAATATGCAGGGCAATCTCAGGAACAATCCATGTTTCTTGGTCTTCCGTTATTCTTCTGATAAAGGATGCATCGATTTTGATGAGATCTGGCCTGATTTCATCCAGCAAATCTAAGTTAGCGAACCCCGTTCCAAAGTCATCAAGAGCTAACTGCACACCATTATCTTTAAACTGCCTGATGAGCCTTACCTTTTCGGTGTGGTTAAGCCAGGACTCATGTTCTGTAAGTTCACAGATAAACGAGACAGGTAATGGACTGAAAGCAGGAAGCATTTCATCAAAAATGAACTTCTGTAGCGCAGGTGTGCACGCGCTGGAATCAAGGTTAAAACTGATAAAGAAATCATCTTTAATGAGATCAAGAAAAGGCTCCAGTGCCTGATGGATCTGCCCCATCATACAGAGAGTAAATTTTTCTGATAAACCAGCCTCGCGAATGGCTGGCATATAAAGAGATGGTGGAATAACGTTATAAACAGGATGGGTCCATCGGGATAATATTTCAACACCACATAAACAGCCCTCCTGTGTAACGAGAGGCTGGAAATAAGGGGTGAATTGTTTTCCTTTGCAGGCCATCTCTAGATTATTATCCTGTAATTGATATCTTCTGTGGGGCATAATATTTCTTCACCTTTTCAGCATTCAAAATTAAAAAACGAGGCCAGGAGTGCGAAACCAGACAGCAACATAAGTAAGTGCAAGAAATTGCTGTATAATTGATATTTGTTCGATAAAGACTTTGCACTCTAAGGGGCTGAATGTCTTGATTTATTATCAACATCTTAGTACTTGCAGAAGTCTTTTATCACCTTTCTGGCATACATATGTGAATTGTCATGCAGAATTTAGATCCTTATAAAAGTACAAAATGGCATGTAAAGTCCGCGTCATGTATATATGCTGACAAGTTATCATTGATGAACAAAACTTTTGAATGCTTTAAATTTATTTAAAAACAATAGGTTACTTAAAACTCTCCCAAGATTCATCTTTGAACGGCGCAGACTCAATCACGGACTGAGTAGTTACCGGGAGAAAATAATCAAACTCCAGAATATCATCAGAATGCTCCTGGATGGTTTCAATGTCATATCCCTCCCTTGGGTTGAGGCCATAAAAAGGCAAAACATTCATATAAATGTGATTTATAAACTTGGTATAATTTTGAAGCGTACCAACAAATTTCCATGATGCGTATGTGCCTTTATTAATAACTATTTTTGTTTCCGAACGCCCTTTATCCAGCCAGAGCATCGTATGGATGTTTATCTTATGCCCGACATTTTTCTCGACAAGATTAGAAAGAAAAATTTTCTTATTACCATCGCGTAGTGCAGAAATAATCCTCTCTGTTCTTGATAAGGTATTAAGCCCATAGTAAGGGATTTCATCCAGGCAGCATATAAAATGCTTAGCATAAACATCCCGTTTCTGGAGGTCATAGAGCTTGGGGGGCGGAAAAGTAGTATTTGCATCTCTGAATCCGGTAAGATTTTTGAATGTCCATACGTTGCTGTTCCGATACTGTAAAGGCGTATATCCGGTGTTTTTTTTAAATTCCCTTGAGAAGGTTTGTGGTGAGTCGTACAGGAGTCTCTCCGAAATTTCTGACAGAGACAATCCAGTTAACCTCAGAAAAACAGCTGCTCTGCTGACTCTCCGTAGTTGTATATATCTCCCGACAGCCATACCAATATGTCGTTTGAAAAGCAGCTGTAAATATCTCCTGCTGTAACCAGAATAAGCCACAAGGTCATCAATATTAATGCTTGTTTTATCCAGGTTATCATCAATGTATTGTGTTATGGCGTTTACCGTCATTAGTTTGAGCATAGCACCTCCCCAATATATACATATTATAGTTCAAAGGATACGTACCGTAAGGTTTTATTGGGGTTAGAATTTCCCATGATTCATGCAAGCTCGCATTAGCTAATTGTGTACTTGCCGCATCGGTTTGCACAATTAGCTAATGCAGAGGTTTCCAAAAAAAATAAAATACATCCCCGTTAGCAAGACTTGCCTCAACAGATTCAATTTATCGCACATGAGGTATATGAAAGTGATGAGAAAATTATGCCTGCCACTTGCTGTTGCAACTGTTTTTTTTAGTCTGTCAGGATATGCAAGTAACATACAGCGTACAATTATTACTGCTGATGTTGTCGCATCCGCATGTCATGTTTCTGTAGATGCTGATGGAAGCGGGCAGAATAGTATCACTTTTGATACCTATCACAAATCGTCGGGAGAAAGAATACAGCCTCGAGAATTTACGATTCGCATGTACGAAACGGGCGCGACTGTTTTAGGCTGCTCTGCATTCCTGTCTGGTAAGCAGGCCACACTGGAATTTGGAAATCCCGGGCAGCTTGATTCCGGCGGAGTAATAACACGTGGTGCCGGAGATGGTATCCGCATTAAAATAAGAGGAACAGATTCACAGGCCGATTATAAGGGGCCGATAACATCAGGTAACAGCAAGGTAAATTACCCGGTAGATTTCGCAGCAAAAGGACAGTTTCGATTCAAGGCGCAGCCGCTCATACCAAATAATGTTAAAGCAGGGGAATATACAGGCGCTTTATCTTTTGTTGTGACATATCAGTAAGAGGAGTAGGTATGTTCAGGAAAGTAAAAGCAGAAACAGTATTCCGTAAAAGTGGTATTGCGGTTGCAGTCACTGCCGCGCTGAGTTGCTTATCAGTTAATGCAACTGAAAAATTGAATATGTCTTTTATCCACGGAGGCGCAAATGCTGATCTGGCGGAATGGGGAGAACTGAGTCAGAGTTATGCTCCGGGGCGTTATTTGGTTGATGTAATCCTCAATGGAAAGGAAACGGGAAAACAAATTCTGGATATAACGCCTGCGGATAGCAATGATATATGTTTTTCTGAACAATGGCTCAGTTCAACCGGTATCTATCTCCGGCCGGAATTCTTTCGGGATAATTATGATTCAAATCGACAGTGCTATATTTTGTCTGGCGCATCGTCAGTAACCGTTGACTTTGATGTGGCTACACAAAAGTTAGCCCTTTCTATTCCTCAAGTTGGTTTGTCTGCGAAGCCAGAGGATTTGGAATGGGACTACGGAGGTAATGCATTTCGGGCAAATTATAATGTTAACGCTAATACCGGTCGTGATAATACAGGAGCTTATGCTTCGGCTGATCTGATGGCGAATGTGGGACGCTGGGTGATCCATTCGACAGCGACTGCCAGTGGAGATGAGTCTGGAAACAATGAAGCCTCAGTGGATATGTTTACAGCAACCCGAGCTGTTCGTTCACTTAGCGCAGACCTGGCTGTAGGTAAGACTCAGACAGGTAATAACTTGCTTGGCAGCGTCGGTACATACGGTTTTTCTTTGTCTCATAATAACAGTATGAAGCCGGGCAACCTTGGGTATAAGCCTGTTTTCTCAGGTATAGCTAACGGACCCGCCAGGGTTACGCTGGTTCAGAATGGACGTATTTTATACTCAGAAATGGTGCCTAGTGGACCTTTCTCCATCAGGGAAGTGCCGCTGTATACCAGTGGTGATGTGGTTATGACAGTAACGGGAGAAGACGGAAAAGAGGAGTCACAGGTATTCCCGCTCTCTGTAATGAATAACCAGCTTAGTCCAGGGCAGCATGAGTTCAGTATCGGAGCTGGTATTCCGGACGAGCAAAGCTATGTGGAAGGAGGAGTGCTATCTGCGTCCTATGGTTATGGTCTTAATGATTTCACTTTCCGTTTTGGTGGAATCTGGAATCAGGATTACTACGGTGTCAGTTCTGGGCTCGTAACCGGTCTTGGGCGATTGGGATCGTTATCCGCAGACGGGGCATATGCTTCTGCTAGTGATAACAACACTACCCGTACAGATAGCAAGCTCCAGTTGGGATGGAGCAAGCAACTTGATGCGACAAAAACGGGCCTTCGTTTAAGCTGGTCCAGACAGGGTGAAAATTATGAAGATCTGTCCTCTTTCGATCCAAAAAACATGTGGAGAAGCGAACATCACGGCAGGCGAGTAAAAGATGAATGGAATGCCGGTATCAGTCAACCTGTGGGAGATTTTTTCAACTTTTCAGTATCTGGCTGGCAGAGAAATTATTACCCAAATAAAACAGGTTATAAAAACATAGAAGATAGCGGAAAAAATAGTGGAATTTCAGGTTCCCTCAGCACGCAGATTAAGGGCGTTAACCTTAACCTTGGTGCCTCTGGCTCTAAAAATTCCCGCGGACAAAATAACTGGGCTGTTTCAGCCTCAGTATCCGTACCTTTCACGTTATTTGATCGTAAGTACAGTAGCAGTACATCCGTATCACATAGTAAAGGGGGAGGGACTGCTCTAAGTACTGGCGTATCCGGTCAACTAAATGACCGAATTAGTTACGGTTTTGGAGGAGGACGTGATGGTAATGGTGGAACAAGAAGCTATCTGAATTCTTCATATAGCGGCAATCAGGTCCATCTGAGCGGTGCTTTAAATCAATCCTCCTCAAGAGGAACCAGTGGGTCACTCTCTGCCAGTGGATCTGTTCTGGCATTGCCGGATTCAAAGGATATGATTTTAAGCCGAACTACAGGAGACACTATTGCAGTTGTTAAGGTAAAAGATACACCTGGCGTAAGAGTTAAATCGGGTAAAGGAGAAACGGATAGTTACGGTAACTTGGTTGTTCCACTTAATAGTTATGATCAGAATACCATAACTATAGATGCGAGCACTTTACCCAGAGATATTGAATTATCAACTACTAGTCAGGAAGTGGTTCCTACAGATAAAGCAGTAGTTACGATGCCCTTTGATTCTCATAAGGTCAAACGCTATCTGCTACAGATTAAAGATAAAAATGGTAAGTTTTTGCCAGGGGGACTCTGGGCTCGCGATAGCAAAAATACACCGTTAGGCTTTGTCGCAAATAATGGTGTGCTAATGATTAATGCAGTAGATTCGCTGGGCAATATTACTGTCGGAAATTGCAGGATATCTGGTAAAAAATTACAGCAAACAGAAAAGTTACAGGAGATAAATTGTGATTAATAGCATCGGTAATAACAGTTTTTTCTCAAAACGTATGGTCAGTAAGTTATGTGTCACATTAGCACTACTCATGGGTACTAATACAGCACTGGCAACGCTGTCTGCTGATCAAACACGATACATTTTTCCTGGTAATAAAGATTCATTAAATATTACTGTTACGAATAATGATAAAGAGAGAACTTTTGGTGGTCAGGCATGGGTAGATAACATAATTGAGAAAGACACTCGACCGACATTTGTTGTGACGCCTTCTTTTTTTAAGGTTAAAGCTCAAGGCAAGCAGACAATGAGGGTTATTGTGGCATCTGACCATCTGCCCCAGGATAAAGAGTCGGTATATTGGCTCAACATTCAGGATATTCCACCGGCAATGCAAGGTAGTGGGATTGCTGTTGCGTTACGAACAAAATTAAAACTGTTCTATCGCCCGCAATCTTTACTGGAAGGCCGAAAAGGTGCAGAGAGTGGTATTACTCAACAATCTCGTCCGGATGGTAGATCTGTACTTGTAAATACCACACCTTACATTTACGCAATTGGCGGTCTGCTTAGTAAAGATGGGAAAAAAATCCATGTAAATAGCGAGGATGCCAAAAAGCTGCTTATGTTTATGCCAGGAGATGAAGTGCCAGTAAATGGAAAAGTTGAAAAGGTAGAGTCATTAAATGATTACGGCGAACTCGAGACATGGGAAATCAATAAAAAAACAAACACTGAGATTAGTGTCAGAAATAAAAATAGCAGCGTAACTAAGTAAAGCATACAGACTAACAAAGGTGTATACGATGAAAAAATTAATCATTCCCTATATTCTGGCAGGTGTTACAGGAATGAATGTATGCATATTGTCTGCGCAGGCTGCCAGTGAAAAAGAAATGTATCTGGGTGTGGTGAACGGGCAGGTTCAGGGTAACAGCGTAGTTAAAGTTAATCGAACTCTGCCTGAATCAGTGCTATTCCAAGTAGATAAAAATGATGGGTTACCAGAAAAGCTAGTAATACGTAACGCCGAAAGCCGAATGGCAACAGGTGGATCGCTTTGGGTAACAGTACGGCAGTCACCCCTCCCAAACGGAGGGGAAGCGAAAGCAACCGTGAAAACGGCTCTCATTATTGATGGTAAGAAGATGCCCGCTAATGCTGCGCAACATGGAAATGATGTTGTTATCGATGTTCCTAAAGCTGCGCAATCAATTCAGCTTAGAACAGCCGAACCAATAGAGCTTCAGATTCCTGCTAATTATAAAGGGGCAATAAAAGTTGAGTTGCAAATAGAAAGTATACAGGGAGGTCAGGCAAGCTAAAGAACTTATTAAAAGTTTTCCATTATTAGCTCAGGGGATAATATAAAATTACTCTTGCAGTGCTTGCCTAATATTAGACGGCAAACGGAGTAATTTTGTGGTAAGTCCTGAAGACTTATCAACGAGAAAGGTCTCTTTAAATAACGATACATAGGAAATCCTTATGAAAAAGAAACTAATTGCTATTGCTGTAGCAACTGCTTCCGTCATGTCTGGAGTTGGAGTGGCCAATGCAGAGTCAGGCTGGCAGACGGCAGGTACGGGCGGTAGAATCGATATTGGTGGGACTATCACTGTAGAAAATATCTATGATGATCTTTGGCAGTGGAAGTTGGGTGATGCCATTGATCTGGCTAACACTGCCAGTGACATGACCAATGAAAATAAAACGCTTACTGTTACCATGACTGACAGAAAGCCGCTTTTAGTGGGTAAATCGGAAACATTCAAAACTGCGGCTGCGGGTATGGGCGCTTCCCCAAGTATCTCTTTTACGGATGCTGATGGCGATAAAGTTGAGCTCGAAACTCCGGATTCATCCTCAAACGGTGAAGCACGCCTAACCTTGCCAATTAAAGATAAGGCTCAGTCTACAATCGGTTCTCTTGAGTTAAACGTAACGGCGCTTGGTATTATGTATTCACAAGCATATATTAATGCTAGTTATTCAGCGCCTCACAAAATGGTTGCTCCAAACGAAGGAGATATCTTCCATGGGGGGCTGCCGTCTAAAATTAACGCCGGTGGCGGAAGCTCTAGTCACGCTAATAAAATCGCAGCAGACGGTGGCTGGTCTATTAATGATATGAAAACAAAGTATGATGCTCATACCGGCACCTCCCGGGCTTGGGCTTCGAGTAACAACAGCTATCGTTCTACTGGCACAGAGCGTGATGGTATTTATACCTACAGTATGGCTATTGATGCAGGACAGCAGCTGGTCGCGAACTTTACATCGCCTGTTACAACGACAACTCAGTGGAGTGCACCGCTTAATATCGCAATCACATATAACTAATATGTGTGTTAAATAAGTTAGCGCCCCGCTCCCAAGGTGCGGGGCGTTATTTGATAATAATTATCTAACAGGTATGTCAATCCCTATATAATATAATCTTGATATCATTTGGGAGTCTAAGAATGATTTGGCGAAAAATGTTGATTCTTATTCTTTCATTTCAAATATGGGCTATCCATGCAGAAATCCTTGACGGTGGGGAAATAAGATTTAACGGTTTTGTTACTGATGAAGCTCCAAAATGGACATGGCATATTGGTGCACAAGATCAGAATTGGTCAGTTGATATTGCCGATGCCCGAATTGAAAATAAACAATTAGTGTTTAGCCTAAAAGATAAAGGTTCTCTTCCGTTCTTGGAAGGCCATTTATATGAAGTGGCAGAGCGTGGTGGCCCTGGTTTTACACCATTTATTTCCTTTAGCAGCAGTGGCCATCCTTTTACCATAACAGAAGGTGGTACTAGTCGTTCGCAAAATTTTCGCGCTACGGTCCCAGTAAAAGATCCTGAAAATGGAAAGGAAGTTGGACAGCTTGCTTTTAGTGTTAATCAAGCTCTTGCGGTTAGTGTGGGTGACCAAAACGGCGAAGTAATTTTACCAACAGGTATGTCTTTTGTCAGTGGTGAGAGCATATCGAAAGTTCAACCCGGTAAATTGCCCCGTGAAGTTGTAAGTCGCCTTTCGACTCTTTTACTGATGAATAATAATTTCGGGAAGGGTATGAGCGCACTAAGTAATGGCATTGTTATTAATCAGGATGTACTGGCTAACAGAGAAGTTACAAATTTAGCTGCAGCTTATACTTCCGAATTGTCTGATTTTGAGCTGCGTTTGCCCGCAGAAAACACTCCTGCAAGATGGGAAGCTGGCCTGAACGTTACGGTAACAGTGCATTAAATTTTGGTAGGGTTACAGATAAATGAAACTGCACAAATATTTATTCCTTACAGTAAGTATCCTTCCCTCATATGTTATGGCGTGGAGTAGCCCAGGTGAACCTTTTTCTGGAGAATTAAAAGTAAATGGGGAGGTGAAGAGCTCCAGAAACCCATGGGTTTGGAAATTGGGAGGCGGAAAAGATGATTTAACTGTGAAAACATCAAAAGTGGATGCCCGTAACCGAGAAAAGGTTATACCTTTGGCTTTACCAGAATTGACAGTTTTATTGGGCAAAACAACTTTTTCTTCACCGGCAGGTCGAGAGGGATTAGCCCCTCGTATTACTTATGGAGGTGGTGAAAAAGACTTTTCTTTGAATTGGGTTTCTCCAGGCTTAGCTGAGGTTAAATTACCTGTTAAAGGAGGTGATGGTACCCAAATCGGTCGTTTAAGTTTTAAGATGCAGGCTATGGCTGTACTACGGCACTCTTATTCCGGCAAGCATAATTATGTTAATTTATACAATAACTTAAATAGTAATGGTCTGCCGGGTAATTCTCATTTAACCCCGTCAGCAAAGATCCCGGGGATTTTAGAAAACTTATTTAATGGTGAAGGTCCTCACTGGCTACAACAGATTAACATTACAGAAAGTTCGGGTATTACTCGTTTCAATGATTCATCTTTACGTCTGGTTGAGGGGGTATACGGAGCGCAGATAGTGCCAAACAGTGTAGAGTTGTCTTTAAGGGAGCAATTACCTACGAACTGGCATGTCTCGTTACCTGTTAACATTGAGTACCACTGACTTATTATATTGCAACCATATTGAAACAATATTACGGAATCATAATTTAATCCTCAGCTTGCAATGCAAATATAACTTTGTCTGATTTGCAGGAGTTAGGGTTTTGAATGATGGACTCAATAATTGACTCAACTAACTCAAGAAAAACTGTTTTACTCGTGGGTTCATGTGAATATGAGTTGATTGGTTTTGAATCTTTGTTGGTTGAATGTGATTTTATTGTAGAAAAGGCGAAGGATTTAGATAACAACCTCCGCCAGCGTTTTGATATGGTTGTTATAGCACTTAGTTCTGAACCTTTACTCAAGTGGGGGCGGTTCATTTCTGTTATTGCAAATTATCACCAAGCGCCACCTGCAAAATTAATTATATTTACCCCTGAAAAACTATGCAACCTTAAATTATTAACGCCGATAGCATTGGTTTTTAATGGCAGGAGAAAAATACCTGATTTGAAAAGCCTGATAACTTCTATCTCTAAAAATAACCCATGTCCTCCAATTAAAGTTAAAGGCCTTTCAGCAATTCAGCGCAGGGAATTGGTACGACTCAAGCTAATAGCGAGTGGATATGTTAAACAAAGGACTACACAAACCAAATTAACTTATTACCACCGATTCAGAATTGCTAATTTATTAGGGGTTGACAATTTGCATGTTTTGTTCGTTGTCGGATTGTTGTTGGAGGATATATCCATCCTGCAATTCAATTAATTTAGGATGCTGATGCATCTTGCAGGTTTGCTTTAAATTTTTTCTGGAGGTTATTTGTGAACAAGGTTTTTTCATTGAAGTATAGCTTCATTTCTGGAGGGCTCATTGCGGTTTCGGAATTATCCCGCAGATGTTTCAAAAAATCTGCTCCTCGGCGTAAATTAATTTCAGGCCTGCTTTTAGCCACACTCTATCCAGGTGTTATTCTGGCTGGGACAGTAAACAGTGAGTTAGATTATCAGTTATTCCGTGACTTTGCTGAAAATAAAGGTCAGTTTGTAGCCGGTGCGACAAACCTTACTATCACTGATAAGAACGGGAACGTTACTGGCCTACTGGATAAGGCTCCCATGCCTGATTTCAGCTCTGTGTCATCTAACGGTGTAGCCACACTGATTAATCCACAATATGTTGCCAGTGTAAAACATAATGGGGGCTATCAGGGTGTAATTTTTGGTAACAGCACGAGTAATCCCGACAATGACCACTTTAATTATAAGATTGTCGACAGAAATAATCATACCCGACTTGATTTTCACGCCCCCAGGCTGAACAAGATTGTTACAGAAACAGCTCCTTCTGCTCTCACTGAGCAAGGCCAGGTCGCGGGTGCCTACAAAGATACCGAAAGGTATCCAGTTTTTTATCGCCTTGGCACAGGAACTCAATATGTTAAGGATAAATCCGGCAAACTGGTTCGCGTCGGGGGGGCATATTCTTATCTTACAGGCGGGACAGTTCCCAATCCTAGCTCTTACCAAAATGGCGAGATGATTTCCGCTGCTTCGGGCATGGTTTTTGATTACGCGAGCAATGGTGCCCTGCCAATTTATGGTGAGTCTGGTGATAGTGGTTCCCCTCTTTTTGGATGGGATACGACACTTCAAAAGTGGGTACTAGTGGGTGTTCTTACTGCTGGTAATGGGGCTGGCGGCAGAGCTAATAACTGGGCCGTGATGCCCCTCGAATTCATTAAAACTACTTTTGATGAAGACCGTGATCCAACTGTCACTTATGACTCAGCTAATGCCGGGGTCCTTGACTGGGTTTTTGATTCGACTACAGGTATTGGGAACCTGACTCAAGGCATAACGAAATATGATATGCATGGCCAGAAAGGAACAGATCTTAATGCTGGCAAAAATCTCGAATTTTCTGGTCAAGATGGAAAAATCAATCTTGTTGATGATGTCCATCAGGGGGCCGGTTCGTTGACTTTTAAAAACGACTTTACAGTAGCTTCCGAGTCAGGAAAAATCTGGACCGGTGCCGGTGTGATTGTTGATAAAGATGCCACTGTAAAATGGCAGATAAATGGACAGCATAACGATGCTCTTCATAAAATCGGGGAAGGAACGCTTTATGTAAATGGCAGTGGTACAAACCCGGGTGATTTACGTGTTGGTGACGGTACGGTTATCCTTGCCCAGCAAGCTGACCAAAATGGTAACAAACAGGCTTTCAATAAATTAACTATCACCAGTGGCAGACCTACTGTTGTTCTGAAAGATGCTGAACAGGTTAACCCTGATAATATCTATTTTGGATATCGCGGGGGGCGTCTTGATCTTAATGGTAACCACTTAAGCTTTAGCCGTATAAAAAATGCAGATTCCGGTGCCAATATAGTCAATAACAATAAGGAAATTGCGTCCCTTCTCACAATCAATGGGAAAGGAATGGATGACAAAAATAATTTCCAGACATTCCTTGGCATACTGGGTGAGACTGATAGCAAGAGACACAACGGTGTTTTAAATGTGAGCTACGCACCTGTCACTGGGTCTGGTGTTCTTAATCTCAGCGGCGGCTCAAACCTGAATGGCGACATCAATGTTCAGAATGGCGGAACACTGTTGCTTTCAGGAAACCCCGTACAGCACGCTGGCAATGTATTTATTGAAGGAGACTGGAACAAAACGCAATTCAACCTAAACAATATCAATGTTGCATCTGGTTCTTCACTTCATGTAAGTGAATATGCAGAGCTAAACGGTAATATCAATGTGGGAGATGGTGCTTTTGTCAACCTCGGCTACGCCGAAGGAGTTACTCAGCGTTGTAAGTTAGATAATAATACGGGGAAAACCTCTTGCTTTCATATGACGCCTGAGAACGTCGTCGATTCTAAAGCTTCACGTGTCATTGCAACTGGTGACGTGACGCTTAACGGCGGCTCTTTAATGCATGTAGGTAATGCATCATTAACCGGGGGGATCTCTGGATCACCTGATTCTCAACTCATTATGTCTTCTGACGCGATGATAAACCTTGACAAGAATTCATCGGTCGGAAAGCTAGTAAGTGAAGGTGGTAAGGTGTCCATGTTTTCTTCTGAATGGTCCCCTAAGAAATTTACGATCGAAGAAAGTTACACCAGTAACCTCGCATTGAATATGGGGGTTAACATAAAAGATAACGTCGGGGACAAGGTAGAAATACTTAATCTTGCTCAAGGAGTTAATAATAGCCTAGATTTGTCTAATTTATATGGTCAGTCAGGAGAGTTGGCCTACGATCTTACGATAGCCTCCGCTCCGTCCGGTACTTCTCACGATTTTTTTTCTTTTGCCAGTTTTGATCGTGGATTTACTGTTTATACCCCCAATACTCAGGTGACTGAGCAAGACGGGAAGGTGTTGTGGCAGTTGAAAGGTAAAAAACCGGCACCGCCGGAGACTGAAAAACCGGTACCGCCCGAGACCGAAACACCAGGAGCGACACAGCCCGGGAATGGCCTTTTTGATGGGAAAGACAACAAAAAGCTCCTTAAAGATGCTCGTAATATGTTTGCTTCACGGCAATACCTTATCAGCAATAGCTCTGACCGGTGGGAGATGATAATTGATGATGCAACAAGGAACGATAATGTCTGGGCGATGAATACCTTCCGTACTGGAGGATATGATGGCTTTACAGCAAAGCAACATGGCTTAGACCTGGGTATCCATAAGGCACAGGACTCAGATTATTTCTGGGGTGCCGGCATTGGTTTCCATAAAGGGGATACCAGCAATTCACTATTCCGAGATGATTACAAGATGTTCAGTGGCAATCTTTATCTTGGTAAAGATTTCGAATCTGGCCTTTTTGTTAATGCAGCTGTTGGCTATAAACATCTGTCAGAAAACTTTAAAGTTAAGGGTGAGTTAAATGATCTCTCCGGAAAAGTTAATACTAATTTAGTTACTGCTGGAGCCAGGGTTGGGTATCGTATGCACTCTGATGAGCTTCAAGCCTCTGTTTCACCATCAGTCTCAGTCAACAGTTCCTGGATGGAAGGCGGTAAGATACACGCCAAAGAACGTCAGGTTGATTTACATTCAGGATGGGCTGCATCTGTAAAGGCAGGAGTTCTGGCAGATAAGTCATTTGAAAACAGTAAGGTTACCGGAGGCATTTACCGAAACTTTTCTGTCAAAGATATGCCCGGAGTAACGCTTAGTGACTCATGGAAATCAAGAAGCTATGAAGCTAAAAAAGATGATCATTTTACAGCTACTATCGGTGTTGAAGGTAAAATCACTGAAAAGATGAACGCTAATTTAAAAGTTTCCAGTCATTTTGGTGGTGACTTCAAAACCGATACTGTTGGAATTCTTGGTTTGAAATATGAGTTCTGATGGTTAAAGATTTCTTCCTATACAATTTTACTGGAGGATTTTCATGCTACAATGGCTGGCTTTCCTGTTAATGTTAGGGCTATGGTTTTGTGTGTATTTCATGGCGGATTTGCTTAACAAACCATAGTCAACACCAATAATCCCAGTTGGAATTTACCAACTGGGATTAATTTCAAAAAAACTATCTTTTATATTTTTTAATCGAAACGTCTCTTTATCCTAACTTTCTTCTTTCCTTCTAATTCTATTCATTTGAGCTCATGGTTCCTTTCTTTTCCCTCATATTATAAGCCCTGTAACATCTCCCGATTTTTTTCAGATGATGAGTAAATCAATAATGCATATGCCTGGCATATGCATTTTGTGCATTGTGTTGTATAATCTGCTTGTTCGGGCAGACCGCTCGGGCACTGAAAAAGGAGAGAATATGCGTACTGTGTCTGTGTTTAAAAATGGGCAGAACCGGGCTATCCGGCTGCCGCGGGATATGGATTTTGAGGGCGTCAGCGAGCTGGAAATCATCAGGGAAGGCGACAGTATCATCCTGCGTCCCGTCCGCCCGACGTGGGGCTCCTTCGCGCAGCTCGGCAAAGCAGATCCGGACTTTATGGCGGAGCGCGCCGACGTGGTCAGCGACGAAGGACGGTTTGACCTGTGAAAAAGACCTATATGCTCGATACCAATATCTGTTCATTCATCATGCGTGAACAGCCCGAAGTGGTACTGAAGCAGCTGGAGCAGACGGTACTGCGGGGACACCGGATTGTCGTCTCGGCCATTACCTATGCCGAAATGCGGTTCGGTTCCATCGGCAAAAAAGCCTCCCCGCGTCACGCGGTGCTGGTTGAGGCATTCTGCGCGCGGCTTGATGCCGTTCTGGCGTGGGACCGGGCCGCGGTGGATGCGACAACGGAAATCAAGGCGGCGCTGACCACGGCCGGCACTCCGATAGGTCTGAATGATACGGCGATTGCCGGGCATGCCATTGCAGCCGGTGCCGTACTGGTTACTAACAATGTGCGTGAATTTGAACGTGTTCCGGGTCTGATGCTGGAAGACTGGACGAAATAACCCGAGCTGCCGCTGAGGGCAGCCGGTAAAAGAAAAGGACAGGTTGATATGGGCGTAAAACTCACGGAGACGCGGATTAACTCGCTGCTCTCCACCCTCAATGATCTTATCTGTGAGGATGGTCTGCTGACGCGGGAACAGCGCGAAAACATGGTCATGACCGTGGCCACGATCGGAGGTCTTAACGAGCGGATACGTCAGGCTGCGGCAGAAAAAGAAGCACGCAAACAGGCGAAGGCCGAAAAACCGCCCAAAAAGCCGCGCGAACCCGACCTGGTGTTTCCGCGTAGCGGAAAGCCCTGGGCCAGTGAAGATCTCGATTTGATACACGGTATCATCGATGGCATCCCTGATGAAGAGATCGATAACCAGGTGTTGTGGCTGTCAGAGAAGCAGGGCCGCACCCCTTACGCCATCGCACTGAAAATTGTGAGTGAAGGTCGTCAGGATGAAGAGTGGGCAAAGCGCTGGCAGCCTGCCGCGAAAGAAATCCGCGAAAAACATGCACAGCAGCTTGAAAAAGTACAAATGTATCAGGAGAGCTGATGCGTGTGCTGCGCGACGTCTAGCACATTGGAATATGACATGGCCATACATCTCATCACGACGTGCAGCAGCAGTAAAGCAGCCGCCCCGGGAAGCAGGGTGTTTCCTTATCACAATACCGATCTCAGCGGCGCAATGGCAACCTGGCGAGCTCTGCTGAACAGTGAAAGCAGCGACGCTAAACTTACAACCGCAGCACTCTACCGCGGTACACACTGGAAACGGGCTTTGACTGCAATGTCATGCTGGCCGGAAACCCAGTTGTGGGTAATATCCGCAGGTCTGGGGCTACGGCATGCCTCCGATCCTGCCTTGCCGTATGAAGCGACATTTCACGCGATGACGCATGCGCCAGAGGCCGTATGGAAAAGCCTGACGACGCAGCCACCGCTTCCCGGGCGCAGCGCCTCGATAGCGGAGCTGATGAGCAAATATCCGGGAGACTGCTTTGTTATTGCAGGCTCGCCGGTTTATATCAGTGCGGCTGAGAAAGACATCGTTACGGGTCTTAACGCGCTGGATTCTGCTCAGGCTCAGCTGACAGTGGTGACCTCGCAGAGGTATTCAGGAGCGCTGCTGCCGTATGTGGCTGCGAGCAACGCTGGCATGCTGTCCCGGTTGAACGCAAACATGACAACACTCAATATTAGTTTTGCGTTAAATATTATTAAACATATTGTTGATGCCAGAACTCAGCCACAAAATTAAGTCGATTACAGAAATTAGCCTCAGAGGAAAGGCCGACACAAAATGAAATGTAAACTAATTTCCCAGCAAGATAAATAGTCAGTTTTTAATCGGCTCATCCCGGATTTTTATATTTCCGGGCGTCAATTTTAAAAAAAGAGCAAGCAGACTTAGATGATGCTTTTATGCCGGTATTAAGTATAAAGGAAATAATCCTCCTGCCGATAATAAGCTAAGCTCTTATTCATTTTTCAATCAGCTTCAGATTATGAACGACTTTCATCTTTTCAGTATTTATCTTTCGCAGAAAAACAAAATTCAGGCTATGCTGGTCCTTCGCGATAAATCAGAATTTGCGGCCAGAAAAATAATTGAAAAGGCACGTATACGTGTGCCGGCATGCACCGGAAGGATATTCTGGAACTGGGTGCAGAGTTATATTTATGCTGCCAGTCGCAGTGAGCAGGAGAATACGTTTGAAGGTACTGTCAACCATTCACGAAATGCCTTTCAGAACACTGAAGCGAATGACTGTGCTGAATCCCGGAGCGGTGGATCTTGTGAAACTCCTGGCGATGCTGACCATGCTCCTCGATCACTTCAACACGCTGTTTCTGAGCCCGCTGCGGCCGGAACTGTATGCGCTCGGCAGAGCGGCCTTCCCGCTGTTCAGTCTGATCTGGGCCATCAACGTCAACCGGAAGCCGGAACGTCTGCAGTTTCAGGCAAACCGGTTATGGCTGTGGGCAGTAGTAACCCAGCCGGTATTCATGCTGGCATTTCGCCAACACGATCCGTGGTATGCGCTGAATATTCTCTTCGTATTTGCCGGCACCACACAACTCCTTGCCTGGCACCGGCAGTCCGGAACCTGTGGCGTCGCCGCAGGTACAGCTCTGCTGGCGGTACTTGCCTGGCCATTGTCGCCGGCAAGCTATGGTCTGCAGGGCGAAATTCTGACGGTGGGGCTGGCTGTAATCGCCGGCAGCGCATCAGCGCAGGATAGTGCTGCCATGCAGCCACTCAATGGAAATAATTCAGTTGGTTTCATCAGGACGTCGGATTCTGGATTTGTTTGATATCAATGTGGCCAGAGGCCAGCCTGTGGTCAGGTATGCTGCTGCGTTAAGCGATCCATCCAGACGGCGGAATACAATGTTTGCGTGTATTTTTTTAGTTCTGCTGTTTTTGGCTGTTTTGTCAGTTACATACGTGCAGCTTTTCGGACTTTTGTTTGAAAACAGCTGGCAAAATAACGTAAATGATGTGATGGCTGGGGAAGTATTAAAAAATATTTTGCAGATGCTGCTGTTTGCCGCAGCCATTTACGTATTTATCCTGCAGGCAGTAATCCTCTGGCGTTGTGATAAAAGGCTGTCGAAGATCCAGATGCTGATTGCCGCGAGCTTTCCCCTCCCTGAAGCAGACCGCGGACAGGAATCGATGAAACCAGAGGCTGACAGCCTGTAAGCTCATTGCAGCGGCCTCTCCAGCCAGGATGAACAGCAGCCGGACGGACGCGTTCTGCGTCATGCAACTGCAAGTATCTTCTGTATGGCCTGTGGCTGCTTCAGGCTGGCGTTACAACCAGCAGAAGAGTACTGCAGGGAAATTACCACGCGAACAAAACCGGCTGACGCGATTGAGGGAACATCACGGGCCTCAAAGGCTGCGAGTAAGGTATGTGGAACCCACAAATTCCCGTTGGGTATCAAGCTGCTTACGCTTGTCGGTTTCCCTCCGTTCACACTCAAAATGCACACGACCCGTTAAATTGGCACATTTGTGGGACGTGCCATTCCTGTGGTTGGCTGGCTCATTCTGGCAAAAGACGTGTCAGAGATTATGTTCAACACCGTCACGGTATATAACTCGATAGCTCAAGGGGATGACAAGTTATGGTAGATCGCACAGAACAACTCATTTACGAGCTCATAAAGCCCTGGTGCGGCCGGAACTGGCTGACACGCAGAACGCCTGAGCTTACCGGTGAAACCTCTCTCAACATGACACTGAATTTGGACCCGGAAGACGCGGCCGAGTTACTGGTGATGCTGTTTAAAGAATTCGGTCTCAATCCTGATGATGTTGATCTCAATGTTTACTACCCTCGCCGGCGTGGAGAAGAAATCCCGTTAACCATCGATATGCTGATCTATTCAGTCAGGTCTGGAAAGTGGCTCTATAAGTGACCGCCACATTCAGGAACGCGGGCAGTGCGCAACGCGATCCTGGAATGTGCAGCAGGCTCATGCCGATGAAATAAGGCTGAAGAGGGCACTGTCCTTACTTCGGGCGGGGCACGGCGAAGCCGGCAACATAAAGAGCTGTGGCTTTCACCAATAGTATACTATTGCGTAACGAAGATTCGTGACGTATAGTTACTGCAAATTATTTGTTTATAGCTACCGTCAGGTTCTAAATTATGTCTCCCGCACAAGCTAAACAAAAGCAGCATGAACGCTACAATGCCTTAGCAGTGCAGGTCGCGCATGGTCGTGCCGGGTACAAGCCTGCCGTGAAAAGTTGTTTCAGCAAGTCAGCGAGCAATAAATTTGCCCACGCTATCGTCTTTGCCTGATTCTTAACTTTGAGGCACAATAAACCATCCTTCGCTGATGGTTTTTTTTATGCCTGTTCAAGACGTTATTCCCTCCTATGAGCAGATGTATCTGCTAAATCAGCAGCTGATCTGTAATGCTGACCAGTTCAAATATGCCGTAATCACAGTCGGCGGCCAGGCCGTGCAATACTGGATATCTTATTATCATGCACAATACGGAGACAGGTTGCCTGACGAACGCCTAGTCACTTCTGCGGACTGCGACTATAGCGCCCGGAAAGATGACATTGCGATCATAGCTAAAACACTCAACGTTAAAACGTGGCAGAACAAAGACTTCCAGCCGCCTTCCCTGGCGAAGTTCATGCTTATCGATCAGGACACGCACGATATTAAGCAGGATGGTGGGCGTATATTTGCCAACCCGAATGCACCAGACGAAGCAAATACGGTGGATATTATCGACCGGCCTGGAGGCTTTGAGCGTTCTGATTTTCTGGGGGATAAACTTTACCTTCATACTACCCCGTTTTATGTGGAGGCAACCGGCCTCGGTATGCCGGAAATGAGCGAAAAAGTCAGGGTATTGAATCCTATTGCCTGTATGCGCTCCCGTTTCAGTAACCTCATTAATTTGCGACGTGACTCTGAAATTGAGATCGCCCGAATCAACGCGCTTAAAATTCCGTGTTATTTCTTTCTTATAGAACAGTTTGATGTGGAACCGTTCAGGATTGCTCGGGCAATGTTTATGGAACTCTGGCGGTTGGCGGTCAATGAGAATTGTCTTCGTCAGCAGGCATTCTGGCACACTTGGCAGGGGCCCTTATTGGAGAGGCAGCAAAGTAACAACATAACGCTGTTAGACGTACTGGAACGAGTGCATCAATATCTTAAAGAGCATCATGATGACTTTGATATCCCGAAAGACTTTCTCACCAAAGATCTGCCACTGAAGCTTGCGAAGTTGCGTGACCGATTTAAGCGCTATATTGAGCTCAACAATGAACAGGCGGTAAGAGGACGCAGGGGATATGAACGTAATCGCAGTGATGATTAGCTGTAGTGAATCGCCATTGCCTTACTAGTCACCTTATAGGTTAACCGCCTACTCCCTTCTTAGCTCATTGTGAACAATATCGATGGGAAATTTTTCAGACTAGTGAGCAGTGCGCAACGAGAAATCATGCCCGAAGGGCATAAAAGGCGGCTCACAGACCTTCCATATGGCGCTGCCTTCAAACCGCCGGGTCCTGCTTACTTCCATATGCCACAAGCCCCCGTCCTGCTAAGCCAGAACCCCCTTAAAACCACGTAAACGCCTCCCTGCGCCTTCGGAGTGGGACGGACGTAGTCCGGCCGTATCTCCGGCTTGTCGGGCCCTTCAGGGGCCGCTTAGCGGCGTAGTTACAACATTCATTAAAGCAGCTCCTGTTCCGGGCCTCCGGCCCGGGCGGGCGCGGCTTTTTAGTGGGTGGATGCGGGCTCTCTGCGTTCAGGTACGGCACGAGGGCTTCAGCGTGGCCGGACGTGACACTTTGGCTTCAGAACGGCGATGGCGTTGCCGGGGCATAAACTATTTCAATGTTTTGTGTGTTGTAACTAAACCTGCTGCTCTGCACCGGTCCAGTGCCCGGAGCGCAGGGAGCTATTTCAGGGTTTTCCCTGTTATCCTCGGGATAAGTGGGCTGAAATAAGGGTTCTCTTATGAATAAAGTCAGGGGTGCCCCCCCTGAATGAATTGCGCCTAACTGACGCTGGTTGCAGCTAAACCCTTTTTCCTGTTTGCGAATAAGCGTGGATAACATCATCTGCACTGCAGCCGGCGAGATAATTCCGCCGGAACGGGTAACGCCGGCCATAACGTTCGGGTGTTTTTTGTGCAGTGAAAGTGTACGGACGTGGGGAAACCTCCGCAGCAAAGCGGAGAATCAAAAAACGGGGGGCAGGGGAGAGGTGGCGCCGCGGCCGGCGCGTCCAGATTCACCAGTTCGAGCTGATAGAGCTGCTGCCAGACCATCTTTTCAAACTGCTGTGATAAAACCATGCCGGCACGCTCCCCGAGGCTGCGGTAGAGGCGCTCTGCCACCTGGCGCTTGCGCTCATCGAACGACAGCTGCTCCAGACGACGTCGCTGTTTGCCTGCCAGCGCACGCGTGCGGCGACTCAGGACAGTCCGGTTGCGGCAGCTTTCATACCAGCGGCGGCGGGCAGCCTTCAGGCTCAGGGTTTCGCCTGGTTGCAGCATACCGTCGCGCTTCCTGTTCAGCACGAAGCCTGTCCATGTTAATGCCGGTCACCGAAGCAGCAAATAATCTGCAGCAGGAGCTTTGGATAACGCATCACGACGTATGAAGCTATGCGGCAGGCCATCTGCCCGTATGCGGAGCGTGTTGCGGAGAAGTTGAGGGAAGAACGGCAGTATTGCCGACATATCGCATGTGTTTGTGAAAACGTCACCGTTCGCTGCCGGGGGAACGTGTTACAGCAACGTGGCCAGTGAAAAACTGCTTACCCCTACCCGGGACACCCGCAATGTAATAACGGCAGCGGTGAAGGCGCTGGTGCGCATATGGATAGATGTCCATCGATACGCAAAGGCCGGAATCATGCTCAATGAATTTACTCCCACCGGCGTGGCTCAACTGAATCTTTTTGACGAACATCAACCTCGTCTGGGCAGTGACCAACTGATGAAGGTTCTGGATGGGCTCAATAATTCTGGTCTCGGCAAAGTCTTTTTTGCCGGGCGAGGTATCGCTCCTAAGTGGCAAATGAAACGCGATATGCTATCTCCTGCTTACACAACGCGCTGGAATGAAACTCCCATTGCTATAGTCAGATAGGTTTCAGACTTTGAATAAGCCGCTGGCGCTTGCCGCAGACAAGTGACCGGGCGTAGCCCGCGAACGGTCGAGGAAGCGCAAGAGAGTCAGTTGTTGCATATACGGCAGACGCTCCACCCTTGCAGATAACTCATGTACTTATCCACTGTGTATTTTTAAAAGATCTTTTTAAAGGTGTTTTTAGAACTGTCTTTTTAGACGGCACGTCAGCCCAGTACTAACTCGGGCTACAGGCAGGTCTGCGTGACAAATTGCCCTCATGAGACGTGCTCTATCACAGATTTATTCAAGGTTGTTGGCTATCTCAAGTTAAGTGTGACAATCTTAAAATCTGTCACAGATCTAACATAGCGACCATGACGGAAATTGCGCTGATCAACCAAAAAAACGCAAGAATACCCCCCGCATTGTACAGTCAAACGAGCTGACTGAGGCTGCGTACAGTCTTTCACGCGACCAAAAGAGAATGCTCTATCTTTTTGTAAATCAAATACGTACTTCTGGCGGGGCCAGCAAGGATATCAGACAGGAGTTAAAAGGCCTTGCAGGTAAGGAAGTGGTGTTTTACCGGCCTGAAGAGGATTCTGGTGACGAGAAAGGCTATGAGTCTTTTCCCTGGTTCATCAAGCGCGCGCACAGCCCATCAAGAGACATTTACAGCGTGCATATCACCCCTTACCTTATCCCGTTTTTCATTGGTCTCCAGAATCGCTTTACGCATTTCCGTCTGAGCGAAACGAAGGAAATCACGAATCCTTAATGCCATGCGCCTTTACGAATCGCTCTGCCAGTACAGAAAAGCTGACGGTTCTGGCGTGGTTTCGCTGCGAGTGGACCGGTGGAGCGTTACCAGCTTCCACAGAGCTACCAGCGTATGCCGGATTTTCGTCATCGTTTCCTTCAGGCTAGTGTGGATGAAATCAACAGCCGCCCCCCATGCGTCTTTCATATATTGAAAAAAAGAAATGTCGTCAAACTACGCATAGTATATTTACTTTCAGCGACATAGCTAATAGTTGCGTAATTTGTCACTCTTCCTTTTGTCCTCTTCTGAAAATCTGCAGGGTAAATTGTCACATTATTGGGGGTTATGTCTTTCAGGAGGACACTTCGCCATCTCCTTTACTCTCATTAACACCTTGTAAATTACTTCTCTCAGGGCAATTTGTCACACATTCTTGTGCTGTGATAGACGAGCTTGAGGGTAATTTGTCACGTTTCTGTCCTCTTTCTCTTCACTGAGGGCAAATTGTCATGTTTATCTCTATCCCTTCCTTACCTACTGCAAGATGTTATGATGGCGACATAACATCTTATTAAGATTATAAAATAACAAGATAGCTTGATGTTAACCTATTAGGTTGTTAATTTGTTAGTTATCATCTTCTTATCTTAAGTCCTTACTGTACGGATGGAGCTTAAAATGATTATTGTTCTAGGTAGCCAGAAAGGTGGCGTTGGCAAAAGTACGTTAGCGGTTTCTATCGCTTCGTACCTTATGAGCTTGGGTAAGAGCGTTATCATTGTTGACGCAGATGATCAGCGTTCAGTTTTGACCTGGTACAACAGCCGTCCTGAGTCTCTACCGCATATCCCGGTTACCGGAGCTACTGGTAATATCAAAGCTATGCTTAAAGAACACGCCAAAACTTATGACTTCGTGATAGCTGATTGCGCTGGTCGTGATAGTTCTGAAATGCGTAGTGGTCTTATGGCTGCTGATGTTTTTATATCGCCCTTACGTCCATCGCAAATGGATCTCGATGTAGTTCCCCATACTTGTAAAGTTTTCTCAGCAGCGAAAGATTTCAATGAGTCTGTCCGGGGCTACCTTGTTCTTAACATGACGCCAACTAACATGTTTGTAAATGAAGCAAATCAGGCTGCTGAAGTACTGGCCGAATTCCCTGAAATTTTTCTGGCTACCACCCGCGTTTGTGACCGAAAGGCACATCGAGACGCCTGGGCAGAGTCTATGACGATTTTTGAAACGGGCAACGAGAAGGCTAAAGAAGAAATTGAGAATCTCGTTGAAGAGGTGATCCTGTGAGAAACCGAGCTAATACCCCCGCCCGTGATGAAAATGCCTTTATCAATGCGGGCACTGCTACTGCTTCTGGCGCCCCGTCTAAAGAAATAAAGAAAACCTCCAAGGCTAAACCGGTCAGCATATCTCTGTCTGAAGAAAACTTAGCTTTGATTGACAGCTACATCGCCAGTGAAGCATCGAAGGGGAGTGTACGTGTTAACCGCTCCGACGTAGTGCGCGCTGCGATAATGGGCCTTGAACAGTTATCTTCTGAGGAGATTTCATCACTCATCAGTCAAGCCAAGCTGCAGTGATATTCGCTATCTTATTAAGATGACAGCATGATAAGATTGCAAGATGTGATATTGTTAAGATATTAAGTGATTATCTTATTAAAAACCTGCTTCCTAGTGTGCTTGGAAATGAGCTGATAATGCAACTGGTTCACAAATATACCCGTCGCCTGAAAAGGAAACTTACCGACAGTGAAGCTGAGGCGGTAGAGAATGTTTTTGGATTCGGTGTAAGGCTAAGCACATCAGAAGAGATTCATCGGATAACGCTTCAGGTCTTTTGGGAAGCCACCTAAAAACGAAAGGGTGCTCCCACCGAAGGAGGTAGGTGGGGAATTTCGATGAGGCGCCAGCGTCAAAGATTCGTCAGCCGCGCTGGTGCTGAATGTACTTATTCACGACTTCCAAAGGCGATCCACCGCACGAGCCG
The DNA here is from genome assembly GCF_963888145.1 of Cronobacter sp. EKM101R. Lineage (NCBI taxonomy): Bacteria > Pseudomonadati > Pseudomonadota > Gammaproteobacteria > Enterobacterales > Enterobacteriaceae > Cronobacter > Cronobacter sp. EKM101R. The sequence continues at coordinate 62,098 of NZ_CAWPHW010000009.1, read as the reverse complement.
ACAAAATAGCTGCGTGATCATTGCACGGGCTTACTGTACGCCGCCCGCAAGTCCAGAAACTCATTCCGTAACCGACGACTGGTGACGGCTTTCAGGCTGTTGACAAAAGTGCGCGTGTTGCGGCCACACAGCGAAGGAAAATCGTCAATCGCAGGCAGTATTTGTCTGTGTGGCGCGTGGTTATGAAGCGAACTCCGACATAAACGGCGCTCGTAATATTCTCGCGGCAGGACATGCCGTGTTGTCCGGGATGAATCCTGGACGCGCCCGTAAGGCGGCATAAGCCGTTAAGAGTGGAACTGGGCAATGCGGCAACGTGTTGCTACCTGAAAAGGAATCCCCCTCCTGATTCGCGAAGTGAGAAGGTGGGGGAGGATGTCAATAATAATACCTTTCCTGCCAGCCCCTAGAACTCTCTGCGACACTCGCGAAAAATATCGCTGTCCTGATGGTAAACGCCGGAGCTGATATCCCATAGCCCCAGAACAGATGAGAAAAGGTTATCGTGGGAATAGGTCTTGCTTACTGCATTCTGCTGCAGGCATTCGGTGTTGATATTTTTATCGGCAATAAAGCCCGGGGACATCCAGACCTGCATCGGAATATGCGTCTGCTGATTCGGAGCAAGTTTGTAGGGGGTGCCGTGTAGATACAGCCCGTGCTCTCCCAGAGATTCGCCGTGATCGGAAACATACAGCAGTACGGTGTTGTACTCTGCACTGTATTGTTTTAGCTTTTCAATCATCTGCGCTATCACATAGTCGGTGTACCGAATAGTGTTGTCGTAGGTATTAATAAGCTGTTCCTGCGTACAGTTTTCAATATCGCTGCGCGCGCATTCTGGCATGAAATGACGATGCTCTGTCGGATAACGCAGGTGGTAGGTAGGTCCATGGCTGCCAATCATATGGAAAGCGATTAGCTTGTCACCTTCCATATTGGCAATTTCTGTATCGAGGTTATTCAGCAATACACCATCATAGCAGGTTTTTCCATCGCACAGAGTGTTATTATCTGCGGGGGTTATTTCGACAGTCGGAATACGGCTGCATACGCCTTTACATCCACCATCGTTTTCTTTCCACAACAACGAGACTCCCGTTTTTTGCACAATATCGAGGACGTTTTCACTATTGGCGGCTTTTTTACTATCGAACTCCGAGCGGTTCATATCCGAGAACATACATGGCACGGATACTGCGGTGGCTGTACCACAAGAACCTATATTCCTAAATGAAATCACACCGCCAGTTTTGCTGGTAAAGGGGTTAGTATCGCGCGGGTAGCCATTCATCGAGAAATTCTGGCTCCGTGCCGTTTCACCAATAACCAGGAACATCAGCGTAGGTTTACTATCCCGGGTGACGCGCTTCGCATCATCCCCCAGAGTTCGGAAAGGCATTTTCGTCGTAAAATAAGTATCCTTCACATAGTGGAAAGTGCTGTAAGCATAGTTTGTCGGGATAATCTCTTTATTCAGTGTCTGGTTATTGCGCCCAATAGAGGCATAATCTTGATAATAAAGGGCCGCAACACCTGCAATCAGGACCAGCGAAGCGAACATTGATAGCAAACGATGGGCAAGACCTTTGTACCATTTGTCTGCATATTCAATTTTTATCGAAAATAATAGGATAGCTGGAATAATACCCATAAAGACCAGCCATAGAAGCAATGGTATATTCAAGTAGGAATACGCTTCTTGGGGGGTTGTTTCCATAATATTTTCGATCATGGACTGATCAAAAATCACTTTGTACTTCAGTGTAGCGTAACTTACTATCGAACCGGAAATAAGTAACAGGGCGAAGAAGGGTTTCAGCAGGTAGCGAATTGAGAATGGCGTAAAGACGAAGTTAAGCGTCGCCACTAACACAAACGGAATCGAGATAATAACACCTGTCTTAACGTGTTCGAGCCGAGTCACAATATCGTAGAGATGCAGTAGCACTGGCCAATTAAGTAAGAACGCAAAAACGAATGCTAGCAGAATAATCAGAGGGACGACTTTCATCCTTAATAGTACGAGCACAACAAAATCTCCATTAATAAAGCATTATTGGGAAAGGAGAACGGAATCAGACGGGCAGAACCTGTTTGCCATTGTTCTGCCGTTCTTTCCGGCATAACGTCCAGCAGGAACATTGCGTAACTGCGCCAGGTATGATGGGCCGGTTTTGAAATCCGCTTACGCAGGGCAAAACAGGCACCGCTTTATTGGCATAAAGGGCCCCGCTGGCAGCCCCGGACACCCGCTCACACATTCGGGTCCAAGTTTCTGGCTCCAGAACATGATAAAGCCACAGTCCCTTACGCTATTCAGGGCCAAAAGGCTCACAGACACGCATGTTGCGTAACGGCACACCGGCACGGTACATCAGGTCATACAGAGGATTGTAGATAGAGCGGGTTCTGGCATTATATATCCAGATATCACGGGCTTTCCAGTCATACAACGGATACATGGTATAGTAAAACCCTTCAGGTGATGCCGTTGTCCAGGGTTTATTATCGGCATATCTCCGTTTGCGTTGGGATACCAATCCCATAAATCGGTTGAGGGATTCATCCACACAGACTCCGGTCAGTATCGCCACACCACACCTGTTACCGACAAACCAAGAAGAAAAAGCAGGGACAAACTCTTCAAAGGTCATGGCATAGCGGTAAAAGGGGAAATATGCCATATCCGTAATGGCCTCATCCGGTGGTTGGCGAACCCATTCCACACCAGGCTCCCAGCAAATCCACTCAGGCTGAAACTGAGAAACACCGTTCACCGTAGTCAGGGGAAGCGCCACCCAGTAAAAGGTATCTGTCACATCCCGGTACATCTCCCGCATCTCTGAATGTGCTCAATAGTGCACTGGTACTCTGTTTCTGCCGTTTTGAGATTTCAGCCATATCAATGCCTGTCTTTTCTCAAAATAAGACTCCCAGTTTTCTTTGTAAAAAGAACAACAGCACCATTATGAGTGCCCTATTGGATAAAAAAATGAAAATATTATTCATTCTTCTTGCATGTGGTGACACTTAATATATAAATATAACCTCCAAGAAAAATAAAAGAGGAGTTGTTAATGAAAAGCACCAAAAATATTTGTTGGATTATTGGAGTGTCAGCAATGTTGACAAGTGCCATGTCTTTTGCAGGTGGCGCGCCATGGGAGCCCAGTGTGGTCCCCGCTCAATGTGTGCATGTTGTGAAAAGTAGTGAAAAAACACTTACATTTTCATGGGGCAACAACTCAAAATGCAATGAAGCAATTAATAACGGATATGCCCGAGGAGTTCATGTTGGTGTAGGGGTAAAATTTGGTGATGGAACGAAAGCTGGGGCCGAGGGTGATGTTTATCCTCAGAAAGGATTTTCTAAATCCTTTGAGAAGCCTATAGCCACTATTTATAATGGTATTGATACAACATCTGACGATCGTTGGATAAAGTAAAGTCATGAGGTGTTATAGCCCAGGCATGGTGTTTTGTTGGAAGGATAACATTTGTTTTCTTTATATATAAAAGAAGCTGGGCTGAATATAAAAGAAAACAAAAGTATTTTTACTTTTGTTTTCTTTCTGCTTGTAAGTTTCACAGGGATTACAGTGACTGATTCTTTGATTTTTAGTGTTTCTCGGCAGGCAGAAAGTGAATTAAAAATAAATGGTGATAATGTCATATCCATAAAGTTAAACATCCCTGTCAATAAAGAGAAAATTTACCGTTTGTTATATGCTGAAGAACGGAGTGTTTTTTTTGAAAAGAGTTTGTTTGTAAATATTGGGGAATCTCCATTTTCTGAGCAAACAGGAATGATAGTTGGTCTGGATAGAGGGATGTTCGGCATGCCCCAGTTTAACATAAAAAATCTATCCGGGGATGAGATAATACTAAACCAGTCAATTTTAAACACTTTCAGTAAACCTGTCGATTATATCTTTATCAACGGTATTCCATTTAAAATTACAGGCGTGTTGACTAACAAAAAAACTGATTTCCTTGACAGCCTGGGATTAACTGAACATTCGTCAAGAAAAAATTATATCGTTCCCTTGGATACAGTAATAAGGTTTTCTTTGGATAGTTCAGTTGATTATGTATATGTAGTATTTAATGCTCCAGTGTCACATGATGATATATCCAGTATAGATGCCTTATTAAAGCAAAATGGTGTCAAGGATTATTCTATAATGTCTTATCTGGATGCAGAGGAAACGGTAGAAAGAGTTATTAACAGGTTTTCTACCCTTGTGAATATAATATATATACTTCTCACTTTTTCATCTATAGTAGTGATTATAGTGTTAAGTCAAAGGCTTTTCCGACTAAGGTGTACTGAATTTGCATTAAAAATAATACACGGCGTAAATAAACGCGCCATGTTATATATTATAGTGCTCGAGTCGATGCTTACAGTATATATAAGCACAATAATATCATTTATATTCAGTTCGGCATTTTTATTTGGTTTATCTGTTATTCTCCATGTTGATTTACATATTAGGTTTTTTGCTCTTCTTTTATCTTTGACCTGTTTATCATTTGTTTGCATCATAACTAATGTGGTTTTAGGAAGGGGTTTTTTTAGCAAAAGACCTATTGATTTAATCAAAGGCAGAATGTTATGAAGCGCTTTATAGTTGTAGTTGTTTATATTTTGTTTTTTTTTATAATCCCTGCTCACGCTGTGCCTCCGGCGTGTACATTAGATAACTATTTCATGAAAACAGAAGGGTATAAAAACCACATGTTGCAGAAGATGGATAGCAGCATAAACAGGGAGCGAAACTATACATCCTTATATCCTAATTTATATCTAAGTTCTGGGCAATATGCAAATAACAATACTTCTTTTACCAGCATTGATAACAGTTTTGTAACATTCGGGCTATCTATGCCACTTTATAGTGGTGGCTTATACAGCAAGCAAATAAAAATGAATGATGCTCAAGATGCGCTGAGCTTTAACTCATTGAAAGAGTATAAGATGAACTATCTTTTATCTTTGTTTTCGGATGTGTCAAATTATAATTACCTCATAGATCAACTTGTTTTATCTGAAAAGAAATTAAAAAACCAAAAGCGCGATATAAAAATTGCGTCACATAACGAAAGGTTGGGGTATATTTCAAGATTTGAGTTTGATATAAGAACACAGAGGAAAAGTGAGATAGAAAATGAAATTTTAAATATTAAAAATAGCATTGAAGAAAAACAAAAATATATATATTACAAGTATAAAATACCAAAGGAAAACATCAAAGATATATCTTACCTTGACATATTAAATTGTAACCATAACGGATTGCTGGAAATATTAAAAGAAAAAGTATCAACTGAAAAAGATATATTATCCGTCGAGCATGAAATTAATTTATCCACGCTTAAGCCATCAGTTTACGCGGGAGTGAATATAACCCCAAAAAATAGAGGGACTTTATCAGATGTAAGGTTTAACAAGGCAAACTATTCGCTATCCATAAGTGTTGACGTGCCGTTAAATATATTTTTTAGCAAATCCATTTATGATAAGGAATATCATTTATCTTTGAAAAAAAAACAATTGCGTTATGATGATGAGTTTGAGTATTATTTAAATCAAAAAGAATCTAGCGAAAGGAAGCTGACTTCTCTTCAAAATGAGTTGAATTTCCTAAAAAAAAATATCGCCCTGAAAAGGGAAAAGGTGAAATTCACATATGACAGATTAAAAAAGAATCAAGATACTATTATTGAATATTACAGACAACAAGAGGATTTATATTTATCCGAAATTTTAATGAAGAAAGCGGAGAGAGAAATTGAGATTTATAAAATCTACATTAATTTTATTAAGTAGTGTTTTGACTGTTCTTCATATTGATGATGGGCATGCTAACATCAAATATTATGGTATATTAAAGGGCGGGGATATCATTGAATTCAAAAGCCCAGTGTCAGGGGTTGTTTCGTTAGTTGGTAACAAGGAGGGGGATATAAAAACAAAAGGAACCGTTTTTGATCTGGAAAGTATTGAGAACAATGCAAAAATAGACTTACTTAACCTGAAAATAAAAAAAACACGAGCACTGCTTTTACAAAAAAAGAATGAGTATAATGAAGCATACCAATCCTATAAACTGGGATACATATCAAAAAATGAACTAGATTTAAGAGCAAACCAATTAAATGATGCGGAGATTGAGCTTAAGCAACTGCATATAGAGTTATCATCAATTATAAAATTAAAAAAATTGAGTAATCCATATGTAAATGATAAGTTCATAATAAGAAATTTATATGTTAATGATGGGCAATATGTAAACACAAATGAACCTATTCTAAAAATAGAAAAGATTGATAAATATCATGTAAATATAAAAGTTGACCCTCTAGTTTTAGGGGATATAAAAAATCATGATATAAGAGCCAAGTCTCTTGTCTCAGGAGAAATTTTTAAGGCGCGGCTTTTGAAAGTTAATAGCGACGATAGTGGTAATAGCGCGACAGGAATGAAAATAATAACACTTCTGATTGAACCTCAAGATGTCATTATAAATGACAATTTATTGGATACGGCATTCGAGATTATTATAAATGATTAAATTACACATTAATGGAAAAGTATTTAAAGAGAGAATAATATTGAATAATACTTACGTAACTATCAATAAGGGGGATTTTTTAGTTATTTCAGGTCCTTCTGGTATCGGTAAAAGTACTTTATTAAATATAGTAGGTCTTTTAGATCTTAATTTTGAAGGGGTCTATACTTTTTGTGGTAAGGATATTAATAGCTATAATGATATCTTATTGTTGAGGCGTGAATATTTTGGCTATGTTTTTCAAGACGCATTAATCAATGACAAGCAAAGTATAATAAGAAATATAATGAGTGCCATTGATTATTCCAATCATAGTAAGTTAACTCAATCTGATATGTCCGCCATATTGAATGCGGTGGGCCTATATGATATAACAAAACCTGTTAATGTCTTGTCTGGTGGAGAGCGGCAACGCTTAGCTCTAGCTAGAGCATTATTGAAAAAACCCCGGATATTATTGGCTGATGAACCTACGGCCAGCCTTGATAATGAAAACAAAAAGAACATAATGCGTATTTTGTGTGAATTCAATAATGACGGAGGGATTGTTGTTATGGTAACCCATGATCTGGATTTAATTGATGGCAGAATGAAATTGTTAAATTTAGATAATAGCAGATAATGTAATTTTAATGATATGTTTATTAGTTTGCTTTTTTTTTATATGCATATTGTATTTAAAAACAATTGCTTAATAAAAAAACTGTTATTCCCTTTTCTTTTTTCCTTCCTGTTTTACAGCTATCTGCTATTTGAATATTCATTTTCCACTTCATTCTTTGAAAAAGATATACTTCTTATATTTATCTTTTTGCTGTGCTATTTTTATTTTTATTTTTTCCTTTATTCTATTTTTTGTGGTAATATACTCGGGATTTTATTTTTTTCATTGTTGATGGCAGGGGTTTCATATGTACATATATTCCCCGTTATCAACCCATTTTTTTTGCTGTGTTCGACGGATACTTTTTTTCTTCCGAACACAGCATCTCCAGTTTTGAATACGATACTACTTTTTATTTTTATTCCTCTTTTTTGTTTATGTCTTTATAAAAAGAAGATGGGGTACTATTTTTTATTCATGGTGTTTGTTTTTTTTATTTATAATACAAACTGTATAAAACATCCGATTTATGAGGGAAAAGAACCTAAAATTGCTGTAATTCAGATTGGACTCTATCTGAAAAATGGCGGTAGTGTGGTAACACTTGCTAATGATTTACATCAATTCATTAAAAAAAATCCGTCAGTTGAGATTCTGATTTTTTCAGAAAATACAACGTATGGTTATAAAGGGGAATATAAAAGTGAATTAACGGAAGATTTATTGCAGTACTTAAAAACTCAAAAAATATTTGATACATATGCCTTTTTATTTAGTTTTTATGGATATGAAAACATCAACAACATGGTATCCATGTTCATGCATAATGACACCAAAGTTTTAAATCAAAAGAAAATTCTAGTTCCATTTTGGGAGGAGGATATTTTTAACAAAAACAATAGCATTAAATCTAAATATCTCTACGCAGATAAAAACCTTACTAATAAGGCGATAAGATTTAAAACATATACTATAAGAACATTCATCTGTTATGATTCTTTATTCCCCTTGCATTATGATAGCCAAAATAATGATTTTGTATTTGTTCAATCTAATTTTAACACCCTTAACGTTGGGAATGGCTTCAATAATTTATTAATCCTTGGAAGTAAACTGGCAAAATTCGCAACTGCTCCACAAAGCAATCTGTTTATTAATGCTCAGAATTTTGGTGGGACTGTTGTTATTAGGGGGAAGGATATTGATATGGATCTTTTTTTAAAGTCAAAAAAAGAACCATTTGTGGTCATAAACTAAAGAAACGGTTCATCACAGAAAAATTTGCGGTTTTGCTAATAGACTTAGCTCGTATATGTAAAGGAAGTTTATTTTATCTGGAGCGATGCGCAGCCATTTGTGTGGTCAGTCGCCGATCGACAACATCTTGAATGATTTTGAGTCGGTTAACTTAGTCCAAGGGGCGAACATCTCAATTTAGCTAATACAATATCAGTGCGCACAACGTGGATTATGTTAAATAATATCTGGCATCGGAACCACGCTGATTGACCCGGTCCGCCTGACGCCGTTATTGCCTGCCCTGCGTGCCTTAACAGCGCGAACAGCAAAGCTGTCTGTATTCAACCCGCGCGCTACGCGAAATCTGCTGGCCTGAGCCTCACAACTTTTCTCAGATTTCACGTAGCGCACCGTTTTTACATCGCCTTCTGCGCGTGCGTTCTGCTTACCCGCGCTACGGCGTCATCAGCAAACTCTTCCAGTTGCGCATTAAACCGCGCGGCGTCTTCCATAAATGGCGCATGTCCGGCGTTCGCATAAATGTCGGAACGTATGTGCGGATTGATCGCTTTCTTGATAAGCAGGCCATCATCCAGGTGCGCCAGATCCAGCGGCTCATTGCCACCGGTTTTAGCGTGGCCGAGATCCGCAGCTTTCCCGATTGCATGTTGCTGGTCGAAGGCGCAAGATTCTGCCCGGAAACCCAGGCCGTACAGTATCAGCGCCTGAAAGATATCGAAAAACAGATAAAGGAACTTGAACAGCGCAAAGCGCGCCTGCTGGAAACGCTGCGGCAAAATGGTCACAGCGATGCGGTAACGTTACATGAATAATTGCCTCCCGCGGGTGCGCTCTGCTTACCCGCGCTACGGCGTTATCAGCAAACTCAGGATTGGCTTATCTGAAAGCATCAGCAGCATCGAGGATGCCAATGCCTGGCTGGATTCCTTCATTATTGACTTCAATCGTTGTTTTGCCAGACTAGCAAAATATCCCAAAGACCTGCATCGACCGGTGGTTGAAAACTCTGAAGATCTGGATGATATCTTTGCTTGGCAGGAATCACGAAAACTCTCGAAAACACTGACTTTCCGTTACGATAAAGAGTTCCGAGCCAGTCTGAAACGCTAGCCCCCTGCTCTGTGGCCTAGCTTCTGCCATTCCTTCAGTGCCCTGCGGTCAAAAGCCAGTTCATAGGTCATCCAAGTTAACCGTCACAATTTCCGGGTTTTTCATACGCTCATCAGCAACAGCGTTTAACTCGACATCTTCAGCGAGTTCCCGATAGTGGGCGTAAAGTTTTGGGGGGACGCAATAGAACGCTGGTTCGTTTCGGTTCAGGATCGCAACAGCATCTCCCTCGCCTTCAGCTACGGTTCCCATGGGATTTTTTTTCAGGTCAGTAATACTGGCCGCTGTGGTTGTCAGAATTTGATAGCTCATAAATCCTCCATTTCTCTCATTGAAATGAGAGCATCGTTAAAAGCACTCTTAAAAGCGCTTTGTGTTGAAGGCAAATTCAGAAACAGGGGCAATATGGCTCTCACCTAAAATGCTCTGTAACGCATTCTGAGCGATTTTTTCGTTTTTAAGATTGTATCGAACGAATCGGCAGAAAGCGATTCAGGGCTTCTCAGTGGGAAGCTTTTTTTTATTTCTCAATCACGGCCTGAAGTTCTGCCTTTATCCGGTTCTGGCGGCGGATTTTCGCCAGACGCTCTGCCGCATACGCTTCCTCCTCCGGAGAAATATGCTCCATCACATCCCCTTCCGTATCATACCGGCAGGCACCGGCTTTCATGGCACACAGATAGCTTTCTGAACGGGCGATGGCCTTCAGCGCCCTGCGCAGTTTTTTATGCGAGAGCGGGATATTCCGCTGCGATACGTCTTCCAGTAACACGTCCCGGATACCGCAGGCCAGAAGTCGTGGTGTGTCACCGTCAAATAATCCCGGCCACCAGGGCTTCAGGGTGTTCACGGCCTCATCCAGTGTGGGCAGAGACAAATAAATGGACAGAGCCTGTCTGGCCTGTGTTTTTTTTGCCGCCAGCTCAGCTTCCCGGGCCGCTTTCTCCGCCAGCTTCTGCTTTTTCACCTTCCATTTTGGTGGCGTGGTGACATTGATGATGGTTTTCCGGCTGTGGACAGGCGTCTCCCCTTCCGTTTTCCGCTTCAGTGTCAGTACCGGTCGCTTCTGCTCTGTCATGCTGTGTTCTGCCTCTGACGAATCATCCTCTTGCGACCAAAGATATCACACCCGTCACAGTGCCAGAACGCCCAGCCCAACCAGATGACAGGCATAGAAAGTCGGGAAAAAATCTCCGGGCCAGAAACGGGGTAATAATTTCCCTGCACCGGACACCAGACCAACGGTTAGTACCGTCATCACAAGGCCGGCTACAGCCGCCGCATCACTGGTGGCAAGGTTAAGTGCCGGAATCACGGCCAGCAAGCATGCAACCAGCGCCAGACGTTCCGTTCTGTCTTTCGCCCGGTACAGCCGGTGGCTGACCGCCAGCATCAGCAGCCCGGCAATGCCGTAACTGGTGCCGGAGAAAGGCAACCATACCGCCAGAAGCAACATGGTTCCTGAGGAACACCACAGGCTGCGCGTTTCACACCATGTCAGCACCTGTGCCGCAACTGCAAAGGCAAACAAGATATTCCCCTCATACCACGGAAATCCAGCCAGATAATACGCGAACTGGGCAATAATCCCCCATCCCCACAGCCGGTTAATGGCCGACTGCCGGATATGCGCATGACGGGACAGATTCATCCCCCACACCAGGGCAAAAAGCGGAAAGGCTCCGCGCCCGGCCAGAAACATCCACGTCTGGTCCAGATGCAGAATGCGGTTTGCATGGTCCAGAACCATCAGCACCAGTGCCACCGTTTTGATGATATCCCGTTGTCCGGGTGACCAGACCAGCAACGACTGTAACCTGGTATCGGTCCGGGCCGCCAGTGAATCGTTACATGTCGTGTTCGTGTTACCCGTTGTCATCAGCGTTTCTCTACCTGTATCAGTCTCCGCCCAGGGTTTTCTCTTTCTGCAGGTCACGGACCATATCCTGCTCCATCTGCTTAAGTCGCTCCTGCAGCAGATTTTCCCGGGCAACCTCACGGACCGCTTCCCGCTCCCGTTGTGGTTCACGTAGTACACTCTCCGGCAGCGCGGTTTCCCGTTCTGAAGTGACAGCCCGGTCACGCCCCTGCCCGGCAATATCCCTGACAACCTGCTCTGTTTTGCCGTCCGGCAGGTCAGGTTTGTTCTCTGCCATTTTACGAACAATTTCATCCGCACGGCGTTCCGTTTCACGGCGGATGGCCTCTTCAGCCTGCCGCTGTGCCAGCACTTCAGCTGTGACCGGTTCACCGTTTCCTGCCCCCGGCTGGACGCTGTTGTCCGGGATATCCCCCCACACGCGACCGCCGGTGATGGCACCGGGATTCCACGGACGACCTTCACCGGCGATTCTCACCACCACACCGCTGTCAGGGTTATCACGGGCAATCCGGACGCCATCCTGCATATTATCAGCCAGCAGGCTCTCTCCGTTACGGCTACCCTGCAGGGCCACGAACTGCGCATTCCCGCTGCCTTTTACCCGGCCTTCACCGCTGAATCCCCGCAGCCCGTTTCCGTCATCCGTGGTCAGCGGGTTCAGCCAGATACCTGCAGACTTGCCGTTACGGTCAAAAGCCGGCAGCGCCACATACGGCTGCGGATATTTACGCCCCGGTGCAATAAACCGTGCCGGACTGTCTCCCCCGGCCAGCCCCGCCTGACGGAGAACAGCACGCCCTGCCGCCACGTCCCGCAGCTCTCGCGCCGTGCTGAACAGCCGCTCTGCATTCATGACCTCCCGGTCAGCTTTCGGCTCCAGCACATCGTGTGCAGTCCCTTTCTGTACGGCGTTGTTGATGGCATCAGTCCATTCCTGACGGTCATCGGTGTACACCTGTACATGCTGCTTCATACGCGACAGGGCAACGTAGGCTGACTCAAAGCCGGCCATCTGTTTCCGGCCACCTTCCGTGCCTTCAAGCGCGATGGCAAAGGTTTCACTTGCCCCCTGCGCACCGTGGGCGGTGATGGCATAGGCCAGGTCAATATGTTGCTCTGCCTGCTCCTGGCCAGGGTGAATCACCCGGGTCTGCTGGCCGTCCGACAGCGTGACACTGTCACCTGAAACCGCTGTCACCGTCCAGACGCTGTTGGCCACATAGCCGCGCTCCCGGTCACTCTTCGTGAAGCGCATCCGGTCACCGGTTCCCACCCGGATTTTGTCCGGGGTGTACAGTGTGACACCTTCAGCCACCGCCTCCCGGGGCGAAATCAGCCGCGTGTTACCTTCCGCATCCTGCAGGGTTATCAGCCCGTCATCCTTACTGACACCGGCAATCCGGTGATACACATTATCCACCAGGGCAAGTGCATCCCGGTTATTCTCCCAGGTGGAGATACGACGCAGCTCCCCGTCGCGTATATTCGCTGTGTTCAGGACAGGCACCATGACCTGCTCTTTCCCAAGCTCTCCGGCCTTTTCCCGTGCATCATGAATCATGCTGTTCAGCACGCGCCGGTCCTCATTCAGGTGAGTGACAATCAGCGTCTGCTCCCGTGCTTCCGGTGTCCTGCCGGTATAGTCGCGGACAATGGCCTCATACAGTGTCATGGGGACATCCGGAAAAGCCTCGCCTGTCTTCCGGGCTTCCCGCTTCGCTTCCGCCAGTGCCGATTCATGACTACGGCTGAACTCCGTTACGGAGTGCTCCGGCGCCCATGCGCCCTCCAGACGTGGCACCTGAGACGGTTTCACACTCTCAAGCCCTGACAGCGCCCTTTCCACATCCCGGTTAATCAGGCTGTATACCGCCTCCCGCAATTCCGGCGACTGACGCACAATCTCCTTCATGATGGCCACATCGGCAGCACTGCGCGTCTGCTGCAGACGGAAAGGCTGACCGGGCGCGATGGCCTGCAGCTGGTCCGTGTCACCGCTGGCCACGGCACGACCGCCCCCGGCCGCAATCAGGGCGTATGCCCGTGCCATGTCGGTATTGCCCACCATCGAACTCTCGTCGAGCAGGAACAGCGTGTTGCTGAAATCCGGCGTTTCTCCGCTGCGCTGCTGCAGCTGCGTGTCATGCAGAAAGGACGCCAGTGTCTGTGCATCCACCCCGGCACTTCGCATCTCCCCGACCGCACGGTGCGTGGGACCCAACCCCACGACACGGGGGCGCTCACTCTCCGGCAGCATGTTCACGGCTGACATCACCGCCCGGAACTGTGTGGTCTTACCCACACCGGCATAGCCCTGCACCACCGTGAAACGGTCGGACGTTTCCAGTATCATGCGGGTGGCGGCACGCTGTCCTGATGTCAGTTTCTCCATGAGTTCACCAGGTACTCTCTCCATCAGCGGCGTGACCGCCTCCTTACCTTCGAGAATATGGCGAAGAATGCTTTTTTCAGCCTCATATGACGCACGGGAAACCAGCAAGTCCGTGCCATAGCCTTTTGCCACATCCACATGCAGTAAATCACCCCGTTTTATCTGCGCATCGATTTCCCGTCCCAGGTCAACAAAACTGGTTCCTTCTGCAGCAAACGACCTGGCCTCTGCCAGCAGTGCTGCCTGACTGAACACCAGGTTATTGCTTTCCACCACAGGAAGGGCCAGATGAATGGCCTGCTGTGCCGGCGTGTGAAGTGCGGACTTCTGGTGTCTGATGGCGGTTTCCAGCGATGTCTCCCCGGCCCGCGCCTTGATCTGCTCAGAAACCACCGTAAAGGAGGGGTGGCGGGCGAGTTTTTCCGCAGTACGGGTTTCATCCAGTGAGGAATACAGCCGGACATCACGACCACTGCGGGCCAGAGCGTTCAGAGTGGCGTTGTCCATCGCCATCTGTGTGACGGAGGCAAAAACCGTCGCACTGTCGCTGACAGAATGCCCGGGCGTTTCCACCCAACCGCTCTCCAGCTTCAGTGCCGTGAATGGTGAGTCGCCCACAGGCAGGGAGGCCGGTTCAGCCCGCCCCGGCACGACAACCGTCATCGTCTCTTCACTAACGGACGCCACCTGCAGGCGGTCACCACCGGAAACACGGAGTCCGGGAATTTTTCCCGTCACCCTCAGACGCTCGCCGTCTGCCACCGGCATTTTTTCCGGCCGGAACAACGACCAGCTGCTGTCCAGAGAAGAAATACGCACCACCTGCGTTTCGCCCTGCGCATCCCGCAGGGTCAGGCTGTTACTCTGCGCCGTCACACGATCTATCACATAGCGGTCATGACTGCGTGTCTCCGGGTTCCACTGCTCCATCACCATCCCCGGGCGGTACATATCCCGCAGATAACGGCTCCGGCTGTCCAGCCAGACCGGTGACAGGGCGGTCATGGTCACCTCCGGGTGTCCGAGCACGCCTTGTGTTTTCAGCTCACTGCGAATAGCCTGTGTCAGTATGGCCTGTTCCCGTACACCGCTGACCTGTGCCACGCTCTCTTCTCCGGCTTTCACGCTGGCCGCAAAATCTCCGGCCAGTCGGGCATAGCGGACATTACGGTCCGGTTCACTGATGATGGTTGCCGGTCGCTGCTCTCCGCCCTGCCAGCGATACGTGTTCACCCCGGCATCTTTCATGGCCATCAGTGCACTGCCTGTACCGGTTCGCTGCCCGCTGTCGGTTATCAGGACCTGTACGTTATGACGTGCGGCACCGTCCAGCAGGGTTAACGTCTCTTTCAGGGAGAGTTTTTCGCCCTGGTCAACGATAACAGTACTGCCCGGCGTGAAGGCCATGCCTTCCAGCAACTGACGACGTCCGGTTATCAGCTCACCGGACAGCCGTTCATCCTGCTTCAGGTTCATCTGTGAACGACGGTCAGCGGCGATAATTTGCACCTCCCGCCCCTGCTCCCGGGCCATCATTGCCAGCTCGGCCACCCGCTCACGCTGCCCGGCTGCGCCACCCTGACCTGACACAATGGCCAGCGACGGACGGTCCTGTGCCAGAACACTGACGGCATCGCTGTAACCGGCCGTCCGGGGGACGCTTTTCTCCGGATGTATGGTCACACGGTTCTGTTTCATAATATCGCGACTGAGTGCCCGGACTGACAGCTCATCGAGCACATGAATCCCGGACGTGAACAGCCCCTTCTCACGGTCGAGGGGAATGAGTTGCTCACGGCTGATGGCCTCATCGATACCGGCGCGAGCCCGCTCAATCACACCATTTTCCGGCGGCAGCATGCCGACCGTCCTGGCCAGCACGTCCGTATACGTGAATTGCACTTTTCGGTCACTTAATCCGGCAATGGCCTGTGTCACCGCCTGCTGCACATCCGGCCCGTCCTGTGAAGCAGGTCCGGGCGTCTGCGTGCGGGTCTCGCCCCGTTGATCCGCCGCGTCACGATACGCCCGGATGTCGAACCCGGTTTCCTTCAGCGTCTGCATCCATTCAGCCATTCTGACTTCAGGATCGACGTGCTGTTTGGATTTTCGCGTATCCAGTGCCGCCACATCCCGGGATTTCAGCGAGGCATCCTCCCCGACGGCCTCCCGGATAGTCTGCGAGCGTCCGGAAAAGGCCTCCACCGGTACGCCCGGCATTTCCCACATACCGTGCTTACCAACTACTTCAGTTTCATAGCCCAGCGCCTCAACCTGCTCTTTCAGCTTTTCCCGGTAGAGCCTGCCAAAGGCAATCTGATTAGCGTACACATTCTCAATGAATCCCGTTTTTCCTACTTTGTCACTGCTCAGTGTCTTCCACTCGCCGTTATGCTGCGTGACATTGGCCACCACCGCATGCGTGTGTAACTGTGGTTCCTGATCGCGACTGGTGTCGTGGTTAAACAATGCCATCACCAGATTACCGGTCAGTACCGTTTCTGACTGTCCGTCCGTCATAACCCGTGTGGAGGCCAGCGCCTCCACCTGACGGACAGCAAAATCCACGGCCTGATTATGTGCATCAATCAGGCGCTTATCGCCGCCTAACATGGCCATCATGGAGACGCTTTTGGGGGCGGAGAACGTCAGGTCGTAACCGGGACGATGCTTATTACTGCCATCCTGCATGCGGCTTAAATCCGCTCCGTCCGGCAGCTTCCCTTCCAGAAGACGGGTAAAAACATCCTTATCAACACTGCCCTGCAGCCCCAGCTGTTCAGCCCCCTGGCCAGCCCAGCGTTCTCCCATGCTGCCCAGCACATAGTAATTATCCTTGTCGGTATAATAGTTCCCGGCACTTCCGGCCGATCTGACCTGCGCGATACTCATCATAAACGTATATCCCTTTGACATATCCCGGCATCAATCCCACAATGTATATACACAAGACATATCCACGTAAGGAGGCAAATGATGGAAACCACCGTATTTCTCAGCAACCGCAGCCAGGCGGTCAGACTGCCAAAAGCGGTTGCATTGCCAGAAAACGTAAAACGCGTTGAAGTGATTGCTGTCGGACGAACCCGTATCATTACGCCAGCCGGAGAATCATGGGATGAATGGTTTGATGGAAACAGCGTCAGCACCGATTTTATGGATAACAGGGAACAGCCTGGCATGCAGGAAAGGGAGTCATTCTGATGCTGAAGTTTATGCTCGATACCAACATCTGCATTTTTACGATAAAGAACAAACCCGCCAGTGTCAGGGAACGTTTTAACCTGAACCAGGGGAGAATGTGTATCAGCTCTGTCACCCTGATGGAGCTGATATATGGTGCAGAAAAAAGCCAGATGCCTGAACGCAATCTCGCTGTGATCGAGGGATTTGTTTCCCGCATTGACGTTCTGGATTACGACGCTGCTGCAGCCACACACACTGGTCAGATAAGAGCAGAACTTGCCCGTCAGGGACGCCCTGTCGGGCCATTTGATCAAATGATCGCAGGTCATGCCCGCAGCCGGGGACTGATAGTTGTGACTAACAACACCCGTGAATTTGAACGTGTGGACGGCCTGAGAATTGAAGACTGGAGCTGACCTGTTCATCAGAAATCATCTCCCGGCTCAACATCCTCCCCGCGCTCCCGGTGCACATTGATGTTCACCTCTTCACGACGCTGCATCTGCTGCTGGGTGTCCGGATGATTCTCCTGTTGCCATGCCTCATAAGCGGCCATATCCACCACCTCACCGGATTCACTGATCCCGGGTGGCAGTTGCTGTTCCATCTCTTCTTCCGGTTTCATTTTCAGCTCCTGCTCGATCCCCCCTGCCGGAACATTCACACCTGCATCTGACTTCTTATCATTGATGACAAAAGACACTGGCTGTTGTGGCTGTTGTGGCTGTTGTGGCTGTTGTGGCTGTTGTGGCTGTTGTGGCTGTTGTGGCTGTTGTGGCTGTTCAGCCTGAGTCACCTCTTCTCCGGAGACAACCTCCGGTTCGAAGAGACTGGCCATCTGGCGACCTTCTGCTTCCCTTGCAGCAAGCACGGCACTAAGGCGGTTCTCCATTTCCGGGTTGATCTCACGCGGAATAAACTCCGGAGCAATCTTCGGACGTGCCTGATATTTCAGTGAGAGTTTTACTGCCGGATATGGTCCGGGCAGGGTGACATAGCAGGTCAGATCCGGCAGAGACTGAATGTCGGAATAACTGACCAGCGTCTGGCGCTCCATATCCTTACCGGTCGATACCCCGTCACGTACCGGGTCAGCACCGTAGGAATACTGCTCGCTGGCTTTCAGGTGCTCTTTCTCACCAATTTCACCGGCAGCGAACTCTGCAATCTTATGACTGGGGGAACGGAAAAAAGCACGGGTGTTCATGACGTCAAACAGCGTGGCTGCCGCTTTCTCACCGTAGATATCTTCCAGCTGGGCATAAGACTGGATACCAAACACATAACAGCCACCGAACTTACGGGCTTCCGGCAGGATCTCCACAAGGTCCGGCAGTTTGTGTAACGTGGGCAACTCGTCACAGAAGAACCACACACGACGGTTACGGTTTTCTCCCATTGCCAGCAGACCACGAATGGCAATGGACAGCCACATGGAGATCACCGGCTTAAGGGAGGCATGGGTGTCGGCATTCGATGAGATAAACAGCCAGCCGTTTTTCTGATCTTCCCGAACACCACGCATCCAGTCACGAATGGTGAAGGACTCACCGTTATGCTCAATCCCCTGCAGGTAACGGATGGCTTTCACGTAGTTGGTCAGCACAGCACGGATGGAAATCGCCGTTTTCTCAATTTTCTCTTCCACCAGGTTGGCCGCCGGTGAATTACGCAGGTAGGTACGCAGTTTTTCAATTTTGATGGAAAGCAGGGTATCCACCAGTTTGCTGTAGCTGCGGTTGGGGTCATTACGCATCAGGTACGCCGCTTCCGCAAAAATGGTACGTCCTGAACCCTGCCAGAACGGGTCCTCTTTTGTACCCATCGGGATCAGAGTATTTGCGGTATTATCAAAATCCGGCTGTGTCAGGCACTCCTTCCACAAATCCCATGCGGCACAGCGGGCATCCAGCGGATTCAGGATTTTATCGATGGAGGGATCATAGTAACTTTTAACAAATTCCCCCGAACGGTCATAAATCACCACCATATCACCACGCTGACGGGCGTAGTTGGCCAGACGACGGATAACCTCCGACTTACCGGCCCCGACTGTGCCGTGCAGACAGAAGTTCTGGATTTCAGAATCCCGGATAATCGGCAGATCCCCAATCCGGATATCGGAGTCCTTGCCGTCTTTTTTCAGCATCCGGGCAACGTCTTTCGGATTGTCTGTCAGCTGACGACCACCTGTGACTTCATTTTCGCTCTGTTGTTTACCCTGACGCCCCAGAATCCAGGAGACAACAAAGAAGGTAATCAGGCAAATAACCAGTGCCACAACAGTTGCCAGAACGAATGCTGACCATAACTGTTCACCGCACCAGATCATATATTTATCATGCAGTACCTGAGCAGCGTTCATCCGGAATGTTTTGCCGTAATACTGGATCTCATATACCGGCTGAGACTTGATTAAATCCCGCATGCCTTCCAGTGTTGTGCACCACCAGTAAATACAGCCGTTCACAAACGTCTGCCAGCTTATTTTTACCCATAAAACCAGACCAACGAGTATCCAGAAAAAAATAAACAGGCAGTAAAGCATGATATTGGCGATCTGGCTGAACATGCGGATACGCATGGACGCAATCTGACCGCCCTGGGTCATATCCTTTGCGTTAAAACTCATGATGATATTCCGAAGAAAGAAAGTCAGTCGGACTGATTATTAGATTAATAATCATTAAATTCCGGCTTCGCCGGCAACACTTCACGGTCGCACAAAGAATTTGCACAACCGCTCAGTGTTTTCATATTTATTTCGGAAACGCCGGGGAGGAATAAAATTTATTTTATTTCTTTCCGGGGTTGGACAACGAGCAAAGCGAGGTATCAGTCAGGAGGCCAGTCAGACCAGCCCCCGGAAGATAATCAGAGAATATTTGCGATTGATTTGGCCAGCTGGTCTTCGAGAACAGGCTTCGCCTCTTCAAATTTCAGGTTAACCTTATTCGCATTGGAGACCACACGGGTCTGATATTTATGCTGGTTACCTGTTTCAGTACTGGTCTGAATTTTCGCACCTGATGTGCCCTGACGCAGGGCGGCAACATTATCCGTTGTCACCGTTGCCTTAGTACGCTCTGCAATCTGCACATCCGTGATCATGGTATAGTTCACATCTTCCACCATCGCATCTGCAGCCATACCCACCAGACCGGCAGCAAGGCCCACACCGAGTGTGGCACCGGCAGAATTGGAATTATATCCGGTAATACCGGCACCTAACGCTGCACCAACTGCTGCGCCTTCATAACCACTGTTCAGCCATCCCTGAGACTCCCGCAGATCCATCTTATCGGCCTTCAGTACATTCGCCTGAATCCAGTAGTAGGCTTTATCCGGAGAAGTCACCACCTGATACCCTTTTGCTTTCACAGCATCAGCAATTTTGCCCTGCAGCCCACTCATATCTTTATCAGACGTGTTTTTGATCTGCAGAAATACCGTGCGTTCGCTGGCGGGTTCAAGCCAGATGGTCTCACTCATCTGGGTCTTCACCTCAAGGTTACGCTTCTTGATTGCTGTGCTCATCGCACCACACCCTGAAAGGGCCAGAGTGGAACTGACCAGTGCAACCATCATTAGTTTTTTTGTTTTCATCCAAAATATCCTTTTAACTAACAGACTCTTTTTTGAACAACCCTATTACTGAAGTAATAGCTGATAGATTATAACGATTTATATCTATAGTATAAATAAAGGAAAAAATTACAAACAGAGTTATCGATAAAAAACCAAATAAGAACGTATGGGCGAAGGAAACTATTGAAAAAACAATCATAAACGACAAGATATAAGTTTTGTTCTTATCATACATAAAAGATATAACTTTCGAGTCATCTCTGAATTTTTTAGGGATAGCAAGATACAACATCATTCCATTAGTAATGGCAACAAAAAGGATAAACCCCATTACGCCACTAAAACATATATCAAATCCGGCATCTCGGATATCAACTTTATCTGCCAGCAAACGGAGAAATGTCGGCCATAATAAAATCCATAAAAATACATACCCCCCTGGCTTTATGACTTGTAATAATGGCGGAATATTAACACCCTCTACAGAGAGTACATCCTTTAGTTTCTGTGTCTCCGTTTTTATATCATAGTGAGTAATCATAATGGTCCCTTCAGTTGATTCTTTTTCTCATCAATCATTTTTTTCACCGTCTCTTCTGATGGCTCAGGTATTATCTTTTGACTTTCTCGCTCTTCATTATATTTATTATTCTGAGATAATGCTTCTGTTTTATGGTGATTTTGTAGTTCAGAATACTGTTCTCTTACAATATTTTCCTCGCCATGTATGCTGTTCTGAGTATCACCTATATTCCCTTTATATTCTGTGACCATATTATCAACCTGATGTTTTACATCATCACGGATATTACTGTCCTGCGTTCTTTGATCAATAATGGCCTGATGCCCCTGATGGTCAGCAATAATATCCTGGCTGCCACCACCCGAAGGTACGCTCTCCATTCCTTTACCAATATCTCCACGGGATTCACGCCAGGCATTATCAACACCAGGCTGTATCTGTTCCTGCACAAAAGACCAGGCCATCGCCCGACGGCGTTCTGCAATCTCCGGCGAACTGGTATTTGTCAGAATAGCTTCGGCATCCTGCGGTGCGTGTTTCATCACATACTGTGCAAACTGTTGCGACAAATCTTCACTCATCTGCCCACTCATGCTTTCAGTACGGGATGCCATTTCAGCATATTCATGGCTGCGGGTCATATTCGTCGTGTACTGGTCGTAACTCTGTTTCGCTGAGTTCAGGGCTGCAGACAGCTGGTCCACACGGGAATCGGCATTATTGTCAGTATGGCTGCCGGACTCACTGACCTTGCGATTCATAAAGTAATCGCTGGCCTCTTTAAAGTCCTTACTGGCTTTAGCATCGATATCATGTCGAGCATCATGGGTAGCCCTGCTGCCACTACTTGCAGAATGTGAATCATCATCCGTTCGATCAAGACTTCCCTTAAATCCGCCTCTGACACCAACTCCACCACCAACCCCAAGAATTTTAGGTTTAATCCCCCATTCAGCATGAGCATCTGCATATCCGCCATACGAGAACTTAGAACCTGTTGATGCCAGTTCCTGAGTCGCCTGCTCATTACTGATATTATGCGCCTTCGCATAACTTTCTACTGCACTGCGCATACGGCTGACCATCAGGGAGTCCTGTGCGCTCATGGTGCTGTCAGCACCACCGGTGACAGAGTCACTGCTCCCCCGGTTAGAACCAAACTGGCTGAGTGTGTTCCAGGCACTGGCAATACTGCTGCTGAAACCATGCAGGGCGCTTTCGGCTCTGTTCGACGCCTCCCGGGCCATTTCCTGTTGTGCCGCCGCAATCTGACGCGTTGCATTGATACCGACTGGTAACCGGGACATCGCCCCACTTGCATCCATCACCATATTACCGTCACGGGTCTGTGTGGCGGTTGCGCCACTGCCGGTCTGGTACATCATCTGACCAAACGACGTGGTGCTGTTGGTGCTCCAGCTGAAGCCGTTCACGTTCTCCGTCTGCATGTTGCCGTAGGAATAATTACCATCAACCACACTGCCTGCCGCACTGGCGGTCGGGCTGATAGCAGAGGAAGCGAAATGGCTGTACACACTGGAAAATCCTGCCCCGAGTCCCCTGACCATCATCCAGGATAATGGCGGGATCATCATGGAAAGATACCCGGCAGTGGAAGCCAGATCGGAGTATTTCAGCTGTATCTGTGAAATTTCAGAGAGCACCACCGGTGCCCCATTCTGCTTCGCATAAAATGTCATGGCACTGTTCAGAATGGCGTACAACATTGGCCATGACTGCAGCCACATCAGGGCAAACACATAGCCTTTCAGGACGGACAGTGTCAGTTTGTTGAAGACAGCCGCCAGTACCAGGAGCGGGAAAATACCAATGGCAATCCCCGTCAGGATGGTCTGCGTCATGGGCAGTGTCCGCATCGCCACATGACCGATTGAGACATGTGCCAGACGTTGCTTCTCCATCGATGACGTGGTGGCCAGATTCACCAGGCTGGCCGAATCACCATTACGTGCGGCATAACTGGTGATCCCCTCCTTCAGCGCATTGATGGTGACATTCTGGCGGATGATCTGGCTGGCTGATTTACTTGAGCCATAGAAGTAACTGTAACTGTCGCCAATCAGCGTACTAAACAGCAGGTTCGAATCAGGGCGACCACCAAATAACTGCTGGGCATAATAATGCCAGGTTTTTCCGCCACTCTGTGTGTCCAGATTCAGCTTGTCTTTCAGCGAAACCGACGCGTCCTTACAGGTCACGAAATTATTCTTGCTGTCATAAACGCCCCGCAGCGGACTGGGGCGGGAAAAAATCAGCGTGTAGGGATCAGCGGAGGCCATCAGCTCCTCCAGCGTGTATTTGTGGTTCAGGTAAATATCCCCCATCACGCAGTTCTGCACATAATCCTGGAAAAGATTGGTGATTTCCGGATTGCGGGACAAAAAGTCGGTGCTTTTTGATACCAGTTCTGCGCCGAACAGCATCCCCGTTTTGCTGTAGGTGACACTGTCCGGTTGCGTGAAGATCATCTCGTAACTGGCCACCATTGCATGCCCAATCCGGGTCGTCAGTGAAAGTGGCATCGCCAGTCCGACCGGCACATTATCCACCCGGTGAACTTTGACCAGGTCACTGTTATCAATAATCTGCACCGATGTGCGGACATTAACCAGCAGGCTGATAAGCACAAACACGGCCACCCAGCCCAGCAAATCCACCACGTTGTGCCGCTGTACCCACATCACAGCCACCGCGAGAACAGACAATGTGAGCGCAATTTTTTCAATGGAATCCCACGTCCGGGTCCCCATAAAGGCGGCAATGGCGTTCAGGTTATTTCGCAGCCACTCACCACCGGCAATCACATAAACTTCATTCACAACGTGCTCCCTCCGAAGTGATAGTTGTTCTGGTAACGACTGAGCATGCGGGCGGAAAGCTGCTGACGCATGTAGCTCATCTGGCGATCGACAACCAGAAGCGCATCCTGCTGCACCTGCACCTGTGACTGAAACGCAGCAATCTGCCGGGTGGCATCATTCATGTTGTCGTTAATATGCTCGATAACCGCTTCGTCATAATTTCCCGTGGCCACCATCGCCCGGGCCTGCTGTATCAGCTCCTGAATGTACTGCAGCAGGATGTCGTAACCGATATAGTCCGTCAGCTGGTAAATCATGCTGTTGGAAACACCGAGCATCTGCGGATCAACCAGGTATTTGAAGACGGGAATGGTGGTACTGGAAATAAAGCCTTTTTCCTTGTCATCCAGAGGCGTGTCGCTGACCGCTTTGTTCTGAATGCTGGCAAGAATTTTAGTAATCTGAGACTTCAGGGCATTATCCCGGCTGATGGTCACCGGTGTGTCTGCCACCACTTTCAGGCATTTATCAGAATCGTTGCAGTGATAAATTTTTGCTGTGCCGCCTTCCATCATGGCCCGGATAATTGAGCGGTCAGTGGTTCTGGCTGACAAGGGGGTGATTTCGCCGTTGGGACCAAACACCAGTGAGCCGGTCAGCGTCATCACAAATTCTTTCAGCTCTTTGTTGCCGTCAAACATTCTGTTTTTGGAAAGCGCATTCCACATGATGTTGATGTTTTTGGTCACCCGCTCCTTATCCTTGTTGCTGGCTTTATCCCTGACGCTGTCAGATTTACCACCAACGGTACATCCCTGTCGGGAAGCTGCCCAGTCAGCAAAAATATTGCTCTCACCGGCAATGTCCTGACAGACTTTCTGCTGGGACACCTGCGTCCGGGGGAAAAGCCCGCCGATAATCCCCTGCGCCGCCTGGCAGGAACTGAGGTTCATACTGTTAATGTCGCTTGCCATTTTCTGCAGGAAGTCTTTTGCGGTTTTGATTTCCGGCACCGTTGTCTGCAGGGCAAGGTCAAAAAAGTAACCGGCAGCGTTGCTCATAATCTGCTTAACAAAACGCTGCAGCTGCTCGCCATTAATAAAACTGAACGAGCCGAGATAGGCGTCGATGCCGCCACATCCGGCATTGATATCCGGCAGCGTCATGGAAATCAGCTGAACATTTTTGACCTGAGTACGGGCATACAGGGAGCCACCGTAAGCATAGCCGGCGGCCTGCCCCTGCCAGACGCCCGGCTGTGTGGTATTGGAAGCGAAGCCCAGCTTGTTAAAGAACTGATTCATGTCGCTGTTCACATCCGCTGACGCTGCAGGCGTCACAGTCAGTAAGGCGGCACATAGCATAAATAGCGGTCTGAACCGTGCTTTACCCGGCATGTTTTTTTCCTCCGTACATCTGCAGAACGGTATCCATCCGCGCCATAAAACTGGCGGCATCCGTTGCCCCCTGTAAAAGCGGTAATGCCTCCAGCGTGTTGACATTGACCAGGAAGGTGGTCGGTGTGACCACCGGGATATTCGGGAAGAAGGTCTGCATCACGTCCGGTGGCACCGGTAATGCCTCCGGAAAGGCCGTATCACCCTGACCATCCAGGGTGTAGGGAAAAACGGAAAAGCTGTACTGCTGCGCCAGCTGTTTCAGTACCGGGTCAAACTGGTGACAGTAAGGGCAATGGCCCTGCATAAACAGCACCACCTTCCAGTCGGCCAGGTTAACCTGCCTGCCGTTGCTGAGGCGGAACCAGCGGGGAGCCGGCTTTTCTGTCCTGGCTGACGTGCCTGCTGCCGGTTGTGCAGGCTGCGCGGCCATACCCTGCGGATTCCAGAGTCGCTCTATTTCATCCCGGGTGGAGGCCTGAACGGCAGCGGCTGTCAGTAACAGGGTGAACAGTAGTGATTTAGTGAGAGACATGTCCGCCCTCCTGCTGCTCTGCCATCATGGCCTGTTGCCTGGCTTCCAGCGCCTCACGCTCTTCCCGGCTGACACGGGCAATCCATGCATCCAGCACCTGGTATGCGCCGAACAGCACGAGAATGGCCGCAATAAGCTCCGCCAGAAAAAAAGCCATCCAGGGTTTGCTGTAAACAAGACGGGCAACAATATGAAACCATACACCCAGGGAAAACACCCACATTCCCTTAATATCAAGCCGGGGTAAAGAGAATTTATATTTATGCACAGTAAAACTCTCCTGTCATACAGAGAATTAAATAAGGGACTACCGGAATAAATAGTGAATCACTTCCAGGTTAACAAAATGCAGAATTGATGAAATTTATTGACGAACGGAAAATATCTGTAATTCAGAAGTTCGGTTTAAAATCTTCAGAAACGTTCAGGAATTGTTTTGCCAGGTCATCCTGCGAAATAAATCCGTATGATAACGGGCGAACACTGCCCTGTTTCGGGTCAACCAGCATCATGGCCGGAAAATATTTCACGCCGAGGCGCTGCGCCTGTCCCTGGTCAGTCCGGGAATCCGGCAACAGCGGATTAATCACACCGTCCACGGAAACGGGAATAACACTCAGACCATAGGTATCCCGGAAGCCATTAATGACCTGCGCCAGCTGCCCGTCGATGGGGTCCTGCCCACGATAAAAAAACATGATGCCATAATGATCTGCCAGTCTGGCAATAGCCTGCTGCTGCTGTGCCTGGTCTGCCGCCAGCTGGTTCCTGACCGTGCCGTTGTAATGGCTGTACTGCAGGTTATAGTCCAGTTCAGGATGTGCCAGCATGGCCTTTTTAGCGCTCATGGTGAAAAGCCCGGCCTGCTGAGTCCAGTAATTCTGCAGCCGGAAATATTTCACAAAATTATCCACGCCGGGATACAGAATGGCTTCGTATAGCGCCCGCTTTGTTGCCGTCTGCAGCGCGGCCAGTTTCTGCATAATATCCGGCTCCTGACGGGGAGCAGCAGGTACTGATTTATTTTCTTTTTCCTTCGGATTTATTTTCTCGTTATACCACTGCCAGCCTGCATCTTTCCCTGACGCCGGAAAAATAAAGCAGCAGAGTAACAGAGGCAGTAATGCTTTATTCATCTTCATTCCTTTCATCATTTTTTCTTTCATCAGCTTTCTGCAGGTCAGTCAGGGCAGAAAAACAACCATGCAGAATAAACAGGAGCACACCGGAGTAAAGGGTAACGAAAGCAGCTGCAAGCATCCCGCCTGCCGTGGTTGCTTTTACCGTATCCCATGACCAGATAATTACCGGGGAAATGACAATCGCTGTAATAACAAGCCGGATAAGAAAATCAATAAAACGGTTCGACGTGAATATGACTTTCATCATTTTCCCCGGTTATTTTCCATACCTTACTGTCCAGCCTGTTTCAGCTGGTCAGCAATCTGTTCTTTCACTTTCTGCGTCAGTACGCCACTGTCCGGGATTTTCTGGTTATTCATCAGGTCTTCGTAGAAGTTAGTGAAATCCAGTCTGTCGAACTGAATTTTCTGCAGCTCATCAACCGTAATCCCCCGACAGTCAGGATGCTTCGCACTGCCAAAACTGATACGCAGCTGTCCGTTGCGCCCCTGCTGCTGGACTATCTGCGCCAGCTTCGAATCAAACTGACAGTAACTGCGTTTTTTCTCCAGGCAGACACCCAGCACTTTCTTCGAACAGAACTCTCCGACACTGACGGTCAGTTTGTTTGATTTTGCTTTAGCCAGGGCCTTTTCATCACTGCTGCATTTGGCCAGCCCGATATCCTGTCCCCAGCCGCTGTCCTTACAGCAGTTGCTGTATCCGGCTGCAGCCTTCTTACAAAATTTCGCCTGACCGGTGAAAGCACGGACATCCACCCCGTTCAGCGCCGCAACATCCTTACCTGCTGCGGCCAGTGCCGCCAGCTGAGAAACGGCTTCGGCAAAATCATTACTCTGCCCGCTCTGAGCCTTATCACATTCGCCATCGAGACAGAAGACGTCTCCCCCACAGACCATCACTTTCCCGGATGTTTTTGACTCACAGGAGTAGGTGGCATATTCATGCAGACAGGCACCTTCTTCGGAGTAAAAGGCGCACTGGTGTGACACTAGGGTACAGGCAGGATTGTCGGTGTAGGTCTGACAGGTTCCCTTGTCTGCTGACTGCGTGACATACGTGTCCCGGTATGCCCAGCAGCTCTGGTACATGCTGTATGACTGACCATCTTTCACCAGCGTCCTGTTCCCGCCAGCCTCCGTACATTCTGTTTTTGTCAGTTTCCCCAGCTCCTTGCTGAACGGGCAGCTTTCAGACCAGACAACATACGGGGTGTACGAGGCTTTTTTTACCCTGACAACCAGACGCAGCTTCATTGATATATGACGCTTAAGTCTTATACTCCCGGCCCGGGCAGGATGAGATGAAGTGAAAGCCACACCGGCAGTCAGCGTTTTCTGCACTGGTGTAAATGAGGCATCCACGGATGTTTTCGAGTTCCAGTTCAGGCGGCTGCCCAGCACAGTAACCACCATATTATTGCTTTTCTGCAGATATATCCGTTTCCAGCTGTAATGAGCACTAACTATTTCTCCGGTAACGGGAGAGGTAATGGAGACAACATACTGACCATTCACTTCCCGGGAAGGTAACTGCCCCATATCATATTCCAGCGTCCGGGTTTCCCATGTGGTACTCCCCTGCAGCTCCATACGGGCAGTTCGCGTACAGTACTGCTCCACCTGTAAATCCCGCTCACAGGTGTAATTCGTGTATTCACTCCGGCTAATCTTCTGTGCACTGCACTGCTGCCGGGTGTTTCCTACGATGCTGTCGGCCCGGTTTAC
The DNA here is from genome assembly GCF_963888145.1 of Cronobacter sp. EKM101R. Classification (NCBI taxonomy): domain Bacteria; kingdom Pseudomonadati; phylum Pseudomonadota; class Gammaproteobacteria; order Enterobacterales; family Enterobacteriaceae; genus Cronobacter; species Cronobacter sp. EKM101R. Next base: position 33,348 of record NZ_CAWPHW010000009.1, on the reverse strand, counting down.
CACATCCCTGCCGGTCTGAATAAACGGTGCATCCGGTGACAGAATGTCTTTCGGCTTGTTCATGAATGACGCTGTGATGGTTTTACCGGTTTCACCTGTCGCCCATTCCGTGGTGCCGTCATTTTTCAGGCCGCCATCCCCGCCGGCAGTCACGCCACCGTAATATTTTGTCTCGTCCGGATTCGCGTTATAGCCGGGGATACTCTCCTGTGGCTTAAAGCCCTGAATACTGCTGCTTCCCTGTCCTTTGATCTGGTGAGCAAAATCAGAGCCGGCCCGGTAATCACTATTGCTGTCAGCCTGTGCCATGCCGGCAACCAGAGCCAGTATCAGAGGTAAAATACGTTTCATTTCCCGGAATCTCCTTTCCCTGCCAGTAAATCATGAGCCACCTGGCGACAGTCCCCCGTGGCGGCCACTTTCTCCAGCGCCTGGCCGACCCGCAGGTTTCCCCGGATGATGTCGTATCCCTGGCTGCAGAACACCACCAGAGCCGGCACACTGCGGATGTTGTACTGTGAAAAGAGCGTCGGGTCGATCTGAACACCATCAGTCGCGCCGTCTTTCACCAGGGACAGCACGGCTTCAGCGGTGGTCTTCAGGTCATTGTTCACCATGCCCCGCAGTGTGGCGGGTATACCGTAGTGCCGGGTTTCGCCCAGCATTCGTTTCAGCCCCTCTTCGGGAATGGAAAACGACACAAAATACAGAGCACCCTGCCGGGGTTTCCCGTCCTGCGAAGCCTGCTGTTTACGAACCAGTTCATCCAGGAAATGGTTATCTGAACGCTGAAGGGGTTTTTCCAGCACCTGTTGCTCCGCCCAGGCTTTCAGCTGATGGTCAGGTTTTTCGCGCAGTTGTCTGCTTAAATTTTCCTGCTGCTTCAGGAACTGGCGGTTTTCAGGAGTGTTCACGTTTTCTGACGCCATAACCGCCCCGTTCAGCATCATCAGAAGTGCTGCCAGAGATTTCATACTCAGCTTCATCATTCACCTCACAGGAATACACAGTTACGTTTACGCCACATCAGGTAGCCGAAGTTTTTCTTTGTGTTGGGCGGATTTTTCCCGGTTTCCCAGCGGGTCACGCTGCGCCCGAACGGGTGGCACTGTCCGCTGTCCGGATACATATTCACCATCTGATAACGCCAGCGTTCTTTGGGCAGGATTGGGGACGGATATTCATTACAGACGGCGTTATTTTTCCCGATAGTTTCCATAATCATGCCCTGACGGTGCAGCTTGAACGCCATGCGTTCACTGACCAGCAGGGAGGACTGCAACGGACTGGACTCATTACTCACCCAGCCATTAAACGGGTACATACTGCCCTGCGAACCGGCACACCAGAACAGAACATCGAGAGGCATATTAAAGGCGCTGGCAATCGCATCTGCTGCACAGGCCCCCTGTGCTATCGGATTGGCAAAGATGACAGCTTCCGGATTGAGAATGGTGGTCAGGCTGCTGTCCGTCCAGGTGGGGTCGATTTCAGAAAGATAAGCGATATCCAGGTCACCACCTTCCAGACAGCCCAGAGATGTGATGATGTTAAGCCAGTACGTCAGCGGGTATTTGTACCAGTGAACGTGATAGAACGCCCCGTTCACCTGCTTCTCATCCTTTTTCGCCGTTCCCTGTGCCGTTTTACCAAAAGCCGGCAGGCTGAAGCCCAGGTTCACCATACATCCCGGTGACCGGGTGACGTCCGTCAGCGCCATCGGCTCCCAGTAACCAATGGCCAGCCCGATACGCCTGAACAGCGGCGGCGGTGCCGGACAAATCTGAATGGGCATCGACGGGTTCGCCGTGTCGGGGACCTTACCCTGACTGACTTTGATACTGCCCAGCGAGAGCGGGAAAATACAGCTCCAGCAGATATCCGTGATCGGGTTTACAAAACGCCCCTCACAGGCAGAATCCGCAGACGCTGCAGGGACATGACCGGCGAGAAGGAATAACATCAGCAGCCACAGGCTTCGCTTCATTTTCTGCCCTCCTCTGCCGGAATAAATTCCACCTTCAGGAAGCGATCGCCGGGAACGGCGCTCACCCGTGCCGGGACCTGATCAATGCCGAGGCGCTGGCAGAGCACACCGTTCTGGTCAAAGTAAACACGGCTGTCCAGAGACTTCTGCATCTCCGGGATACTGCCCTGCACGAGGATAATTTTGCTCTCCAGTGTGGGCGGCGTCTGGCGTTTCATCCAGGCCACCTGCGCCGGATCATCGCCATTGATGAAATACAGCGTCTGGTTAAAAGGAACATACTGCAGCGGATTCATCACTTCACCCTGACGGGCAAACACCCGCCCTTCGTTATCCCGGATATCCGCAGCCAGTCTGACGGACGGGTCAAACAACCGGCTGCCGTATTTCTCCGTGCGTCCGATACCGGGCACGGCAGGGGGCCGCAGACTGTTGCGGATCACCCGCTCCTTAAAGGCATCCATTTTCCGGCCCATCTCACCGGACTGCTCCAGTGCCGTCAGGCGCTGCATGATCACCGTCAGCATGTCCGGCTCCTTTACCGGCCACAGATCGCCCCAGGTACCAAGATCGGCGGCGGCCACACTCTGCCCCCATATCAGCAGGGCAATCAGCCCCCGGCATCTCATGGTTCCGCCCTCATTCGCCGGGCGATATCCTGCTGGATTTCCCGGGTGATATCCGGAGCCCCCTGTACCACGGCAGGCGACACCAGAATGACCGCGTGGTGTTTCTGCTGCCACGCCTGCAGGCTGGCTTCCAGTGCCGTGTTAAAACGCGCTGAAAGGGCTTTTGACTGTGCTTCTGACAGTTGTTTCTGACTGGCGCTGTCAAAAAACGCATCCACGGTCTGTTTCATGTTGAAGGCGGCAGTCACCGGTGCGTTCAGTCTGACAATGCCGTAACTGATGGCTGCGTTCAGTAACACCATTGCCAGGTATCCCGGCACCGTCCACCACCAGTGGCTGCGTCGAGGGGCTGTAACGTCAGTCGTTTTTTGCGTTGTGGTCATGCAACACTCCTGTATTTCTCATGCTCTTCAAGCCAGGCTTCCAGCGAAGCCATCTCCGGCCCTGATTTCTTCCACGCCAGCTGCCACACCGCCTCATGAATACTCAGCCCCTCTTTACGCTTCTGCTGTACAAACTCAAAGTCCGGGCCGTCAGAGCTGTACATGGCACGGCTTAACGGGTCCACAAACAGACGGTGCCAGGAGGAATGGTTTTCCACCTGCAGCAGGAAGGAACTGAACCACTGGTCTTTGGCCGCACCAAACTTGCCAATCATGTCGCGCTGCAGTGGCAGGAACTGGTCCGGATACAGCTGGTTGTATTTCGCGAACTCCTTCGCACTCTGTTTGAGGATAATTTTGTAGGAGGAGTTACCCCATGCCGCACGGGCAGCACTGGATGCCTTGTCAGAGTCAAAGTCGACGATGTTCTGTGTGATGGTGATATAGGCACCGGTATGACGGCGGGCGGTACGGTAACCTTTCTCAATAAACTCACCGACCTTGTGATTTTTGAAGTCCAGCAGACGCCAGCCTTCATCAATAACGTTCAGTTTTTTGAGATTACGCGGCGTGCGGTACATCCTGTTCTCGATGTAGATAATCAGGGAGAACATCACCGCAACCAGCAGTGACGGACGGTCTTCCAGTCCGCCCAGCTCCAGCACCACCATTTTTGCGTCATCCCGCAGGGACGGCTCATCAGAGTTAAAATACTGGCCGTAAGTGCCGTTGGCAGTGTACTGGTCAAGCAGCACAATCATTTCGTCCAGACGGCTGCGGATAGTCGGTGACTCGGCATACTGCTCGCTGTCACTGGCGTTTTTCAGAAAATCCACCACGTCATCAATACGTGCCCTGTTCTCTTTGGCCAGCCATGATGCCCTGACGGCCTGCAGCAGCAGACCTTCATGCACTTCATCCAGGTTACCGTTGGGGCTGGCCATCACCGACAGCTGGTCGCGGACACGCTCCGCTGACTGGTCAATATCGGTGATGTTCGCAAACGGGTTAAAGCGCAGGGTTTCACCGTCCAGATATACGCCCCCCATGTTCTCACACAGGGACTTGTAGCCATCCCCCATGTCGAACACCACGGCAAAGCCCCCGGAGTCCAGCACGCTGCGGATAAGTGGCTGTATCAGCCCGGTTTTACCGGCCCCGGAGGTGCCACAGACCGCCATGTTGTAGTTGGTGTTATTCATCCCCCGGAAGAAAATATCGATAAACGCCAGCTGGTTACGGTAGGTGGGTGCCAGCAGACCTGCCGGTGTCAGGGGGTTATCCGCCACTAACGGCATCAGGTTGGCCACATTAAAGCTCTCTGCGCGCTGTACCACTCCGGCCTCTTTCAGCTGTTTAAACAACCCTTTCCCGGCCATAAAGGGCAGACAGGTCAGGAAATTGCGCATGTGGTTAAAGCGCGGTGAAATCAGCTCAAAACCGTTTTTACGGAAGCTGTTCAGGATGTCCTGCTCCACTTCCAGTGCCGTTTCATTATTGTCCTTGCAGAAGGCTGTGATGTTGAGGAAGTAGGACACCACGGAGGACTGACCGGAGCCCAGCCGCTGACGCAGTTCCCCCCACTCCTTCGCCTCTTTCTCCACGGACGGAAACCATTTGGCATAGGAGGTCTTCGACTTTTTCTCCAGGTCCATGTACTTCAGGTTGGCTTCGCTGTGGGTTTTCACCTGGTCTTCCACCACCAGAGTCAGCGTCAGGATGAACGGACAGGAGATGGACAGTTCCGGGTTCAGCAGGTTGCTGTAGTTGTCAGCCATGTTCCACAGGAAGGCGATTTCCGGGTTACGGGCCAGATGGAAATTCAGGATGCGGGCCGTGCTGTTCCTGCCGTTCTCACGCAGGCCCAGCGTCAGATAATCAGCCCGGACTTTCAGATCAAAACTGTCCTCCACACACTGATAATTCAGATCAGAATACGGGTCCAGCTGACGTCTTTTCGGGTACAGGGAGTCCGGGTTATGGTTAATCATCTCCCCGACAATATCGATAAAGGCCTGTGCATCCACCGTCTGTGTGATGATACTGGCCCCCTGTAACGACGCCCGGATGATTTTCACCAGGTTTTCCATTTCCAGAATGTCGGCCCGGCTTTTTTTCTTCGAGGGAGAACAGTACGAGATAAACACCCGGTAATGGCGCAGGGTCAGGGGCAGATTCATCCCCTCCGGCAGCGGGAACTGTGTCGCTGCCGCTTTCATATAATAGGCACGGGTAATGGCGTTAAACCGTTCAGCCTGTTCACCTGACCAGGAGAACTCACGCAGCCCGTATTCAATCCTGTCACCAACCAGCTGGCTGGACATCAGATGGATACACAACGGAATACCGCGCGGCAGTTTGGTGCGCAGCATGTGGTCGAGCGCCTCCACAATGGACTCATTCGCACCATTGATGGGAATGGCTTCCAGCATAAAGCCCATCGTGGTGTCATTCATGAACAGGCCGGACTCCTGGTTGTAATCACGGTACGGCAGCAGACGGCTGAACTGCGGGAAGCTCATTTCGCCCAGAACTTCATTGGCCTTTGCGGATTCATCCGGTAATTTAAGCGCGGTCAGCAGTGAATTGACCGCCTGAGTGACGGCCTCAAGTGGATTATTCACATGAATTCCTTAGTTGAAAAATAAAGCGAGAAATGCGGTAGCCATGAAGGGAATACCTGTAATTAACGCGCCATTTCCCGGCGCATATACAAAGATTTCTGTTTTCTGAATATCCACTCATATTCATCCGGAATTAAATCACTATGTTCTGCGACTGACTTATGCATAATGTTTTCTCTGCTTTTCCTGATACGCCTGGCATTCAACGCATAACGTCACACCGGGAAATATTTTCCGTCTGGCCTCCGGAATGGGGTTTCCGCATGCCTCACAGAGATAAACAGGAATACCATTAACATTTATCTTCTGGCGTATCCGGTTTATTCCTGTCATGGTCAGTTGTTCTGTCACTGAATATGCTTCATCGGCTTCATCACTCACGGAATATTCCTCCCGACATGTTCTGACACGCTACCGCCCGTCCCTTTTCACGCACAGGGCACTCGTTTTACAGGCAGATTTTGAATACAGAAAGCCCGCCGGCATTGCCGGCTGATATACAACTTCAGGGTCAGTTAATTAATACGTGGTTTTCCCCACGCAGACGGCTTAATAACAAAAAACACACTGGATGGCTGATGATAAACATCCTGATTATCAATATAAGGCGCTATCCATAATGCTGCCGTCTGCTCACCCGTTCTTAGCGGACGGGGTGGTGTTATCGGCGCAACTGAACTGACCGGAACAACCGTTTTCACTTCCCGGGCAGCGGTAAACAGCGGGCGTGGTGCCAGCAGTTTCTGCTCCGGAAGTGCCGTCACTGCAGGTTTGCTGCCGGACGAAGTTGTCGTGCTAACGGTCTGCACCGGGGTTGTCCGGAAGTTCCCTTCAGCCAGGTGCGGCAGTGATGCCGCAACCGGCTTTGCTTCTGAGGACTGCTCCAGTTTTTTGGCCTTCTCGTTGGCCTGATCCATCGTCATACAGGTATCTGATGTGGTAGCGTTACACTCAAATTCCGTACTGGTTCCGGCACAGCCGGAAAGTAATAACGTCCCCAGCAGAGGAATAAATAAAGAAATCTGTTTCATTGCCCTTCTCCTTTTTTATTACCCCCCACAACAGAAGAAATGAATTCAACCATCATATTTGTTTTCCCTGCACAGGGTTGTCCGAAGACTACTGTATTTCCCGGAGAAGAAAACAAACTCATCGACATCCCCTTCTTTATCACACCAACAGCAGCCATATAAAAACTGTGCGGCAATGATTCAGGAGTGAACCCCTTCGGTGCAGGGAGAACTATTCTTGTGGTGCAGTTACTGAGAACAGAATGAATAAAATCATCTGATACGATTTTATCCGGTACAGAGCAGGCAGTAATAACATTAATATTACGCATGTTCATTTTTATCTCCGTTGTTTCTGTTTGTTCTGTTATCAGGGAAATAAACAGGGTATTCCCTGATTTTTCCCGGCAGGGAAGTGTCTTCCGTAAGCACATCCTTCAGACGTTCATCTGCGGTTGCCACCCGAACACATTTTATTGTTCCGGGCCGCACCGTTTTTTTTCCTGGTGCCCACCGCAAACGACATAAACATCAGTGCCAGCGTTGCCCATAATGCGGTGACCAGTTGCATCAGTGACCGGTCAGTTTCCCGGGTATACTCTGTGGCCCCAACATTGCGGTAATGGCAGATTTCTTTTACTTCTGCTCCGGGAAAGTCTGAGGAAGAAAACCGACATTCACTGACCGGAAATTGCCCGGCAGGGGCTGTTTGTCTTACGAAGTTAATCTCCTTAACCAGCAATTTCCCTGGCGTGGTGTTGTCCTTCCATAAAACAAACAGAGCCATCAGGGCCATTGTGGCCAATGGCAGAATGACGGCATATTTCAGACACCAGAGCAGTCCTCGCAGGACACGGGCAACAACATACCGGGCGGCAAGGCATGTCTGACGGGGCGACATATTATTTACCATCGCTGCCCCCACCATGACTGCCGGACATAAACTGCTGCGGATTCAGGTTGCCCAGTTGCTTCAGCATCTGGTCAGTATTAAAGCCGTTAAGATGACTTTCAGCTGATGGCGGAACAGGTACTGGACTTTCCGGATTCTCATCTTCCGCTCTGTTCTGCGTGCGTTCCAGCGCCATCTCTTCCACGGTTTTCAGCTGGAAGCCGTCCTGGAACACCACGGTCACTTCATTGCCCGCGCCAATGGGTATCACCGGGTGATACTGTTCGGCACGTTTGATGTAATAGTCACTGAGCGTCTGTGCGGCTTTCGATGCGCCGCCACCGATACCCATTTTCAGGACATCGCCAGCCCCGTAAGCGGCAGTGGCACCCAGCCCGACAGCCGGCTGGGAAGCACGCTCCATTCCCTGACCAATACCATCAACAAATCCCGCGCCCCATGCCCAGCCGAGGATTTTGCCGTTACGCATCACCACTTCGCCCTTGATACCGTTTTTACCCCGGAAGCTGACATGCCCCTTAATCGGCATATCAATTGTTTTGCCGTCCTTCAGGCAGCTGATATTACGGGTGCGCACGATGGCACGCTCACTGGACACATCCCCCCAGGCTTCCAGACCAACAAAACATCCCGTTGCGTCATACGTCTTGCTGTTCGGCATTTCCACCAGGCCGGTGATACGCAGCTGCATCGGCACCGTGGATTCATTACCGGTGACTGAGGCATTGGCATCCGCCCCTTCAATCAGCATGGCTTTCGCAAAACTTCCTGACGGAATGTACGGCAGCGATGGTCCCTGTTTTCCCTCATTACGGGTAAACACCTTACGCTGTATCCGGTTAGGCACTGGCACAGACTGGTACGTCACCTGTGGTGGTGGCGTGACACCATTACCGGGATAAAACGCCGTCGGCGGTGGAACAGCAACGCTGCCCTGCGGCGGGAAGGATACGGGTGTGTTTCCTGGCTGTGGTTCGCCTTCCGGGCCGGGCGGTGAGGCTGGTGTATGCGGTACAGGCTCTCCGGTCGCGGTGACGGGATTTGCACCCAGGGCTTTCACCTGCTCTGCCAGGGCGGCATTGTCCTGGCCCAGCTTTTCAATACGACGCTGGTCATCACCGCGCTGTTTGTTCAGGACATCCAGCTCTCGACGGATTTCCTCATACTGCTTCTGCATCTGCGCTGCAGTCACCTGCATCTCTGTGGTTGCATGCTGACGCACCTTGTCATCAAAGGTCGTATCCACCACACCGGTCATATCCGGCACAGGCTCCTGTTCAGCCACCGCCTCACCGTTACCGGACATGTCCACATCAGACAGATACAGTGCACCACCAATCGCGGAAACTGCACCGACAACCACAATCCCCAGCCACAGGTACTGCTTGCGCTTCACAATGGTGTTGATACTGGCCATCAGTTGCCCTCCCCGTCACGGATGACATACACATCCATGCGCGCACCTGCCAGTAACTGGCTGGCAGGCTGACTGAACATTACGGCACGGGTTCCCGGCTGCCAGAAGTCACTTTCCCGGATATTCAGGGCAGCCAGCGTTTTATTTTCCACGGCAAAGCGGATCATCTTCAGGTGATTCCCTGTCCATACCGCATCTGCCACTGAAGACAGACCCGCCGGAGCCTGCAGGGTTTCCTTTGTCACAGGAACCTGATACCAGCCTGCGGGTAATTTTCCGCCACGGACGGCCTGGCTGATGGTCACAAGCAGGGATTCGTAAGGCGTGGACGTTTCCCACGCTCCGGCTTCTTCTCCGGTCCCGCGCAGGTCACTGACCAGTTGAATGGTACGCCCCGCGCCTTCACGGGGAACGGCCTGAATGGAAAGGTTAAGACCACGTTCTGTTTCCAGAATGAACGTAAAGGGCTTTTTGTTGACGGTGGCCACCACTACACCGCCGGAGGCGGTCTGCTCATTATTGGTCAGGGCACCATCCAGACTGTTCACGGCGATAATCCGGTCACCGGGAACGGTAAACAGATTCGGGCTGGTATTACTGATGGCAATACTGGCCTGACCACCGTTCACCATTGGCACCACGGTGGGGGGCAGCGTACCGGTTGCGGCCATCACGCTACAGGAAAAAAACAGGCCGCCGAATATTATTGCTGTATTATTTTTTCTCATCGTCTGTTTCCCCGAAATTATCCAGCCAGGTCACCCCGTTTTCCCTCTTCAGAATAAGGATGTAATGTTTGATATCAGTGAAAGGTTTTGAATCACCAATCCAGGTTTTAAGCACACCACGAATTTCCACACGTCCATACTGAGGCCAGACACGAACACTGGTCTGGAAAAAGGCGGAGTTCACGTTATCGTTTTTAATACGCTTCGCCTCTTCAGCCAGAATAACTTTCATCTGGTTCTGTGCGCCTGGACGGATATATTGCAGAAGCGCCTGATGTGAGGCATCAACGATTTCCGGTGAGACATTCAGACGGAGGGCAACAAATGACAGCGCCATCTGCTGTAAATAAGAGGCATCGGCACTGTTCTGTGAAACGGCAAAAGGGGCATTAAACGCCATTGGTGTCACGGCGGTGCGTTGCTCATTCTGAAGACGGTAGTTATTTACCCCCTGAATAACGTTAACGGCGAGGCTGAGAACAATAAGCACCGACATAAATATAAAAGCGATGGCCATTACACGACTGGTACTTAAACGGGCACCGTGTTCCATATAACAATCCTGGTATCAGTTCTATTTAATCCACTGCCGGAAACACGAATCGGGAACATTATGAAAAATCCCACGCAGCAGGGCTGTTGGCATATACCAGTAAATCAGGTCACGTAACCAGGAACTGCCCTGCCCTTTTTTCAGTTTTTTAATCCCGAAATAAACCAGAACCGCTGCACCGATACCGAAAAGATATTTTGATGTCATCATCCCCCAGCCAATACAGATTACGGCGGGAATGAGTTCATCCAGCGGCAGGCCAAACCAGCGGCTCTGGTTGGTCAGTGTTTCCGGGAAACGATATTTCTTAAGTTTGTTCTCGTTTCCCGACATCGTTTTATTTCCTGTCAGAGGCCAACGACGGCCATACCCACAGCAATAAATACAGAGAGGATGGCAAAACCGGCCAGGAACTTGACGTTTTTGGTCATCATGTACATGACCGCACCGACCAGAACTTCAGCCAGAACAACCCATTTAACAACACTGGAGTCCTTACCGAAGGTCGCCTTAACCGTGGTGTTACCGCTTGCCATCAGGTCCTGACCACCGGAAGCCATCGCCAGCTGCGGGAAGAACATCATCAGAACAGCAGCCGGGATCACAGCGCGAGCCAGGCGAAGCATATTCAGACGAGTGAATTTAGAAAAAAACGACTTCTTTTTGATGGGCGCAGAAGCACCCTGAACACTTAAAACGGCGTCCATATGATTCCTCTGTTTAATATTGATAGATAAAAACTAAAGTTCTTTAAATGTTGACTCGCTCTCTTCAGTCACCTCCCTGAATATTTCTTCGTTATAGAAATCAGGAAACCGTTTCAGATGATCTCTGAGACGGATCTGGACTTCTATCGTTTTACTTCTTCCACTACGATCTTTGGCCTGAATAAGTCGATTATTTGTATCTTCATCGAGATACACCGAGACCGTTCTGCTTATACCTCCTCTCGCGTTACGCCTCCTCACTAAATTCACCTCTGTTTTCCGACCAATAAAATTATGATTGCACAGAAACCGACGAAAAAAAACACGCCAAAATTGGCGTGCCTAATTTTACATTTATTTAACGCTATAAAATTCACGAATTACACTTAATAGCGAATCTATTTCCCCTTTATAGATGCATGACACCCTGAATAAATCAAAGCGTTCAAAAAATTCTTTTATTTTTCGTTTAACTGGTTTAATTCGATCCTCAGATGCTCTGTCTGTAATACCCAACTCCCTGGCAATTGTTGCATGGCCAACACCCAGCATATAAAAAGAGAAAACAAGCAATGTTCCGGGAGAAAGATCATTCCATATCGTTAATTTATCAGAAGTATTTGTATTACTCCCACTCTGATTTAACGCAAAAAATGGATAATCCGGAAACGGATTAATTTGCCATAAAATAACAGAGTCATCATTATAAAAAGAAACATTCTCCATCCTTATCTGATAGATTTCGCCATGAAAATTAAAACGACGACAAAATGCAGAACCATGCCCAAGAGCCTGGCACTCCAGTTCAAGTGATGAAAGAAAAATTTCAACCTGCAGACGTATATAACTCTCTCCGGATAAGGGTTTATCTTCTCTGGAAAAGAGTTCAATAAAAGCTCCATTGGCATAAAGGATTTTCCGGTTCTTGTTACGGACACAAACCGGAACGGGAGAGTTTCTGTAGATATTCTGAACGTTAAGGATGTATTTATTTACAGATTGACTGTTAAGTGGCCTTTCTCTACGATCCAGCGCACACATAGGAACCTCCGTTAAGGATTCTATGGATAGTCGATGCAGGGAGGCCGAAACTCCCTGCATCGGCGATTTTTAACATCAAGTTTTAACGTGGCATTAACCACGTAATTAATATACCCTTTATGTGATTATTTGTCATCAAATTGAGGTAGATCAATATTCTGTTATCTGAAGAAAATTAACTTTTAATTCTTTTTTATTCCTCATCTTTTTTTGGAAAAAATCGCTCCATCTCAACAGACACTTTCTCTCTGATATCGTCAACCATATTGGCATATTCAAACTTCGGGTTTCCAGAAACATGAGGGCTAAGAGACTCAATACCTAAAATCTTTGCCACCGTTGACTGAGTTTTTACAACACATTCAAGAAGAAGTTTATTAAACTCTGCCTGATTAAACGCAGACTCTTTACACTCCATTTGAGCGTCATATACACGAAGTCCCAATTCAAGAAGCATTGAAGCAGTTCCTGAAAGGCTTATATCTTTATCTCTTGCTCCCTCTTGACGACGTTTTTCAACAATCATGTTGATTTTTTCATGGACCTCATTACTGATATACAGATTTACTCTGGCCATAAGACAGCACCTTTTAGATTCTGAAATAAGTGTTTTATATCATCTACTCATAGTATGCTCTGAAAAAAGAAGGCACCCCTAGCGGCGCCCCCAGGGTCATACTATAAAAAAACGCACGGCGCTGCTAGGGGCGGCCCTAATATATACCAATGTTTTTCATAAAAATTGTCAGTACTGACCCTAACAAGGGTCGCCATAGGGTCGCTATAGGGTCGTCAACGACCCTATTTAATAATGTAAAATAAATTAAAATACATTATTTAAAACATAAGTTAATGATTCAAAAAGCAAATCAGCAAAAACTTGTTTTTGCGTGGGGTGTGGTGCTTTTGGTGGTGAGAACCACCAACCTGTTGAGCCTTTTTGTGGAGTGGGTTAAATTATTTACGGATAAAGTCACCAGAGGTGGAAAAATGAAAAAATGGATGTTAGCCATCTGCCTGACGTTTATAAATGAGATCTGCCATGCCACTGATTGCTTTGATCTTGCAGGCCGGGATTACAAAATAGATCCTGATTTACTGAGAGCAATATCATGGAAAGAATCCCGTTACCGGGTTAATGCCATCGGTATTAATCCGGTAACGGGATATGGCAGCGGACTGATGCAGGTAGATTCCCAGCATTTTAACGAACTGGCCCGCTATGGAATTAAGCCGGAACATCTGACAACAGATCCCTGCATGAACATTTATACCGGTGCTTATTATCTGGCAATAGCCTTTAAAAAATGGGGCGTCTCCTGGGAGGCCGTTGGTGCATACAATGCCGGATTCAGGAAGACCGAACGCCAGAACCAGAGACGTCTTGCCTACGCATCAGATGTTTACCGGATTTATACCGGCATAAAAAGCAGTAAAGGTATCCGGATTCCGGCCACGAAGAAATCACTTCCGGAAATTAACAGCGTGCAGAACAATTAATCTTACAGACATTGTCAGATACCGGTTATGCCACAAAAGCGGCATGGAAGGCCACACACAAAAATATCATATGAGTGACAATACTGACTGGCCGAAGCCCCGCGAAGCGGGAACCCATCTTATATATACCCGGTAACTGCGCAGCCTCCTGCCAGACCATTTTTCGCGGGCACAATATTTACAGACAACCGGAAAGCCAGTTGATGAAATTGAGGTATATCAGACGACACAGCGATGCCGAAGAATGATAATATAAGTAAAGCCCCAAAAATTTTTCGGGGCTTTACTTATATTATCATGACTTCCACTTTCTGAACTGTTCGGCAATCACCCATAACGCCTTGTTGATTCTTATATCACCATCAATACCTGTAATGGCTCTTGTCCTGGTATTTTTCCCGGAGGCACTTCGCCCCGATAATCCACCTTTTATCATATTCTCCTGAACCCGCTGCCAGGTTGTCCAGAGATCGTTCTGTTTATCCTCCCAACGACGGGGAGTAATTATCTGTTCAGGCGTCACTGGCGTTTTATTTTCATCTTCATACCTGACCATCAGTGCAGCTCTGCCAAATAAATGTTGCTCGTCACTGTTAAGATGAATTTCTTTCATCGCCTCCATATTATCAGTGACCTTATCAAAGACACCGAGTACTTCATACGCTCCCTCGATAACCTGCCCGACAATATCACCTTTATGTGGAACGCGGATTTCGCCAAAATTATTTCCGCACACCAGGCCATTTGTGCAGACAAAACGAAAAATCCCGGGGATCATCTGATAACTGGATGAACCATCATGTGAATTAAGCAGGATAATTTCAGGAACTTCCTGCCCGTTAATATGCCCTTCCCTGCGAAGACGTAACATATGTTTACTGTATTCGCGACGTCCCAAATCACGAACCCGACTCTGACAGGCAAAGAATGGCTGGAAACCTTCATCACGTAACTTATTGATGATATTGATTGTTGGAATATACGTATAACGTTCACTCCGGGACTCATGTTTATCACCGGAAAATACCGAAGGCACGAACTGCATTAATTCATCATCCGTTAAAGGACGTTCACGGCGGATGGAATTATACCGACCAAAACGGGAAGCTAATCGCATAACAGCTACTCCTTTATGAAAGAATAAATTTAATAAAAAATTTTTCCGCTTAATATCATCCCTCCTGGTTGCCATTAACAATATGGCAACAACCAAGAGAAATATTCATCACATACGGTCAGCAGATCGCCTAGATATCCAGGCCGGCACGCTTAATCTGACGCAGGAACTGTTTGAAGTGATCGGCTTGCACAACGTTGATATGGCGGAACTTCGTATCCACACCCTGACTGAGCGTGTAGCTATAGCTGAAGGCCATCTTTTCCGGGTGGCTTTTGCGATATTTTTTCAGCTCATTCAGGCTGCTGAATTCCAGGACGTCCCATTCTTCTCCGGTGTTTTTTTTCTTCCCGGCAACAAGAAGCGTGTACGACGCGGTGTTAACGTGGATATTTCGGGTACTCATCCTGCTTTCTCCACTGTCTGGTTTTCAGCCCCCATCATCTGTTGAGTTTCGGGAGCCGCGGTTTTGACGTTTTGCGGGGACCTGCCTTTTGTTCCCTCCGGTATTAGCCATCACCTTTTTGAGAACCTTCGCCGCAAGGGGCACAGACAGGTGCTTAAACAGGTGAATAGCACCGGACACAACAACGGGCAGGGACCCGCCGCAACGACGTGAAGCGCGGTTTGCGAAACGGCGTTGCTCGGTACATCCCGGCGTCTTTTGACCGGGATGCACCGAGCGCAGACCACGGCGCGACAGAAGCGGCGCGACCGGAATGGTCGCTGCAAGCCAGGGTTTTGCGTCAGGGAGGAGACAGCTCCGCAGGCTCAGTTCACGACAGCCCGCCCCGCCAGGGAGACGCCCGGGAAAGGTATAAGCAGGAGAACAACAAAACGGACAGTAATCAGAGCAGCAGGAAAAAGAAGAACAGTTGCAGTATCAGAAGCAACAGTAAGCGGCTGGTCAGAACCGTATTGATATTTAATGAGAGCTCAGATCAACTTTCCAGGGCAACAGATCGCGTACCCGGTTTGCTGGCCAGTCCTGGATATGCTCAATGACGTAACGCAGCAATTTTTCTGGTTCCACATTGTTCAGACGGCATGTGCCGATCATCGAGTACAACACCGCCGCATGTTCGCCACCGCTGTCGGAACCCGCGAACATCCAGTTTTTCCGGCCTTCGGCCACTCCCCGTAAGGCGTTCTCTGCGATGTTGTTGTCGATTTCCACCCAGCCATTACTGCAGTACACGTTCAGGCTATCCCAATGTTTCAGCAGGTATGCGAACGCTTTTGCCGTATCCGAGTGACGCGACAGTGTTTTCATCTGAGTCTGTATCCAGTCATTCATTGACTGCATCAGTGGCGCAGCTCTGGCTTTTCTTGCCGCCAGACGTTGTTCTGCTGCCCCCCTCCCTCGGACCTCAGCCTCGATGGCATACGGATCACCGATACGCTGCAGGGCTTCAGTGGTGATATCGGTGGGCGCTCTTGCATGCACATCGTGGATTTTTCTCCGGGCATGAGCCATACACGCGGCTTCCGTTATTCTGCCGGATTCGTATAACGCCCGGTAGCCACCGTAAGCATCGGCCTGAAGTACACCGCTGTAACCGGCCAAGTGATTCTGTAGATGTATGCCTTTCCGGTCCGGGCTGTACGCGAACCAGAGCGCCGGGTGCATCTCCGAACCGGCGTTACGGTCATCACGGACATAGCCCCACAGCCGGGTAGTCCTTGTTTTACCACTGCCCGGCACCTAGATCGGAACGGGGATATCATCGGCATGGACTTTACCGGGTATCAGCACATACTGGCGCAGGACGTCATACAGCGGCTCCAGCAGTTCAGCAACGGCATCTGTCCAGCGCCCCAGCGTGACGCGGCTCAGCTCCACACCCTGGCGACGGTATATCTCCGAGTGGCGGTATAACGGCAGATGGTCTGCATATTTCCCGGTGTCAACATGAGCCAGAAGCCCCGCGCCGGCATAACTGCGTGCAATGGGTTTTGAAGGCACCGGTGCCTGCACGATATGGTCGCACCGGCAACCAGCCAGATGCGCGAACCGGCAAGGAGAGATATCACCAGTGGCTGCTCCCTTTCATTTCCCGGATAAGTGTCTGTAATAACGCCGGCGTCAGTTCACCTTTCAGTCTGGAGTTCCTGCCGGCAGAACCAGCTCGCAGCACAGACTGTCGGACGGTGTTCTATCTGTTCAACCTGCACTGGTGCCGGGATTTTATTATCCGGCTCCGGAGTTAACGTCACGGGAAGCAGTGCCGGCATATTTTTTCCGGAAGGCAGCAGGCCACCTTTCCGGTATTGATGACGCCAGTTGAAGAGCAAGTTATCGTTGATTCCGTTTTCACGGATAATCTGTGCCACACAGGCCCCGGGTTGCAGTGACTGCTCCACTAAGGCGATTTTGAACTCATAAGGGAAGCTGGGCCGCCGGGGACGTTTTTTTACCGCGGGGGCTTCGGATATAACGGTGCTTTCAGGACGTACGGCTGGTCGAGTGGAGAATTGTCCGTAAAGGCAGGCATCAAGTTCCTGCTCCGACATACCTGCAGGCAAAGGCCTGCACTCCGAAGGCGCACGAAAATACCACAAACTACGCCAGAGACTGTGATAACGTAATAATGTATATTACCGGCACCTTAGCAATGGTCATTAAGCGACGGAGCGCTGACTCAAAGAACATGAAAAAATTTACCGTGTCCTTTTGCCCAGTAAAATAAGTGAGAATAAAAAAGCCAGCAACGCAGCGACCAACAGCCTTGCCCTCTTAACCACAGAGAAATGAGACGATAACCCTCTGAGAGGCCATACTGAAAGATAAAAAAATCACCTTCTGACATATTTATAAATTTCAGCGTCTTAGCTTTATCATTTCTTCACTGAGAGACCACACTGACTGGTTAATGTTAAAATCACCATCTATTCCGTTATGGCACGTGTACGGGTTCGTTTACCTCTTCTTGATTTAGCCAGCAAGCTGCCCTTAATAATATTTTTCTGTACGCGGTTAACTGTGGACTATTTTGCTGTCGTTCCGGCGCTAGCCAACAACCTGCTCCACGGTAACTGGCTTATGTTTATCAAAATATTGATATCCCAGCGTAGCCCTGGCAAATATGCGTTGCTCTTCCCCGGCTCCCACCATAGTTTTTATAAAGTTAATATTTTCATCAGCTTTATGTAATCCCCTGCCTGCAGGAGCTGCCGCTGGGGGCAGCGGTCTATATACGGAAAAAGGGCTGCCAGCCTGAACTGACAGCCCCTTATAAAGGCGCTCGTGGCAATGCAATCCAACATCTACTCTGAAAAGGCGGGGTTTCCCCCACCTCCAGATTACTACTTACCGGATTCGTAAGCCAGAAACGCAGCGAACTCCCTTTGTCCGTCCTTCAGTCGTAATTCACAGAGTGAATTACGCGTCAGGAATGTGAATATCAACAGCGTTATCTCCTTGCCTTTCGGCGGGTAAGAGGCTAATCTGATGTTGTCACGCATATAGACGGCCTCGCTGGTTAATTGAAAAATTACCTTCGGGGCTTTCTTCTTTCTGCCTCACAACAAAGTTACACACCACGTGAACGTCATGAGACAAGAGCCTCAAGCGCCACGGCCATTATATCCCCATGTCGATTATCTGCCCAAGATTAATAGCCTTAAGCATGTATAAATACTCACCATTTTCCTGTGTTATTTTTTTCCTAACATTCCCAGAACATCATGAATCATAGCGGCGCGCTATTCACTTTAACGTAGGCTGCGGGCACGCAAAGTTGAGGCCAGTATCGTGTCGCCGACCAGGCGAGTGAGAGGCGACCCAATCCGGATGCTCCGTATGTGCGTTGGATAAACCTACGTCAGGACACATTAAGACTGGCTGTATCTTGTCGTGGTTGTTGATTTGTTCTCAGTAAGATTATCGGCTGGTTAATGCACTACAGACGACAAAAGATATTGTCCTGTACGCACTGCAGATGGCGGTGTAACTCCCACTATGGCCGATCAGTTCAGAGCCCCACCCTTATGTAGGTGCTGACATAACTATCAATTTTCATCGTACGAAACTACATTACTCATCCACTCAAAAACTCAAATGAGTTGAAATAGTGATTTATAGTGTTTCCACTGATGCTCTATGGATACAGTTGTAACCATGGGCCTGTGTCGTAGTCTCCAGATCCCCCCTTAAGACACCATCGCCCCTTCACTGGCATGGCTAGTAGCTAAGCATCGCTACGCGCGTTTCTGTGGATATTGATTCTGTGTCCGACCGTAGGCGGACAAATTTGTATCTAAGCCCTATTACTCATATGAGTAAATACACATAATTCCATTTACACATTTGCCTTTATGCTTTAAACTACTTACTCAAAAACTCATTAAAGTTAATACACATAAACTCATATGAGTAAAATATGAGGTATAAATGAAAGTAATATCGTTTTTGAATCCAAAAGGTGGGAGCGGTAAAACTACTGTCACAATTAACGTCAGTACCAGCATTGCTAAGCGACATCGTGTGGCTGTTGTAGACACCGATCCACAGCAAAGCCTTGCAAACTGGAACAGGGCTGAAAAAGCGAACTTTGACGTATTCACTGCAGCGTCTGAAAAGGATGTTTATACAATAAGGAAAGAACTAGCAGATTATGACTATGTCATGATTGATGGAGCAGGTGCGCTCTCTGTAATTACTGCCGCTGCAGTTATGGTCAGTGATCTGGTTATCATTCCAGTGACGCCGTCACCATTGGATTTTTCTGCTTCTGGTGCAGTTATAAGTGTGCTGGAAGCTCAGTCATACAGCAGACCTGTTGAGTGCCGTTTCCTTATTACACGCAAAATCGAGCAAGCTACGATGCTTGGCATTCTGCGTGAGAGCATCACTGCAACGGGAATTCCTTCTTTAAAAACGTCTATTACACAAAGACAGAGTTATGTGAAATCTGTTCTTGATGGCGAAACGGTGTTTGATACTAATGACGGAGCTGCCAAAGGTGAGATAGAAGTGCTTGCAGGTGAGATCCTTAAATTAATTGATTAAACACACATTTACACATAAACTCAAATGAGTAAATGTGTGCTGGAGTGTTGTTATGAGCTTAGTAAAGCAGAACCGTACTCAGACTGCCTCACCTCGGGTTATGACCTTCGGTGAAAACAGGGATTTAGATAAAGTTATATCAGCCCAACCATCGGGCATACAAAAACGCGTCAATTTCAATATGGCAGAAGAAAAACATCAGAGATTGAAAGCTGCATGTGCCCGAAAAGGCGCTTCTATTTCAGATGTAATGAATGATCTCGTTGATTCGTGGTTAAAAGGTAATGAGTAATTGCGTTTTTACTCATTAACTCAAATGTTCTTGCTTAAGCGAATGATTACTTTAGTTGGCTAAATGAGACATCTATAGGTCATGGGTGTTTGGTTTGTAGGCTTGGTACTACAAAGTGTAATCGTACTTGGCTGCTAACGAGTATAGGGCCTCAAGATAGGTGTTAGCATGGACGCACGTAGCAGGATTTATAGCCATATGATCACGTAGTACTTTATCCACATATTCACCTGATAGATCAATTGATCAGATCATTACATAGATCATTACAGTTCAATAGAGATCACCACACCTATAAGCCACTGATTTATATTAAATAAATAGCGATCATAGCGGTTACTTTCATAAACCGGGCGGTTACTTTCATAGTGAACGCGTTTACTTTCATAATGTAGGCGGTTATTTTCATAAGTTAAATGCGGTTACTTTCATAAAGCCAGCTGCTTTTACTCACTGGATGTGGATAAATGGAAAATTCTGAAGCGCAGCAAAGCCCTTTTGCGATCAAAAAGAAAGAGTCAGGGGAGAGTTATGAACTGACGCCGAACAGTAACAAAACTGTGCAGCCTGTGGCTTTGTTACGCCTCAGTGTGTTCACTCCGGTATCCCCAAAAGAGAAGGGAAAACGTGATTTTCTTATTGATGCGTCGGAAGAACTTTCAAGCCTGGAAGTTGCGCGGCAGGAAGGGTACACCAATATCAAAATCCAGGGGGCTAAGCTCGGTATGTCAACCGACTTTAAGACTTGGATCGGGATTATTTCAGCGTTCTCCAAGTATGGTTATACCTCCGACAAAATTTGTCTACCTTTCTCAGAGTTCGCAAGGATGTGCGGTCTGAGACCAACTGACATCAATGGCCGAGCCAGAAATCGATTAAGCGAATCTCTTTTTAACCTGTCTAGCGTGACTCTTTCGTTTCGCAGTCAGGATGGCAAGCGCAGCCTTGTAACCCACCTTGTCCAACGTGCGCAACTTGATATGGAAACGAATGAAGTTGAGATAGTTGGAGATCCGAGTCTATGGGAGCTATATCGCTATGATCATAAGGTTTTACTCGGACTGAAAGCGCTGTCAGCATTATCCCGTAAGGAGTCAGCCCAATCCCTTTATGTCTATTTCGAAAGTATGCCTGCCGGTACGTTGTATGTCTCCATGAAGCGGCTGCGTGAAAGGCTTGCAATGGAATCTCAGGTAAAGGACCAGAATGCAACTATACGGCGCGCGATGAAGGATTTAAAAAGCATTGGTTACCTTGATTACACAGAAACCAAAAAGGGTAGGGAAATCATGTTCATCGTTCACTCTCGATCGCCACGCCTTACGTTACCAGTAGCGTGAAGGCGGTCACGTTCATAATCTTGTTTGAAAGCGGCTGCATTCATAATTTTGATTGTTTAAAAGCGGTTGCTTTCATAAGGTAGTCATCTTTTGATAGCTTGAAAGCCTTGATGACAAGGGGGGGGTCTAAATTATCATGAATAAAGAGGTGCCTGAAGTCAGGTTATCTTATGAAAGTAGCCGCTTTTTATGAACGCAGCGAGCTATTTATGAAAGTAACCACCTTGTTGGAGGCTGAGTTAACGCCCAGCCAGAAGCCAATTCGTTCTGATCGTCAGGAGATATATAATAGCGGTTATATTTATAATGACATTGCGCTACATGAAGTCTGGCCTGTTATACCCTCAGAGCCTTGCTTTGTTCACAAAGCGCAAAATTTAGCTATCTGGTTTTCAACATTGCAACAGCATCAGCTTCTGCCATTGAAAATTGAACCCTATGCCGTGCGGCGACATCCAACGCAAACACTTTCGTGTATACCTCCGTCGAGCTTACCGATTTATGCCCCATCAGACTCTGTAGCACCTTCAGCGGAAGGCCAGCGTACAGCATGTGCATGGCGTAGGAATGCCGGAACGTGTGCGGTGTCACCGGCACCGAGAACGTGACACCATCAGCGGCAGCGGCATCGACGGCCTCATTAATCCACGTGCGTACGGTGCGGTCGGTGATTTCCCAGATACGCGCTTTTTCAGTTCTGCCGGTACGCTTGTTACGGCGCTCCATCGGAATTTTCAGGGTTGCTATCATCATCTGCAGCTGGCTGACGTAATGCTGATCCGACAGTGGCACCAGGCGATGCGCCTGGCTGCCTGCCGGTGCCCTGCCGGCTGTTCGCGCCGCTTTCTCCGCACGCTGTTTGAGCGTTGCCAGTTGTACGAACGGCAGCGATGGCGTTAGCGAAAAATCTGCCCGGGTGAGTGCCAGTGCTTCGTTAACACGCGCACTGGTGTTCCAGAGAGTTGCCAGCAGCATTTTACGGTGAAGATCGTGCACATAGTAGAGCAGGGCGTTCACCTCCGGTGCCAGCAGGTATTTCGGCAGTTCATCCTGAACGAGAGCCATCTGACGCAACGCCAGTGCGGCCGGATAATCGATGGCGACGGGTAACGAGACAGCCTGCGGAGGGAGGGCGGGATAGTTAGTCATGGTCACATAGTTATCCTTCATGATCGTCCGGGTGGGTTTCTTTTTGCTGAGCATGCCTGGCAGCAGACTGTCGCTTCACCTGATGAACGAGCCAGGACAGCAGCGTAAACGGTGCGCTGATGAGCTGGATAAGCAGCATACGCGGCTGCGGGCGGATCTTTTCTCTGCTGGCTTTAAGGGCATGGTCTTTGGCTTGAGTAAGAATATGCACGCCCTTTTGCAGCAGTGCCACGTTCGGATTCGCACCGCTGCCTGCCGGGAGCAAAGCGGAACCCCAGTCCGTGCCAGAACCGGTCACGCCGGGAATGGTTTTCTGCATCTTCTTCATCGGCGGGACCCGTCCGGATCGATTTCACGGGCGTATCAGATGGCAGATTTTTTGCCAATCTGGCCAGTTGCTGCATGATCCACGATCCGAGCCCGCGTTCCCGTAGCTCGTAATCCAGCATAAAGTGACTGTTGGTCAGGTTAAGCTGGGTGGTACCGTCATAAAGATTGATGGTGTAACGGGCCAGAAAGGATTTTTCCTGATGCCAGCCACCGCCACGCCAGTAAAGTTTCAGCTCACAGTCACGGCGTACCAGACGTCTGGGGGAACGGTCTTCCACACTAACGGCTGCCGGATAATAGACGTCACTGACGGTTCTGATGGCAACAAGGGTAAGAGCCTGGAAAAAGTGTGCCCCGTTTCGCTTTTCCGGCAGGGTGATCAGCCAGGCGTTTTCGTTGTCACGATACCGCTGTTCCGCAGAGGATTGTTCAGTCATGGGCAGGTATTATCCCGATGGTCTTTGATGTGGCATATGGAAGGGTTTTTAATTACGTCAGAGGGTGAAATCATCATCGTTCGGTTCCCTGTGTCTTCGTTTCAGTTCACGTTGCAGGACATCAAGCATTACTGCATGAGGTGACCAAGAGGACGAAGAATTAAAACGGGAGCGTTGCAGTCCGCAAATCATACGAAGTTCTCTGGCAAGCCCAATGGATTTAAGGCCCAGCCAGGCATACTGATACTGACGCTCAGGATAGTAATCATCCAGCATCCCGGTATCGTTTTCTCGGGTTGATGTGATTACTCTCATTGCCTCGTTTCTGAGCACAGGCTGTTCCCGGATACGGTACATCAACATAGGAGGCAGACTACGCCGGTCGCCAGCTACCTTTTCGTAATCGGGCGGTGCAGGAGCACTGTTAATGCCTTTGCGAAAATTTTGTCCACCAGGTACGATTATGGTCTCACCTTCATTGATGGCTTCCTGCGCACATTCATCTGCAAATCGCTCAAGAATAATAATCAGCTCTGTAGCGATAAACAGGCGCTCGCTGGCCAGCTTTTCTTTTGCTGCTGCTTCCTCACGCTTTAGCGTAAAACGATGCGTCAGAGGGACACCGCCCATTGCGGCACCAATGCTCGAAACCGCAGTAATGATCTGCGGCCACAGGCTGGCGCTGTCCTTCACCACCTTCACGCCTTCGGTTGCAATAAACCAGTCAGCCATGTTTGTTCCTTATTGAGAAATCCCTCCAGCTGCTGTAACAGGAATCATTGCGGTCGTTTTCAGTAACAAAGGCACCATTTTCTTCAACGTAAGGATGTTCCAACATTGTCATCCAGAACCCTACATTCTTAAGGAAATCTGCGGTGATAGCGGAATCATCATCTGGCTCATCAATAATCAATCCCGTATCCGGTTTGTCAGAAAGCGGAGTAAACTCCCACTCATCCGGATGGCCAGTTTGCATCGCAAGAACTCTGCCCCCAGTTGATAAAATCTCACTTGTCACAATGAGTCAGCTCACTGAGCTTTGCCTTAGTAGAAAACCAGAGATCTTTATGTAGAATTTGCAACCCAAAAACGACCTGCCTAAAAGTATGGCTCACCATTTACTCCAAAAGAAATAATCCCGCCCTGCAATCATTCACACTATTACCCGCCCTGATGGTCACTCAACACAATTTTCGCTTAAAGTTATCATTTTAATAAGAATAATAAGCATGAATATAACCATACAGTTAAATTACCGGAAGCCCGTTACGGGGTGATCCGATTTTTTTCATATTTTCGGTTTTCCGGAAGTGTACCACGGTCAGGAAATAAACAAAGCGCCCTTTTCCGGGGGGGCAGCCGGTCACGGATCAGGAGTGAAACACAACATATGTACTAAAAGTCAGCTGCAGTATAGCGCATATTGTGTTTATGCTGCACAGCGCACCGGTGCGGTTCGCGGAGATCCGTCTCTACCGGTTTTCGGATCTCAGCGGAAAAAGAGAGAAATAAGGATATGCACCGCATATACATATGCTTCACATCTGCATATATACCCCCTATACATATGCTGTGCATCTGCCTATACTGGACATATGCACACACCCGATGCAATGCACATCATTCCGGATATGCGCCACATATCCACACTTACCCGGAAAAAAAGACCATGAGAACCGTATCCATTTTTAAAAACGGCAACAACCGCGCCATCCGGCTTCCCCGTGACATGGATTTTGAAGGCGTGAGCGAGCTGGAGATTGTCCGGGACGGGGACAGAATCATCCTGCGTCCCGTCCGGCCGACCTGGTGCTCGTTCGCACAGCTCGAAAAAGCCGATTCGGACTTTATGGCAGAGCGAGAGGACGTTGTCAGCGACGAAGGACGATTTGACCTGTGAACACAACCTATATGCTGGACACCTGTATCTGCTCGTTCATCATGCGCGAGCAGCCGGAAGCCGTCCTGAAGCGCCTGGAGCAGGCGGTGCTGCGCGGCCACCGCATCGTGGTCTCGGCCATTACCTACTCCGAAATGCGCTTTGGCGCCACCGGCCCGAAGGCCTCGCCGCGTCACGTGCAGCTGGTCGAGGAATTCTGCGCCCGGCTCGATGCCGTCCTGCCCTGGGACCGCGCCGCGGTGCACGCCACCACGGAGATTAAGGTCGCGCTGTGCCTCGCCGGCACGCCGATCGGCCCGAATGATACGGCGATTGCCGGCCATGCCATTGCCGCCGGCGCCGTGCTGGTCACGAACAATATGCGGGAGCGGGTACCTGGACTGTTGCTTGAAGACTGGATTAATTAGTTTTAGTCAGAAAGTCAGGTTATCGAGATCCGCCTGTTGACAGAAGCGGACCTTTGTTTTTCCCGGAGGCTAACCAACTCTCATCACAGGCAAATCCCATAAGCAGCCAAGACGCAAATCCCATTCTGCAGGGCAGAACTTTAGCTGACCACTTTCAGGAGTCAGTGTGATCTCACTGAAGTAAACCCATTCGTTTTCAACCATAAGGTCGACCCTGCAGTAATCAAGGCAAGTGGCGAGTTTCGCTGAAATATCAAGAATGTCCTGTAAACAACAGGGACGTTCAATGTCGTAAGGAGTATTACCATATCCCAGCGTAAACGGTTGAAGCTTCCAGTGAGCGTCATAAATGTTAACGTATTGTCGACCATTCATGCAGGTAAAATCAGCTTCGATATACATAGGTTTTTTGTGAAAACAATGCACACGGAACATTTCGGGTGTTATATCCTGATTTTTTCCGGCAAAAATATTTAACTTTTTTTCAACCAGTATCTGAGGCTTAATATTTTTATACTGCCACTCCCGATTTGTATAATATGGATTCATGCGCAACCGGCGAGCAAAGTGACTGACCAATTTCTTTTTGTCGATTTCACTCTTGTCATGACAGATAATGGCACTGCCGCTATCATGATTACATTTCATAACAAAAGAATCCGGAAGTTCCTCGAGATCCTGTATGCTTAAACTATCAAAAACGGCAAGCAACGGGACCAGATGTTTGTTGCCCACCATCATTTCTACATAGTTCCGAACGGCAATCTTATCAGCAATAATGGTGAAGAAAAAATCGCGTTCGAAAATCATTCTATAGTTTATTTTTTCATTAAGGGTTGACGGCGGCGACAGGTTTAGCTCCTTATTAAATATTTTTTTAAACTTTCTACGACGGTAATTTTCATCTGAAACGAATAAAGTTCGCAATGCTCTGAACTGGTATTCAATTATTTTGTAGCTTTGCTTGAACATTATTTGCCCTCATTAATGAATTTGTTTTTATTTATGCATCACGATGATATTATCTGGGTGTTGACAATGATACTTATTATTTGAACCTGTTTGAGTTATAACTTAATATTAAAAAGCTTAATGTTTTGTATGTGATTTATAAATATTTTTTAGCCTATTCTTATTGATGGCTTATATTTTTAAAGTATAAATAAAATTGTTTGGGGGTCGCCCCGTAATATGATGAAAACGTCTTAATAAAGTATGATGTACTTGACATGCCGATACTTGAAGCGACTTTTCTTAAATGATGATTTTCATCTAGGATCAGCTTTGCTGCTTTTTGCATCCTTGCATCAAGAAGAATTTGATAGAAACTCGTGTTCTCGGCCTCAAGTTTTTTTCTGACAGCAATTTCAGACAAACTTAACATTTCTGAAATAGTCGATAAACGCCATTTTTGGGTCAGATCGGACTCTATGAGATTCTTTACCCTGTCAGAAAAAAAACTCGATGCTGACAGACGTAAAGACCAGTATATTTTTTCTGGTTTATCTGATTTTAATATTAAGCATGCGATCTTATAGATTTCAGAGGCTGCATCTTCGTTTTCCTTTATGCTCTGGAAAAGAATTTTGTTTATCCCATCTCCTGGTACAATGTGGATTTTATCTTTCAGTTTTCTTTCATTCGCTATATCAACAGGGATAAACTTTAATGATGGTTCAAGAATGTTAATCAAATTCCGTACGGTATCAGATGTCAGAGTATGCACCTTATAGGCATCTCCATTATGCTCCTTGATAATGTGAATTTGAAGACTTTGATTTCTTTCTATGAAAGATATAGTTCCTTTAGGTATGTTAATTTCATCATGACTTTTTTCTTCTTTAATATTTATTGAACAGTTGCTGGCATATAAAATGCTAAACTGATACGGCCTTACCTTTAAATGATGGACCTTTGTACGATAAGTTAAGTGGTTTTTCATGATGGCCTGGGACCTCACATTTTGATGCAAAAAAACATTATCAAACGAACTTGTTGTAGCGGATATCACTGTTATAAATGTATCTATTAGCTTTCTTTAAAGTGTGTTTTATTTATTTTAGTGCGCTTTTTTTATCAAAAAGTGGGCTGGTTTTTTGTATGTGTTTTGTTTGATGTTTTTCTTGCTGTTTTGCGACTTTCTTGAAGTGTCGTGGAATAATTTTTGAGAATTTAGCATGACTGTGGGAGGGTTTATCCGCCAAGTTAATTAGTACGGTTTCTTTTAACTCCTTTGATTTTTCTAATAATACTGATTTTTGAACTGCAATGTTGTAATGGAGGTTAATTTCATGTCAAAACCTTCTTTTCGCCTGAGAATGCTACCTGCCGCGTTTAGCCAGATGATATTGGCTAGCCGAATCTCCGCTCCGGTTGCTGTTCTCTCACTCAGCCTGCCTCTCCATGCTCAGGGGGCATCATTGCTGCAGAATGCCGGCTCCCTTGGTAACCAGATCCGTCAGGATGAATCCCGTTTGGTGCATATACCTGAGCTTACTGCACCTAGTGTTGCGACATCCCTGGAGGCTTCTCAGACTGTCCGTGACACGTCTTCTGAGCGCGTGATCCTGAAGCATATCCGCCTGTCTGGCGCGCAGTCCTCACTCTTTGTACAGGTGGAACCAGTTTTGCGTGCGTATACCGGCAGACCACTATCCTTTGCTGACCTGCGCTCTCTGACCGCAGAGCTGACTGCGCGGTACCGCGATGCTGGACTAATGGCCGCCCGGGTGATCATTCCCCGTCAGGTTATCCGCGACGGTGAGCTGAAACTGACCGTCTTGCCAGGTATTGCTGACCGCGCATCCGTAAGCAACGCAGCCCCAATCCGTGATGGCTTCCTCATGCGAATGGCCAGTGCGGCCACGCCAGAGGGTAAGCCCGTGCTTCGCAAACAGGCTGAACGTCTGTCCCTGTTGCTGAACGAAATACCTGGTATAGAGGCCAGCGTCTCACTGAAGCTTGGTAAGAAGAGCGGCACAACGGCGGTGATGGTTGATGCGCGTCCGGGTCAACGTTTCGGAGGGTATGTGGGGCTGGACAACCAGGGAACGCGGTCCACCGGGCGCAGCCGGGTTCAGGGGGGAGCGTATGTGAACAGCCTGCTCGGCACCGGTGACCAGCTGCGATTGGACGGCACGCTCAGCTACGAGCATGGTGGTCTCGTGAATGGTCGCCTGGATTACAGCCAGCTCGTGTCCAGCTACGGTACCCGTGCCGGCGCGGCATATAGCCGTCTGGATTACCAGTACGACTTTATGCAGGAGCGCTTCAGAGGATATTCCGATGACTGGGAAGTGTACGTCACGCATCCGCTTGTAAGAACTGGCTCAGCACAACTGAACATCACGGCTTCTGCGGGACAGTCCTTCCTTACAGACAAATACCCGCAGAAGTTCTCCGTCGCGAACGGTACGAAAGCCAATAAGACGGCCACCACTGGAACGATTGGTGTGGCGGGCAGCGTGGCTACGGTGCCGGGTGGGGTGACCGGGGGGCGGGTGGATCTGACTCTGGGCCGGATGCGATATCAAAATGAGACATCCCGTTTCTGGAGCGGCAGCGACGTACGCGGCTCGGATGGCAGGTTCTCCACTCTGAACTATCAGGTACAGCACGACCAGCAGATTTACGGGCCTCTGCAGGTTTCCTTCCGTCTGAGCGGGCAGGAAACCAGCGGTAACCTGGATACGTCCCGCAAGTTCCTGCTGGGAGGGCCGTCTGCGGTACGTGCCTATGACGTGGGGGCTGGCGCAGTAGACCGTGGTCTGGTAACCACCGCAGAAGTGAAGGCGAGCTGGTTCCTGCCGTCAGGTTCTCAAGGCGGGGGGCATCGATTTGTTACGGCGGGCATCTTTTACGACCACGGTAACGGGCAGCAGAACCGGGATAATGTCACCAAATCCGGCCTTCGCGTGACGGATAAAAACGAGGTGAATCTGGGCGGGGGCGGGCTGTTTGTTACAGTGGGCGCCCCGAGTAGCTACGCAGTAACTGCTACTTGGGCACGCTCGTCATCCGGTAAGGACCCGGTATCCGGTACTCGTGATGACAACCGTGTCTGGTTGTCCGCCGTGAAGAAGTTCTGAGTTCGAGTTATCGCATAAACGAAAACAAGGAAATAACACCGTGAAGCAAGTAGGTCTGTTTCCGGACCTTCAGTGAGAGAACAGTATGAACCGCATATATAAACTGAAATTTGACAAACGTCGCAACGAACTGGTGGTGGTCAGTGAAATTACCGCCGGGGTGGGTAAGGCTAAAGCCACAGGATGCGTGGACGTAGCGGAGAGGGCACGTCGTGGCGTACGCTCCATGGCACTCAGTATGCTGACGGTTATGATTATGATGGTCCATCCTGTGACTGCGGCAAATTTGCCGACCGGCGGTCAGATTGTTGCAGGGTCAGGCAGCATCCAGACACCATCAGGCAACCAGATGGATATTCATCAGAACAGCCAGGATATGGTGGCCAACTGGCACAGCTTTGACATTGGTAAAGGGAGCACGGTGCAGTTTTACCAGCCAAACAGCAGTGCTACTGCGCTGAACCGAGTGGTGGGCGGCGGTGAGTCGCAGATTATGGGTAACCTGAAGGCGAATGGTCAGGTTTTCCTGGTCAACCCTAACGGCGTCCTGTTTGGTAAGGGGGCCAGCGTCAGCACTTCCGGATTTGTGGCCACTACCCGCGATATTGAAAACGACGACTTCATTAACCATCGTTATACCTTCAGCGGCGAGCAAAAAGCCGGTGCGGCGATTGTTAACCAGGGGGCACTGACCACGACACCGGGTGGCTATATTGTGTTGGCCGCAGATAAGGTCAGCAACAATGGCACTATCCGCACGCCGAGTGGTAAGGCAGTCCTGGCAGCCACCGATCGCGTCACGCTGCAGCTGGACAATGGCGGTCTGACCTCCGTACAGGTTACTGGTGACGTGGTTAACGCCCTGGTGGAAAACCGTGGTCTGGTCAGCGCCAGCGATGGTCAGGTTTACCTGACGGCGCACGGTCGGGATATGATGATGAACACGGTACTGAACGTGAGCGGCGTGGTGGAAGCGGGCGGCATGCGCCGTCAGGACGGTAACATTGTGCTGGACGGCGGCGAAAGCGGCGTGGTGAACCTGAGCGGCTCCCTGCAGGCGGACAATATGTCCGGTAAGGGCGGAAAGGTTGTTGTGCAGGGACAAAACCTCCTGCTGGGCAAAGGCAGCAGCATAACGGCGACCGGCGGCCAGGGGGGGGGAGATGTGTACATCGGTGGGGGCTGGCAGGGTAAGGACGTCAGCATTCGTAATGCGGACAAGGTGGTGATGCAGGACGGTTCCCGCATTGATGTGTCTGCGACACAGCAGGGTAACGGCGGTACGGCTGTATTGTGGTCAGAGAGTTTAACCAACTTCCACGGCCAGATTAGCGCGAAAGGCGGGGATAAAGGGGGGAACGGTGGGCAGGTAGAGACCTCTTCACTCGGTAACCTCCAGGTTTTTGGAGCGGTCAGTGCATCCGCAGGAAAAGGCAAAGCAGGTAACTGGCTGCTTGACCCACTGGATATCACCATTGTGAATGGCAGCAGTACCAGCGTGTCTGAAAATACTGACACCTCTGGCCTTTTTGAGGTTACTCCCGAGGCATCAGGCTCGCAGGTCAGCAATACCAGCATCAGCAATGAGCTGAATAACGGGACCAGCGTTACTATTCTGACCCAAAGCCAGACAGCAGGAGGTAATCAGAGCGGGAATATCACTGTTAACGCTGATATCAGCAAAAATGGAGGCGGTGATGCGAGCCTGACGCTTAAGGCGAACGGTAATATTACCATTCAGAGCCATAACATTACCTCCACTGTAGGCAAGTTAAACATCAGCCTCCTGGGGGCGGGGAGCAACTCTGCCATGGTGCATCTCAATGGCAGCACGCTGCAGAGTAATGGCGGGGATATTACTGTTGGCCGGATGGCCGGTGGAGAGGCGAATGCGCTTACGGTGAAAGTATTCAACAGCACCCTGAACACGTCAGCTTCTTCAGGAAACGACAGAGGTAATATCACTATCTCGGCCTGGAATCCGGACGTTAATCTGAGTGAAAGCGCTTTCGTTAACACGGTACGTAATGCTGGGTCACTGCTGAGTCTGGATGGCTGTAGCTCTTTCTCCGGGGGGATAATCACACTGGCCGGAACGCAGAGTGGTGGAAACAGCCGGCATTTACCTGTTTGGGTGAATAACTCAACATTGTCTGCCACGGGGAATATCACACTCACCGGTAATAACACGAATGCCCCGAACGTAGCCTGGCTGGAGTTGCGGGGTACGACCACCCTTACATCAGAGAGCGGTAATATATCCATCAGTAACTCGGCCGACAACAAAGGGGTATTACTGAATGGCACCGTAACCCTGAATGCGTCAAATGGCTCTATCACACTGAATGGTAGCGGTGGTGGTGTCTCCATTCTCGGCAATGGCAACATCCTGAATGCAGCAGAAAATATATCATTGACAGGGGTTTCAAACATCAGTAGCAACCCCGGAGTTGCTCTTCAGAATACATCTTTGGTTTCAACAAACGGTTCCATTAATGTGAGTGGTACCGGAAAAGTTCCCACTAATGGTGTAGTTGTTTCAAATGCTAACCTGAGTGCTGCAAATGGTTCTGTTACTATTAACGGAACCGCGGAAAGGACTATGAGTGCTTATTTTGGTTATGAAGGGGTAGCTTTATCGCGTGTGAACAATATTTCTGCAAGGAATATTGCTGTTAATGGTAGATACACAGGAACTGAAAAACCAGACTCATTTGCTCTGGGGAAAGGTATCTTTTTTGATAACACTACCACAAGCTTTACCGGAGAAACTATCCTCAACGGCACAGCAGAATATGGCAACGGAATGGCTGTAGCGCTTAATACGACGTTGGTCTTTAATAACGGAACTGTAGATATACATGCCAAAAGTAACATAACTCAAGAACTAGTAGATTATTACTCCAGACAAGACCCCGGTACCTATAGAACTGATCACCTCTCAGCTTTTAATTTTTTGAATAATGGAGAGACTACTGGTCGGTTATATATGGTTCTTAATAATACCAACCTCACGTTTGATGCTGACGGTGGTAAAGGGAATGGGATAGGGGGAGCTTTCAATGTCGCGAATAGCTGGATAACAATAAATGGCACTGGCAATGCCAATATCAATGGATCGAGTAGTGGAAACCTTCATGGTATTTCACAAATTAAAATGGACACTTCCGGGGTGAATGGCACAGTTAACCTGAACGGGACATCCCAAAATGGCAGCGGTGTTGTTCTTGTGAGTAGTAAGCTGACCAACACCAACATCACAGGAAGTTCACTCAGCGGCCGCGGCGCGGGCGTGAATTTCTGGGGCAGCAGCGCGCTGAACAACACCACCGTCAGCGGCAGCAGCGTGGACGGCACCGGCGTGAGCCTCTGCGGCACCGTGATCGGCGGTCAGATCAGCGGCAGCGCCACCGGCAGCGGCACCGGCGTGAATCTCTGGGGCACCGGCGTGCTGAACAACACCACCGTCAGCGGCAGCAGCGTGGACGGTGCCGGCGTGAATATCTCCGGTAAGCTGACCAGCACCGGGAACAGCGCCGTCAGCGGTAACGCCACCGGCAGCGGCACCGGCGTGAGCCTCAGCGGCAACATCACTGACGGTAATATCAGCGGCAGCGCCACCGGCAGCGGCACGGGCGTGAACATCAGGGGCAACAGCGCGCTGAACAACACCACCGTCAGCGGCAGCGGCGTGGACGGTGCCGGCGTGGATATCTCCGGTAAGCTGACCAGCACCGGGAACAGCGCCGTCAGCGGTAACGCCACCGGCAGCGGCACCGGCGTGA
>NZ_CAWPHW010000008.1:0-91233 GCF_963888145.1 Cronobacter sp. EKM101R | reverse complement strand
TTCGCTTTCGTCTGCCTGACGGGCCGGCTCGTTCGCCGTTGTGCCGTGTCAGTGGAGGCGCATTATAGGGAGTTCTTCTCAGCTGACAACCCCTAATTTCAAAAAAGTTTTCGTTCGCTTAATTTCCAGGCAATGCGCCGGAAAATGATACTAATCGCGGTTCAGACGGGCGATTTCCTGCGCAAACAGGGCCACCTGAGGCCAATCCGTGTAGACCACTTCTTTTGACGTATCGGTTTCGCCGCCCGTCATTTTCATAATCAGGCGAATCATGAAGCGGTCAAACCAGCGATAACGCGGATAACGCAGCGCGCCTGCAAAGACGGCGCAGTGATCGGGCTGCCATGGCGAGTTCAACAGAAACTTCCGGGTATAGCTATTAGTCTGGGGCGTTCGCTTCTCGGGTTTACGCGCCACGAGGTTAACCGAGAAGAACGCGCCCGGCACAGCATTCAGCGCCTGCTGATGTTGTTTCACAAATGCGTCCAGGGTCGGATGGAAATGACCGTAGCGAATCGACGCGCCTATTACCACCTTCTTATATTGCGTCCAGTCTGGCTCTTCGGCGCGATGCAGATTGACGACATCCACCGCCTCGCCCATTTCCTGTAGCTGAGATGCGATATAAAAAGCGATTTCGCGCGTTTGTCCGTCACGGGTGGAAAACAGAATTAAGGTTTTCACAATTATCTCCCTGTTATTCGCGCCAGAAAGTCGGGGTGAACAGCACCAGAAGCGTAAACACTTCCAGACGCCCGAAAAGCATGTTGGCAATCAGTATCCACTTAGCGATGGGGTTCATACTGGCGAAGTTATCCGCCACGACGCCAAGGCCAGGGCCGAGGTTATTGAGCGTCGCCACCACAGAGGCGAAAGCGGAGAAGTCATCCACGCCGGTGGCGATAATCGCCAGCATGCTGACAAGGAACACCAGCGCATACGCTGAGAAAAATCCCCACACCGCCTCGAGGATACGTTCCGGCAACGCGCGGTTGCCAAGTTTAATACTGTAGACGGCGTTCGGGTGCACCAGCCTTTTCAGTTCGCGGTTGCCCTGTTTAAAGAGCAGCAGAATGCGAATGACTTTAAGCCCCCCGCCGGTTGAACCCGCGCAGCCCCCAATAAATGCCGAACAGAGCAACAGCACCGGCAGGAAAAGCGGCCATTTCGCGATGCTGTCCGTCGTAAAGCCCGCCGTCGTCGCCATCGACACCACCTGGAAAAACGCCTGGTTGAGCGTCGTCACCGCCGAATCGTACGTATCGTGAAACCAGAGCACCAGCGTACAGATGAAGACCAGCGTCAGCTGCACGCCGATAAACATGCGAAATTCCGGGTCGCGGGAATAGACCTTCAGGCTACGCCCGCTGAGCAGCGAGAAGTGCAGCCCATAGTTACAGCCAGAGATCAGCAGAAAGATAGCAATAATGGTGTTAATGGTTGGGCTTGCGAAATACCCCACGCTCGCATCGTGGGTGGAAAACCCGCCGATAGCGATAGTGGCAAAGCTATGGCCGATAGCATCAAACGCTGGCATTCCGGCAAACCACAGCGCCAGCGCGCACGCCACCGTCAATAAGACATAAATCAGCCACAGCGTTTTCGCCGTTTCGGCGATACGCGGGCGCATTTTGTTGTCTTTCAGCGGCCCCGGCATTTCAGCGCGGTACAGCTGCATCCCGCCGACCCCGAGAATCGGCAGAATCGCCACCGCCAGCACGATGATTCCCATACCGCCGAACCACTGCAGCATCTGACGATAGAAAAGAATGGCATGCGGCAGGGAATCAAGCCCCACCAGCGTCGTCGCGCCCGTGGTCGTCAGCCCCGAAAAGGATTCGAAAAAGGCGTCAGTAACGGTGAGGTTAGGCCGCTCGGAGAAGATAAACGGCAGGGCCCCGACGCTGCCCAGCACCGTCCAGAAGAGCACGACAATAAGAAACCCTTCGCGCGATTTCAGCTCGCGCTTCTGATGACGGTTCGGCCACCAGAGCGCCGCGCCGATAGCCAGCGCGACAAAAAAGGTTTGTGTGAAAGCGCGTCCCGCGCCGTCGCGGTATAGCAGGGCCACCAGGCCGGGAATAATCATCGTCCCGGAAAACAGGATAACCAGTAGACCAACGATTCGGGTAATGGCGCGAAAATGCATCTGCCGTTTCCTTTGGAATCAAAATGAAGGAGAGGATTATTATTCAACCGACAACAAATGCAATGCGCCACGGCTAAAGTCGGCAAGCTTTGCCGAAAAAGCCGTCACCTGCGTATGCGGAAGCGCCACTCGCAACGCCACGTTCGCCTGAAACTCGCTCTCCACTACCCGGCCGTTAAACTGGCCGAGCAGCGTTTCCACGCCCGCAAGCTGTGCATAATCGCACAGCAAAGTATATTCCGTCAGCGGTACTTTGAGGGTGGTTTCAAGCAACGTTAACGCCTGTTGCACGCCGCCGCCGTAAGCTTTCACCAGCCCGCCGGTACCAAGCTTAATGCCGCCGAAGTAGCGCACGACCACGGTGGTTACCTCGCCGACGCCGCTGCCCATCAGCTGCGCCAGCATCGGTTTTCCTGCTGTGCCCGCCGGTTCGCCGTCATCCGAGAATCCCAGTTGCTGAGAATCATCGGGCGCGCCCGCCACCCACGCCTGACAATAATGCCGGGCGTCCGGATAATCGGCGCGCGCCTGCACGACAAACGCTTTCGCCGCGTCCACGCCCTCGGTATGGCCGAGCAACGTAATAAAGCGGCTCTTTTTGATCTCGTCCGTCACGATCACCGGCGACGCCGGAACAAGCCAGCTCTCCATCAGGCGAGCTTCAGATCCCGGGTCATGTTTTCCACGCCGTGCTCATGAATGACCACGTTATCCTCGATGCGGATCCCGCCGAACGGCTTCAGCGCCTCGATTTTCTGCCAGTTGAAGTGCTTGCTGAACTGGCCTTCACGCCACGGCGCCAGCAGCGACTCAATAAAGTAAATCCCCGGCTCAATCGTCAGCACCATGCGCGGCTGCATCACACGCGTGCAGCGCAGATACGGGTATTTGCCAGGCGCGGCCAGGTGCGTGCCGGTGTCATCCTGCATAAAGCCCGCGACGTCGTGCACCTGTAAGCCCAGCGGATGCCCGATACCGTGCGGCATAAACGGCCCGGTGATATCGGCTTCCACCATCGCCTCTTCACTGATGTCAGTCACAATCTGGTGACGGCGCAGCAGCTTCGCGATGCGCTGATGGAACTGAATATGGTAATCGATGTAAC
Source organism: Cronobacter sp. EKM101R (assembly GCF_963888145.1). Taxonomy (NCBI): domain Bacteria; kingdom Pseudomonadati; phylum Pseudomonadota; class Gammaproteobacteria; order Enterobacterales; family Enterobacteriaceae; genus Cronobacter; species Cronobacter sp. EKM101R. Next base: position 87,979 of record NZ_CAWPHW010000008.1, on the reverse strand, counting down.
TGACGCCCGCTTTCATGGTGCCAATCAGCGCCAGCTGCTCTTCATTAACATCTTTAATCAGGGCCGCGAAATCGCTGTCGCTGTCAGCCGCCCAGGTACGGGTTAAATCGGCGGCATAGCCGTTATATTCCGCCCCTGCGTCCAGCAGAAAGCTGCGCATCTCAGACGGCGCGCGGTGATCGAGGCGCGTGTAGTGCAGCACGGCGGCGTGTTCATTCAGCGCAACGATATTGCTGTAAGGCACATCGGTATCGCGATGGCCGGTCGCGGTCAAATACGCGAGGTTGATATCGAACTCGCTCATGCCGGACAGAAACGCTTCATGCGCGGCGCGATGGCCGTTAACCGCCGTCTTCTGCGCTTCGCGCATACAGGCCAGCTCGTAATCCGTCTTATACGCGCGGTAAAAGTGCAGATAGTCGATAACGCCTTTCGGGTTAATTTTATCCGCTGGCAATTCCAGCTTCAGCGCGCGCTCCGGCACCGGGCCGATATACGCGATATTGCCGCGCGCGGCAGGCAACTGACCGCCAATATCATCGGCTTTCGGCAGCGCGATAATGTCTATCTCGTCTGTCCAGAACGCGCTAGGCAGCGGCTCGACGTTATGCCAGTAATCCACCGGCAGATAAAACCACAGCTTCGGCTTATTGACGCCGTCCACCAGCAGCCAGCAGTTCGGCACCTGCGTGACCGGCACCCATGCTTTGAACTGCGGGTTAACCTTAAACGGATAGGCGTGATCGTCTAAAAAGACGTTAAACAGTTCGCCGGAGTGGATAAGCAGCGCGTCCAGATTAAAGCGGGCAAGCACGTTGCGGGTACGCTCCTGAAGCGTATCGAGATGATTTTTATAGAGGGTGGTCAGCGAATCCATACTTTACCTTTAAAGTTTGAGCTCTCAACTCCGGCATCTTAGCACACCGGTTTATTCCCTGAGCGTTTTCCACCTTCCGTGATCGTGTTTGCAAATATTTAAACAGTAATTTGCATTTCATTAACATCAAATCCACACTCCGCTTCATCTGGTATGACCAGATCCCCTTGCTGGATTCAGGAGACCGACATGCTCTACAAAGGCGACACCCTGTACCTTAACTGGCTGGAAGACGGCATTGCCGAACTGGTGTTCGATGCCCCCGGCTCGGTGAACAAGCTTGATACCGCGACCGTGGCAAGCCTGGGCCATGCGCTGGATGTGCTGGAAAAACAACACGATCTCAAAGCCCTGCTGCTGCGCTCGGAAAAAGCCGCGTTTATCGTCGGCGCCGACATTACCGAATTCCTCTCGCTGTTCCAGGTGCCCGCTGAGCAATTAAGCCAGTGGTTGCACTTTGCCAACAGCGTGTTTAACCGTCTTGAAGATCTGCCGGTGCCGACGCTGTGCGCCATTAATGGTTACGCGTTAGGCGGCGGCTGCGAGTGCGTGCTGGCGACCGACTTCCGTCTCGCCACGCCGGATGCCCGCATTGGCCTGCCGGAAACCAAACTTGGCATCATGCCGGGCTTTGGCGGCTCGGTACGCCTGCCTCGCCTGCTGGGCGCCGACAGCGCGCTGGAAATCATCGCGGCCGGTAAAGACATCACTGCCGACGCGGCGCTGAAAGTGGGTCTGGTCGACGCGGTCGTTAAACCGGAAAAACTGACTGAAGGGGCGCTGCGTATGCTGCGCCAGGCCATCGACGGCGAACTCGACTGGAAAGCGCGCCGCCAGCCGAAACTTGAACCGCTGCACTTAAGTAAAATCGAAGCCGCCATGAGCTTTACCATCGCCAAAGGCATGGTGATGCAAACCGCCGGCAAACACTACCCGGCGCCGATGACGGCGGTGAAAACCATTGAAGCCGCCGCAGGGCTGGGCCGTGACGAGGCGCTGGCGCTGGAAAACAAAAGCTTTGTTCCGCTGGCGCGCTCCAGCGAAGCGCGCGCGCTGGTCGGTATCTTCTTAAATGACCAGTACGTCAAAGGCCTCGCGAAAAAGCTGACCAAAGAGACCGAAATGCCGAAACAGGCGGCGGTGCTGGGTGCGGGCATTATGGGCGGCGGCATCGCCTACCAGTCGGCCTGGAAAGGCGTGCCGGTCATCATGAAAGACATCAACGAGAAATCGCTGGCGCTCGGCATCAACGAAGCCAGTAAGCTACTGAATAAACAGCTGGAGCGCGGCAAAATCGACGGGCTGAAGCTCGCAGGGGTCATCGCCACTATCCATCCAACGCTGGATTACGCCGGGTTTGAGCGCGCCGATGTGGTCGTCGAAGCTGTTGTGGAAAACCCGAAAGTGAAAAAAGCGGTGCTGGCGGAAACCGAAGACAAGGTGCGCCCGGATACCGTAATTGCTTCCAATACCTCCACCATTCCTATCAGCGAACTGGCGAGCGTGCTGAAACGTCCGGAAAACTTCTGCGGTATGCACTTCTTTAACCCGGTGCACCGTATGCTGCTGGTTGAAGTGATCCGCGGCGAGAAAACCTCCGACGCCACGATAGCCAAAGTGGTCGCCTGGGCCAGCAAAATGGGCAAAACGCCTGTCGTGGTGAACGACTGCCCTGGCTTCTTCGTTAACCGCGTGCTGTTCCCCTACTTCGCCGGTTTCAGTCAGCTGCTGCGCGACGGCGCCGATTTCCGCCAGATCGATAAAGTCATGGAGAAACAGTTCGGCTGGCCGATGGGCCCGGCGTACCTGCTGGATGTGGTGGGCATCGATACCGCGCACCACGCGCAGGCCGTCATGGCGGCAGGCTTCCCGCAACGCATGCAAAAAGATTACCGCGATGCGATCGACGCGCTGTTTGAGGCTGGCCGCTTCGGACAGAAAAACGGCAAAGGCTTCTATGCCTATCAGGAAGACAGCAAAGGTAAACCGCGCAAAGCGCCGGATGACACGGTGGACAGCCTGCTGGCGGAAGTGAGTCAGCCGAAGCGCGCGTTCAGCGATGAAGAGATCGTGGCGCGCATGATGATCCCGATGGTCAACGAAGTCGTACGCTGTCTGGAAGAAGGCATTATCGCAAGCCCCGCCGAGGCGGATATGGCGCTGGTCTACGGCCTCGGCTTCCCGCCGTTCCACGGCGGCGCGTTCCGCTGGCTGGATACCCAGGGCAGCGCGGCCTATCTCGATATGGCGCAGCGCTATCAGCATCTCGGCCCGCTCTATGAAGCGCCTGCCGGGCTTCGCGAAAAAGCGAGCCACAATGCGCCTTATTATCCCCAGGTTGAACCCGCCCAACCGGTGGGCGAACTGCAAACGGCTTAAGGAGCGACGAATGGAAAAGGTTGTAATTGTTGATGCTATCCGCACCCCGATGGGCCGTTCCAAAGGCGGCGCGTTCCGTCACGTGCGGGCGGAAGATCTCTCCGCGCACCTGATGCGCAGCCTGCTGTCGCGTAACCCGCAACTGGAAGGCAGCGCTATCGACGACATTTACTGGGGCTGTGTGCAACAGACGCTGGAGCAGGGTTTTAACATCGCCCGCAACGCCGCGCTGCTGGCGGAAATCCCGCACAGCGTGCCCGCGGTGACGGTCAACCGCCTGTGCGGCTCGTCGATGCAGGCGTTACACGACGCCGCGCGGATGATCATGACCGGCGACGCCAGCGTTTGCCTTGTGGGCGGCGTGGAGCATATGGGCCATGTGCCGATGAACCACGGCGTCGATTTTCATCCAGGCTTAAGCCGTAACGTGGCGAAAGCGGCAGGCATGATGGGACTCACGGCAGAGATGCTCTCGCGTATGCACGGCATCAGCCGTGAAATGCAGGACGCTTTCGCCGCCCGCTCTCATCAGCGCGCCTGGGCCGCCACGCAGGCCGGGCATTTTAAACAGGAAATCATTCCAACCAGCGGCCACGACGCCGACGGCGTACTCAAGCGCTATGACTTTGACGAAGTGATCCGCCCGGAAACTACCGTCGAAGGGCTGTCGCAGCTGAAACCAGCGTTCGACCCGGCAAGCGGCACGGTTACGGCGGGCACCTCGTCGGCGCTCTCCGATGGCGCAGCAGCGATGCTGGTGATGAGCGAATCGCGCGCCCGCGAGCTCGGCCTGACGCCGCGCGCCCGTATCCGCTCGATGGCGGTGGTGGGCTGCGATCCGTCGATTATGGGTTATGGCCCGGTGCCCGCCTCAAAGCTGGCGCTGAAAAAAGCCGGTCTGACCGCGAGCGATATCGATCTGTTTGAGATGAACGAAGCCTTTGCTGCGCAGATCCTGCCGTGCATTAAGGATCTGGGCCTGATGGAGCAGATCGACGAGAAGATCAACCTCAACGGCGGCGCGATAGCGCTCGGCCACCCGCTCGGTTGCTCTGGCGCGCGAATCAGCACCACGCTGATTAACCTGATGGAGCGCCGCGACGCCGAGCTGGGGCTCGCCACGATGTGTATCGGTCTGGGCCAGGGCATCGCGACGGTTTTTGAACGGGTGTAAGGCAGCCAACGCCGCCATAGTATCAGGCTCAATGACCGTGCAATCCCCTGCCCTTGATGTCAGAGCAAGGCGGCAAGTGAAAGCCGCCAATGCCGCTATAGCATCAAGGGCGAAGCGATCAATGTTTAGTTGCCGTTCTTCCCGCCTGTCAGGGGCGGGTTTTTTATTTTCCGTGTTTGTGCCAGGCTCTTTTATCGACCCCATACCTCAGGGAAAAAATATGAAGGGATGCTTTATCTTCGCGCCGCTTGCCGCTGCGCTTTCTTTTACGGCTTCCGCGCAGGCACAGCTGTCGGAAGAGACGCTGGCGCAGCGCTGTCTGACGTCGCTTATCGGCGCGTCGCAGGATCACGCATTTATGCAGCAGGTGCTTAATGAGTCCCGCATTGTGCCGGAAAGCGTTGTCGTGGAACGGTATGACGAAAACGTGGGGCAACAGCATATCGCGACCCAGCTCACGGCAAAGCTTGATCACCCGGCGCGCAAAAATATTACGCTGCTCTGCCTGCTGGAAAACGATCGGCCGTTGTATGTCTGGTCAGGGAAGGAAATTGCCGCCAGCCCGTAGTACCGGGCTGGCGTTATGCGGGAACGGGGAATGGCTCAGATAAACGCGAAGGCGTCGCCGAACAGGCGGTCTTCGCGCGCGGCGCGCTCGTTGCAGAACAGGTCGCGGGCGATTTTCGCCATCTCGAAACGTCCGGCAATATAAATATCGTGCCCGGCAAGCGTACCGAAATCCTGCATGACCGCCGTCAGCACCGTGCCGCTGCGACCGCGCCACGTCTCATCGGGTTGCTCAACCACCGGGACAATGTTGAGATTCGGATGGTCAACCGACAGCGCTTCCAGTTCGGACAGGTCGTAGAGGTGCTTCTCTTCGCGTCCGCCCCAGTAAATCGTGATATCGCGATCCGGATTGCGCGCAAGCGCCGTCAGCAGAATCGAGCGCGCGTAAGAGAATCCCGTCCCCCCTGCGATCAGGATCAGCGGGCGCTCTTCGTCATCGCGCAGCCAGGCGTCGCCATGCGGAATATCGACCACGATTTCACGCTCTTTGAGAATACGGTCCATCACCGCCATCGCATAGAGGTTAAGTTCCGACGCGCCGATATGCAGTTCGATAAAGCCCTGCTCATCCGGCGTGGAAGCCATAGAAAAAGGGCGCTTGTCCCGCTCATCCATTACCACCATCAGGTACTGACCTGCGCGAAACGAAAAGGCCGCTTCCGGCACTAAACGAACGCGATAAACGGTATCGGTGATGGCTTCTACCGAGGTCACTTTACAGCTTAAGGTTGTCATGCGTTCCCTCTGTCGGGTCAATAATGCAACTGCAACGGCGGCGCGTCAGGCGCCTTTTCCGTCATGAAAAATTGCGAGCTCATCCCAGATGGCGTCGATTCTCGCCGTCACGTTGGGGTCTTTCTTAATGGGCGTGCCCCATTCGCGCTGCGTTTCGCCCGGCCATTTGTTGGTCGCGTCGAGCCCCATTTTGGAGCCCAGGCCCGATACCGGCGAGGCGAAATCCAGATAATCGATCGGCGTGTTTTCCACCATGACCGTGTCGCGCGCCGGATCCATGCGCGTGGTAATCGCCCAAATCACATCGTTCCAGTCGCGCGCGTTAATGTCATCATCACAAACGATCACGAACTTGGTGTACATGAACTGGCGCAGGAACGACCAGACGCCCATCATCACGCGCTTCGCGTGGCCCGCGTACTGCTTGCGCATGGTCACGACGGCAAGCCGGTACGAGCACCCTTCCGGCGGAAGATAAAAATCCACGATTTCCGGGAATTGCTTTTGCAGAATCGGCACCAGCACTTCATTCAGCGCCACGCCCAGCACGGCAGGCTCATCGGGCGGGCGGCCCGTATACGTCGAGTGGTAAATCGCATCTTCACGCTGCGTAACGTGCGTCACGGTAAAGACCGGGAAACTGTCTATCTCATTATAGTAACCGGTGTGGTCGCCATACGGGCCTTCCGGCGCCATTTCGCCAGGTTCAATATACCCTTCCAGCACGATTTCGGCGCTGGCCGGGATCTCAAGATCGTTTGACAGACACTTCACCACTTCGGTTTTAGTGCCGCGCAGCAACCCAGCGAACGCGTATTCAGATAGCGTATCCGGCACCGGCGTTACCGCGCCGAGAATGGTCGCCGGATCGGCGCCCAGCGCCACGGCGACCGGGAAGCGTTCGCCCGGATGCGCCTGGCACCACTCCTGGAAGTCAAGCGCGCCGCCGCGGTGCGACAGCCAGCGCATAATGAGTTTGTTTTTACCGATTAACTGCTGGCGGTAGATACCCAGATTCTGGCGCTCTTTATGCGGGCCGCGGGTGACCGTCAGGCCCCAGGTAATGAGCGGCGCAGCGTCGTCAGGCCAGCACTGCATGATAGGAATGCGGTTCAGATCAACCTCGTCGCCCTGCCATACTTTCTCCTGACAAGGCGCATTACGCAGCCGTTTCGTCGGCATATTCAGCACTTGCTTAAACTGCGGCAGTTTATCGAAGAGATCGCGGAAACCGCGCGGCGGCTCCGGCTCTTTCAGAAACGCCAGCAGCTTGCCGACTTCACGCAGCGCAGAGACATCCTCCTGCCCCATGCCCATCGCCACGCGTTTCGGCGTGCCAAACAGGTTGCACAGTACCGGCATGGTATGGCCTTTCGGGTTTTCAAACAGCAAGGCCGGGCCGCCCGCGCGCAATGTGCGGTCGGCAATTTCCGTCATCTCCAGGTAAGGATCGACAGGCAATGTAATGCGCTTGAGTTCGCCTTGCTGCTCGAGCAGCGCCAGAAAATCGCGTAGGTCGTGGTATTTCATGCAGTTATTCGTGGCTTTAAAATAAGCTTTTTATTATACGGTGTTCGCCGCAGGCATGCCGTAATTTTGTTAAATTAACGTGAATCATCACCACAGGCTATAGCACTGCGCGGTATAATGCCCTTAGCGATCCTGAGGTGGTTTTGTTATGCTGGCGCGTCCGGCCATGTAAGAAGAGTCATTATGCAATCCTGGTATTTACTGTACTGTAAACGCGGGCAGCTTCAGCGCGCCAAAGAGCACCTTGAACGACAGTCGGTGAACTGCCTTACGCCAATGATTACGCTTGAAAAAATGGTACGAGGCAGACGCACTTCCGTCAGCGAGCCGCTGTTTCCGAACTACCTTTTCGTCCGCTTCGATCCGGAAGATATTCATACCACGACGATAAGCTCCACCCGCGGCGTCAGTCATTTTGTTCGCTTTGGATCGCACCCGGCCGTGGTGCCGCAGACGGTCATCGAGCAGCTTCTCGACTGGCATCCGGAAAACGTGACCGACCCGGATACGCCGCATACCGGCGATATGGTGGTGATTACCGAAGGGGCGTTTGAAGGGTTGCAGGCGATTTTTACCGAGCCCGATGGCGAAGCCCGTTCCATGCTGCTGCTGAATTTGCTGAATAAGCAGGTGCTGCAAAGCGTGAAGAATACCGAATTCCGTAAAGTCTGACGCGACAGCGCGCAGTCAAAACGGCGGCGCGAGGCCGCCGTTTGTCATTAATGCGTCGCTTCGCCGATAACACCGCCCGCGCCTGCGCCGACCGCCGCGCCTTTCAGCACGCTTTTCCCGGTCGCTGCGGCAACTCCCGCGCCGACAACCGCGCCCGCGACACCGCCTTTTCGCGCGGCTTTGCCTTTATCGCCTTTTTTCAGCATCGCGCCTGTGCCCGCGCCAATAACCGCGCCGCCCACGGCGCTTTTGACATCTTTACCCGCGATAGCGCCCGCCGTCGCGCCAAGTACGGCGCCGGTCGCAGTTTTATCCATGGCCATCACCGGCCCGCTGGTTAGCAGCATTAATGCCACAATGCCCGTTATCGTCTTGTTCATTATCGTCCCTCAGCTGTGTCAATCCGGGAAACCTTCCCGGCGGGAAGCATACCACCAGGCTTTCAGGACGAAATAAATCGGGAGCGTGCAATAATCCACACTCCGCGGGTTTCAGTAAGCAGCGTTACGCAGGCGGCGCGTTTTTCAGAAACAGACGGGCAGCGTTGGCATCCGTGACAGCTTCAAGCCAGGCGGGGTCTTCCCCACGCCACTGCGCCACCTGCGTCAGAATATGGGGCAACCAGCATGGCTCGTTGCGACGCGAGGCGGGTTTTGGCGTGAGATCGCGCGGCAGCAGATAAGGCGCGTCCGTTTCCAGCAGCAGGCGATCGGCAGGGATAACCGGCAGCAAGGCCCGCAGCTCAAGCCCGCGGCGCTCGTCGCAGACCCAGCCGGTAATGCCGAGATACATACCACGTGCCAGACATTCGCGCGCCTCCTGCTCGGTCCCGGTAAAGCAGTGCAATACCGCGCCCGGCAGCTTATCGAGCCACGGGTCGAGCAACGCGAGAAAGCGCGCATGGGCGTCCCGGCAGTGTAAAAACACCGGTAGCGCCAGTTCTGCCGCCAGCCGCAGTTGTGCGGTAAAGGCGTGCTCCTGCTCCGCAGGCGTTGAGAAATTACGATTGAAATCGAGCCCGCACTCGCCAATCGCCACGACCTCCGGCTCGCCCGCCAGCGCGCGCAGCCGCGCGGCGCTCTCATCATTCCACGTGCTGGCGTCATGCGGGTGAACGCCCGCCGTCGACCAGCAGCCTGCGTAGCGTCTGGCGAACGCGCAGGCGCGCTCGCTCTCCTCAAGCGACGTGCCGGTAAACAGCATACTGTCGACGCCAGCCGCACGGGCGCGGGCGATCATCTCATCCCTGTCGTGGTCAAACTGGGAGCTGGTAATATTCAGGCCAATATCAAACATCGCGCTTTCCATATGAAAACCGCCCTGACGGGCGGTAACGTTATTCTTCTGCTTCTTCTTCGGCATCCTGCTCGCGCGGACGCCGTTTACCGACGTAGAAGCGCGAGAAGAAAATCCCGACTTCAAACAGGCAGTACATCGGTATCGCCAGCAACGTTTGCGAGAACACATCCGGCGGCGTGAGCAGCATCCCGACGACGAACGCGCCAACCAGCACATACGGGCGTTTGGCACGCAGATCCTGCGGGGTAGTCACCCCCATCCAGCACAACAAGACGATAGCGACCGGTACTTCAAACGACACGCCGAAGGCCATAAACAGCGCCATGACGAAATCGAGATAGCTGGTGATATCAGTTGATACGACAACGCCGACAGGCGCGGTTTTCGTCAAGAAACCGAACGCCAGCGGGAACACCACGAAATAGGCGAACGCCATACCGATATAAAACAGCAGCGTACTGGAGACCAGCAACGGGATAATCAGGCGTCGCTCATGCTTGTACAGCGCCGGGGCGACAAACGCCCAGACCTGATACAGGATAACCGGCGCGGAGAGGATCACCGACACCATCATGGTCAGCTTGATAGGCGTGAAAAACGGCGAGGCCACGTCAGTGGCAATCATGCTGGCGCCATGCGGCATCTGGCTGATAAGCGGCGCGGCGACCAGTTGATAGATATCGTTGGCGAAATAGACCAGCGCCAGGAAAATCAGCAGTACCGCGATGATGCAATTCAGCAGCCGCTTACGCAGTTCAATCAGATGACTGATTAGGGGTTGGGTATCTTCAACAGCCATGTCAGGGTTTATCACTCACGGTGGATGCGGCATCAGGTTTGCGCACGCTGGCGGGCGCGTCCGGCGACGCTTCAACGATGTTTTCAGGCTCAGAGTTTGCAGAAGTCGCATGTTGCGCCGCGTCGCTCTCTGCCGCTGGCGATACTTCCGGCTTCTGCGCGGGCGACTGGGCCTGATGCTCAGCTTTGGCTGGCGTCACGCCTTCGTGCTGTGCTTCGTTGCCTTTAACCAGCGGGTTATGAATGGTGTGGGCGTCGTCGCTCGCTTTTTCCGGATCGTTAACGCTGTAAGAGCGCTTCATCGATTCCGCCGCCTCGCGTAGTTCGTCCATCGAGGCTTTCAGCTCCGGCGTCAGGTTATCGACGCTCGCCTTTTCCACTTTCTTCAGGCTTTCCTGAAACTCCTGAAGCTTCAGCTCCTGGGTCAGTTCATTCTGCACGGTGGTCGCAAGCGAGCGCAGCGCGCGTACCCAGCCTGCGACGGTGCGGACAGCCACAGGCAAACGCTGCGGCCCCAGAACGATAAGACCGATAACAAACACCAGCAGGAGTTCGCCAAAACCAATATCAAACACGGATTACACCTGCTCTTTATCACGTTTTTTGGCGTCGTCCGGGGTGACGTCGCTTTTGGTTTCGCCGATTTGTTTATCCTGCGCGGAAGGCGCGGTGAAATCCGCATCCTGGTTATGCTTTTGCTTGTCGTCGTCACCCATCGCTTTTTTAAAGCCTTTGATGGATTCGCCGAGATCAGAGCCCAGCGAGCGTAGCTTTTTGGTGCCGAAAAGCAGAACAACCAGAACCGCGATAATCAATAACTGCCAGATACTGATGCCACCCATACATTTCCTCAGTTACCAGTGATAATGGTATTCATCTGGCCACAGTATACCCGTGGCCGTTACATAACAATGCCCGCTAGTCGGTACGCCGCCAGCCAATAAGCCAGACGAGAATGCCGCCTGCCATCAGCCATCCGGGCGACGTGCCCCAGTCAGGACGGTAGATAAAGAGCAGCGTGCCGCTAAGCATCAGCGTGGCGCCAATGCCGAACAGATAACGCGACTGCCCTTGCTTCACACGATGCTCCTGCAGCTCATGGGCAATCTTATCAACACTTTGTTGCAGTTGTTTGCCTTGCCGCAGGCTGTTATAGACCAGTTCAGGAATTTCCGGGATTTTCTCAGCCCAGAACGGCGCTTTTTCCTTAAAGGAACGCACCAGCGCCGGGAAGCCCACCTGATCTTTGATCCAGCTTTCCAGAAAAGGTTTCGCCGTTTTCCATAAATCGAGTTGCGGATAGAGCTGACGCCCTACGCCCTCAATGTACAGCAGCGTTTTTTGCAGCAGCACCAGTTGCGGCTGCACTTCCATATTAAAGCGGCGCGCGGTGTTAAAGAGATTGAGCAGCACATGGCCAAACGAGATTTCCGCAAGCGGCTTTTCGAAAATCGGCTCACAAACGGTACGAATAGCAGACTCGAACTCTTCTACGTTGGTATCCGGCGGCACCCAGCCAGAATCCACGTGCAACTCCGCCACGCGGCGGTAGTCGCGGTTGAAGAAGGCGATAAAGTTTTCCGCCAGATAACGCTTATCTTCTTTATTCAGCGAGCCCACGATGCCGCAGTCAATGCCGATGTATTGCGGGTCATGTGGGTGATCGTGGCTGACGAAGATATTACCCGGATGCATGTCGCCGTGGAAAAAGCTGTCGCGGAACACCTGGGTGAAGAACACCTGGACGCCACGTTCGGCCAGCAGTTTCATGTCCGTGCCGTTGGCTTCCAGCGCCGCGACGTCATTGACCGGGATGCCATAAATGCGCTCCATGACCATCATCGTCGGGCTGCAATAGTCCGAATAGACTTCCGGCACGTAAAGCATCGGGCTATTTTCGAAATTACGGCGCAGCTGGATGGCGTTCGCCGCTTCGCGCAGCAAGTCGAGTTCATCCAGCAGCGTTTTTTCATATTCGCGCACCACTTCCATCGGACGCAGGCGGCGGCCATCCGGCAGCAGACGCGGCACCCAGCGCGCGAGACGGTAGATGAGCTTCATATCCGCCTTAATGACCGGCAGGATATCGGGGCGGATCACCTTAATGACCACCTCTTTGCCGCTCTCTTTCAGCCGGGCGGTATGCACCTGTGCGATAGACGCGGAAGCGAGCGGCGTAATATCGAAATCATCAAACCACTCCTCGACAGGACGATCGCCCATCGATTTTTCGATCTGCTGTTTGGCGAGCCTGCCGTCAAAGGGCGCGACGCGATCCTGCAACAACGCCAGTTGATCGGCGATAACCGGTGGGAACAGATCGCGACGTGTCGACAGCATCTGCCCGAACTTGATCCACACGGGACCCAGCTCCTGCAACGCCAGTCGCAGACGTGTGCCGAGCTCCAGATCTTTATGCCGGTTCGGCATCCAGAACAGCCCGCGACGCCAGATCCGCAGCGGCAGCGTGAGACGCATGCGTGGAATAAGCTCATCCAGGCCGTAGCTCAGGAACGTTTTAATGATGAAATAAAGGCGCCGAATTTCACCTGGCGTCATTTGCCCTCCAGTTTATCCAACCGTTTGGTTAATTCTTCCAGACGGCGCTCGACAGCCGAAATCTCTTCGGCAAACCAGGCGATTTCCAGCGCGCCTGGCGCGACGCGCCACTCTTCGGTAATGGCTTCCGCCAGGTAGCGCTGGTTGCGCGTAAAGCCTTTTTGCAGCAGTTGCCCGCCGCGACGCATGACGCGCCCGATGCCTTCCGCGGCGATATCGCCGACCCACGGCGCCAGTAGCCCGGCGGGGTCAAACTCGGCCATATCCATCAGCGCCACAAAATTTTGCACCACCTGCAGATCGCCCTGCACTTCCAGCTCGCCGCTGCGGATAAGCGCGGTCAGCTGCTGGCGGTCCTGTAGCTTCGGCAAAACGGAGAGGCGTGTGATAACGGTACAGTCCGCCTCGCCTTCCCATTTGCTGAGCACGTCCAGTTGCTGCTCGCTGAACACCAGCACCAGCGGCGTGGAGAGTTCTTCAAGCGTGACGCGCAGCACTTTGCCCTGTAAACGCTGGCGCGGCGCTTTCAGCGCGCTTTCACGGTACAGGAAAGTGTTCAGCGCGCCTTCGATACCAGCCATCATTAGCGGTGTGAAAGGCATCCGGCACCTCCTCAGAATTTGTAGCCGCGATGCAGCGCTACGATCCCGCCGGTCATGTTGTAGTAGTTGACGTTTTCGAAGCCCGCGTCGTTCATCATCGCTTTCAGGGTTTCCTGATCCGGATGCATACGGATGGATTCAGCGAGATAGCGGTAGCTGCCAGCGTCTTTCGCCACCAGCTCGCCGACGCGCGGCAGAATATGGAAAGAGTATGCGTCATACGCTTTATTGAGCGGCTCAAACACCGGTTTTGAGAATTCCAGCACCAGCAGACGACCGCCCGGCTTCAGCACGCGGAACATGGAGCGCAGCGCTTTTTCTTTATCGGTAACGTTACGCAGACCGAAAGAGATAGTAATGCAGTCAAAGGTGTTATCCGGGAACGGCAGCGCTTCCGCGTTCGCCTGAACATATTCGACGTTGCCGACGATGCCGGTATTGCGCAGCTTCTCGCGCCCCATTTTCAGCATCGAATCATTGATATCCGCCAGCACCACTTTGCCGCTCTCGCCCACCAGGCGGGAGAATTTAGCGGTTAAATCGCCGGTGCCGCCCGCGAGATCCAGGACTTTCTGGCCGCGACGCACACCGCTGCAATCGATAGTGAAGCGCTTCCACAGACGATGAATGCCGAACGACATCAGATCGTTCATGACATCATATTTCGCCGCCACGGAGTGGAAGACCTGCGCCACCATATCCGCTTTTTGCTCTTTCGCTACGGTCTGAAAGCCAAAGTGCGTTGTATCTTGTGAATCTTCAACCATCTCAGTGCCTGCTTATCAAGGAAATGTTTGTGAAGTGTAACAGATTGGCCGCAATTGCCCTACGATTCAAGGCGGCATTAGCGCGCCGCTCAGCGCTCGCCCGCGACGCGAAACGCCGCTAAGTGGCTGTTTTCATCAGGGGCGCTGGCAAGCGTTTCGGCATCGGAGAGCGCGAACGCTTCGTCGTCCTGCACCGCCTGTTCGGCCAAATCCGGATTAATCTCGCGCTTTACCTCAACGCCCATGCCACGGAACGCCTCCGCCTGCGCGAGCAGGTTGCCGCGCCCGCTGGCGAGCTTTTTCATCGCCTGACGGTAGCTGTCGCTGGCTTTGTCGAGGTTCTGGCCGATGGCGCTCATGTCGTCAACGAACAGCCGCATTTTGTCGTAAAGACGGCTGGCGCGATCGGCTATCTGCTGGGCGTTACGGCTTTGATGCTCATAGCGCCAGAGGTTGGAAATGGTGCGCAGCGCCACCAGTAGCGTGGTCGGACTCACCAGCATAATGTTGTTTTTTAACGCCTCAGTGATGAGTTCCGGCTGTTTGTCGATAGCCAGCAGGAAAGCGGGCTCGACCGGGATGAACATCAGCACGTAATCCAGCGTGCGCAACCCCGGCAACTGCTGGTAATCCTTACGGCCCAGCAGGCGAATATGATTGCGAAGAGAAGCGATATGCTCGTTCAGCGCCATCTCGCGGTTGTAGTCATCTTCAGCGTTAAAGTAACGCTCATAGGCCACCAGCGTCATTTTGGCGTCAATCACCACATCTTTGCCTTGTGGCAGACGCACGATGACATCCGGCTGCATACGGCTGCTGTCGGCAAGTTGAATGTTGACCTGCGTTTCATACTCGTGCCCTTTGCGCAGGCCCGAGGCTTCCAGCACGCGGGCGAGCACTACTTCACCCCAATTGCCCTGCGCTTTGTTGTCGCCTTTTAAGGCGCGCGTCAGGTTGACGGCCTCCTGCGCCATTTGCGCATTCAGCTGTTGAAGATTGCGGATTTCATGGGCCAGCGTATGGCGCTCGCGCGACTCCTGCCCGAAGCTCTCCTGCACCTGGCGGCGGAACCCGTCGAGCTGTTCGCGCAGCGGGGAAAGCAGACCATTCAGACTCTGGCGGTTTTGCTCATCGACCTGGCGACGGCTCTGCTCAAAAATACGATTGGCGAGGTTTTCAAACTGTTCGCTCAGACGCTGCTCGCTGCTCATCATCTGGCGCAGTTTCTCTTCGGCGTGGACCTGGGTGGCCTCCAGCCGCGTGGTCACTTCACGCAGATCGGACTCCAGCGAGCTGTTGATTTCACGCAGGTTGCGCAGTTCGTTATTAAGCAGATCGCACTCATCACGCCAGTGCTGGTTATGCGCCAGCGCCTCGCGGGCCGCGCTGAGTTCGCCGTAGATATCGCGCTGTTCAGCCAGCAGCTCCGCTTTTTGCTGGGCAGTTCGCAGGCCTGACGCCAGCCACCCTACGGCTACGCCCGCCAGCGCGACCACTGCTAACACCAGATATGAGATTTCCACCACGCCTCCTGCCTGAACTGCTCATCACGCCAGAGAGGATTGTGCTGTACATAATTCCAGAGGAAAAGCGTTTTTCTGTAAGGAGCGTTATTCCTGCGAGGCATTACGCAAAAAGGCCGGCGGAGCGCCGGCCTGAAAGGAGCAATCAGAGAAGACGGCGCGCCGCCTCCACCACGATTTTCACCGCGTGGCTTTCGGTTTGTTTCATGGTTTCCGCGTTCGGGATCTCTTGCTGGGTGCGGTTGACGATAACGCCCGCCACCATGCCCGCGCGCAGGCCCTGGCTTGAACACATGGTCAGCAGCGTCGCGGATTCCATTTCATAGTTCATCACGCCCATCGCCTGCCACTCTTTCATGGAGCCGTTAAAGCGGCTGACCACGCGGCCGGAGAAGGTATCGTAGCGCTCCTGGCCTGGGTAGAAGGTGTCGGAAGAGGCGGTCACGCCGATGTGCGTGGTCGCGCCGACCGCTTTGGCGGCTTCCACCAGCGCGGTGGTGCAGGCGAAATCAGCCACGGCCGGGTATTCCATCGGCGCGAAGTGCAGGCTGGCGCCATCAAGGCGTACGGAGGCGGTCGTCACCAGCACGTCGCCGACGTTGATGTGCGGCTGGATAGCGCCGGTAGTGCCCACGCGCAGGAAGGTGCGAATGCCCAGTTGCGCCAGCTCTTCTACTGCAATAGAGGTCGACGGGCCGCCGATGCCGGTGGAACAGATGATGACCGCTTTGCCATCAAGCTCAGCGCGCCAGGAGGTGAATTCACGGTGGGAGGCCAGTTTGACCGGCTTATCCATCAGCGCGGCGATCTTTTCCACTCGCTCCGGGTCGCCCGGGACAATCGCTAATTCAGCGCCCTGAAGATCGCTTTTTTTAAGGCCGAGGTGAAAAACATCAGACATAGGTGACTCCTCTGTGGGTCGGTTTGTCAGGAGAAGCAAAACGGTACTTTACAGAACCTGTCCGGCATTTTTCGTGACCGGATTCACTTCAAAAGAAAGGAGTTGCATTAATTTTCCATTATTTCGTGATGATCGTCACACATGCAACCTGATAAGTGAAAGCTCACATGACAGATGCTTGCTTTTGCCACCCCCATTCCCGTCGCACGCAGACTATAGTTAGGGATGCGCTAAAACAATAACGGGTACGGAGAATGCCATGAACAACAACACTGACAATAAAGCGGGTTTTGCCGCTGCGGTCTCACCTGTCGCTTCAACGGTAGTTCATACGCCGCAGGATGCCATTATCGCAGGCGAAACCTCGATTCCTACGCAGGGCGAAAATATGCCTGCTTACCACGCCCGCCCGCGCGCTGCCGATGGCCCGCTGCCGGTGGTGATTGTGGTGCAGGAGATTTTCGGCGTGCACGAACATATCCGCGATATTTGCCGTCGCCTGGCCCTGGAAGGGTATCTGGCGGTGGCGCCGGAACTTTACTTTCGCCAGGGCGACCCGAATGAGTATGACGATATTTCGTCATTGCTGAGCAATCTGGTGTCGAAAGTGCCGGACGCGCAGGTGCTGGCGGATCTGGATCATGTGGCAAGCTGGGCGTCACGCAACGGCGGCGACGCGCATCGTCTGATGCTGACCGGCTTTTGCTGGGGCGGGCGTATCGCGTGGCTGTATGCCGCGCACAATCCGCAGCTGAAAGCCGCGGTCGCCTGGTACGGCAAGCTCATGGGCGATAAGACGCTGAATTCGCCGAAGCATCCGGTGGATATCGCCACCGATCTCACCGCGCCGGTGCTGGGGCTGTATGGCGCGCAGGATACCGGCATTTCGCTGGAGAGTGTGGAAACGATGCGTCAGGCGCTGCGCGCCGCCAACGCGAAGGCGGAAATCATCGTTTACCCGGATGCGGGCCATGCGTTTAACGCCGATTATCGCCCGAGTTATCACGAGGCGTCAGCGAAGGATGGCTGGGAGCGCATGCTCGAATGGTTCCAGGCCTACGGTAGTAAGAAAGCATAAAAAACGCCCGGGAAACCGGGCGTTTTTTATTGCGTCGTATTGGTGGCGGGTGCCGGAGGATGTGGGAGGCGGTGGGTGCGCTGCGCTTACCCACCCTACAAAAAACCCTATCACGCCGTTCTTACCGGGCCGCGGTGGGTGCGCTGCGCTTACCCACCCTACAAAAAACCTATCGCGACGTTCTCTTCGGGCCGCGGTGGGTGCGCTACGCTTACCCACCCTACAAAAAACCTATCGCGACGTTCTCTTCGGGCCGCGGTGGGTGCGCTGCGCTTACCCACCCTGCGCAACGCATAACTGGCCTGATCGTAGGGCGGGTAAGCGTAGCGCACCCGCCATCACCACAATCAATAAACGTTATGCCTGGCGCAGGTTCTGCGCCGCTTTCACCATGTTGGCGAGCGCCGCGCGGGTTTCCGGCCAGCCGCGGGTTTTCAGGCCGCAATCCGGGTTCACCCACAGACGCTCCTGCGGAATACGCTGCGCGGCTTTCTTCAGCAGCGCCTCGATCCACGCCACGTCCGGCACGTTCGGCGAGTGGATGTCGTACACGCCCGGTCCGATTTCGTTCGGGTATTCGAACTCTTCAAACGACTCCAGCAGCTCCATATCTGAGCGTGACGTTTCAATGGTAATCACGTCCGCATCCAGCGCGGCGATAGAATCCATGATGTCGTTGAACTCGCAATAACACATGTGGGTGTGGATCTGCGTGTCATCCTTCGCGACCGCCGCGTTCAGGCGGAACGCCTCCACGCCCCAGGCGAGATACGTCTCCCAGTCGCTGCGTTTGAGCGGCAGCCCTTCACGCAGCGCCGGTTCGTCAATCTGGATGATGCCGATGCCTGCGGCTTCGAGATCCGCCACTTCGTCACGCAGCGCCAGCGCAATCTGTTTGGCGATGGTTTCGCGGGAAACATCCTCGCGCGGGAACGACCAGCAGAGGATCGTCACCGGGCCGGTCAGCATCCCTTTCACCGGTTTGTCGGTCAGCGACTGCGCGTACTTCGCCCACTCGACGGTGATCGGCGCCGGACGGCTGATGTCGCCGATCACGACCGGCGGCTTCACGCAGCGGGAGCCGTAGCTCTGCACCCAGCCGTTCTGGGTGAAGACGAAGCCATCAAGATGCTCGCCGAAATACTCCACCATGTCGTTACGCTCGGCTTCGCCGTGCACCAGCACGTCGAGACCCAGACGCTCCTGCTCGGCGATCGCCTGCTTAATATGTTCTGCGATGCCGGTACGGTAGTTCGCCGCATCCAGATTGCCCTTTTTGAAATCCAGGCGCAGGCCGCGGATTTCGGTCGTCTGCGGGAATGAGCCAATGGTTGTGGTCGGCCAGTCCGGCAGATTAAAGCGGGCGCGCTGCGCTTCGGCGCGCACCGGATACGCATGGGCGCGCTGGCTGTCCTGCGCCGTGATTGCCTGAAGACGTTGCTCCACGGCCGGGTTGTGTACGCGGGCCGAGTGTTTACGGGCCTGAATCGGCGCGCTCCACTGCTCGATTTTCGCCGTATCGCCGCTGTTCAGCGCATCACGCAGCAGCGCCAGCTCTTCGCATTTTTGCAGCGCGAAAGCAAACCAGCTTTTTACCTCCGCATCCAGACGGGTCTCAACGCTCAGATCGATCGGGCTGTGCAGCAGCGAGCAGGAGGAGCCCACCCACAGTTCACGCTGCCCGGCGATCGCTTTCAGCTGCGCATATTTTTCGGTGAGATCGGCACGCCAGACGTTGCGGCCATTGATAACGCCCGCGGAGAGCAACCACTCCTGCGGCAGGCGGCGATGCAGTTCGTTGATATCGTCATGACCGTGAACCAGATCGACATGCAGCCCCTGCACCGGCAGCGCGGTGATGGTATCGAGGTTGTCGCTTACGCCTTCAAAATAGGTGGTGAGCAGCAGTTTAGTCTGGCCTTTCAGCGCGTCGTAGGCCGGTTTGAACGCGTCCAGCCATGCCTGCGGCAGCTCCAGCACCAGCGCGGGCTCATCAATCTGCACCCACTGGATGCCGCGCTTCGCAAGCTCGGCGATCACCTGCTGATAGACCGGCAGAATGTCGTTGAGCAGGGAAAGTCGGTCAAACTGCTCGCCCTTCACTTTGCCAAGCCACAGATAAGTGACGGGCCCCAGGAGGACCGGTTTAACGTGGTGGCCGAGCGCCAGCGCTTCATCCACTTCATCCAGCAACTGTGTCCAGGCGAGGCTGAACTGCTGGCCTTTGGTGAATTCCGGCACCATGTAGTGGTAGTTGGTGTTGAACCATTTGGTCATTTCTGCGGCGGCGGCGGGTTCGCCGGTCGGCGCGCGGCCACGGCCGATGCGGAACAGGGTGTCGATATCCACCGTGCCGTCAGCATTCTGGTGGCGCGCCGGTACGTTGCCGAGCAGCAGGCTGGTGGTCAGAACATGATCATACCAGGCGAAATCACCCACCGGCAGCAGGTCGATGCCCGCCGCTTTTTGCTGCTCCCAGTGACGGGCGCGCAGCTCGCGGCCCACCGCCAGTAATTCTTCGCGGGTGCTTTTACCCGCCCAGTAGCTCTCTTGCGCTTTTTTCAGCTCGCGACGCAGGCCGACGCGGGGAAAACCGAGGGTGTGGTTATGGATAGTCATGATGTTCTGCCTCTCTTCAGGATGAATCCGCTTAGTCGCGAGTTTCAGAAAATGAATCTGTTCCGTTAATCCGTATGTATTTCGGATTCTCCCCGAGGGGGAGAACTCTAAATAATTCGGCTTGCAGAAAGGCGGCGACGCAGCGAGTTCCCAGGGGCTTACTCCAGTAAGTGACTGGGGCGAGCGAGGAAAGCCAACGCATCTGCAAGTCGAATTATGACGAGTTTAGACGTCCAGATGTTTACACATCCATAATTGGCAGTTACTGTATATTCCTCAAGCGCAAATTATTCATGCTGAAGTGAAGGACATTCATGATCGAGATAAAACACCTGCGAACGCTTCAGGCGCTGCGTAATTGCGGCTCACTGGCGGCGGCGGCGGCATCGCTGCATCAGACCCAATCCGCGCTTTCACACCAGTTCAGCGATCTGGAGCAGCGTCTCGGCTTCCGGTTATTCGTGCGTAAGAGCCAGCCGCTGCGCTTCACGCCGCAGGGCGAGATCC
The DNA here is from genome assembly GCF_963888145.1 of Cronobacter sp. EKM101R. NCBI lineage: Bacteria > Pseudomonadati > Pseudomonadota > Gammaproteobacteria > Enterobacterales > Enterobacteriaceae > Cronobacter > Cronobacter sp. EKM101R. The sequence continues at coordinate 67,389 of NZ_CAWPHW010000008.1, read as the reverse complement.
TGTTGCAGCTGGCCGCCCAGGTGCTGCCGCAGATAAGCCGCGCGCTGCAGGCGTGCAATGAGCCGCAACAGACCCGGCTGCGCATCGCGATTGAGTGTCATAGCTGTATTCAGTGGCTGGCCCCGGCGCTGGAGGCGTTCCGCGCCCGCTGGCCGCAGGTGGAGATGGATTTCAAATCGGGCGTGACGTTTGATCCGCAGCCTGCACTGCAACAGGATGAACTGGATCTGGTACTGACGTCAGACATCCTGCCGCGCAGCGGCCTGCACTATTCGCCGATGTTTGATTTTGAAGTGCGTCTGGTGGTGGCGCCCGATCATCCGCTGGCGACCAAAACGCAGGTGACGCCGGAGGATTTCGCCAGCGAAACCTTGCTGATTTACCCGGTGCAGCGCAGTCGTCTCGATGTCTGGCGTCACTTTTTACAGCCTGCGGGCATCAGCCCGACGCTGAAAAGCGTCGATAACACGCTGCTGCTTATCCAGATGGTGTCGGCGCGCATGGGCATCGCCGCGCTGCCGCACTGGGTGGTGGAGAATTTCGAGCGTCAGGGCCTGGTGGTGACGCGTGCCCTGGGCGAAGGATTATGGAGCCGGCTGTACGCTGCGGTGCGCGATGGCGAGCAGCGTCAGCCGGTGACGGAGGCGTTTATTCAGCAGGCGCGTCAGCACGCCTGTGATTCCCTTCCGTTTGTGCGGAGCGCGGCGCGACCCAGCGTCGGTGGACCCACAGAGAAGCCACTATCACCGCTCCCCCAATGATAAAGCTCGGCCAGTGGGGCTGCTGCTGCCAGATGGCGAGGTTAACCAGCAGCCCGGCGGGCACATGCATGTTATTCATGATGCCAAGCGTGCCGGCGTCCACCTGCGTGGCGCCGTAGTTCCACATAAAGTACCCGAGCCCCGAGGCCGCCACGCCCAGCCACACCAGAATGCCCCATTGCAGGCCGGTGGTCGGCAGCTTTTGCGGATTGCCGAGCGCGAACCAGGCGATAACCGCCACCACGAACGCGCCGAGATAGAACCACGAAAACGCGCTGTGCTGCGGCATCGGATGCGTCTCCATCAACCGTTTATAGCCCACCATTCCGATAGCGAAACTGATATTCGCCAGCTGTACCAGCAGTAGCCCGGTCCAGAAGTGCTCGCTCACTTTGTCATAGCGAATAATCGCCGCGCCGATGACCGCAAGCCCGGCGCTTAGCGCATAGCCCCAGCGCAGCCGACGGCGGCTTAGCAGATCGTAAATCAGCGTGATATAGAGCGGCGTCAGTACGGTAAACAGCAGGAATTCCGAGACGGTCAGGTAGAGATACGCCCGGAAGCTGAACAGGTACATCACGCCCAGCTGCAACGCGCCCACCAGCATGTAGAGCGCCAGCGTTTTCAGGCTTTGCCCGCGAGTGCGCAAGAATGGCAGGAATACCAGCGCCGCCAGCCCGACGCGCATCAGCACCGAGAAGGTACTGTCCACATGGCCCGCCAGATATTCGCCAATCAGGCTAAAAGAGAATGCCCACAGGATCGTGGTGATGATGAGTAACGCCACAATGATCATCTCAACAGAAAACAAAGACGGGCATTGTAGCGAAGCTGCTGGTGAAAAGTTGCACTATTTGGTTGACAAGTGGTTACCGATAAACCACTTGTCACCCTGATGGTTAATCCAGAAACAGTTTACGCAGGTAGTGCGGCACGGCGTCTTCGGCGTTGGTGCCGATCACTTCCAGCTCCGGCAGCAGATCTTTCAGGCGCTGGTGCGCATTGCCCATGATGCAGCCTTTGCCCGCCATGGAGAGCATCTCCGCGTCGTTCATCCCGTCGCCGAACGCGATGCAGGACTCCAGCCCGAAGCCCATCGCTTTAGCGACCGCCTCCAGCGCGTGGCCTTTGGAGACGCCGCCCGCCATGACTTCAAGGCAGGTAAGCGTGGAAAAACTCACGTTAACGCGATCGCCCCAGCGGGCGTTGATGGCCTGCTCCAGCGGCAGCAGCTTTTCGTGGATATCGCAGGTGAAGAAGACTTTGCTGACGCCCTGCGGCTCCAGCAAGGCCGGTTCGAACAGCGAATATTTAAAGACGGCTTCTTTAAAATATTTCAGTTCATCCGGGCGCTCGCGGCTCATAAACCATTCGTCGTCGCGATAGACGTTAGTGATGATATCGGGGTTATCGCGCACCACGCCGAACAGATCGGCGGCGATATCGGTATCAAGATTATGGGTAAAAACCAGATTGCCGTCGGTGTCGTGCACCCGCGCGCCGTTGGAGGTGATCATATAGGCCTTGATCTCAAGCCCATCGCGGATCTGGCCGACGTCGATATGGTGGCGACCGGTGGCGAAGACAAAGTTCACGCCGCGGGCAGTCAGTAATTTGAGCGTTTGTTTGGCAAACGGCGTCAGTGCATGGTCAGGGGCTAAGAGTGTGCCGTCTAAATCAGACGCAACGACCTGATACATAATAAAAACAACCTCTGGTGGAGCGACCGAACGCTCCGGTCGCGAGTAATCAGTTATGCTCGTCGAAGAAATCGACAATGGCATTCAGCGCTTCGGCGCGCATAGCGTCCTGCTCAAACAGGATCTCATGGTACGCCCCTTTAATGACGTAAGGTTTACCCCCCCAACATGGGTGGCCCGCCGCGGCGCGAAGTTCACAGAAGCGGTCGTGCGAGCGGTTATCCACCACACGTTCCAGTTCTGCCTGGAGTAACAATAGCGGCGTGGTGCTGTCGGTGGCCCCCGCCAGCACCTGTTCTCCTGCCTGGATGCCTTCCCGCACCCAGTGATACGTAGGTCCGCCGACGCGCAGTTGCGGTTCGTCGGCATAAAAACGCAGATTGCGCCGGTAGCGCTCGTGGCTGTGCGTCAGCATGTTGAGGCTAAAGGGCAGCGGCCGCCAGCGTCCGGTGCCGATGGCGTAACCATCGCGCAGCGACGGGTACTCTTCCGCCCAGTCGAGGATCGAGCGCAGCATCCAGTCCGGCAGGCGGATAATAATGCCGAACATCGGCGCGCAGAGCGCCACGGCATCAAACGCGTTCGGGTTACGCAGCTGAAACAGCGTCCCAATAGCCCCGCCCATTGAATGCGCCAGCAGATAGCGCTTACGCCACGGGCCGGTCGCGACTTCCTGCTGCCAGAAACGTTCAAAATCATCGACATAATCGCTGAAATTGACGACGTGGCCGCGATGCGTATCTTCCAGCAGCCGTCCGGAACGCCCCTGCCCGCGGTGGTCGATAATCAGTACGTCAAACCCGCAGTGGAACAGATCGTATGCCAGTTCCGCATACTTTACGTAGGTTTCGATGCGACCAGGGCAGACGACGATGACGCGATCGTGCTTTTCAGCACGAAAACGCACAAAGCGCACCGGAATGTTATCAACACCCAAAAACTCATCTTCTTCGCGCTGCTGCCAGAAATCCGTCAGCGCGCCCATCGTGAACGCCGCGAACCCGGCTTCCCGTGAAAACCAACTGTTCCTGTGTCTGGTCATGGTCCTTATTGCTCCGCATCCACGCCTGTCCGGGCTTTTTTGTGATTCGTAGCACATACCTCAACAATAGCGTATTGTGGCATAAAAGTGCGCAATCAGGGAGCTTCGCATGACCTTCGAGTGGTGGTGTACCTACCTTCTGACGACCCTTATTCTCAGCCTCTCGCCGGGCTCTGGCGCCATTAACACCATGAGCACCGCCATCAGCCACGGGTATCGCGGCGCGGCGGCTTCCATCGCCGGGTTACAGACCGGTCTTGCGCTGCATATTATGCTGGTTGGCATTGGGTTAGGCGCGCTGTTCTCCCGTTCGCTGATGGCTTTTGAAGTGCTGAAATGGGCGGGCGCGGCGTATCTTATCTGGCTTGGCATTCAGCAGTGGCGCGCCGCGGGCGCCATCGATCTCAACGCGCTGGCGCAAAGCCAACCGCGCAGCAGGCTGTTTAAACGCGCGGTATTTGTGAATCTCACTAACCCGAAAAGCATCGTGTTTCTCGCCGCGCTCTTTCCGCAATTTATCGTGCCGCATCAGCCGCAGGCGATGCAGTATGTAGTGCTCGGGGTGACGACCATTGTCGTGGATATCATCGTGATGATTGGCTATGCGACGCTTGCCACGCGAATTCGCGGATGGATCAAAGGCCCGCATCAGATGAAGGCCTTGAATAAAGTCTTTGGTTCGCTGTTTATGCTGATTGGCGCGCTGCTTGCCACCGCGCGCCGCGCCTGATTAGCGAGAGATAATAAGATGGATGCCGAAGCCGGTGAACAGCGCCCCGGCGGTGCCATCGATCCACCTCGCCAGACGCTGGTAACCCCGGCGCATTTTCGGCAGTGCAAAGACGCTCGCCACCAGCGCAAACCACGCGAAGGTCTCCAGCGCTATCAGCACGAAAATCCCCCAGCGGGCACCAGTGCCGACGCTGTCGCCGACGAAGAGTGAAAAAACGCTGCCGAAGTAGATAACCGCTTTCGGGTTCGCCAGGTTGGTCAGCATCCCTTTCAGGAAACTGCGCCCGCGCGCCGCCAGCTCGACCTGCGGCGCCTCGCCCGTCGGCGCGCTTTTTTTCAACGCGCCGCGCAGCATCTGATAACCCATCCAGCACAGATAAAGCCCGCCGCCCACCACGATGATGTTATGCAGCCAGGCCATTTTTTCGAGGATCAGATGCAGGCCGAGCAGCGCCACGCCGGACCAGACCATGACGCCCGCGGTAATGCCCAGCACGCCCATCAGCGCTTCTTTGCGCGAGCGGCTGGCCGCCGTTTGGGAAACAAAAAAGAAGTCGGGGCCAGGACTTGCGAGCGCCACCAGATGCACCATCGCGACGGTAAAGAACAGCGTTAACATAGAGGTTTGCCAGGTCAGAATCAGAGAACATTCATCCTGGCATGTTTGCGCGGGGCTGACTACTCTTCGTCGTCGCCGTCGACATGCTCGCGGATGAGCGTCATAAACGGTCTGCCGAAGCGCTCCAGCTTACGGGTGCCGACGCCGTTAATCCCGAGCATTTCGCCGGGGCTGAGCGGCATCTGCTCGGCCATTTCAATCAGCGTCGCGTCGTTAAAGACGACATACGGCGGAATATTTTCTTCATCGGCGATGGCTTTACGCAGTTTGCGCAGTTTCGCGAACAGTTTACGGTCGTAATTGCCGCCGTAAGATTTTTGCGCCACGCGCGGTTTGAGCGCCGCGACGCGCGGCACCGCCAGCATCAGCGGCGCTTCTCCACGCAGGAACGGACGCGCGGCTTCGGTTAACTGTAAGGCCGAGTGCTGCGCAATGTTCTGCGTCACCACGCCCAGATGAATAAGCTGGCGGATAACGCTGACCCAGTGTTCCTGGCTCTGATCGCGCCCGATGCCGTACACCTTGAGCTTGTCGTGACCGAGCTCGCGGATGCGCTGATTATTCGCGCCGCGCAGCACCTCCACCACATACCCCATTCCGAAGCGCTGCTCCACGCGCGCGATAGCCGACAGCGCTTTTTGCGCGTCCACCAGTCCGTCGTAACGGCGCGGCGGATCGAGACAGATATCGCAGTTGCCGCACGGCGCCTGACGCCCTTCGCCGAAATAGTTCAGCAGCACCAGACGACGGCAGGTTTGCGCCTCGGCGAACGCGCCCATCGCGTTCAGCTTGTGGCGCTCAATATCCTGAAGCGGGCCTGGCGCTTTTTCTTCCAGGCAGCGGCGCAGCCACGCCATATCCGCCGGATCGTAAAACAGCATCGCTTCGGCAGGCAGGCCGTCGCGCCCGGCGCGGCCCGTCTCCTGGTAGTAGGATTCAATGTTGCGCGGAATATCGAAGTGCACGACAAAGCGCACGTTGGGCTTGTTGATGCCCATGCCAAACGCCACGGTCGCCACCACTATTTGTAAATCGTCGCGCTGGAATTTTTCCTGCACCGACGCGCGCACCTCATGTTCCAGGCCCGCGTGGTAGGCGGCAGCGCTGATGCCGCGGCTTTGCAGACGCGCGGCGGTGTCTTCCACTTTCGCGCGGCTGTTGCAGTAGATGATGCCGGATTTACCGCGCTGCTCCTGAACATAACGCATCAGCTGATCGAGCGGTTTGAACTTCTCCATCAGCATGTAGCGGATGTTGGGGCGGTCAAAACTGCTGATTTCAATCAGCGGATCGTCAAGGCCCAGCAGGCGCACGATATCGCGCCGCGTGGTGTCATCCGCCGTGGCGGTGAGCGCGATAAACGGCACCGCCGGGAAACGCGCGCGCAACTGCCCGAGCGCCGCGTACTCCGGACGGAAATCGTGGCCCCACTGGGAGATACAGTGCGCCTCGTCCACCGCGACCATCGCCAGATCCCAGTAGCCCAGGGTGTCGATGAAGTTATCCATCATCAGTCTTTCCGGCGCGATGTAGAGCAGGCGCACCTCTCCGGTACGACAGCCCGCCATTACCGCCTGCTGCTCGTCGCGGCTCTGCGTCGAATTCAGACACGCCGCGGCCACGCCGTTCGCCAGAAGCTGATCGACCTGGTCTTTCATCAGAGAAATAAGCGGAGAAACCACGATGGTCAGGCCGGTTTTCACCAGCGCCGGGATTTGATAACACAGTGATTTGCCGCCGCCGGTGGGCATCACCACCAGGCAGTCGCGCCCTTCAAGCACCGCGTCGATAATGGTGGCCTGGCCTGGACGGAACTGCTGATAGCCAAAGGTTTCCTGTAAAACCTGCTTAGCCAGCGTTTCCTGACTGTAAACTTCCGCCTGCGCCACACTCACTCCAGATACTGAAAATAAAACAGGCGCTATTTTCAGCGCCTGCGTCGGAAACTGCAATGCCTCAGAAGAGATCGTTAAGCATAACCCCAAAGCCAAAGCGAGTCTGGTTAAAGTTGTAATCAATTAACGATTCGCCATAACCGCTGTACAGCTGGGTGTAGAGACGCACGTGTTTCGTGATCGGGTAGCTCAGGCCAAGCTCCGCGCCGCCGTAGCCGGTGTTCCAGTTATACTGGCCTTTCACGCTCCAGATAGCCTCGCCCCACTGATACCCGACCTTGAGCTGGTAATAGCCCATGTATTTGGTGATGTTCGGATTATCGTCGGTGTCGCCAATCACATACCACGGCTTCACTTCCACCAGCCAGTCGCCGTTCTGCGCCATCAGGCGTGTATAAAGGCGGTTCCAGCTGCGGGAAGTCGGGTCAGAGCGGCCATTCGACTGGTGGTTATAACCAAACTCCACATCGCGCAGCGTCCAGCCCGCCAGGTCGTAATCAGTCGCGAAGCCTAAAAAGAGCTGCGGTTCATAGTTAGTTTCACGAAACGGCGACGACTGCCCGCTGTTGGAAAGCTGCCACCAGGATTTCTGGGTATAGGACGCGCCCAGCACCGAGTTCGGGCCCATAATGCCGCGCCAGAACGGGAACGCCAGGCTCAGCTGGAATTTCACTTCATCTTTACGGGCGTTATCGGTCCAGTCGTAAGACTTAATCGCCTCTTTGTTCAGATCGTCGGTCACGGTATAGAGCAAATAGTTGCTCTCATAAGGGTAGAGCGTAAACGGGTTATCGTGATCCTGAAGCAGGTTGGCGATGATGCTGCCGCGAACGGCAGGCGCATCATGCACCTCTTTCATAGTCGCTTCCTGTGCTAATGCTGTGCATGGCAGCAAACTTGCGGCCATAAACCAACCCAGAAACGTGCGCATTGGCAGTGTTCTCCTGAACGAATATTTCGATGATGAATTATTATCCGGCAGACATTCTACATATTTATTTCGAGTCTGCTTAGTCCTGCTTTCTTAAACTGGAAAGCAACAAATGGGAAGCATAAAATCAACATTCATTTAACCTTATGTGCCCTGTCTTTTTGGTCGAGGAAACCATCATGTCCGCAACTCTGCTGACTCCGGAAGCGGCTCTGCAACTGGTCGGCGAAATCTTTGTTTATCACATGCCGTTTAACCGTGCCCTGGGGCTGGAGCTTGAGCGCTACGAGAAAGAATATGCTCAGCTCGCCTTTAATAATCAGCCGATGCTGGTAGGCAACTGGGCGCAAAGCATTCTGCACGGCGGGGCGATCGCCTCGGCGCTGGATGTGGCGGCAGGCCTGGTGTGCGTCGGCAGTACGCTCACGCGCCATGACAGCATCAGCGAAGAGGAGCTGCGCCAGCGGCTCTCCAGGATGGGCACGATTGATATGCGCGTCGACTATTTGCGGCCCGGCCGCGGCCAGCGCTTTACCGCCTCCAGTACGCTGCTGCGCGCGGGCAATAAAGTGGCGGTGGCGCGCGTCGAATTACACAACGAAGAGCAGGTGTATATCGCCAGCGCCACGGCCACCTACATGGTAGGGTAAGTCGCGCAATACTGATAAACTGCTCACACTTTTCTCATGCCAAGAGTTTTACATGGATGCTAAACAGACGCGTCAGGGCGTGTTATTTGCGCTTGCCGCTTATTTTATCTGGGGCATTGCACCCGCGTATTTCAAACTGATTCAGGCGGTTCCCGCCGATGAAATCCTGACGCACCGCGTTATCTGGTCCTTCTTTTTTATGCTGGCGCTCATCAGCCTGAGCCGCCAGTGGGGCTCGGTGAAGCGGCTGTTTTCGATGCCGAAAAAGGTGTTCAGCCTGGCGCTCAGCGCCGTGCTGGTGGGCGGCAACTGGCTGCTGTTTATCTGGTCGGTGAATAATCATCACCTGCTGGAAGCGAGCCTGGGCTATTTCATCAATCCGCTGGTGAATGTGCTGCTGGGGATGATTTTCCTCGGCGAGCGCTTTCGCCGGATGCAGTGGCTGGCGGTACTGCTGGCGGCCTGCGGCGTGCTGGTGCAGCTCTGGACGTTCGGCTCGCTGCCGGTTATCGCGCTCGGCCTTGCTTTTAGCTTCGCGTTTTATGGGCTGGTGCGTAAAAAGATCATGGTCGACGCCCAGACCGGCATGCTGATGGAAACGCTGTGGCTGTTGCCGGTTGCGGCGATTTACCTGTTCGGCATCGCCGACAGCCCGACCAGCCATATGGGCAGCAACCCGTGGTCGCTGAATCTGCTGCTGATGGCGGCGGGTGTGGTGACGACCATTCCGCTGCTCTGCTTTACCGCCGCGGCGACGCGCTTGCGTCTCTCTACGCTTGGGTTTTTCCAGTATATCGGCCCGACGCTCATGTTCGTGCTGGCCGTCGTCTTTTATGGCGAAGTGCCTGGGCCGGACAAAATGGTGACCTTTGGGTTTATCTGGCTGGCGCTCGCGATTTTTATTATGGACGCGCTGTATACCCAACGGCGTTTACGCCGTAGTTAAGAAATAACTGTCATAACAGGGCGTTATTGACGCCCTGTTACTGGCGCCTACACCAAATAATCACGTTTCTCACCTACTGATATTTGCCGGGGGCGCGCCTTGCAACCCGATGGCCCTTACTTATAATCCGACCTTTATGCATTACGCCCGCTGCTGTTTCGCGATAACAGAGGCGCAGAAGGTATTTTCATGTCAGCCCTGCTTGCTTTCATTTTCCCGCCGCGCACGGCCAGCCTGCGCCGCCTGCCTTATCTGGGATGGCTGTTCGGTTTGCTGTTCGGTCTGGGCCTGATACTTGCGATCACGCCTGACGATGTGGCGCTTGCTCTCTTTTTAATTGCTCTCTTGCTCTATTACCGCGCCGGCGCATTGCGTGCCCGTGACGCCGGTCTGAAAGCGCGGAATTACCTGTTCTATTCACTGGCAATGTGGATTGCCGGGATAGTCATCGCTTACCTGCGCGGTTTCGAGCCAGGCAGCATAGAATACATGTCGCTCGGCGGCGGTTTTCAGGTTGTGATGACACTACTGCTGCTGGCCGCACCGGCATCAGCCACGGCGAGAAAAGAAAAATAATCGCGGGCGGCAGCGTCGCCCAAACCCGCTACTGTTTCAGGCGCTAAGGAGCCTCTGGTATGTCCAATATGGAAAACGATAAAAAGAATTACGACTACATGGCCGATCCGAAATTAAGCGACAAGTGGAAATTTCGCTTTAAGTTCATTGAAGACAATGGTTATCCGGCCGTTCTGGTTCCAACGCCTGCGTGGCGTGACGCGCTGAAAAAATTAAGTATTATGGAACGCCTGAAGGTATCCCTTAATTTCATCACTTATTTTTTCAGCTTTATCTATCTGGCCATTCTGGGGCTGTGGAAGAAAAGTATTATTTGCGTGATAGCGATATTTGTCGTTGCAATCATCAGCGCGATGCTGAATATGCGAGGGCTAATGTATATCGTCCCGTTCTATTTCGCCTGCCGCACTAACGTCTGGTATTACGATCTGAAGGTCAAAGGCAAGCAGGACTGGAGCCTGTAAGGGTCTGCGTCTCGCACTATGAAAAAAGCCTCTTCATGGAAGAGGCTTTTTTGCTTTTATAACCAGTTCTTACGCTTGAAGTAGAGGTAAGGCGCGAGCCCCGCCAGCAGCATCGCGACAATCGCGGCGGGATAGCCGTAGCTCCAGTGCAGCTCAGGCATAAACTCGAAGTTCATCCCGTAGCTGGAGGCCACCAGCGTCGGCGGCAGGAAGACCACGGACACCACCGAGAAGATTTTGATGATGCGGTTCTGCTCGATGTTGATAAAGCCCATCGCCGCCTGCATCAGGAAGTTCACCTTCTGGAACAGCGATTCGTTATGCGGCAGCAGGGATTCGATATCGCGCAGGATCTCGCGGGCCTGCTCCAGCTGACCGCCCGGCAAACGCGCTTTCCGCACCAGGAAGTTCAGCGCGCGCTGGGTATCCATCAGGCACAGGCGCACTTTCCAGCCGGTATCTTCCAGTTCAGCCAGCGTCGAGAGCGCCTCATCATATTCATCGCCCTGATGCCCTTCCATGATAACGCGGCTCAGGTTTTCGAGATCGCTGTAGATGTTTTCGATCTCATCCGCCAGCTGCTCGATTTTAGTTTCAAACAGATCGAGCAGCAGTTCATAGGCGTTGCCGTCCATCATCGACTGGCTGCGCGCGCGCATACGGTACAACCGAAACGCAGGCAGCTCGCGCTCGCGCAGCGTAAACAGGCGTCCGTTACGAATAGTGAACGCCACAGTGGAGTTGCCGCCGTGATCTTCTGCGTCTTCATAAAAGAAAAACGAGTGAATGTGCAGCCCGTCTTCGTCTTCGAAGAAGCGGGCGGAGGCTTCGATATCCTCCAGTTCCGGGCGTGTCGCCAGGCTTTGGCCAAGTTCCGTTTGCACGCGCTGTCGTTCGCTCTCTTCCGGCTCCACCAGGTCAACCCAGATGGACTCTTTCAGCGAGACGGCCTCGTCAACTTCGAGGCGGGACAGTTTGTTGTTTTCCAGTTGAAATGCGCTCAGCATGACCGGGACTCCCAAAAAAACAAATTCTGGACAGTTCGGTTGGGCACACAGAAACAAATTGGGTTTCAGACCATTAAACAGCCTGACTCAGCGCGACGGGAGAGAAAACAGCCGCTGACAACCACTAAGGCCATCAGCGTAAGAGGATAGCCTTAGGAGTTGTTCCTGTTTGACAGGGATTTGAGCCAGCATCTACTGGGTGTGTCCAAGGCGAATGTCCTCTTAGCGTAATCGTGGGCGCATGTTACGCCACCAAAAATTAGGCGTCAACACGTACACTTAAGATAAAACACCTCAATGATTGACAGGAATTATAGTGCCTGCGGGCGCGTTTTGCCGGACCGTTTTCGCGCTCCGCTTCCTGCCATTCCCGGGCGATTATCGCCGCGCGAGATGACAGAAAATCCAGCCTGACGTGAAGAAATAAAAAAGGCCGCCGACGCGACGCGCCAGCGGCCTGCTATGCCGTCTCAAAAACAGGTCAGACGGTTTCCAGGCGCGCGTAAGCGGCCACCAGCCATTTGATGCCCTGCCCGGTGAACGCCACCTGCAACCGGCTGTGTTCGCCGCTGCCTTCGAGATTCACGATAGTGCCTTCGCCGAATTTCGGGTGACGCACGCGCTGGCCGAGCTTATAGCCGGAGTCGTTTTGCGCCATCGGCGCGCCCAGCTGCTTATGGCTGACCGGGCGACTGACGCTCGCGCGCAGGCGCACCTCTTCCACGCAGCCTTCCGGCAGTTCGGCGATAAAGCGCGACGGACGGTGATACGCCTCTTTGCCATACAGGCGACGGGTTTCCGCATAGGTGAGCGTCAGCTTCTGCATGGCGCGGGTGACGCCCACATAGGCCAGGCGTCGCTCCTCTTCCAGACGGCCGCCTTCATCGAGCGACATCTGGCTTGGGAACATCCCCTCTTCCATGCCGACGATAAACACCTGCGGGAACTCCAGCCCTTTGGCGGAGTGCAGCGTCATCAGCTGCACCGCGTCCTGCCAGGCGTCGGCCTGCCCTTCGCCCGCTTCCAGCGCCGCGTGGGACAAAAACGCCTGCAACGGCATCAAATCTTCATCTTCTTCGTTGTAGCTGAACTGGCGCGTCGCCGTGACCAGTTCCTCTAAGTTTTCGATACGGGCCTGGCCCTTCTCGCCTTTTTCCTGCTCGTACATCAGCCACAGGCCGGAATCTTTGATTACCCGGTCGGTCTGCACATGCAGCGGCATATCGATGGTTTCATGCGCCAGGGCTTCGATAAGCTCAAGGAAACGTTGCAGAGCGCTGGCGGCGCGTCCGGCGAGCGCTTTTTCCTGCAACAGCTGGCGGCACGCCTGCCAGAGCGTCAACTGGCGATCGCGCGCGGTCTGGCGCACGACATCCAGCGTGCGATCGCCGATGCCGCGCGTCGGCGTGTTCACCACGCGCTCAAAGGCTGCGTCGTCGTTACGGTTGGCGATAAGACGCAGATAGGAAAGCGCGTCTTTGATCTCCTGGCGTTCGAAGAATCGCATGCCGCCGTAGATGCGATACGGCATGCTGGCCTGTAACAGCGCCTCTTCCAGCACACGCGACTGGGCGTTGCTGCGATAGAGAATGGCGCAATCCTGCAGGGCGCCGCCGTTTTCCTGCCAGACCTTGATGCGGTTGACCACAAAGCGCGCTTCGTCCAGCTCGTTGAACGCGCAATACAGCGAGATAGGCTCGCCGTCGCTGCCGTCGGTCCACAGCTCTTTGCCAAGACGCCCCGCGTTGTTGGCGATCAGGGCGTTCGCCGCGTTAAGGATATTGTTGGTGGAGCGGTAGTTCTGCTCCAGGCGAATGGTCTGCGCGCCCTGAAAATCGTTCAGGAAGCGCTGAATATTTTCCACCTGCGCGCCGCGCCAGCCGTAAATCGACTGGTCATCGTCGCCCACAATCATCACCTTACCGGTATCGCCCGCCAGCAGGCGGATCCAGGCGTACTGAATACCGTTGGTGTCCTGGAACTCATCCACCAGAATATTGGTGAAGCGCTCGCGGTAGTGGTTGAGAATATGCGGTTTGTTGAGCCACAGCTCGTGGGCGCGCAGCAGCAGCTCGGCGAAATCCACCAGCCCCGCGCGGTCGCACGCTTCCTGATAGGCCTGATACACCTTCTGCCAGGTTTGCTCTACCGGGTTGCCGTAGCTCTGAATATGGTGCGGGCGCAGGCCGTCATCTTTTTTGCCGTTGATGTACCACATCGCCTGGCGCGGCGGCCACTGCTTCTCATCAAGGTTCATCGCTTTGATAAGACGCTTGAGCAGGCGCAGCTGATCTTCGCTGTCGAGGATCTGGAAATCCTGCGGCAGGTTGGCGTCCATATGGTGCGCGCGCAACAGGCGATGCGCGAGGCCGTGGAACGTGCCGACCCACATGCCGCCCTGGCTGGTGCCCATGAGCTGACCGATACGGTGGCGCATCTCCGCCGCCGCTTTGTTGGTGAAGGTCACCGCCATAATGGAGTACGGCGAACAGTTTTCTACCATCATCAGCCAGGCAATACGATGCACCAGCACGCGCGTCTTTCCGCTGCCCGCGCCCGCCAGCACCAGCATATTGCTGCGCGGCGCGGCTACGGCTTCGCGCTGTTTATCGTTAAGGCTGTCGAGCAGGTAAGAAACGTCCATTAATTGGCACCGCCGCGTTAAAAACAAGAAAACACAAAACGCCCGCAGGCGTCTCGCAGACCAGGCTTATGCGATCGCAGGCAGCGACGCAAAGCGCCGCCCGCCGAAAAACCTGGAATTATATACAGAGTAGTGATGATTATATCAGCGAGGTCAGGGATGCCAACCGCGAAATCTCCAGATGCGGCAACAAGCGGCTGTCCTCTATCTGCATCAGGTCACCATCCAGCAGATTTATCCAGCACGCCTGCACGCCGGAACGGATAGCGCCCGCCACGTCGGTGGTCAGGTCGTCGCCCACGTGCAGGAGAGTCTCGGGCGCCACGTCAAGCTTCTGCGCGGCCAGATGATACATATCGCTGTAGGGCTTAGCGCGGCCGTGCGGCCCGGCGCGCAGCACAAACTGAAACAGGCCGCCCAGGCCAAACTGTTCCGGTTCGGCGTTGCCGTTGGTGATGGCCACCAGCGGCCATTTTTTCGCGAGCTGCTGCAACGCCTCAAGATTTTCCTCAGGCACTTCAATGCGGCTGCGCCAGCGGGCGAAGTTCAGCATCGCCTCGTTCGCGCCTTCCGAGGCTTCATGCGCGGAAAGCCCGGCCTCCAGCATCACCTGTTCAATGGCGCGACGGCGCCATTCGGTCACGTCGTGATAAATCTCCGGCTCCTGCTGGCGCAGCGCCGTGCGGGCGCGGTGCAAATCAGCGGCGGTGAACGCGTTGAGCCGCGGATGGTAGCGCTGCATAAACGCCAGCGTCTCCTGCTCGGTGCGGGCGATAACCGGGCGGTTATCGTAAAGCGTATCGTCAAGATCGAACGTCAGGGCAGTAATCGCGCCCAGCGGACGGTAAAAGTACATTACGGTTTTCCTCGTCTGGCGCGTGGGTGCGCCGCGTCGTAGACCGAAGCCAGATGCTGGAAATCGAGATGCGTATAGATCTGGGTGGTCGAGAGATTAGCGTGGCCCAGCAGTTCCTGAACCGCGCGCAGATCGCCGCTGGATTCCAGCATATGTGTCGCGAAAGAGTGGCGCAGCTTATGGGGATGAACATGGCTGTTGAGGCCCTGCTTAATGCCCCACTCCGCAAAGCGTTTTTGCACGTTACGTGCCGAGATGCGCTTGCCCTGTTTTGACAGAAACAGCGCGTCGTCGTCAGGGCCGAACAGCTCACGCAGGTTAAGCCAGTGTTCAATCCAGGCAACGGCGCTGCGCCCTATCGGCAGGCGTCGCTCTTTGCTGCCTTTCCCCATCACCCAGACTTCGCCGCTGGCGAGATCAAGATGACGACAGTCGATATTGACCAACTCGGAAAGACGCAGCCCGGCGCCGTACATGATTTCGAGCATCGCGCGATCGCGGACCGCCAGCGGATCGTTAAGATCGATATCCAGCAGCCGGTTAACGTCATCCACGTCGATGTTTTTCGGCAGATGGCGTGGCGTCTTCGGCGTGCTGACGCCTTTCGCCGGGTTCGCTTTCAGCTCGCCCTGGCTCACCTGCCAGTCGAAAAAGCTGCGCAGCGCCGAAAGACGCAGCGCGAGACTCGACGGCCCCAGCCCGGCGCGACGGCTACGTACCGCCAGCGTTCGGACCATCGCCGCGTCGCACTGCGCCCAGCTTTTAAGCCCCGCCTCGCCCGCCAGCCCGATAATCGCCGCCAGTTGCCGCTCATAATTCAGCAGCGTCACGGGGCTTAACTGGCGCTCGACTTTGAGATAACGCAGAAAGCGCGCAATCGGCGGGTGCAGCGGCGAGTCGGTCATACGCGTTCTATCCAGCGTGCAAGCAGATCGGGCAGCATCAGCGACAGCTCATGCAGCAGTTGCGTACCCTGACCTTGCTGATAATGCTGCGGGTCGCGACTGCTGAAGACCAGTACGCCGAGCTCGCCATGTTCGCCGAGCAGCGACATCGCCACCGACCCGACGGCTTTCGCCTCCGGCAGCACGACTAACAGTTCCGGGCCGTTCAGCGAACCCAGATAGTGCGTCTGCTGGCCGAGACGCTGAATGCGCACCGGCTCAAACGCCTGGCGTGACAGCGCCAGATGCGTAAAGCCGGAAGGCGCGCCAATCCGCCAGCGCTCCGGGAACAGGCGAATGCTCGCGCCCGCCAGCCCCATATCGCGCGCCCAGCGGTTAAGTCTTTCCAGCATCTCCTGAAGACTGCCGGCGCAGGCGAGCCGCCCCTGCAATTTCAACAGGCGATAAAATAACCCTTCGTTGGCGCTCGCCTGCTCCATCAGCAACGTCATGTTTTCTTCCAGTTCGTTGATGTGGTTACGCGCGCGCGCCATATGCCACTCCACCAGCGAGACCGTTCCGCGCACCGGGTGCGGCACACGGATCTGCTCAACCATCGCGGCGTTGCGGATAAAAAAATCGGGATGGCGCAGCAGATAATCGAGCACCGCGTCGTCATCAAGCGCCGCCAGCGTCTCCTGCTGTTCTCCAGCCTTACTCATAAGTGAATAAATCCATCATAAACGTGGGTGGCGGGGCCGGTCATAAAGAGCGGATTGCCAGGCCCTTTCCAGGCGATATCGAGACGGCCGCCAGGCAAGTCGACACGCACCTGAGCGGCCAGCAGCCCCTGCTGAATGCCGACCGCGACCGCGCCGCAGGCGCCGCTGCCGCAGGCCTGGGTTTCCCCGGCCCCGCGCTCAAACACGCGCAGCCGGATGTGCTCCATATTCATTATCTGCATAAAACCGATGTTGGCGCGCTCCGGGAAGCGCTCATGGCTTTCCATCAGCGGCCCGAGCGTCTCCACGGGCGCGGTGGCGACGTCGTCCACCTGAATCACGCAGTGGGGATTGCCCATCGACACCACGCCGCACAGCACCGTTTGCTCGGCGGCGCGCATAATGTACGTCTTCTCGGCTTTGTTGGCGCGAAACGGCACCAGCGAGGGCTCGAAAACCGGCTCGCCCATATTCACGCGCACCAGTTCGTCTTCGTTAACCGTTAACACCATGCGGCCGTTCGCGGTGCTGACGCGGATTTCCCGCTTATTGGTCAGCCCTTTAAGTCGCACGAAACGGGCGAAACAGCGCGCGCCGTTACCGCACTGCGCCACTTCGCTGCCGTCGGCGTTAAAAATGCGGTAGTGAAAATCGAGATCGGGATCGTAAGGCGGTTCGACCACCAGCAGCTGATCGAACCCCACGCCCTGATGCCTGTCCGCCAGACGGCGGATCATCTCAGGCGAAAAGAAGACGTTTTGCGTCACCGCGTCCACGACCATAAAGTCGTTACCCAGGCCATGCATTTTAGAGAACTGCATTGTTGTACTCCGTTTGCGCGGTTACGAGTCGGTTACTGCCTGCTGACCTGCGTCGGGCCATCGGTATCGCCACGGTTGTTGGTGTCCGGGATAGTCGTCTCGGTTTGCTGGTCAGGCGCTTTTTGCGGCTGGGCTTTGCTGTCTGCTGGCGGGAAGTAAAGCGGGCCTTTCAGACCGCAACCGGTGAGGCTAAACAGGGTTAGCATCACTGCCAGAGAGCGAAAAATCGTTTTCATTTATCGGTGCCTGTTGTTCATTCATCTGTTTTCTATCATCGCAGGTGAAGATGCAAAAGCAAGAGTTTGCGTAACGCAGGACGACACAAAAGCCGTTCCGCCCGCCGGTTTCTATTCCCCGCTATTGCTTTTATACTGCCGCCACGGCGTACAACAGGAAACCAACATGAACGACAGTGAATTTCACCGCCTGGCCGATGGCCTGTGGATGACCATTGAAGAGCGTCTTGACGCGTGGGATGGCGACAGCGATATCGACTGCGAAATCAACGGCGGCGTGCTGACCCTCTCTTTTGAAAACGGCAGCAAAATCATTATTAACCGTCAGGAGCCGCTGCATCAGGTGTGGCTGGCCACCAAACAGGGCGGTTATCACTTCGATTATAAAAACGACGAATGGATTTGCGATCGTAGCGGCGAGCGGTTCTGGGATCTGCTGGAAACCGCCGCCACGCAGCAGGCGGGCGAGGCGGTCAGCTTTCGTTAATCAGGACTGATATTGTTGCAACAGCGGCGTGGCGCTGTCGTCATCGTTGAGCGGCGTCACGGCTTTGATGGTCTGCGTGCGGAACGGGATCACCTGCTGGCGGCCGTCCACCTTCACAATCTGATAGAACTGCGGCAGGTTGAAATTGACGAAGCTTGACCCGTACGTAAAGCGGTCATGCGACGACGAGTAGAACCGGCTGACATCGCGCACCAGCTCCTCTTTGCTGCCCTCGCAGTGGTGATAGACCTCGGCGCGGTTGCTTTCATCAAGAATATAGATGTTAAAGCCGTCGTCGTTGGTCTCTTCAAAGAAGAACTGAATAATCCCTTCGCTGGCAAAACCATCCACCACAGACGGTAGCTCGACGTGATCGGTTTCCACCTGAACGGAAAGTCCGTGCAGTTTGTTATGCGAAATCGCGCCGTAAAACTCGATGGCGTTTTCCAGTTTCTGTACCGAGACGTTAAGACGCTCGAAGAACAGGCCCCAGGTCTGGCCCGCCACGCGCAGCGCTTTGAAGCGGCCTGGCTCAAGGCGGGTGCTGGAGAGACGAAACTCAATACATTCAGACACCAGCTGCTGCACGCGCGTGCGGATAAGCCCGCGCAGATGCTGGCTGTAGCAGAACACTTCGACGCTGTCCGGCGGCGCGGCGTCCTGGTGCATTTTGCCGAGAATCGTTTTCAGCGCCTCGATCATCGCCTGCTCGCCGTTGAAATGCAGCGTACGCACTTCGTTCCACGAGTTGCGATACAGCAGGTCGATACTGCCGACCAGGCACTGCTGCTGCTCACCGAAGCTGAACACGTCGAGCTTACGGAAATCAAAATGCACCACCTGGTTGCGAAACGCCGTCGTCGGGTCATATTCCAGGTTGACGATAATCGCCAGATGACGAATTTCACACGGGCTGTAGAGCGCTTTCGGCGTCGGCGCTGGTAGCCGCAGCGGGAAGTGGTGCGACACATCGGCCACCAGCTCCTGCAGTTTCGGCAGATCGCAAATGCCGTTGCCCTTAATAAACAGGCGAGTGCGCGACGTCAGCAGGCCATTAAACCAGGCCCAGGCCACCAGCTTATTAAGATAACGGTTATATTCCAGCGGCTGATGGCTGATGATGGAATCCATGCTCGGCGCGCGGTTGTAGAGATACCAGCCGGTGCGGTTGGCGCGGCCCGGCGGCACATGGATAAACGTCAGCGTCGGCTCGGAGAGATCCGGCGAAATCTGCGGGTTTACCAGCGTCACTTTACCCGGCAGCGCTTCAAACGCGGCATAGAGTTTGCGTGTCAGCACACCGATATCCTGCGGGCTCGCGGAGACGCTCAGGTTATTGCGGCGCGCGAAGCGGATCAGGTTACGGTAGCTCTGCATCATCGCATCGAGCAGCTCGTTATGCGCTTCGCGCACCTGATCGATTTTCCAGTTAGCGCGGTTATCGAGCATCGTAAGGCGCGCTTCGTCCCAGCCCCACTCTTTCACCAGCTGGCTTAACACCTCGCGGCGCCAGCCTACACAGGCGCGCTCGCGGGAGAGTTTTTCGCACACTTTCAGGTAGAAGCAGCGGCGCACGAGATCGAGACGCGCGCTATCGTCGATAGCCGTCAGATAGTGCGTCACGCGCTCCAGCATCATGCAGTAAGGATCGAGCCCGAAGGAGACGATTTCGCCGTCATGCAGGCGCTGTTTGATATCTTTCGCGAGCAGGCGGGTATTGGGATATTCCCAGGAATAGGCTTCCAGCAGCAGCGTTTTCAGCACGGCTTTGTACGGGGAGTCGATGCTTTTATAGAGCTGCCAGAGGCTCGCGCCGAAATACTCTTCGGCGGACAGGGAGCTCAGCCCGCCCAGATCCATCCACTCGTTCGGCGTCAGCACGCCCTGCGCGTAGAGCGTCATGACGTAATCGTCGTAATGCTCTTCTTCGTCGCACGGCACCATGTTCCAGAGAATGCGTTTGCCGGCCATGCGTACGGCGGTGCGGTAGAACTCGTCCAGCAGCAAAATATGCTGCGTCGAGCCGCAGTCTTCGCCGCCGAGGCTGCCGCTTTCGTTATGGCGGAAGCGGTTTTCATCAATCAGAAAGAAACTGACCTCGACGCCCAGCGACGCCGCCCAGCTTTCCAGCAGGCTGCATTTACGCTGCAGCAACTGGCGCTCGTCGTTATCAAGCCAGGTCTGATGGCAAACCCAGATGTCGAGATCGGACGAACAGCTCTGCCCCACGGAGGAAGTGCTGCCCATCGAATAGATGCCGGTAATCGGCAGTTCGCCCTTCACCGTCAGCTGCGCAGGCATGCCGCGCTGCGTTTCCAGCTCGTTCAGGTAGTGGCGTTGGGTTTCATCAGGCGTGTAGAGGCAAATGCCGTAGGGAACGTTACCTTCAAGGTACCCCGGCATCAGCGGATGGTGATAATGCAGTAATGTCGGCAGCAGACTGTAGACCTGTTGGAAAGCAGGCCCCATGGCAGCAAGCGCGCGATCCACACGCAATTGATTGATGGCATCCAGTCTCTGCTTCAGAGTCTCAATATAGAGGTACAAGACGTATCGCCTGATGGTTACAGAATGTAAACACTATTCACCGTTATGTCGCCCTTGTGATTATGGTGTGACGGGCAAACAAATGGCTCAAAACGTGATCAATCTAACACCTTGTAGATTGACCGTAAAGAAAGATGCGCTACAGATAATTATAGCACCGTTCCCCTGCCCTTAACGTCTTTCTGTATAGCGCCTGCGCGCCGCGTCTCGCCGCCGTTTGACCTGACAGCCTTCCGCTAACAGTGGTAGGATGATTAGCAGACGACATTTACGGTATCAAGCATGTTAGACAATGTATTAAGAATTGCCACCCGGCAAAGTCCGCTGGCGCTCTGGCAGGCACAATATGTGAAGCAGCGGCTGGAAGCCTGTCATCCAGGGCTGACCGTCGAGCTGGTGCCCATGGTGACGCGCGGCGATGTGATCCTCGATACGCCGCTGGCGAAAGTGGGCGGCAAAGGGTTGTTCGTTAAAGAGCTCGAACTCGCCATGCTGGATGGCCGCGCCGATATCGCGGTGCACTCCATGAAAGATGTGCCGGTCGAATTTCCGGAAGGGCTTGGGCTGGTCACCATCTGCGAGCGCGAAGATCCGCGCGACGCCTTTGTCTCCAGCCAGTATAAAAGTCTCGATGAGATGCCCGCTGGCAGTATCGTCGGGACGTCCAGCCTCCGTCGTCAGTGCCAGATAGCCGCGCGCCGCCCGGATCTTATTATCCGCTCGCTGCGCGGGAACGTCGGGACGCGCCTGAGCAAACTCGACAACGGCGACTATGACGCCATTATCCTGGCGGTCGCGGGCCTCAAACGTCTGCAACTCGACGCGCGCATTACAAGCCCGCTTGCGCCAGAAATTTCGCTGCCCGCCGTAGGCCAGGGCGCGGTTGGCATCGAGTGTCGTCTTGACGATACGCGCACCCGCGAACTGCTCGCGCCGCTCAACCATGAAGAGACCGCCGTGCGCGTGCGCGCGGAACGCGCTATGAACACTCGTCTTGAGGGCGGCTGTCAGGTGCCTATCGGCAGCTACGCGGAGCTGAAAGACGGCGAGCTGTGGCTGCGCGCGCTGGTCGGCGCGCCGGACGGTTCACGTATTGTGCGCGGCGAACGCCGCGGCGCCCCGCAGGACGCAAACCAGCTTGGCGTCTCGCTTGCCGAAGAGCTGTTAAACCACGGCGCGCGGGAGATCCTCGCCGACGTCTACCAGGGGGATGGCCCCGCATGACGATTCTGGTCACCCGCCCCTCTCCCGCCGGGGAGGAATTAGTGAGCCGCCTGCGCGCACTAGGGCAGGAGGCCTGGAGTTTTCCGCTGATCGAATTCTGTCCTGGCCGGGAGCTGGCGCAACTGCCTGCGCTGCTTGATGCGCTCGCGCCAGACGATCTGCTTTTTGCGCTCTCGCAACACGCGGTGAGTTTTGCGAACGCGCATTTGCAGCGTCTGGGGCGTCGCTTTCCGCAAACCGTCGAGGCATTCGCCATCGGTCGCACCACCGCGCTGGCGCTGCATCAGGTCAGCGGTTTGCACGTCCATTACCCGCGCGATCGGGAAATCAGTGAAGTCTTGCTACAATTACCTGAATTACAAAACGTTGCCGGTAAGCGCGCGCTCATCCTGCGCGGCAACGGCGGTCGCGAACTGTTAGGGGAAACCTTAACGGAACGCGGCGCGGCAGTGACGTTTTGCGAGTGCTATCAACGTAGCGCGAAAATTTACGACGGCCCGCAGGAAGCGCACCGCTGGCATACGCGCGGCATTACCACGCTGGTGGTGACCAGCGGCGAAATGCTGCGCCAGCTGCATGATCTCGTGCCGCCGTGGTATCGCGCGAACTGGTTGCTGCGCTGTCGGCTGGTGGTCGTCAGCGAGCGTCTGGCGACGCTTGCCCGGGAACTGGGCTGGCAGAACATTCTGGTCGCTGATAATGCCGATAACGACGCGCTGCTGCGCGCGTTGCAATAACTTTTAAACGGGAAGCCACAATGACGGAACAACAACACACCCCTGCTACGGTTGAAGAAACCCCGCAGGTTGTGGAGACAACGCCACAGCCGGAACCGACCGCGAAAAAAGACCGCTCCGGCAAAACCGCGCTGGTGCTCAGCGCGGTGGCCATCGCCATTGCGCTGGCGGCGGGCGCGGGCCTGTGGACCTGGAGTAAAAAGCAGGCCGACAGTCAGAATGCCAGCACCGATACCCTCGCCACCCAGTTAACCTCGTTGCAAAATCAGCAGCAGGCGCAGAAAGCCGAGTTTGAGAAAACGCTCAAGGCGCAGGCTGATGCCCTCGCGACCGCGACCCGCCAGCAGGAAGCGATGGCGCGCGAACTGGACGAAGTTCAGAAAAAAGTCGCGACCATCTCCGGCAGCGACGCCAAAACCTGGCAGCTCGCCCAGGCCGATTTCCTGGTGAAACTCGCCGGGCGTAAGCTCTGGAGCGATCAGGACGCCACCACCGCCGCCGCGCTGTTAAAAAGCGCCGATGCGAGCCTCGCCGACATGAACGATCCGAGCCTCATCACCGCCCGCCGCGCGCTGACGGATGACATCGCCGCGCTGGCAAGCGTGACGCAGGTCGATTACGACGGCATCATTCTGAAGCTGAACCAGCTCTCCAACCAGGTCGATAATCTGCGCCTTGCGGATAACGACAGCGACGACGCGCCGATGGACAGCGACGGCAGCGAACTCTCCAGCTCGCTTGGCGAATGGCGTCAGAACCTGGTGAAAAGCTGGCACAACTTTATGGACAGCTTTATTACCATCCGCCGTCGCGACGATACCGCCGTCCCGCTGCTGGCCCCGAATCAGGACATTTACCTGCGCGAGAATATCCGCTCGCGTCTGCTGGTCGCCGCCCAGGCCGTGCCGCGCCATCAGGATGAGATTTACAAGCAGTCGCTCGATAACGTCTCGACGTGGGTACGCGCGTACTACGACACCAGTGACGCGGGTACCAAAGCGTTTCTGGAATCTATCGACAACCTGGCCCAGCAAAACATCAGCATGGACGTCCCGGAAACCCTGCAAAGCCAGGCGATTCTGGAAAAACTGATGCAGACGCGGGTACGCAACCTGATGGCGCAGCCTTCAGTGCCGGGCGATGCCGCCGCCCCGCAGGTTGACGACCCACGCACGCAAGCTCCGGCCGACGCGGCGCCGACGCAGGGAGAACAGTAATGCTGAAAGTCTTATTGCTGTTTCTGCTGTTGATCGCCGGGATCGTGGTCGGCCCGATGGTGGCCGGTCATCAGGGTTATGTGCTGATCCAGACCGATACCTGGAATATTGAAACCAGCGTTACCGGCCTTGCGATCATGGCGATCCTCTCGCTGGTAGTGTTGTTTGCCATCGAATGGCTGCTGCGTCGTCTGTTCCACACCGGCGCGCGTACTCGCGGCTGGTTCGCGGGCCGCAAGCGCAGCCGCGCGCGCAAGCAAACCAAACTGGCGCTGCTTAAGCTTGCCGAGGGCGATTATCAGCAGGTTGAAAAGTTGATGTCGAAAAACGCCGATCACGCTGAACAGCCGGTGGTTAACTATCTGCTGGCCGCGGAAGCCGCCCAGCAGCGCGGCGACGAAGCGCGCGCCAATCAGCATCTTGAGCGCGCGGCGGAGCTGGCGGATAACGATCAAATTCCGGTTGAGATCACCCGCGTGCGTCTGCAACTGGCGCGCAATGAAAACCACGCCGCCCGCCACGGCGTCGATCGCCTGCTGGAAATTACGCCGCGCCACCCGGAAGTGCTGCGTCTGGCGGAACAGGCGTATATCCGCACCGGCGCCTGGAGTTCGCTGCTGGATATTATTCCTTCCATGCAGAAAGCGGGCGTGGGCGACGACGAACACCGCGACGCGCTGACGCGTCAGGCCTGGATCGGGCTGATGGATCAGGCGCGCGCCGATCAAGGCAGCGACGGCCTGAAAGCCTGGTGGCGTAACCAGAGCCGCAAAACGCGCCATCAACCGGCGCTGCAGGTGGCGATGGCGGAGCATCTTATTGAATGCGACGACCATCAGACCGCGCAGGAGATTATCCTCGATGGCCTGAAACGCCAGTATGACGATCGTCTGGTGCTGCTGATGCCGCGCCTGAAAGCCGGTAACCCGGAACAGCTGGAAAAAGCGCTGCGCCAGCAGATTAAAACCTACGGCGATCGCCCGTTGCTCTGGAGTACGTTAGGCCAGTTGCTGATGTCACACGGGGAATGGAAAGAGGCGAGCCTCGCTTTTCGCGCCGCCCTTAAACAGCGCCCGGACGCCTTCGATTACGCCTGGCTTGCTGACGTACTCGACCGTCTGCATCAGCCCGAAGAGGCCGCAACGATGCGCCGCGACGGCCTGCTGCTGACGCTACAGCAAAACACCCCGCAATAATCCCCACCCCTCTTCGGAGGGGTTTTTTCTATCCGCGGTTTGAGAAATGTTGTTGTGCAGCAAGGGAATTCCCGGGAGCTTACATCAGTCAGTGACCGGGATGACCACGCGCAGCCAGGGCAGCACAACGCGAAAGCCCTTCGGCCTGTGGGTCAGATTTCGTGGTGTGGCAAGGCGGCAAGTAAGCGAATCCCCGGGAGCTTACATCAGTCAGTGACCGGGGTGAGTGCGCGCAGCTAACACAGCCACAACGCGAAAGCCCTTCGACCTGTGGGTCAGATTTCGTGGTGTGGCAAGGCGGCAAGTAAGCGAATCCCCGGGAGCCTACATCAGTCAGTGACCGGAGTGAGCGCGCGCAGCTAACACAGCCACAACGCGAAAGATGACCTACAGGAAAAAAAATACCTGCCCGAGGGCAGGTATCAAAACAGGTCTGTTTGACAACAAATGTGGTGCT
The DNA here is from genome assembly GCF_963888145.1 of Cronobacter sp. EKM101R. Lineage (NCBI taxonomy): Bacteria > Pseudomonadati > Pseudomonadota > Gammaproteobacteria > Enterobacterales > Enterobacteriaceae > Cronobacter > Cronobacter sp. EKM101R. The sequence continues at coordinate 42,038 of NZ_CAWPHW010000008.1, read as the reverse complement.
TCACTCAACGTTATGTCCATGGTGTTTGATGAGGCCGAAGCGACATCTGTCTGTGGACGATAAGCACCGTAAACGGCTCTGCGTCATTCCCGGGTTTATGAAGCCGAAGCGAACATAAGAGATGGAATGAGCATCTACACCGTTATTATAGCATTTATCGTGCCAGGTATGCAGCGTTTGTCTGTAACGCCTAAGCCCTTGTTTCATCGCCACTGTGACCGAGGCCGTATGTTGATTTCCCCGGCAGGCGCAGCCATCAGGTGTCATCGAATAGCGACAGGGTTTGCAGCCTGGACATTTTTCCTATAGATATTAAAAAGTTATATGTCTCCTGTAAGCGACACGCATGATACGGGGTGTCGCTAAAGCCCGTCACCCGCCCGCTACATCATTTTCACGTGAATATTGTCCTGAATAAGCAAGTCGCCCAGCGTGTTAGCCGCCCCGAGCGCGCTGTTGTGGTAAACATCAAACACCTGACCGCCGAGGTTCTCGACACCACTCATTGACCAGATACCTTCCGGCGTATTGAGCAGCGTCACCTCGCCGCCGTTATCGCCGGTAATGCGTAGCGGCTCGTGCGGCTCGTCTTTCAGGTTGAGCGCATTATCGAGATCCAGCGTCAGGCTGCCCTTCCCGCCGGTACCGAGATCGAGCACCTCAATATGCGCCATCTTAAAGCCGAGCTGCGCCAGATTAAGCGTCGGCACTTTATCGCCAAGGGTTAAAGTATCGACGCCCGCGCCGCCGTCCAGTCGGCTGAAATCCAGATTGTTGAGAATAAAGTGATCGCTGCCGTCAGTACCTGTCAGCGCCATCTCGTTGCTTACCAAAGGCTCAGCGAAAAGGGACAGCAGCGCTGGCGCCGCAACGCCGTTCTGTAGTTGTACGATGTGCTGGGTGGAGACTTCATTACCCGCATCGTCGCGCGACGTAATATCCAGCGTATAACTGCCGGCTGGCTGTGCAAGCGCGTCAGCCGTCATCGCCACGCTCCAGCTACCGTCGCCCAGTACCGTGGTGGTCAGCGTCACGTCGCCAAAGACAATCGTCACTTGCGCGCCCGGCTCGGAATCGCCGCTGATGGTCAGTCCGCCGCCCGCGATTTCGGTCTGATCGATAATGTCGTCGCCGGTCACCGGCAAGACATTAATGGTAGGGATCTGGGTATCCACGGTCGAGAAGGTCTGCCGAGTACCCGCGTTACCCGCGACGTCGGTCACGTCCACGCGGATCGGTACCGACCCCTGCGGCAGCGCCTGGAGCTGTTCTGGCGTCAGCGTCACGCTCCAGGTGCCGTCGCTATTGATGGTGGGCGTATAGCCCACGCCGCCAATCGTCACCGTCGCCGTTTTCACCAGCGCCCCGGTGCTAAGCCCCGTCGTACCGCTGATGGTCTGCTCGGTTAACGATTCCGCCTGGCTCAGGAAGCCATCGCCATACGCCAGCGTAATCGTCGGCGCTGGCAGCGTTCTCAGCACGCTGACAGGCGCGGTATCGCCGCCGCTGTTGCCTGCGGCGTCGGTTTGGGTTGCGCTGAGGGTATAGTCGCCGTTCGGCACGGCGCCCAGCGCACTGGCAGGCAACAGCACGCTCCAGGTGCCGTTGGACTGGACTGTGGTGTTATAGGGGGTGCCGTTAAGCGTTAATGTCAGCGGCAGATCGGCCTCGCCCGTGCCGGTGATGGTCACCCCGCTCTGCGCTTCCGCCTGACTGATGTAGCCATCAAGGGCCAGCGGCTCGTCAATGGTCACGACCGGCGCGGTAAAATCGAGGGTCAGCGGCACGGTCTGGGTAGTTGTGTTGCCCGCGTCATCTTCTGCGGTCACCACCATGTCATATACGTCATCGGCAAGCGAGGCCAGTTGGCCTGCGGGAATATTGATGCTCCAGTTGCCGTTGCCTGCGGTCGTGACCGGGCCGTAATTTTCGCCATTTAAGGTAAACGTGATGACGCTCCCCGGCTCGGACGTGCCCGAAACGACAATCACGTCCGCCGCCTCGGTAGGGTTGATCAGGTTGTCGCCGGTCACGTCATTTACCGTCAGCGACGGCGGCACAAAATCCGCGCTGAAGCTGTTATCCCCGCTGCCGGTATTGCCCGCGGTATCGGTGACCGTCACGGTGATAGGGATCTGCGAGCCGTCGGCGGGCATCGCCTGCAAATCGGCGGCGGGCACCGTGATCTGCCAGTTGCCGCTGGCATCAAACGTGGCGGGATAAGTGATCCCGTTAATGACGACGTCCACGCTCGCCGGGTTAGCCGTGCCTGTTGTGCCGGTCACGATTTGATCGGTTTGCGACTCCGTCAGTGACAGAAACGCGTTGCCGAAGGGCAGCGCTTCAACCGTCGGCGCTGGCGGCGTAACCAGCATTTCAAACGGGCGGCTTGCGTCGCCGCTGTTGCCCGCCGCGTCGGTGGCCACCACGCTTGCGGTATAATCGCCATCGGCGAGTGCGGCGAGCGAGACGTCAGTCGTCCAGACGCCGCTGGCGTTGGTGGTGGCGTTAAAGGTCAGCGAGCCAATGGTAATCACCACGCTGCTGTTGGCCTCCGCCGTACCGCTCAGCGTCACCAGCGCGCCCGCTTCCGCCTGGCTTACAATGTCATCGGTCGCTATCGGGTTGATAGTAACGACCGGCGCGGTGGTATCGAGCGTGACGGTGCGATCGATGGAAATCGCGTTGCCTGCGGTATCCGTGAGCGAGGCGGTGACGGTCAGCTCGCCATCGCCCAGCGCCTGGACATCCGCCGCGGGCACGTCCAGGCTCCAGGTGCCATCCGGCTGTACCGTGGCGCTATAGTCATTGCCGCCAAGCGTCACCGTGACGGTGCGCCCCGCGTCTGCGGCAGAGGCCGTGCCGGAAATCGTCACGTCGCTTTGCGATTCCGCATCGCTGATAAAATCATCCACCGCGACGGTGTCTATCGCCAGCGCGATGGTCGCGTCAACAGTCACCGCCTGCACGACGGAAGCCTGATTACCCGCGATATCTTCAGAGCCGACCACCACGCTCAGCGGCCCGTCGGTGAGATTACCCACCGCCGAGGCCGGTATGTTCACGCTCCAGCTTCCATCACTGCCGACCTGCGCGTTATAGGTCACGCCATTAAAGAGCACCGTCACTGGCTGGCCGGCTTCAATAGCGGTGCTGTCACCCGTAATGGTCAGGTCACTGCCTTTTTCCGTCGCGTTAATGATGTTATCTGTGGCTATCGGCGCAACGGAAATGGTCGGATGCGTCTGGGCGACGACGGTAAGATCGCTACTGGCGGCGGCCGGGTTGCCACTGGTGTCCGTTACGCTTGCGCTGACGGTCCATACCTGATCCGGCAGTTGCAGCACATCCGCGACGGGGACCTCCACGCTCCAGCTCCCATCGCTTTGCGTGGTGGCGGTATACGTTTTGCCGTTCAGCGTTAGCGTGACGGTCTGCCCCGCCTCGACGTTAGCACTGGTGCCGCTCAGCAGAAGCGGCTGGGTATGTTCGAACGCGTTCAGGTAACCGTCGCCGGAGAGCGTGGCGATGGAAAGTACCGGCAGCGTCGCTGCGTCGGCGTCGATGGTCACCGGATGGTTGACCGTGATGCTGTTGCCCACAGCGTCGCTCAATGACACTGCCAGCGGTTGCTGCCCGTCGCCGAGCGCCTGAAGCGCGGCGGCAGGCAGATTGACGGTCCAGCTGCCATCGGGCTGAACAGTCGTGGTGTAGTCCTGGCCGTTGAGCGTGACGGTCACCGTCTGCCCGGCGTCTTCCACCGACGCGGTGCCGCTCACGGGCACGTCGCCGGTAATCTCCAGCGAGTTGATGATGTCATCGGTCGCGACAGGATTGACCGTCAGCGTGACTTCAGTATCCACCGTCACTTGACTCACCTCATTGCCGCGGTTGCCCGCGACATCGCTGGCGGTGACGGAAATGGGCACCTCGCCCTGCGGCAATGCCTGTACCTGGGCTGCGGGAATGGTGACGCTCCAGCTGCCGTCAGGCCCGGCGGCCGTCACATAGGTCACGCCGTTAATCAGCACATCGACGCTCTGCCCGCTTTCCAGGCCGCTGCTGGTGCCGCTGATGACCACATCCGCGCCGCTTTCCAGCGCCGTAATAATGTCATCGCCGGTCACCGGCGTGACGGAAAGCGTTGGCGGCGTGGTATCCACATCAAACGTCTGCTGCGGCGCCGCGCCGAAATTCCCGGCGCCATCAACCGCCACCACGGTTATCGTAATTTCGCCGTCGGCAAACTGCTGGAGAATGTCGGGCGGCAACGCCAGTTGCCAGTTGCCATTTTCATCGACGGTCGCCAGATAGTTATTACCGCCCGCCACAGGATCGATATTCAGCGACCATTTGCCGTCGCTGCCCCGTACCGGCGTAGCGTGGGACAGCACATCGAGCCCGCCGATGTTGATGATAACCCCCTGCGAGTCGCCGAACGCGCCGGTTTTCCCGGTAAGCAGTTGGGTCGATTTGGTGTCGTTATCGTTAAGCTTATCGTCACCAAACGGCGTGTTAAGCGTCGGCGCGGGCGGCGTCAGCGCCATCGTCACAGTTTCGCTGGTAGTACCGGTATTGCCGGCGGCGTCTTTGGCGGTCACCGTGAGCGGATAGTTGCCATTCGCCATGCCGCTCAGCGCGTCGGCAGGGATTTGCACGCTCCAGGTGCCGTCAGCGCCTGTCGTGGCGGTATATTGCTGATTGTTATAGCTCACCGTGATTTGCGCGCCGGGCTCGGAGGTGCCGTTCACCGTAATCGGCATTTTGCTTTCGATAGCATTCACCAGGTTATCGCCGGTCAGCGCCGCCACCGTCACCGGCGGCGGAACGGTATCTACCGTCGCAATCACGGTATTACTGCCGGTATTGCCCGCCGCGTCGGTGACGATAACGCTTATCGGCAGCTCGCCCTGCGGCAGCGCGCTGAGCTGTTCGGGCGTTAACGTCAGGCTCCAGTTGCCCTGACTGTCGACCTCTACCGGATAAGAGACGTTGTTTATCACCACCACTGCGCTCTGCCCGTCGCCGGTGATGCCGGTCGTGCCGTTGATGGTCTGGTTACCCTGGCTTTCGCTCAGGACCAGCATGTCATCACCAAATACCGGGGCGATTTGCGGGTCAGGCAAGAATTCTGCCGCGACGTCCAGTGAGGATTCAGCGCTGATGGCATGTCCGGCGGTATCGGTCGTGGTGACACGCACCGGCAACGGGCCGTCCGGGAAGGCCTGCACATCAGCGGCCGGAACGGTCAGCGACCAGGTGTTGTCGGCTCCCACCGTCGTGGTATAGGTTTTACCGTTAATCGTCACCGTGATCGTCGTGCCAGGCGCCACGTTGACGGTCTGCCCGCTTATCACCAGCGCGTTTTGCGCCTCCTGGGCATTCAGCATACCGTCGCCGGCAAGCGTATTGAGCTTGATGGAGCCGCTGTTTCCGCCGCCGTCACCGCCCCGATCGTTATCATCATCTCCGCCTCCACCGCCGCCGGAGCCTGCCGCGGCAATGACGCCGCCCAGCGCCACCGCGCCGAGAATGGAGCCGAGAACCGTCATCGAATGATTGTCGCCGATAAGCAGCGGTTCAATGCTCTCTACCGCCTGATATTCCGGCGTCAGCCCCGGCGCGCTGGCGGCCAGGCTTTCATTCGACGGGAAAACGGCGTGGACAGGCGGATTCTTGCCATCATCGAACAGTAATTCGCTGTGATACCCCTCCTGTTCGACAAAATAGTTTTTACAGACGACGGTGCTGCCATCCTGCATGTGCAGAATTAAGTCATCGCCCTGCCGCTCATAACGCATTACCACGTCTGGCGAGGCCTGAACACGCACCACGGAAGGCTCCGATAGAATTAATGTTCGGGTGCCCTGCGCCTGTACGGTAGTCATTAATTCGCCGCCGTGTCGCGCCAGCGTTTGAATGGTTACTGCCTGTGTGGTCGCGCTACCATCGAGAATTGTTGCCATAACCCCTCACTTATTCTTGTCACGCATGTCAAAACAGAAATGTTCCGCAAACAACGGGAAGAGAAAAAATGGGCGGTGCGCAGAAAAGGCGCACAACGCAGGGAAGACGGCAACGCGAGGAATTTCCAGGCATTCAGTCCCGACAGTTAAATATTCAGATATGTAATAGGTGTAATGGGTGTTGGCAAAAAAACAAATTTATTAGCGAAAATATTTCAGCATGAAACCTTATGACTGTTTAATTTTGATTCCTTAAAAATCAAAAGGTTGAACAAAATAGATCATTACCGGAAATTATATAAAACAGAAATTGTTAATATTGATTCGCCATCATAAATAATAAATTCCGCTTTTGATTCGTCAGCCAGTCATGGCAATAACGCGTTCCTGATAAAAAAGCCTCATTTTCAAATAAAAAAAGCGCCTAAAAGCGCAACGGCAGCCTGAATAATTAGCACAGAAACAGATTAATAATGCTAACCGAATTTTGTGAGCGGCATTACAGTGCGTCGAGTTGTTAAAATCGTCAGAAAAGGAAGAGAGCGAGGCGATTGGCCGAAGAAATAAAACGGAGAAATGCAAACGTGAAGAGGCAGAAAACAAAAAACCTCGCCGAAGCGAGGTTCAAAAGTGGTCGGCGAGAGAGGATTCGAACCTCCGACCCACTGGTCCCAAACCAGTTGCGCTACCAAGCTGCGCTACTCGCCGTATACTGCTTTTTGACTTTTTTGTTCAATCAAGTAGTGGTGCGAGGGGGGGGACTTGAACCCCCACGTCCGAAGGACACTAACACCTGAAGCTAGCGCGTCTACCAATTCCGCCACCTTCGCATCGCCACAAACTCTTAAATAATGGGGTGGCTAATGGGACTCGAACCCACGACAACTGGAATCACAATCCAGGGCTCTACCAACTGAGCTATAGCCACCACTGTATTCTTTCACGCGGTATTAAAACCACCGCAGCTCAAGCGCCGTTTAAATGGCGCGCCCGACAGGATTCGAACCTGAGACCTCTGCCTCCGGAGGGCAGCGCTCTATCCAGCTGAGCTACGGGCGCGTAGCGCCGTTGCGGGTGGGGATACTACGGACTTCGCGCCCTGCTGTCTAGTGCTTTTTTGAAGAAAATGCGCGTTTGGTTATGCTTTGCGCACTCTGGCGGTTATCCGTCCACTTTGGGGGTCGAACCGTAGCGATCGAACCCGAAAAGCTTATAAATGACGCTCACCAGCACCAGGAAAATCGCACCGACAATGAGTGACATACGCGTATCCTCATTGAATCCCATGCCCGCCAGCACGCAGACCAGAAACGCCATCGTCAGGTAATTCGCCCAAGGGAACAGCACGGAGCGGAACGGATGCGCGGCAATCGCCGCCTGGTGCGTCTGGCGAAAGCGCAGTTGGCTTATCAGGATGACAAACCACGGCACCATGCCTGGCAATACGCTGGCGCTGTAGACATAAACGAACACGCGCTGCGGATTCGGGATAATGTAATTGAGGCACGAGCCCACCAGCAGAATCACAATCGAGACCGCGACGCCTGCCACCGGTACGCCATTGCGTGAGACTTTCCCCATCGCCGCCGGTAACTGGCGGTTATTCGCCAGCGCATAGAGCATACGCCCGCAGCTGTACATCCCGCTGTTGCAGCCGGAAAGCGCTGCGGTCAGCACCACGAAGTTGATAATGCCCGCCGCAGCGGTGATCCCGATTTTCGCGAAGGTCAGCACAAACGGGCTGCCGTTGCTGCCGATTTCATCCCACGGGAAGATAGTCACGATAACGAAGATCGCGCCCACGTAGAAAATCAGGATGCGCCACAGCACTTTGCCGACCGCGCTGCGCAGCGTCACCTGCGGGTTTTTCGCCTCGCCCGCGGTAATGCCAATCAGCTCGACGCCCTGATAAGACGCCACCACGATACACAGCGCCGTCAGGAACCCTTTCCAGCCGCCCGCAAAGAAACCGCCGTGCGACGTCAGGTTGCCAAAGCCTATCGCATGACCGCCGTTGCCGAAGCCGAAGAAGATCACGCCAAGCCCGACCACGATCATAACGATAATGGTGGTGACTTTGATCATCGCGAACCAGAATTCGATTTCGCCATACAGCCGCACCGCCGCCAGGTTCGCCAGCGCGACCAGCCCTACGGCAATCAGCGCGGGTATCCACTGCGCCATCTCCGGGAACCAGAACTGGACGTAGACCCCGATGGCGGTGATTTCCGAAATGCCTACCGCCATCCACATAAACCAGTAAGACCACGCGGTGAGATAGCCGAAGAACGGGCTCATGTAGCGATGCGCATAAACGGCGAACGAACCGGTTACCGGCTCAAGGAACAGCATTTCGCCCATTGAGCGCATAATGAAAAAGACAAACAGCCCGGCGATGATATAGGCCAGCAGCACCGACGGCCCCGCCCATTTCAGCGTACTGGCGGCGCCCATAAACAGCCCCACCCCGATAGTGCCGCCGAGCGCAATCAGCTCGATATGTCGGGCCTCCAGCCCTCGCTGTAGTTCCGGTTTATTCTCTGCCATAGATCCTCTGTGTTGTGTTTCACGTGCGTCCAGGTGAACCTGGTTATTGTGATGGTGAATGCCTGAGCCCCTGTGGGTAGCGTAACCCTGCCGCGTCCCGGCAAGGGGCGGGCGAATGGTTCCGCAATTTGAGGGAAATGGCAAATAATGCGTGGCAAAAATGCGCTTACTGCGCAATAAACCATCAGAAGAAAACGGCGGCGTCGGCTGACGCCGCCTGAGGATCACAGCCTGCCGGTGTAGTGCCAGCCAAGGTAGCGTAGCAGGCGCAGCTGGCGTTTGAGGCGGCTCGGCTGGGAGATCAGACGATAAAGCCATTCCAGCCCAAGGTTTTGCCACACTTTCGGCGCGCGTTTCACATGGCCGGTGAAGACGTCGTAGGTGCCGCCCACGCCCATATACAGGGCGTCAGGGTGAACAAGACGGCAGTCGCGCATAAAGATCTCCTGGCGCGGCGAGCCCATCGCGACCGTAACTATCTGCGCGCCGTTGTCGCGGATGCGCGTAAACAGCGCCGCTCGCTCTTCCGGCTTAAAATAGCCGTCCTGCGCGTCGACGATATTCACATTCCACTGGCGTTTGAGTTTTTCAATGGTTTGCGCGAGCACCTGCGGTTTGCCGCCCACCAGAAAGACCGGCGTGCCTTCGCGTCCGGCGCGCGCCATCAGCGCCTCCCAGAGATCGGCGCCCGCCACGCGTGACACCTGCGCCTGCGGGTACTTTTTACGAACCGAGCGCACGACGCTGATGCCGTCGGCATATTTAAATTCCGCCGCTTCAATCAGGCTGCGGACGTCGGCGTCCGCCTCCCGCGCCAGCATCTTCTCGGCGTTAATCGCCACCAGCGTGCCGTGGCGCAGCGTGCCGTCGGCATAGAGATAATCGAGCGCGTGTTGCATATCGCGCCACCCCAGCAGCGGCAGCCCGCGAAGCGTATAGACCGGGGCGGTGACCTGTTCAGACATCATATTCCCTTAACCTTAAAGCGTTTCCGTTGGCGACAGCGGCGGCGCGCGACGGCGGCGCGGCTGGATAAGCCCCGCGTTGTCCAGCAGCCAGTAAACCAGCTTCGCGACCACCAGACAGGCGCCGAAGACCACCATAAAAAAGACCACGCGCGACACAAACGCATCCAGCCCCTCGCGCGCCAGCACAATCATGTTAAAGATGGCGCCAAAGCAGAAGCTGTGCAGGATAGCGGCTTTATAACGGTTCGGCTCGCGGTTGCCGCGCTCATACAGCCAGTCGAACCATTTGATGATAAGCCCGACCGCCACCGCGCCGAGCGGGATAAACCACACGCCGCCCATTACCACCAGCGAGCCCAGCAGCGTCGGGGAGATAGCCAGCCCCGAATGGTTGTTCAACACTTCCCAGGTGAAATAGTTGGCGGTATTGAGCACGATATGCGGCCGGTCCGGCCAGATCCATGACGGAATAAACACGTAGAAATCGCGCGCAATCGGCGCCAGCCCCTGAAACTCGATATCGCCGTAATGTTGCAGCAGCAGCGCCAGGTTTTCCCACGGCGAGAAAGTATCGCGCGTGAGATAAAGAAACGTGTAAAACGCTTCGTCGCCGCTGACGTTCAGCCCGTAGCGCTTCAGCGCCAGCCAGAACATCCCCACAATCCCCATCACGCCCGCCGCAGCCAGCATCCCAAGCGAGATCCAGCCGCGAATAATGCCGATAAACAGAAAAATGGCGAATGCGATAATGATATTGGCGCGCGTACCGCCGACAATCATATAGGTCAGCAGGCCAAACCCGACGGTGCTGACGAGGAAAAAGAGCCACGCGCGGCTATCCTGGCGCAGGAAATAGACCACCAGCATCGCCGGAATAAAGAAGTAGAAAAAGCGCTTGAGCGCCACGCCGGAGACTTCGCTGGAGAAAATCTGGCTATAGGAATGCAGCCGGAACAGCAAAAAGCCGTTATGCATAAAGAAAATGCCGACGCTCACCAGGGCGACCGCCATCATTACTATCCACGCCAGATGGGTTTCGACGCGGTTCATGGTGAACAGCCCGCCGCCGGAGGACGCCGCCTGCGCGCGCGCCGCCCGCAACCGCGTTTTATAGGTGACGTAATAGACCGCGTAGAAACAGCCCGCCGACAGCAGCGCCTGCAATAACACCTCCGCAGGCACCACCGCCACGTCAAAGCGAAACACCAGAATGCTGGTCAGCGGAAAGCCGAAGAAAAACGTCAGCAGGAACAGCAGCGAGAAGAAGACGTTAAAGTTGAACCGCACCCGGCGGAACTCAAACCAGGTCAGCGTGCCGATAAACAGCGTCGCCAGCAGCCAGACGATAAACAGGCCGCTGAATTGCAGTAAGCTCATGCCACTTCTCCTGAAGCGATACGCAGCGCGCGGTGCCAGCCCGTCAGGTAGTTAGGTTTAAAGAACGCGATTTGCGATTTATCGACCATCTGCAACTGACGCTGCGCCTCGCGCACCGTCACCTCGTTAAGCTTATCGCCGGTAAACAGTACCGGCAGATTTTGTTCCACCATATCCTGCCAGAACGGGTTTTCACGGCTCAGCACGCATGGCACGCCCGCCTGGATAAGCAGGCACAGCGTGCCGATCCCCTGCTGGCGCGCAAAAATGAAATAACCCAGATCGCACTGGCGCAGCAGCGCCAGATAGGCGTCGAAATCGAGCTTTTCACGCAGGACATTGAGGTTGTCCGGGCTGAACAACGTCTGCCCGGCCCGCGTCACTTCCTCGATCCACGCGTCGTTATTCGCCGGATACCCCATCGGCACAATCACATTAACGTTATCGCCGAATTGCTGATGCACCGCCTGCAACGCCGCGATATGGTCGTTGCTCCGATCGCCGGAGTTACCTACCAGAATCGTCAGCTTCCCGTCGCGTTCAGGCGGCGGCAGCTGGTTTAACCCTTCATCCATCCGCGTCGGGAAATAGAGCAATTCGCCCGGCACGCCAGGGTGACGCTTCGCAAAGTGGCTGAGATCGCCGCGGGTGGCGAACACCTGCCCTACGCGCCCCTGCGCCAGTCGGCGCAGCCGGTAAAAGAGCTGAAACTTCAGGCTGCGCGAAGCTTCATAAAGATCGGCGCCCCAGATATGCCAGCTCACCTGCGCGGGTTTCAGTCCGCCGCTCAGCAATGCCAGCCACAGCGGCGCATTAAACTGGCCGTGCAGGAAAAAGCGCTGCTGGCGATTTTCACGCGCCAGCGCCACTACGGAGCGGGCGAGCGTTTTTTTATCAGGAAAGATGCTCAGCGAAAGCGACGGATACGGCTGGCTGAGTTGTTCATCGGCGCTGACCACCATAAAGCGGCGCGCCTGGTCGTTAGTCTCTGCCAGCTCATCGTTAAAGAAACGCAGTACCGTCTGGTTATGATGGGGAATATCGGACCCCAGAACGTGAATCAATGCTGTCATGTCTGTCTGCGCCAGAGTAAAAATACGCCACAACAGAGGGCGAAATAGACAATATAGGTCGCCATATAGGCTTGTGCCGCGCCCGCCGCGCCGTGCGCCGGGATAAGCCAGTATGAAAAGCCGGTTAATAAAGCAAACTGGCTGACTTCCGTCAAAATATAAAAGCGCAGCGAGGCTTTCGCGATAATCAGGTAGCCGAAGACGTAAGCGCCCACTTTCAGTACGTCGCCCACCAGTTGCCAGGCGAAGAGGTCACGCATGGCGGTAAACTGCGGCGAGAACAGCAGCCAGATGGCGAAATCCCGCAGCAGATACACCGCGAGGCTCGCCGTCGCCACCGCGGGCAGCACGAACTTCAGCGCGCGCCCGATTTCGCGGGTGATGTCGCGCTTCGCCTCAAGGCGCGACAGCGTCGGCAGCAGCCAGACGCTGAACGACGCGGTAATAAACTGTAAATAGGCGTCAGAGATGCTGCTCACCCCCTGCCAGATGCCGACGGCATCCCACCCGTAACGGGCGGCCAGCAGGTTTCGCATCATCACGTACGCGACCGGCAGCGTCACCGCCGTCATCAGGGCCATCAGCGTGAATTTACCGAGATGGCGCGCCAGCGGGCCGTCCCACGCGGGTTTCAGATAGCGCAGCGGCACATGCTCGCGCCGCATCAGCATCCAGACTGCCGGAATAGCCACCAGCGCAGGCACCAGCGCCAGGCCCAGCAGCGCGCCTTCATACCCGCCAAAGTGAAAACAGGCGTAATACGCGGCCACGCCGATAAGGCTGCCGATAATCAGCGCCAGCGCGTTGCCCGCCGCGTCGCGAAAGCCTTTGATAATCGCGAGCGTCAGGTTGGCCCAGGCGATCCCCATCTGGATGAAGGCCACCATGCGCACCACGTTTTCATAGCGATCGTGGCCAAACAGGCCAATGCTTATCGGCCCCGCCGCCAGCAGAAAAATCACCGCCAGTAAGGTCGAGAAGCCCAGCACCATGGCCGATGCCGTGCCCGTGACGCGCTGAAGCCCGGCCGCGTCATGCTGATGCTGCGCGACCAGTTTCGTTACGCCGTTGAAAATGCCCGCCCCGGCCAGCACGCCGAGCACCGTTATCAGCTGACGGAAGTTCCCCGCCTGGCCGACGCCCGTCGGCCCGAAGGCGACGGCCAGCAGTTTGACGACCACCAGCCCCGCGCCGATTTTGATAAGCGTGGACCCGGCGGTCCACACGGAAGCTTTAGCGAGCGACATATCAGCCGAAATAGCTCAGCAGCGTATTGATCACCGTGCGCTGATTGACCGGCGCGAGGTTAAAGAACAGCGGCAGGCGCAGCAGGCGTTCGCTCTCAGCGGTAGTGAAGCGGTCTTCGCCGTGGAACTCGCCGAATTTTTCACCCGCCGGGCAGCCGTGTAGCGGAATGTAGTGGAACACCGCCAGAATCTCCGCCTCTTTGAGGTAGGCGATAAGCTTGCTGCGATCGTCAATATCGCGAAGCTTGATGTAAAACATATGCGCGTTGTGGCGGCAGGTGTCAGGGATCGACGGCAGCGTGATGCGCCCGGCGCGGGCCAGCGGCGCAAGCGCGTCGTAATAGGTCTGCCACAGCGTCAGGCGCTGCTGGTTAATGCGGTCTGCCGCTTCCAGCTGCGCCCAGAGGTAGGCCGCCTGCAAATCAGACATCAGATAGCTGGAGCCGATATCGCGCCAGGTATATTTATCCACCTGGCCGCGGAAAAACTGGCTGCGGTTAGTGCCTTTTTCGCGAATGATCTCCGCGCGATCAATCAGCGCCGGATCGTTAATCAGCGTCGCGCCGCCTTCGCCGCCGGCGGTGTAGTTTTTGGTTTCATGGAAGCTAAAGCAGCCGATATGACCGATGGTGCCAAGCGCCCGGCCTTTATACGTCGACATTACGCCCTGCGCGGCGTCTTCCACCACATAGAGCTGATGCTTTTCGGCAATCGCCATAATGACGTCCATCTCGCAGGCCACGCCCGCGTAATGCACCGGCACAATGACGCGCGTCTTGTCGGTGATAGCCGCTTCGATCCGCGTTTCGTCGATATTCATGGTGTCCGGGCGGACATCCACGAAGACGATTTTCGCGCCGCGCAGCACAAAGGCGTTAGCGGTGGAGACGAACGTAAAGCTTGGCATGATCACTTCATCGCCCGGCTGGATATTCAGCAGCAGCGCCGCCATTTCCAGCGACGCGGTGCAGGAAGGCGTCAGCAACACTTTCGGGCTGCCGAAACGATGCTCCATCCACTGCTGGCAGCGGCGAGTAAAACCGCCGTCGCCGCACAGCTTGCCGCTGCTCATCGCAGACTGCATATAGTCGATTTCCGTGCCAACCACGGGCGGTGCGTTAAATGGGATCATGATAGTTACCTGTATAACCAATAAGCGGTGCTTTCGATGTTGCCGCCGCTGGCAATGTAGCGGCGCAGCGCGGCGCGGTTGCCCGCCTGCGTCGCTACCCGCAAGGTGTAAAGCCCGCGCGTGACGCACCACTGGCGCGCCGCCTGCATCAGGGCTTCTCCGGCGCCGCGACCGGCCAGCAGGCCGATGCGGGCTTCTTGTTCGTTCAGCGCGCGCAGCGTGACGAAACCGCGAAGCGCCCCCTGCGGCGTGCGCAGGATAAGACATTCGTGGTCGAACGCGCCTTTTACCGCGTTTTCAACCCACTGTGCGTAAAACCGTCCGCTGGCGTCAGGCGCATACCAGGGCGCGCGAAACCGACTCATGGCGAAGGCCTCCGCCGCCGCGTCGCGCAGCAGCGGAATATCGTCAGGTGTGGCGGAAGTTATCTGCGCGTCGCGCGCTGGCGCGTCAGGCGTAAGCGCCAGCGCGAAATCGACGTCGCCCTCAACCAGCCGGAAGCCGAGCTGCGCCAGACCATCCAGCAGATCGCCGCGCGCGGCGGGTACTTTCGCCTGCACGCGCGACCAGGCGTCTAATTGCGCCACGTCTAACGCCGGTGCGGTATCGGAGAAACGGACAATCGCGCTGTCGATGCCGAAAAACCGGCTCTCCCACTCAAGAGGCTCAATACTGGCGTGGACGTGCACGAAGCAGCTCCAGCAAATACTGGCCGTAGCCGGTTTTGGCAAGCTGCTGCGCGACGCGTCGGACGTCGTCGTCATTAAGCCAGCCGTTGCGCCAGGCAATCTCTTCCAGACACGCGATTTTAAAGCCCTGACGTTTTTCGACGGTCTGCACGAAAGTGCTGGCCTCGATCAGGCTGTCGTGTGTGCCAGTATCGAGCCAGGCGAAACCACGGCCCAGCAACTCGACATTAAGCTTGCCTGCCTCCATGTACATTTGATTAATGGAGGTGATCTCAAGCTCACCGCGGCTGGAGGGCTTAACCTGCTTCGCATACTCCACGACGTCACTGTCGTAGAAATAAAGCCCGGTAACGGCCCAGCGGGATTTTGGATGCGTCGGTTTTTCTTCAATAGAAATGGCGCGGAAATCGTTGTCAAACTCGACCACGCCGAAGCGCTCAGGATCCATAACCTGATAGCCGAACACCGTTGCGCCTTCGGTACGTGCCGCCACATGGCGCAGTTTCGGGCTAAATCCCTGCCCGAAGAAAATATTATCGCCCAGCACCAGGCAGGAAGGGCCGCCCGCAAGAAAATGCTCGCCAATAATGAACGCTTGCGCGAGGCCATCCGGACTCGGTTGCACGGCGTATTCCAGCGAAATGCCAAAAGCGGAACCATCACCCAGCAGGCGCTGGAAATAGATCTGGTCTTCAGGCGTAGTGATGATGAGCACTTCGCGGATCCCCGCCAGCATCAATACAGACAGCGGATAGTAGATCATCGGCTTGTCGTAGATGGGCAGAAGCTGTTTGGAAACGCCGCGAGTAATAGGATGAAGCCGGCTGCCAGAGCCGCCCGCCAGAATAATGCCTTTCATACCGGTCTCCCGTCGTGTTTAACGCGCAAGCCCCAGACGCTGGCCCTGATAGCTGCCGTCCTGAACCTGCTTCCACCAGGTCTCGTTGTCGAGATACCACTGCACCGTTTTACGCATTCCGCTTTCAAAGGTTTCCTGCGGGCGCCAGCCGAGTTCGCGCTCGATTTTGCTGGCGTCGATGGCGTAGCGCAGATCGTGGCCGGGACGGTCCTGGACGAACGTGATAAGCGAACTGTACTGATCCACGCCCGCCGGTTTTTGCGGCGCCAGTTCTTCAAGCAACGCGCAGATGGTTTTCACCACATCGAGGTTTTTCTGCTCGTTATGGCCGCCGATGTTGTAGGTTTCGCCCACCACGCCTTCCGTCGCCACCAGGCAGAGCGCGCGCGCGTGGTCTTCCACATACAGCCAGTCGCGGATCTGCTGGCCGTTGCCATACACCGGCAGCGGTTTACCCGCCAGCGCGTTAAGGATGGTCAGCGGGATCAGTTTCTCCGGGAAGTGGTACGGCCCGTAGTTATTCGAGCAGTTGGTCACGATGGTCGGCAGACCATAGGTGCGCCGCCAGGCGCGAACCAGATGGTCGCTGCCCGCTTTGGACGCGGAGTACGGGCTGCTTGGCGCATACGGCGTGGTTTCCGTAAAGAAATCATCAAGGCCGTGCAGATCGCCATACACTTCGTCAGTCGAGATATGGTGAAAGCGAAACGCTGTTTTTTCAGCATCAGCCAGCCCGCTCCAGTAGCGGCGCGCGGCCTCTAAAAGCGTATAGGTGCCGACGATATTCGTTTCGATAAACGCCGCCGGGCCGTCGATAGAGCGGTCGACATGGCTTTCCGCCGCCAGATGCATCACGACATCCGGCTTAAACTGCGTGAACAGGCGGTCAAGGCTCTGCGCGTCGCAGATATCCACCTGTTCAAAAGCAAAGCGTGCGTCCTGCGCGACCGGCGCCAGCGACGTCAGGTTCCCGGCGTAGGTCAGCTTATCGACCACCAGCACGGCGTGGTCGGTGTTCTGGATGAGGTGTCTGACAACGGCGGAGCCGATGAACCCGGCGCCGCCCGTAACCAGAAAGCGTTTCATCGCCAGACTCCTTTGGTGTCGACGACCCAGGCGTGGTTGAGCGTCGAGCCGTCAATGGCTTTGAACTGCTGATGGTCAACCAGCATCACCAGCACATCGGCTTGCGCCAGCGCGTCGTCGAGCGCGCTCAGGCGGCATTTGCCTTCAAGGCGTGCCGGCAGCGTATGGATATTGGGCTCGACAACCAGCGTTTCGCCGCTGTGCCAGTCGGCGATAAGCTCAGCGATTTCCATCGCCGGGCTTTCGCGTAAATCGTCGATGTTCGGTTTAAATGCCAGGCCAAAGCAGGCGATTTTCACCTCGCTCGCGCGACGGTTGGTCGCAGCAAGGCAGTCGGCCAGCGTGCTTTTCACCTGCTGGATAACCCAGTGCGGTTTGTGGTCGTTCACTTCGCGCGCGGTGCGGATAAGACGCGCCTGCTGCGGGTTCTGCGCCACAATAAACCACGGATCGACCGCGATGCAGTGGCCGCCGACGCCAGGGCCCGGTTGCAGAATATTCACACGCGGGTGGCGGTTCGCGAGGCGAATCAGCTCCCACACATTAATGCCCTGATCGGCGCAAATGAGCGACAGCTCGTTCGCGAACGCAATGTTCACATCGCGGAAGCTGTTTTCGGTGAGTTTGCACATCTCGGCGGTGCGGGAGTTAGTCACCACACACTCGCCTTCCAGAAAGATTTTATACAGCTCGCTGGCGCGCGCCGAGCAGACCGGCGTCATGCCGCCAATCACGCGATCGTTTTTAATCAGCTCGACCATCACCTGGCCTGGCAGCACGCGCTCCGGGCAGTAGGCGATATTAATATCCGCCGCCTCGCCCGCCTGTTGCGGGAAGCTGAGATCCGGACGCAGCGCCGCGAGCCACTGGGCCATCTGTTCCGTCGCGCCGACCGGCGATGTGGATTCCAGAATCACCAGCGCGCCTTTACGCAGCACCGGCGCGACAGACTCCGCCGCCGCCTGCACGTAGGTCATATCCGGCTCGTGATCGCCCTTAAACGGCGTGGGAACAGCAATCAGATACGCGTCCGCTTCTACAGGCTGGGTGCTGGCGCGCAGGAAACCGCCTTCCACGGCGGTTTTCACGACGTTATCGAGCTCCGGCTCGACAATATGAATTTCACCCCGGTTAATGGTATCGACCGCATGCTGATTGATGTCGATGCCGATGACCTGTTTTTCTCGCGACGCAAAGGCCGCCGCGGTGGGTAAACCGATATAACCCAGACCAATCACCGAAATGGTTTTAAAACTCATAGTGATACCCGATTATTTTTAAGTGCATGTAATATCCGTTCGCATGCCTGGCCGTCGCCATAAGGGTTATGGGCGTGGCTCATGGCCTGGTACGCCGCCTCGTCGTGCAGCAGGCGCGTCACTTCGGCGACGATACGCTGCGTGTCCGTGCCCACCAGACGCACCGTGCCCGCTTCGACCGCTTCCGGCCGCTCGGTGGTTTCTCGCATCACCAGTACCGGTTTACCCAGCGACGGCGCCTCTTCCTGGATGCCGCCGGAGTCGGTCAGGATAAGCCAGGCGTGATTCATCAGCCAGACAAACGGCAGGTACTCCTGCGGCTCGATCAGCACCACGTTTTCGACGTGGCCCAGAATACGGTTTACCGGCTCGGTGACATTGGGGTTGAGGTGGACCGGATAGACAATTTGTACATCGCGGTTTTGCGCGGCGATATCCGCCAGCGCGCGACAGATCTGTTCGAATCCTTCGCCGAAACTTTCGCGACGATGGCCCGTGACCAGAATCATTTTCTTGTCGCCGTCCAGGAACGGGTATTGCGTTTCAAGGCGCAGGCGCAGCGATTCATCCGCCATCACGCGGTCGCGTACGGCGATCAGCGCATCGATAACCGTGTTGCCGGTAACGAAGATCCGCGCTTCAGGGATGTTTTCGCGCAGCAGATTCTGGCGCGACAGTTCGGTAGGCGCAAAGTGGTACATGGCGAGATGACCAGTGAGCGTGCGGTTGGCCTCTTCCGGCCACGGCGAGTAGAGATCGCCGGTGCGCAGCCCCGCCTCGACGTGACCGACGGGAATGCGCTGATAAAACGCGGCCAGGCTGGTGGCGATGGTCGTGGTGGTATCACCATGCACCAGCACCACATCCGGGCGGAATTCGGTCAGAATCGGTTTCAGCCCTTCCAGAATGCGACAGGTGATCTCGGTGAGCCCCTGTCCGGGCTTCATGATGTTCAGGTCGTAGTCCGGCACAATGGAAAAAAGATGCAGCACCTGATCCAGCATCTCTCGATGCTGAGCCGTGACGCAAACCCGGGTGTCGAACGCGGGATCCTGTGCCAGCGCATGAACCAGCGGCGCCATTTTGATGGCTTCTGGTCGCGTGCCAAAAACGGTTAGTACTCTCACAACGATTCTCTTCAGTTGACGATGAAGGCGACGCGCGCCTTCATCCAGGACGCGTGCTTATGCGGTGCGACGGCGGCGGACCAGAGCCACGCCAGCGCCAGTCAACGCCCCAACAGCTCCCCACATGATCATCAGGAACGCGCGACGTGGGCTGTCGCGTTTAACCGGTTCTTCCGGCGTGCGCAGATAGCGATAGGTCTGAAAGCGCGGGTCCAGCGTCGGCCCTACGTTCAGCGTCGCCAGCATCGCCCGGTTCTGGTCGTAGTCGATGTCATAGGTCGGCCCTACCGCCTGGAGATTTTCCAGACGCGCCTGCAACAGCGGGCGACCCAGCATGAACAGTTCAGAATCCGGCAGCTCATCTGCGGGAACGTCCGTTTCGCTGCGAGAAATGTTGTGTTGTTCCGCCACCTGCAACGCCTGCTGAACGTTATGCACGCGACGATCGAAAATAGATTTCGCGACGGCTTCCTGACGCTTCACTTGCGCTTTCATCTGCACGGTGCGCGCCGCCCAGGCGCCTTTCAGCTCATCGTTGAGATGGCTGGCGGCCCGCTGGCTGGCGAACGCGATGTACTGACGCAGCAGGTTATTGGCATCCGGCGCGGTTTCCGCGATCAACCGAATATTATCGTTTTGATTGCGGGTCACGTCGCCCGCGGTGAACTGAATATTGTCGATAAACTCATCCAGCAGCGCGGCGTCCGCTTTGCTGTTGCCGACCTGACGCTGTTTGTAATAGTCCGTCTGCAACCAGAAATCGCGGCGGGTATCCCAGGCGGAGAGCTGCATGATGAATTCTTTATAAGCGTCGTCCATCACCGAGGGTTGATCCGCCGGCACCAGGTTGGCTTTCGCATCCAGGTTGCGCAGGAACTGCTGCTGCGAATAGTAGCCGCCCAGCATGTTGACGGTGGGTCGGTCGGTGATGGCCATCGCGCTCCACTCCTGGCGCGCGAAGAACGTGTAAGTGAGCGCGACCAGCGCAAACAGCACGGCCATGCCGACTATCCAGAATTTCCCTGCCCACAGCGTTCGGAACAGACCACGAATATCCAGCTCATTATCTGCCACTCCTGGCGGAGTGCCCGGCACTTTTTGATTCATCACGTCCCCGTTTTTCTTTAATTAGCGGTGGGCTTGTTGCTTCCGCGCTTAATGCGACGCTTAACGCGTTTGATAAAGCGCGCCACTTTCCATGCCCGTTTGATACAGTAGCCGTAGAAGAAAAATGCTAGCAAGAATAATGCCAACATTACCCACTCAGGGATAATATGAGCCGCATATTCCGATGCCACGCCAATACCAGCCAGCAGCGCGGCGGCGAGCGTAATCAGGACAAACGCCTGGCGAGAAGTAAAACCGGCGCGCATGATCAGATGATGAATGTGCTGGCGGTCCGGTGAGAACGGACTCATACCTTTACGCAGGCGGCGGTACATGATGGCTATCATGTCCATCAGCGGAATCGCGATGATCCAGAGCGCGGTCACCGGGCTTATCGGATGCGTTTTCCCCTGCGTGGTTTCCAGCAGGATCCAGATAACAGTAAAACCGATAAGCGTACTGCCCGCATCGCCCATAAAGACTTTATAGCGCCGCCCGAAGGCGCCGAGATTGAGCAGGATATAAGGAAGGATGGCGGCTATCATGGCGAAGCACCACATCGACAGGCTGGTCTGTCCGTCGAACCACAGGATCATCCCGATGGCCGCGAAAGAGACGCACGAGAGCCCGCCCAGCAGACCGTCGATGCCGTCAACCATGTTGAAAGCGTTAATTGCCGCCCAGACGGCGAACAGCGTCAGGAAATACCCAAACGGCCCCAGCACCATCTCCCATGAGCCGAAAATATACCCGAGGCTTCGCAGATAGAGCCCGCCTACCGTCATCATCACCACGCCGATTACGGCCTGGATAACGGCGCGGATTTTCACGCTGATGTCATAACGGTCATCCAGCGCGCCGACAAACACTAGCACCCCGGCGCTCGCCAGGTATAACGCCGCATGAGGAATGTAGTAGTCCGCAATGAAAAAGGTAAAGCAGATGCCTGCGTAGACGGAGATGCCGCCCACGAGCGGGATAAGCCCCTGATGGCGCTTACGGAAGTTGGGTTTATCGACCAGACCAACCCTTTTGCCCAGCTTTCGTGCAAAAAAAAGAAAAACAAATGTGAATAAAAAAATACTGATTAGCTCAGTACCAACGGTAACTAAATTCACAGTGTGCGCTCTCTGCAAACGTTAAGTCCGGAGGAAGTATAACTGCGGCAGTCAGGCTTTCTAAGCACTCCTCCGCCCCTCATCCCTGAACAGACTAATTATTATTCAGTAAGATAAACATAGCTCAGACCAGCTAAAAACTGGCGCGCCTTTACTGTAAATCCTGTAAAGATCGCGCCTGCTGCCTATCGTATAGAGCAACAAAGAAAAACGCCACGTCGTGACGTGGCGTTCCCCGAGTTCCCGCTAACTACGAACGTTTCATCATGTCGAAGAATTCGTCGTTAGTTTTGGTCATCGCCAGTTTATTAATGAGGAATTCCATCGCGTCGATCTCACCCATCGGGTGAATGATTTTACGCAGGATCCACATTTTCTGCAGTTCTTCCTGAGTCGTCAGCAGCTCTTCTTTACGGGTACCGGAACGGTTGTAATCGATAGCCGGGAAGACGCGTTTTTCCGCGATCTTACGAGAGAGGTGCAGTTCCATGTTACCGGTGCCTTTAAACTCTTCGTAGATAACTTCATCCATTTTCGAGCCGGTATCAATCAGAGCAGTCGCAATGATGGTCAGGCTGCCGCCCTCTTCCACGTTACGCGCCGCACCGAAGAAACGCTTCGGACGATGCAAGGCGTTCGCGTCCACACCGCCGGTCAGTACTTTGCCGGAGGCCGGCACGACGGTGTTGTAAGCGCGCGCCAGACGGGTGATGGAGTCGAGCAGAATGATAACGTCTTTTTTGTGCTCGACCAGGCGCTTGGCCTTCTCGATAACCATCTCGGCGACCTGAACGTGGCGGGAAGCCGGTTCGTCAAACGTGGAGGCAACCACTTCGCCTTTCACCAGACGCTGCATCTCGGTGACTTCTTCCGGACGTTCGTCGATGAGCAGCACCATCAGGACGCAATCCGGATGGTTATAGGCGATGCTCTGCGCGATGTTCTGCAGCAGCATGGTTTTACCCGCTTTCGGCGGCGCCACGATAAGACCACGCTGACCGCGGCCGATCGGGGATGCCAGATCCAGCACGCGCGCCGTCAAATCTTCGGTCGACCCATTGCCGCGCTCCATGCGCAGACGAGAGTTCGCGTGCAGCGGCGTTAAGTTTTCGAACAGGATCTTATTACGTGCGTTTTCCGGTTTATCGAAGTTGACTTCGTTCACTTTCAACAGCGCGAAGTAGCGCTCGCCTTCTTTCGGCGGACGAATCTTACCGGAGATGGTATCCCCTGTACGGAGGTTGAAACGGCGGATTTGGCTGGGAGAAACGTAGATGTCGTCGGGACCGGCGAGGTAGGAGCTGTCTGCAGAACGGAGGAAGCCGAAGCCATCCTGCAATATCTCCAGCACACCGTCGCCAAAGATATCTTCGCCACTCTTCGCATGCTGTTTCAGGATGGCGAAAATAATATCCTGTTTGCGCATGCGGGCCAGGTTTTCCAGTCCCATATTTTCGCCGAGAGTAATCAGCTCAGAAACCGGCGTATTCTTTAATTCGGTAAGATTCATAGTGGTGGGTTCTTAAACTCGGGGTAAATCTCGAACGTAATGTTGTGAATGGTATGGCAGGGTCATCCATGCCTGTTAACGGGCTTCATCTCATGTCTGTTCGTTGCCTGGTTGCAGGTAAGGAACGCAGAACTGAAACGACAAGACGGAATGAGTGATAAGTCCCGGAGTTAATGCTCTTCTCGCCTACCGGTCTCGGTATTGACATTGTCACGGGCGGGAAGCGTCGGGTATTACAAGATTCAAACTAAAAGGTAAGTTTAAATTGAAGTCAAAAATTAAGTTAGCATGACTGAAGCCGGGCGTCCAGCGGTCCTGAGTATTTAGGAACCGTGATCGCCCCGGCGGGGAACCATTACGCCAGGTTGGCGTCGAGGAACTCTTTCAGTTGGCCTTTAGACAGCGCACCCACTTTGGTCGCCGCTACTTCACCGTTTTTGAACAGCAGCAGAGTCGGGATACCGCGGATACCGTATTTCGGCGCCGTGCCCGGGTTCTGGTCGATGTTCAGCTTGGCAACCGTCAGTTTGCCCTGATATTCATCAGCGATTTCATCAAGGATAGGGGCGATCATCTTGCACGGACCACACCATTCTGCCCAGAAATCAACCAGCGTCAACCCGTCCGCTTTAAGTACATCCGTGTCGAAACTGTCGTCAGTCAGGTGAATAATTTTATCGCTCATGTTTTACTCCAAAGATTAGGCCTGTCATGTTGGTGTAGCATTAACCAACATAAGGTTGACTTTATTTCACCGGATACGCTTTCGTAAAGCAATAGTTAGCTGATATTCTACCACACTATGAGCAAAACACACTTGACTGAACAGAAGTTTTCCGACTTCGCCCTGCACCCTGTTGTAGTTCAAGCCCTTGAGAAAAAAGGGTTTTATAACTGCACTCCTATCCAGGCTCTGGCACTCCCGTTAACGCTCGCGGGCCGTGACGTTGCAGGGCAGGCGCAAACCGGTACCGGCAAAACGATGGCGTTTTTAACGTCAACGTTTCACTATTTACTCTCTCACCCTGCGGCGGAAGATCGCCAGGTGAATCAACCGCGCGCCCTGATTATGGCGCCGACCCGCGAACTGGCGGTGCAGATTCACTCCGACGCAGAGCCGCTGGCTGAAGCCACCGGTCTTAAGCTGGGTCTCGCCTACGGCGGCGACGGCTACGACAAACAACTCAAAGTGCTGGAAAGCGGCGTCGATATTCTGATCGGCACCACCGGCCGTCTTATCGATTACACCAAACAAAACCACGTCAACCTGGGCGCGATTCAGGTCGTGGTGCTCGACGAAGCCGATCGCATGTACGATCTGGGCTTTATCAAAGATATCCGCTGGCTGTTCCGCCGTATGCCAGCCGCCGCGCAGCGTCTCAATATGCTGTTTTCCGCTACGCTCTCTTACCGTGTGCGCGAACTGGCGTTCGAGCAGATGAACAACGCGGAATATGTCGAAGTTGAGCCGGAGCAGAAAACGGGCCACCGTATTAAAGAAGAGCTTTTCTATCCGTCTAACGAAGAGAAAATGCGCCTGCTCCAGACGCTGATTGAAGAAGAGTGGCCGGATCGCGCCATTATTTTCGCCAATACCAAACACCGTTGCGAAGACATCTGGGGCCATCTGGCGGCAGACGGTCATCGCGTTGGCCTGTTGACGGGCGACGTGGCGCAGAAAAAACGCCTGCGTATTCTGGATGAATTCACCCGCGGCGATATCGATATTCTGGTCGCAACGGATGTCGCGGCGCGCGGCCTGCATATTCCTGCCGTAACGCACGTCTTTAACTACGATCTTCCGGATGACTGCGAAGACTATGTGCATCGCATTGGCCGTACCGGTCGTGCGGGCGCCAGCGGCCACTCCATCAGCCTCGCCTGTGAAGAGTACGCCCTGAACCTGCCGGCGATTGAAACCTATATTGGCCACTCTATTCCGGTAAGTAAATACAACCCGGATGCGCTGTTAAGCGAACTGCCGCCGCCGAAGCGCCTGTCGCGTCCGCGTACCGGCAATGGCCCGCGTCGTTCCGGCGCGCCGCGTAACCGTCGTCGTACAGGATAAACGCTATGCCCGGCACCTCCTCACTGTATGCGGCAATCGACCTCGGTTCGAACAGCTTTCATATGCTGGTGGTACGTGAGGTGGCCGGGAGCATTCAGACGCTCACGCGTGTGAAACGCAAGGTCCGCCTCGCGGCGGGCCTCGGCGCCGACAATGCCCTCTCGGCGGACGCCATGGAGCGCGGCTGGCAATGCCTGCGCCTGTTCGCGGAACGCCTTCAGGATATTCCCCCATCGCAAATCCGCGTAGTCGCCACCGCGACGCTGCGCCTTGCCACCAATGCCGATATTTTCGTCGCCCGCGCCCAGGAAATTCTTGGTTGCCCGGTTCAGGTTATTGCTGGCGAAGAAGAAGCGCGCCTGATTTATCAGGGCGTGGCGCACACTACCGGCGGCGCCGACAGGCGTCTGGTTGTCGACATCGGCGGCGCCAGTACGGAGCTTGTGACCGGCACCGGCGCGCGGGCAACCTCGCTTTTTAGCCTGCCAATGGGCTGCGTGACCTTCCTTGAGCGTTTCTTTACCGACCGTAGCCTGACGCAGGAGCATTTCGCCAGTGCCGAACAGGCCGCCCGCGATATCCTGCAACCGGTTATCGCGCAACTGCGCGGCCAGGGCTGGAAGATCTGCGTCGGGGCCTCCGGCACCGTACAGGCGCTACAGGAAATCATGATGGCGCAGGGCATGGACGAGCGCATCACGCTTGCGAAACTCCAGCAACTCAAGGCGCGCGCTATCCACTGCGGTCGCCTTGAGGAGCTAGAAATCGAGGGCCTGACGCTGGAGCGCGCGCTGGTTTTCCCGAGCGGGCTTGCCATTCTTATCGCCATTTTCAGCGAGCTTGAGATCGAGTGCATGACGCTTGCCGGCGGCGCGCTGCGCGAGGGGCTGGTGTACGGCATGCTGCATCTGGCGGTGGATCAGGATATTCGCAACCGCACGCTGAAAAACATTCAGCGGCGTTTTATGGTGGATATCGCCCAGGCCGGGCGCGTGGCGCAGCTGGCGGAGCGGTTTGCCGTCAGCGTGGAGCGCGAATGGGCGCTTGACGATCTCAGCCGTGCGCTGCTGCACAGCGCCAGCCTGCTGCATGAAGTGGGCCTGGCGGTCGATTTCAAACGCGCGCCCCAGCACGCCGCTTATCTGGTGAATAATCTGGATTTGCCGGGCTTCACGCCCGCGCAGAAAAAGCTGCTGGCGACGCTGCTGCTGAACCAGACCGGCACGGTCGATCTCTCCGCGCTGCAACAGCAAAACGCCGTCCCGCTGCGCGTGGCCGAACGGCTTTGTCGTCTGTTGCGTCTGGCGATTATCTTCGCCAGTCGTCGGCGCGACGATATGCTGCCTGAGGTCACACTCACCGCGCGCGATGAAACGCTCACGGCCACGCTCCCGCAGGACTGGTTTTCCATTCACCCGCTGGGGGCGGAAATGTTAGGGCAGGAGCAGCTCTGGCAAAGCTACGTACACTGGCAGCTCGACGTGCAGTAACGTTCAGCGCATAAAAAAACCGCCTCCAGGGGCGGTTTTTTATTACCAGCACGATGCCCGCGGCGTTACCCGCCGCGCGCCTTCGCCAGCATGGCTTTGATATTCGCCACATTCGCCTGGCCTTTTTGCATCCGCTCCTGCGGCGTGACTACTTTACGCTCGGTCTCCCAGTGTAGATCGTCCTGCGGGAGTTCCAGCAGAAAGCGGCTCGGCTCGGGGCGCACCAGCTCGCCATATTGACGGCGCTCTTTGCACAGCGTAAAGGTCAGCTCTTTCTGCGCGCGCGTGATGCCCACATAGGCGAGACGCCGCTCTTCATCGATATTGTCTTCATCAATGCTGCTCTGGTGCGGCAATAGCCCCTCTTCCATACCGACCAGGAACACATAGGGGAACTCCAGCCCTTTCGAGGCGTGCAGGGTCATGAGCTGTACCTGATCGAGCTCTTCATCGCTTTCGCCGCGCTCCATCATATCGCGCAGCGTAAAGCGCGTGACAACCTGCGTTAGCGTCATCGGCTCGTCGAGATCGGTGCCTTCGAGCATTTCCGTCATCCAGCTAAAGAGCTGGTTGACGTTCTTCATGCGCATTTCAGCCGCTTTCGGGCTGGGCGAGGTTTCAAACAGCCAGGCTTCATAATCGATGCCGCGAATAAGATCGCGTACCGCCGCCACCGGTTCACGTTCAGAGAGTACAGCCACGTCCTGAAGCCAGCTGGTGAAGCGCGTTAGCGATTCATACCCGCGCCCGCTCAGCGTCTGGGCAAGCCCCATATCAAAACTGGCCGTGAATAAGCTTTTATTGCGCTGATTCGCCCACTCGCCGAGCTTTTGCAGCGTTGCCGGGCCGATTTCACGCTTCGGCGTATTCACGATGCGCAGAAAGGCGCTGTCGTCGTCCGGGTTAGTCAGCACGCGAAGGTAAGCCAGCAAATCTTTGATTTCCGGGCGTGAGAAGAACGACGTGCCGCCGGAAATACGATACGGAATGCGGTTTTGCATCAGCATCTTTTCAAACACCCGCGACTGATGATTGCCGCGATACAGGATGGCGTAATCCTTGTACTGGGTCTTATTGATAAAGTGATGCGCGATAAGCTCGCCGGTAACGCGCTCCGCCTCGTGATCTTCATGGTTGGCGGTCAGTACTTTTAGCTCTGTGCCGTAACCCAGCTCGGAAAAGAGTTTTTTCTCGAAAACGTGCGGGTTGTTGGCGATGAGAATGTTAGCCGCTTTGAGAATACGCCCTGAGGAGCGGTAGTTCTGCTCGAGTTTAATCACCTGAAGCGCCGGAAAATCCTCGCTTAGCAGCACCAGGTTCTGCGGACGCGCGCCGCGCCAGGAGTAGATCGACTGGTCATCGTCTCCCACCACAGTAAAGCGCGCGCGGCTGCCCACCAGCAGTTTCACCAGCTCATACTGGCTGGTGTTGGTGTCCTGATATTCATCCACCAGCAAGTAGCGAATGCGATTCTGCCAGCGCTCTCGCACCTCTTCATTACGCTGCAACAGCAGCGTCGGCAGCAGGATCAGATCGTCGAAATCGAGCACGTTACAGGCTTTCAGATGCGCGTCGTACAGGCTGTAGCAGTGCGCGAAGATGCGCTCACGCTCGCCGATAGCACGGGCGGCGGCCTGCGGCGGGCTCAGCAGATCGTTTTTCCAGTTCGAGATAGTGGAAATGAGCTGTTGTAACAGCACTTTATCGTTTTCCACTAACCCTTCGGTCAGCTCTTTGATAAGCGCCATCTGATCGGTATCGTCAAACAGCGAAAAATTGGATTTCATGTCCAGCGCCGCGTACTCGCGCTTGATGATTTCCAGGCCCAGCGTGTGGAAGGTCGAAATCATCAGCCCGCGCGCCTCTTTGCGCCCCATCGTCTGGGCTACACGCTCTTTCATCTCACGCGCGGCTTTGTTGGTAAAAGTGACCGCCGCGATATGACGCGCCTGATAGCCGCAGCCGCGGATCAGATGTGCGATTTTGTTGGTGATGACACGGGTTTTACCGGAGCCAGCACCCGCCAGCACCAGGCAGGGACCAGTGACGAATTCGACGGCTTGTTGTTGGGCGGGGTTCAGACGCATAAATTACTCAGTGAAAGTCAGAGGAGAAGGCGGCTCCCCACAGCAGGTACGAGAGTACGAAGGGAGAAAAACGCGTGGTAGTATAGCCAGCGTTATCAACCCCACTCAAGGCACGATCATGGCAAAAACAGCAGCAGCACTGCATATCCTTGTTAAAGAAGAAAAACTGGCACTGGATCTGCTGGAGCAAATTAAAAACGGCGGCGATTTCGAAAAGCTGGCCAAAAAGCACTCTATTTGCCCGTCAGGCAAAAAAGGCGGTCATTTAGGTGAATTCCGCCAGGGCCAGATGGTGCCGGCTTTCGATAAAGTGGTGTTCTCCTGCCCGGTGCTGGAGCCGACCGGCCCGCTGCATACGCAGTTTGGCTACCACATCATTAAAGTGCTGTACCGTAACTGATAAAAAGGCCTTCTCCATGAGAAGGCCTTTTTTCTGGTGTTGATTGCGCAAAACGTTTCATCGCTTCACGGCGGGTGCGCGATGCTTACCCGCCCTACAAAAGGGCGGTCAGCCGTCGTAGGGTGGGTAAGTGAAACGCACCCACCTTTTAATCGCCACACTTGCGGCGGGTGCGCGGTGCTTACCCGCCCTACAAAAGGGCGGTCACTTTTCGTAGGGTGGGTAAGTGAAACGCACCCACCTTTCAGTGGCAACGCTTAACCAGCAACCGCGATACGCTTCATGTCGGTCATATAACCGCGCAGTTTATGCCCCACTTTTTCGATCTCGTGACTGCGAATCGCATCGTTAACATCACGCAACTGCGCGTTATCCACCGCGGTGCCTTCTACGGCTTTACCCAGATCGCCCGGCTGCAGTTTGGTCATAAAGTCTTTCAACAGCGGCACGGCAGCGTTAGCAAACAGATAGTTGCCATATTCCGCGGTATCCGAGATAACCACGTTCATTTCGTACAGACGCTTACGGGCAATGGTGTTGGCAATAAGCGGCAGCTCATGCAAAGACTCATAGTAAGCAGACTCTTCGATGATGCCAGCGGCCACCATGGTTTCGAACGCCAGCTCAACGCCTGCTTTCACCATCGCGATCATCAGCACGCCTTTATCGAAATACTCCTGCTCGCTGATTTTGCCTTCGAACTGCGGCGCGTTTTCAAACGCGGTTTTGCCAGTCTCTTCGCGCCAGGTCAGCAGTTTCTTATCGTCATTCGCCCAGTCCGCCATCATGCCGGAAGAGAATTCGCCGGAAATGATGTCGTCCATATGTTTCTGGAACAGCGGCGCCATAATCGTTTTCAGCTGTTCGGAGAGCGCGTAAGCGCGCAGTTTCGCCGGGTTGGAGAGGCGATCCATCATCAGCGTGATGCCGCCCTGCTTCAGCGCTTCCGTGATAGTTTCCCAGCCGAACTGGATCAGTTTTTCTGCATAAGCCGGGTCGGTACCCTCTTCCACCAGCTTGTCGAAGCACAGCAGAGAGCCAGCCTGTAACATACCGCACAGAATAGTCTGCTCGCCCATCAGGTCAGATTTCACTTCCGCAACGAAAGACGATTCCAGCACGCCCGCGCGGTGACCGCCGGTTGCCGCCGCCCACGCTTTCGCGATAGCCATGCCTTCGCCTTTCGGATCGTTTTCCGGGTGTACCGCGATAAGCGTCGGCACGCCGAAACCACGCTTGTACTCTTCACGGACTTCAGTACCCGGACACTTCGGTGCCACCATCACCACGGTGATGTCTTTACGGATCTGCTCGCCCACTTCAACGATATTAAAACCATGGGAATAGCCCAGCGCAGCGCCGTCTTTCATCAGCGGCTGCACGGCGCGAACAACGTCAGAGTGCTGTTTGTCCGGCGTCAGGTTAACCACCAGATCCGCCTGCGGGATCAGCTCTTCATAAGTGCCCACCTGAAAACCGTTTTCTGTCGCTTTGCGCCAGGAGGCGCGCTTCTCGGCGATAGCCTCTTTACGCAGGGCGTAGGAAACGTCCAGCCCGGAATCACGCATGTTCAGGCCCTGGTTGAGGCCCTGCGCGCCGCACCCCACGATGACTACTTTTTTACCTTTGAGGTAGCCTGCCCCGTCGGCGAATTCGTCGCGCGCCATGAAGCGGCATTTACCCAGTTGCGCCAGTTGCTGACGCAAATTCAAAGTATTGAAGTAGTTAGCCATGGTGATACCTCGTGATGTTGTATTGTCTTATTGTTCGGTTTATTGCGTCGTCAAAAGCGACGGTACAGATTTCAGGTTACAGGAAGACGGCGTTTTCGCGAGCCCAGGGCCCCAGGGTTGCGAGCCTGGTCAGAGAAAGCTGGCACACCGGTAACCTGAAACCGGTTAAGACCACTATATGACAGGAAATTCGTTGCGGAAATTGATATATTAACAACATCACGTTGCGTTTTCCGCAACGCCATCTCAGGGAGTCGCCTCCATGGATCTACGCGATCTGAAAATGTTCCTGCACCTGGCGGAAAGCCGACATTTTGGCCGCAGCGCGCGGGCCATGCACGTTAGCCCTTCGACGCTGTCGCGCCAGATCCAGCGGCTGGAAGAGGATCTGGCCCAGCCGCTGTTTATTCGCGATAACCGCGCCGTCACGCTGACCGAAGCGGGCGAAGCGATGCGCCAGTTCGCGCAACAGACGCTGCTGCAATATCAGCAGTTACGTCACGCTATCGACCAGCAGGGGCCGACACTCTCAGGCGAGCTGCATCTGTTTTGCTCAGTGACAGCGGCTTACAGCCATCTTCCGCCAATCCTGGATCGCTTTCGCGCCGAACACCCTTCGGTAGAAATTAAGCTGACGACGGGTGACGCCGCTGACGCCGTGGAAAAGGTTAATTCTGGCGAGGCCGACATTGCCATCGCAGGTAAGCCGCAAGCGCTGCCTGCCGCGGTCGCGTTTTCGATGCTGGAAAACCTCAGCGTGGTGCTGATAGCGCCCGCGCTGCCTTGCCCGGTGCGCGCGCAGGTTTCCGCACCGGAGCCGGACTGGGCCAAGGTGCCATTTATCATGCCGGATCAAGGCCCGGTGCGGCGGCGTATCGAACTCTGGTTTCGCCGCCATAAAATCAGTAATCCGTTTATTTACGCGACGGTCGCCGGGCATGAAGCGATGGTGTCGATGGTGGCGCTGGGCTGCGGCGTGGCGCTGATACCGGAAGTGGTGCTGGAAAATAGCCCGGAGCCTGTACGCAACCGCGTGCTGATACTTGAGCGCAGCGATGAAAAAACGCCGTTCGAGCTTGGCGTCTGCGCACAAAAAAAGCGGCTGCATGAGCCGCTTGTTGAAGCCTTCTGGAAACTCCTGCCAGGCTACCGTTAACCCGCAAGAAAGAACCGAAACGCCGGGTTGCCGGTTTCGTCATGGCACTCGTAGCCAAGCTCGTTAAGCCGGGTTTCGAAATCCGGCTCATGTTCGCTGAGTTCAAAGGCCGCCAGCACGCGTCCGTAGTCGGTGCCATGGCTGCGGTAATGGAACAGCGAAATGTTCCAGTGTGTGCCGAGCGTCTGCAGAAAACGCAGCAGCGCGCCCGGCGCCTCCGGAAATTCAAAGCTGTACAGTCGCTCACGCAACGGCCGCGAAGGGCGCCCGCCGACCATATAGCGCACATGCAGCTTCGCCATTTCGTCATCGGAGAGGTCCACCACGCCATAACCATCGCCGGTTAACTGCGCGATAATTTCATGCCGCTCTTCCAGCCCCCGGCTGAGCCGCACGCCAACGAAAATGCAGGCGTCTTTGGCATCGGCGAAGCGGTAGTTAAACTCCGTGACCGCACGCCCGCCCAGCAACTGGCAGAACTTCAGAAAGCTGCCTTTCTCTTCCGGGATCGTCACCGCCAGCAGCGCCTCGCGCTGTTCGCCCAGCTCGCAGCGTTCCGAGACGTAACGCAACCCGTGGAAATTCACGTTGGCGCCAGAGAGCACATGGGCCAGACGCTCGCCGCGAATATCATGCTGCGCGACGTACTTTTTCATGCCCGCCAGCGCCAGCGCGCCGGAAGGCTCCGCCACGGCGCGGACATCTTCAAACAGATCCTTCATCGCCGCGCAGATAGCGTCGCTGTCTACGGTGATGATGTCGTCGAGATATTCCTGACAGACACGGAACGTCTCATCGCCAATACGTTTTACCGCCACGCCTTCCGCAAACAGCCCGACGCGTGGCAAATCGACAGGATGCCCGGCCTCCAGCGCCGCTTTCAGACAGGCGGAGTCGGCGGCTTCGACGGCGATCACTTTGATCTGCGGCATCAGTTGTTTGATCAACACCGCGACACCCGCTGCCAGACCGCCGCCACCGACCGGTACAAATACGCGATCGATATGCGCATCCTGCTGGAGCAGCTCCAGCGCCAGCGTCCCCTGCCCGGCGATAACAGCCGGATGATCGAACGGCGGCACGTAAGTAAATCCCTGCTGAGAGAGCGAAATCGCATGAGCTTTCGCCTCATCGAAGTTCGCGCCATGCAGAAGCACTTCACCGCCAAAGCCGCGTACCGCATCCACTTTGATATCCGCCGTGGTGACCGGCATGACAATGAGCGATTTAATGCCCAGCCGTGATGCCGAGAGCGCCACGCCCTGCGCATGGTTGCCCGCAGAGGCGGTAATGACGCCGCGCGCTTTCTGCTCATCGGTGAGATGCGCCATCATGGCGTAAGCGCCGCGCAGCTTAAAGCTGTGCACCGGCTGGCGGTCTTCGCGCTTTACCAGCACCACGTTATTCAGCCGTGCCGACAGCTTTTCCATCTTTTGCAGCGGCGTAACCTGCGCCACTTCATAGACCGGAGAGCGCAGCACGGCGCGCAGATATTCCGCCCCGCAAGGGGCGGCGGAAAGGGGTTGCGACTCGGCCATTATCAGCCTCCCAGCTTCGATTTATCGCGCACGGCGCCTTTATCGGCGCTGGTGGCGAGGCTTGCGTAAGCGCGCAATGCGAAAGAAACCTGACGTTCACGGTTACGCGGCGTCCAGGCGTCAGCACCGCGGGCGTCCTGCGCTTCACGACGCGCGGCAAGTTCTTGATCGCTCACTTCGAGCTGGATGCCACGGTTCGGGATATCAATCGCTATCATATCGCCGTCTTCAATCAGCGCGATGTTGCCGCCGCTGGCGGCTTCCGGCGAGACATGACCGATGGAAAGCCCGGAGGTACCGCCAGAGAAACGGCCATCGGTGATAAGCGCGCAGGCTTTACCGAGGCCCATTGATTTCAGGAAGCTGGTCGGGTAGAGCATCTCCTGCATACCCGGACCGCCCTTCGGCCCTTCGTAGCGGATCACCACCACATCGCCCGCGACGACTTTACCGCCGAGGATCGCTTCTACCGCGTCGTCCTGGCTTTCATAGACTTTCGCCGGGCCGCGGAAAACCAGGCTGCCTTCGTCGACGCCCGCCGTTTTCACGATGCAGCCGTTTTCTGCGAAGTTGCCATACAGCACCGCAAGACCGCCGTCCTGGCTGTAGGCATGTTCCAGCGAGCGGATGCAGCCCTCCTGACGGTCATCGTCCAGCGAGTCCCAGCGGCAGGATTGCGAAAACGCCTGCGTGGTACGAATGCCGGCAGGCCCTGCGCGGTACATCTCTTTCACCGCATTATCCTGGGTGAGCGTGACGTCGTACTGTTCAAGCGTCTGCGGCAACGTCAGTCCCAGCACGTTATTCACGTCGCGGTTCAGAAGACCTGCGCGATCCAGTTCTCCGAGAATGCCGATGACCCCGCCCGCGCGGTGAACATCTTCCATATGGTATTTCTGGGTGCTAGGCGCGACTTTGCACAGCTGCGGCACTTTGCGGGAAAGGCGGTCGATGTCGCTCATCGTGAAGTCGATTTCCGCCTCCTGCGCCGCGGCGAGCAGATGCAGAACGGTATTAGTGGAGCCGCCCATCGCGATATCGAGCGTCATGGCGTTTTCAAACGCCGCTTTGTTCGCGATATTGCGCGGCAATACGCTGGCGTCATCCTGCTCGTAATAGCGTTTGGTGAGCGAAACGATGCGTTTGCCCGCATTGATGAAGAGATCTTTACGGTCAGCGTGGGTCGCCAGCAGCGAGCCATTGCCCGGCTGCGACAGGCCCAGCGCCTCGGTCAGGCAGTTCATGGAGTTGGCGGTGAACATGCCGGAGCAGGAGCCGCAGGTTGGGCAGGCGGAGCGTTCAACCTGGTCGCTCTGCTCGTCGCTGACATGTGGGTTCGCGCCCTGAATCATCGCATCGACCAGATCAAGTTTAATTATCTGATCGGAAAGTTTGGTTTTACCGGCTTCCATCGGACCGCCGGAGACGAAAATCACCGGAATGTTCAACCGCAGGGAAGCCATCAGCATCCCGGGGGTGATTTTGTCGCAGTTGGAGATACAAACCATGGCGTCCGCACAATGGGCGTTCACCATGTACTCTACGGAGTCAGCAATAAGCTCGCGAGACGGCAGTGAATAGAGCATACCGCCGTGTCCCATGGCGATGCCGTCATCCACAGCGATGGTATTGAACTCTTTCGCCACGCCGCCAGCTGCCTCGATTTGCTCCGCAACCAGTTTGCCCAGATCGCGCAGATGCACATGGCCCGGCACAAACTGAGTAAAGGAGTTTACAACCGCTATAATTGGCTTGCCGAAATCGGCATCGGTCATTCCCGTGGCGCGCCATAAGGCGCGGGCGCCCGCCATATTGCGGCCGTGCGTGGTGGTGGCAGAACGGTACTTAGGCATGCTTTTTCACTCCAGTCTCTACAAAAGCCGGGCGGCTGATGCCGCCCGTGCAGGTGTTATTGTGCTTACGGGTTAACCTGGTCCAGCCAGCCCCATTTATCTTCGGTCTCACCCGTGAACAGGCCAAAGAATGCCTGCTGAACGCGTTTGGTGACCGGACCACAGCGGCCTTCGCCTACCTGAATGCCGTCAACGCTGCGCACCGGCGTGATTTCCGCCGCGGTGCCGGACATAAACACTTCATCCGCCAGGTATAGAGACTCACGGGAGAGCACCTGCTCGCGAACTTCAATGCCCATCTCTTTGGCCAGCTTGATGATGGCGTCACGGGTGATGCCTGGCAGCGCGGAAGAGGTAAACGGCGGGGTATAAATCACGCCATCTTTAACTTCAAACAGGTTTTCGCCTGCGCCTTCAGAGATATAACCGTGAACATCCAGCGCGATACCTTCCTGATAACCGTGACGACGCGCTTCGCTGCCGACTAACAGGGAGGAAAGGTAGTTACCGCCCGCTTTTGCAGCGGTAGGAATGGTATTTGGCGCCGCGCGGTTCCATGAAGAAACCATCGCGTCAATGCCCTGATCCAGCGCTTCCGCACCCAGATACGCGCCCCACGGGAACGCGGCGATAATGACGTCTGTTTTGTAGCCCTCAGGCGGGTTAACACCCATACCGACATCGCCCACGAAAACCAGCGGACGGATGTACGCGCTGGTGAGTTTGTTTTCGCGAATGACCTGACGGCAGGCTTCCATTAACTCATCAACAGACTGGCTAACCGGGAAGCGATAAATCTTGGCGGAATCACGCAGGCGCTGCATATGTTCACGATGGCGGAACACGACCGGACCTTTGTGCGAATCGTAGCAACGGATCCCTTCAAAGACTGATGTACCGTAGTGCAACGCATGAGACATGACGTGAACCTTCGCCTCGCCCCAGGGAACCATTTCGCCGTTGAACCAAATGTAATCAGCTTTTTTCGTCGTCATTTTTCTTCTTCCTTTTGCGCTCAGGCGCGGATTTGTTGTGATGTTGGTTGCTGGATCTCGACGCACGCGACATCGACCAGTTTGCTTAGCTGACTAAACAGTAATTCGACTGGACGCGGGCTGGCAACGGTCAGCTCAATATTTATATTTTCCGCATTGGCGCACGCCGCCATATTCATGGCGCAAATTTGAAAGCCACGGTGACGCACCACGCGCAGCACACGTTCCAGGGTTTCCGGGCGAAAGCGAGCCTGTACGGCGAGTTGATGTTGCATCATGATATTTTCTCCAGCATTTGTGAGTTGCTGGCGCCAGGAGGCACCAGAGGCCAGACGTTTTCAGCTTCATCGATTGAAACGTGCAGCAAATAAGGGCCTTCGCTGTTGAACATCGTTTCCAGCGCGGCTTCTACCTGGTCTTTACGGGTGATGCGTTGACCGGCTATGCCAAAGGCGCTGGCCAGCGTCAGAAAATCAGGGTTGTCAGACAGATTCGTCTCGCTGTAACGCTCCGAAAAGAAAAGCTGCTGCCACTGGCGCACCATTCCCAGGCGCTGGTTATCCAGCAGGACTATCTTCAGCGGCAGTTGCTTGCGTTTTACGGTACCCAGCTCCTGGATGTTCATCATGAATGAACCATCGCCGGTCACGCAGATAACGGTATCTTCCGGGCGCGCCACTTGTGCGCCTACCGCGGCCGGCAGCCCGAATCCCATGGTGCCGAGACCGCTTGACGTAATGAAATTTTCCGGACGACTGAAGCGCATGTGCTGCGCCGCCCACATCTGATGCTGGCCTACATCGGTAGTCACAACGCTATTCGCTGGCTTGCGGTCCGAGAGTTGTTTTAACAACAATGGCGCAAAAATGCCTTCGCCTGGATGATCGTAACGCCAGTCATGTTCACTTCGCAGCGCCGCGACGCGCTCGCGCCAGGCGTTGATCGCCATCGGGCGTTGCAGCGCAGGTAATAACGCGTTGAGATCGCCCGGCAGCCCGACATGCGCCTGACGCAGCTTGTTCAGCTCTGCCGGATCGATATCCATATGGATAACTTTGGCGTGGGGAGCAAAGGTATTGAGCTTACCGGTGACGCGATCGTCAAAGCGTGCGCCGACCGCTATCAACAAATCGCACTCCTGCACCGCCAGGTTCGCGGCTTTGGTGCCGTGCATGCCCAGCATCCCCAGGTAGCCCGGATAGCTCGCTTCAACCGCGCCAAGCCCCTTAAGGGTGACTGCGCAGGGGATTTGCGTTTGTGCCATGAATTCGCGCAGCGCAGGTACCGCCTGCGCCATGCCAACGCCACCGCCCACATAGAGCATCGGTTTTTCAGCCTGGCTCAGTAATGTACGCGCCTGCTCCAGCTCCGCCTGAGGAACAACAAACGTGTCCTCGACACTGGAAAGCCATGGCTCGAGTTCCCCGCTGGCCAGTTGAATATCTTTAGGAATATCAATCAGGACCGGCCCAGGGCGCCCTGAGCTCGCCAGATGAAAAGCATGCGCCATGATTTCCGGCAGCTCTTCCAGCGACTCCACGAGAAAGCTGTGTTTGGTACAGGCAAGCGATAAACCGAGTACGTCGACTTCCTGAAAAGCATCCGTACCGATAAGTGGCGCCGCGACCTGGCCCGTGATAGCGACAATGGGAACCGAATCCAGCAGCGCATCCGCTAGGCCCGTGATCAGGTTGGTAGCGCCTGGCCCGGAGGTCGCGATACACACGCCAGTTTTACCCGTGGCACGTGCATAGCCGATGGCAGCCATTGCTGCGCCCTGCTCGTGCCGACACAGTAGGTGTTCCACGCCGCCGTCGTATAACGCATCATAAACCGGCATTATTGCCCCGCCCGGATAGCCAAAAACCGTATCCACTCCCTGAGCTCGCAAAGCATGTACCACCCACTGTGCACCATTCATAGTTAGTTCCCCGCCTTACAATGCGGACAACAGAATTTTATGCTACTACTCATTTTCTGTTCCTCGCTTAATTTTTAGGTCATAAAAAAACCCCCGGACCTTTCGGTGCGGGGGTTTTCGATGATTCAGGCTTGATTTCTAAGCCTTTCTTCTTCCGAGTGCAGCCCCGCACGGTGGGTTAATAATCACCACCACGCTAATCACGACCAGGCTAATCACTAGTAGAAGGGTTGTCATTTCTGTATGTACTTACGTCATATTCGAAGGAATACCTAAAGAGTTATCACAGAGAACAAAGCTGTGACAAGAAATATTTATGACGCGGCACTGCAATACATTCAGCAAATCTATTAAAACCCAATGTAATCAACCAGTAGCGTTAACTGAAATTTTTTCAGGATTTTTAGCGATCGCGCTGTACGGCGCAATGCCCTTCCTAAAACTTATTACGCTTTTGCGAGACGTCTCGGGCAAATTGAAAGTTTGCATTTTCTTGCAGCAAAAGATTGCTATCTGCGCCGAAAAATCGTGAATTACGACTCGATCAACGTCTTCATCCTGGCGATGATTCCGGTCTGAGGAGGGGTTATGTCGCTATCAATTATCCATACCCGAGCGGCGCTTGGCGTTAAAGCGCCGTTGGTAACAGTCGAGGTACATATCAGCGCAGGGCTGCCCGGCCTGACGATTGTCGGCCTGCCAGAAACCACGGTTAAAGAAGCCCGGGATCGGGTACGTAGCGCGCTTATCAACAGTGGTTATGATTTCCCGGCTAAAAAGATCACTATCAACCTCGCCCCGGCCGATCTGCCAAAAGAAGGGGGACGATATGATCTGCCGATTGCGATAGCGCTTCTCGCTGCTTCTGAGCAACTGAGCGCATCGCATATTGGTGAATATGAATTTGTAGGAGAGCTCGCGCTCACAGGCGCGCTGAGAGGGGTACCCGGCGCAATTTCAGCGGCTATGGAGGCGCTTGGGTGTCAAAGGAAAATTATCGTCGCACATGACAATGCACCCGAAGTCGGACTCATTAACAAGGAGGGCTGCCTTGTCGCTCATCATCTACAGGAGGTGTGCGCTTTTCTGGAAGGGAAAACCACGCTGGAACCAGCCACGCCTTCCGGCTTTGAATTCAGAGAGCCAGCGGGAGACCTGAACGAAGTGATCGGGCAACCGCAGGGCAAACGCGCGCTGGAGTTGACGGCAGCAGGTGGGCATAACCTGCTGTTTATTGGGCCACCCGGCACCGGTAAAACGATGCTCGCCAGCAGACTCAATGGGTTACTACCGCCTCTGAGCGACCAGGAGGCACTGGAGAGCGCTGCAATACTTAGTCTGGTCAATTCCGTCTCCTTGCACCATCAGTGGCGTCAGAGGCCATTCAGAGCCCCTCACCATAGCGCCTCGCTGAATGCCATGGTGGGTGGAGGAGCGATACCTGCGCCCGGGGAGATTTCACTCGCGCATAACGGCGTACTTTTTCTGGATGAACTACCTGAATTTGAGCGGCGCGTGCTGGATGCATTACGCGAGCCCATCGAATCCGGGCGAATTCATCTTTCACGGACGCGGGCGAAACTAACCTATCCGGCACGCTTTCAGCTTATCGCCGCTATGAATCCCAGCCCGACAGGACACTATCAGGGTAATCATAACCGCTGCACGCCGGAGCAAACGCTACGTTATCTTGGCCGTCTTTCAGGTCCTTTTCTCGACAGGTTTGATATCTCGCTCGAAATTCCTCTTCCTCCGCCAGGTATGCTTAGTCAGGCGGGGCAGCCAGGCGAAAGCAGTTCACACGTGCGGGAGCGAGTGATTCAAAGCCGCGAACGTCAGTTTGCACGGCAGGGGAAGCTCAATGCCATGCTGGATAACAAGGAGATACGCCAGTTCTGTATACTTAGCCCGGAAGATGCGCAGTGGCTGGAAGCCGCGTTAATTAAACTGGGGCTATCCGTTCGCGCCTGGCAGCGTTTACTTAAAGTGGCGCGCACTATTGCTGATAGTGAGCAGAAAGAAAAAATTAGTCGTGAACATCTGATGGAAGCGCTGAGTTACCGCGCAATAGACAGGATGCTGGCGCATTTGCAGAACATGATGGCATAACGTGAATGAAAGGCCGTATACACATTAAGCCGACAGCAGGCGATACATAAAACAATGGGGCTTGCGCCCCATTTATAATTAGTCATCCGTTTCCACGAAATCATCCATCCCTTCCATTTGCGGCTTGCCGCCAGACAGGGTATGGAAACGCTTGGGACGCTTAATTCGGGTCATATATTTGGACCACACGCGCTCTGCTTCAGTAGCAGGTTCGCGAATACCGCGACAGACCTCAACAAACTGTTTTTCTTCAGTGGTCACAGGCTCACGTTTGCCCAGATCCAGTTCATTAAAGGCATAGCCATGACGCTCAAGCAGCTGTGCTTCTTTAATGGTGAAGTCACCATGGCGAGAGAACCCGCGCGGATAATATTTGTTGTCGAAAAATCGATTAGTCGTCGTAAAGCTTTCCGCCATCCTACACGCTCCTAATTCTCTTGGCCGAGCTATTTATGGCGCGGAGTATTAGTTACGCTTGACAGAGTGTAAAACAAAACATTTAAATCATTACGACAAATTTTTTTGTGGAGTGGGATGTGGATACCGACTTGCTGAAAACCTTTCTTGAAGTCAGCCGAACGCGCCATTTTGGCAGAGCGGCTGAAGCGCTTTATCTAACACAGTCGGCGGTGAGCTTTCGTATCCGTCAGCTGGAAAACCAACTGGGTGTTAACCTTTTTACTCGTCACCGCAATAACATACGTCTGACGGCAGCAGGTGAAAGGTTATTACCGTATGCCGAAAACCTGATGAACATCTGGCAGACGGCCCGCAAAGATGTCGCACAGACATCACGCCAGAACCTTTTCTCTATTGGCGCCAGCGCATCTCTTTGGGAGTGTATGCTTTCCGGGTGGCTGACAAGGCTTTACCAGGAAAAAGGCTCTATGCAATTTGAGGCACGTATTGCTCAGCGACAGTCCCTGGTTAAACAGCTGCATGAACGTCAGTTAGATCTGCTTATCACCACTGAAGCGCCCAAAATGGACGAGTTTTCGAGCCAGTTACTGGGACATTTTGCCCTCGGCCTCTATTGCACGTTGCCGGAGCGCAGTAAAACCAGCCTTAATTATCTTAGACTTGAGTGGGGACCGGACTTCCAGCAGCACGAAGCAGGGTTGGTGACGCCAGAGGATATTCCTGTGCTGACAACCAGCTCGGCCGATATCGCCAGAAAAATGCTGCCGGAATTGCAGGGATGCACCTGGTTACCGGTTAACTGGGCTAAAGAAAAAAACGATCTGCATCCGGTGCTGGATAGCGCGACGCTTTCCCGGCCGCTTTATGCTATTTGGCTGCAAAATAGTGATAAAAACAATAACATAAAAGATCTACTTAAGATTCCGGTAATTACTTAACGTGCGGTTTTTAGAATTTTGCAAAAGGAAAGATGTGATGAAAGGGGGGATTTTACGCCGGAAAAAAGATAAAAAAAATCCTTAGCCGAAGCTAAGGATAATTTCTGGCAGGGGCGGAGGGACTCGAACCCCCAACACCCGGTTTTGGAGACCGGTGCTCTACCAATTGAACTACGCCCCTAAATAGGGTGGCGGAACGGACGGGACTCGAACCCGCGACCCCCTGCGTGACAGGCAGGTATTCTAACCGACTGAACTACCGCTC
>NZ_CAWPHW010000007.1:0-100752 GCF_963888145.1 Cronobacter sp. EKM101R | reverse complement strand
GCACCGCAACCCGGTGTGGCACAACCTGCTGCTGCGCCTCGACGGGCTGAAGCTGGATTATGACGGGTTCGGCAGGCTCACGCGCCGTCAGGATAAAAGCGGTGTGGTGCAGCATTTCGCCTATGACGATGAGCAGCGGGTAAGGGAGATTCGGTTTGAGGGGAACACGGAGTTCCGCCGGGTGGAATACCGCTACGACCCGCTGGGCCGCAGGACGCATAAAGTTTTGTGGCGCTATAGCGACCCGCAGCCGGAAACCATCCGCTTCGACTGGCAGGGCCTGCAACTGGCTGGTGAACAGAGCGACCGCGAGCCGGACCACTACGTTCAGTACGTCTACACCGAGGGCAGCTACGAGCCGCTGGCGCGCGTCGACAGTGTGTATGACGACTGCGAGATTTACTGGTACCACACCGAACTCAACGGCCTGCCGGAGCGGGTGACGGACGCGGAGGGCCAGACCGTCTGGCGCGGGCAGTTCAGCACCTGGGGCGAAACCGAACGCGAGCTCAGCGTGCCGCAGTGGCAGGTGCCGCAGAACCTGCGCTTCCAGGGCCAGTACCTCGACCGTGAAAGCGGGCTTCACTACAACCTGTTCCGTTATTACGACCCGGTGGCGGGGCGTTACACCCAGATGGACCCGATTGGGTTGCTTGGTGGGATTAATACCTATGGATATGTGCCGGACCCATTAACATGGGTAGATCCGCTTGGTCTGTGCTTCAGTAAGCGCTTAGGTGATTTTGGTGAATCCCACGTTAAATCTCAGCTCGAACGCTCAGGAAATTATGCAGATGTTTTTTCGGTGCAAAATAAATCTAATAACGGTATTGATTTAGTCGGTTTACGACATGACGGGAAATATGATTTCTTTGAAGTAAAAACAAATACAACCGGATCTGTCGGGAAATTAAGTGATCGGCAGCTAAGTTCAAAAGATTTTATTGAAACTGTTCTTGGAACAGATGTCCGGAAAGGAGGTTATGACCTTAACGGGCACAGGGTCAATGATATGTTGGATAATATGGGTGATACTTATGTTGTCGATGTTTTCGTTGAAAGAGCCTCTAATGGGCGTTGGTTTGTTTCAAAATATTTGATGAGCATTTGGGAGTAACGGAGTCAATAAATGAAGAAACTAATTAAAGAAATTGACGGTATTGTTAACTACGTCACCAAAGATGAGAAACAGTCATATGAAGACCTTAACGAGAGATTAGCCCGTTACCTGAAAGGGGAAACGGATCTTTCATATAAGTATTTTGTAAATGAAAAGGTAGGCTATCGTGTTGTACAAGAAGATATAGCCTCTGCCCTTTCGAGGAAATTCGACGAGTTTGCTATATATGCAAGGGATTTCTACTCCAATAAAGATGAAGATAGCTTCAATAAGTTAATAAATATATATTATATTCAACTGCTCGCAGTGACATCAGCTTTATTTATGAAAAAGAAATTGCCTGCGTTTTTGGATTCCAATATCAGTTCTTTAGGCTTACTTTCTTTTGCTTTTTTTAAAAAGGAAGAGCAGCTTAATGTTATGAAATACCTTCGCTTTTTTCTTGAAAATAAAATAAATGAGGCTAAGAGTAAAGGTAATGAAAACTTGGCTCGCTGTGAGGCTGGACATAGCATTCTTCCATTATTCATTGTGGTAGGTAATGATTTTTTTCAAATAGAAAAAGATCTTATACCTTTTAAAGACTTGTTTGATGGGAATGGTGTTTCCCTTAGTGAAGAAGTTACAGAAAATTTCAATGAAGTATATGGTTTTGCTTATAATAATTTTTTAAGTGATGACGCTGAAGTTGTGAATAAGGTCTTTACCTCTTTGGGGGATTTTCACGCTGAAAACTGTCGTAAAGATTCCAAAAAGTTTTATGTCTTTGATGCTACTGAATGGCAGTTTTTACCAAGTGAAATTTTATGTTTATTAAAAATAAGAGTAAATGCTGGTAAGGATATTGATTTTGTTTCTCATCCGACCATTGATATTTTTAAGCCTTTCATAAAAAAAGGTGATTTTACTTTAACTAGTGAAAATATAAAATTTAGAGATGTAATTTATAAAAATCTCCTAAATTAAAGTTTGCATTGTTTTATGTTTTAATTTTCCTTAACCATAAGTTCATTTAAGCTTGGCCGCGCGGGTAAAACCGCGCCACCCACCCTGCGCTACGGCACCGGCCACCTGCTGGAGATGTAGCTGCGTCACGGCGGGGCCACGCACACGCTGGCGGCCTATGGCCGCGACCGCCTGCACCGGGAAATCTCCCGCAGCCAGGGCGTGCTCTCGCAGGAGACCCGTTATGATTCCGCAGGCCGCGTCACGCAGCGCACGGTGCTGGATGCGCGACGCGAACTGGTGTTCGAGCGCCGCTACCGGTGGGACCGCACCGACCAGATAGTCCAGCAGATACACACCGATGCGACTCCGGCGACGCCCGGTGAAAAATACAGCCAGTACCTGTGGGGCTACGACGCCGCGGGCCAGGTCACGAAAGCCGTCGAACCGCAGAGAGAAGAGCGCTTTTTCTGGGATGCGGCGGGCAACCGCACCGAAGAGCACCGCAACCCGGTGTGGCACAACCTGCTGCTGCGCCTCGACGGGCTGAAGCTGGATTATGACGGGTTCGGCAGGCTCACGCGCCGTCAGGATAAAAGCGGCGTTATCCAGCAGTTCTTGTATGACGATGAGCAGCGGGTAAAAGAAATCACCTTCACCGGTCATGCGGAATTCAAAAAAGTGGAATACCGCTACGACCCGCTGGGGCGCAGGACGCACAAGATTCTGTGGCGTTACGGTGAGAAAGACCCGGAGACCATCCGCTTTGACTGGCAGGGCCTGCAACTGGCG
The DNA here is from genome assembly GCF_963888145.1 of Cronobacter sp. EKM101R. Taxonomy (NCBI): domain Bacteria; kingdom Pseudomonadati; phylum Pseudomonadota; class Gammaproteobacteria; order Enterobacterales; family Enterobacteriaceae; genus Cronobacter; species Cronobacter sp. EKM101R. Next base: position 97,895 of record NZ_CAWPHW010000007.1, on the reverse strand, counting down.
GGTGAACAGAGCGACCGTGAGCCGGACCACTACGTTCAGATGTTTACACCGAAGGCAGCTACGAGCCGCTGGCGCGCGTCGACAGCGTTTTCGACGACTGCGAGATTTACTGGTACCACACCGAACTCAACGGCCTGCCGGAACGGGTGACCGACGCTGACGGCCAGACCGTCTGGCGCGGACAGTTCAGCACCTGGGGCGAAACCGAACGCGAACTCAGCGTGCCGCAGTGGCAGGTGCCGCAGAACCTGCGCTTCCAGGGCCAGTACCTCGACCGCGAAAGCGGGCTGCATTACAACCTCTTCCGTTATTACGACCCGGTCGCCGGGCGTTACACCCAGATGGACCCGATTGGGTTAGCGGGCGGGATAAATACCTATGCTTACACACCCAATCCATTAGTCTATATCGATCCATTAGGTTGGTGTTCCACTAAGCTTGGTAAAAATATGGGAGCACGGCCAAGGGATGGAATGGCAAACCATCACTTAATTCCTGAGGAGTTAATTAAAGATCCTAGATATAAGGTGATCTTTGATCGACTGAAAAAAATAGGCTGGGATGGTGATGGCGCTTCCAATGGCATTTTCCTTCCGGGAAGTGAAGATCTTGCCAAAACGATAGATATGCCGGGTCATTGGTCTAATCATCGGGAATACACTGGTGAGGTTCGTAAGAAACTTGAGAATGTGCTGCGTAAGGAAAGCAAACTTAGTGATACGCAGCTTGCTTTACATGTCAAAGATATACAAGATTGGGCCCGTGAAGGTTTAGAAAAGGGCATCTTTAATATTGATTTTAATAATGGGCGATTGCTATGACATTAGATAACAGCAAGTTTTTTGTAATCAATTTTAAGCCAGATGGTGAAGGGCTTCCTCATTACATTGACAAAGAGTACACGCCAGAATTGCCAACGTTTAATATTCATGATGGGTTGCCTAAGTTAACTGAATTTCATAACCACTATACTTTGAAAACGACGGTAGATAATTTAGTGGGAGATTATTACCCTTTAGATGATCTGGCCTCAGATGAAATGCTATCTTTATGCTCGGAATTGAATGTTCAATATTTCAATGTGCCTTTAAAGATTGAACTCAGTCATCGGATAGGGTTGTTTAAGAACTATAATTTATTTTATTTAAAGAAATATATATCCATAATCGATAAGGATAAGTCCGAGTATGAGATAGATGATTTCATTACCGATGATGAAAAAATTTATTTTAGCAAAATAGATAGATTTGTTGTTAAGGAGGGTGTGAATGACCATTTGTTCTTTTGTCCTGATGTTGGAAAGCCTGTGTGCTCCTTAGAGTTTAAAGAACGATTCACAAAGCAAGGGCTTGTTGGAATAGATTTTATAGTCATTGATAGTAATTACAAATATGATGAATGGGATAATTAATATTACTATAAATAGTCTGCGCTAAGTTAGGTAATAAAATAACAAGCAGTCGAATTATAACTAATTTTCGCGAGAGCTGACGACCGATAAACCACCGAGTACCGCCACAACACGCTGTCGCTGGAAATCCGCCGCGCCACGCGCGCCGAATGGCGGCAGGCGCTGCTGGAAGAGCGCGAGCCGGCGTGGGACGCCGTGCTGGTCTTCACCCGCAACGCCGCGGGCGAGCTGGTGAGCGAGGAGAACCACGGCGGGAAGTTTGAGTATGAGTACGATGCGCTGGGTAATCTCAGCAGCACGCGGTACCTGGATGGCCGGGAGCTTGCCAGCCTGCGCTACGGTACCGGCCACCTGCTGGAGATGCAGCTGCGCCACGGCGGGGCCACGCACACGCTGGCGGCATACGGCCGCGACCGTCTGCACCGGGAAATCTCCCGCAGCCAGGGCGTGCTCTCGCAGGAAACGCGTTACGACTCTGTCGGCCGCGTCACGCAGCGCACGGTGCTGGACGCCCGCCGGGAGCTTGTATTCGAGCGCCGCTACCGCTGGGACCGCACCGACCAGATAGTCCAGCAGATACACACCGATGCGACTCCGGCCACGCCGGGTGAAAAATACAGCCAGTACCTGTGGGGCTACGATGCTGCGGGTCAGGTCACAAAAGCCGTTGAACCGCAGAAAGAAGAGCGCTTCTTCTGGGATGCGGCGGGCAACCGCACCGGGGAGCACCGCAACCCGGTGTGGCACAACCTGCTGCTGCGCCTCGACGGGCTGAAGCTGGATTACGACGGGTTCGGGCGGCTCACGCGCCGTCAGGATAAAAATGGCGTAGTGCAGCATTTTGCTTACGACGATGAACAGCGGGTAAAAGAGATTACCTTCACCGGTCATGCGGAATTCAAAAAAGTGGAATACCGCTACGACCCGCTGGGCCGCAGGACGCATAAGGTTTTGTGGCGCTATAGCGACCCACAGCCGGAGACCATCCGCTTCGACTGGCAGGGGCTGCAACTGGCGGGTGAACAGAGCGACCGTGAGCCGGACCACTACGTTCAGTACGTCTACACCGAGGGCAGCTACGAACCGCTGGCGCGCGTCGACAGCGTTTTCGACGACTGCGAGATTTACTGGTACCACACCGAACTCAACGGCCTGCCGGAGCGGGTGACGGACGCGGACGGCCAGACCGTCTGGCGCGGACAGTTCAGCACCTGGGGCGAAACGGAGTGCGAACTCAGCGTGCCGCAGTGGCAGGTGCCACAAAACCTGCGCTTCCAGGGCCAGTACCTCGACCGCGAAAGCGGTTTGCATTACAACCTGTTCCGCTATTACGACCCGGTCGCCGGGCGTTATACGCAGATGGATCCGATTGGGTTAGCGGGCGGGATGAATACGTATTCTTACGTGGGTGATCCGCTGACAGGTATCGATCCTTTCGGACTAGCGCCTTGTCCAGTCAGAGAGGTTAATGACGCAAAAATATATGGCAAAGGGCAAGTTGATAAAACACCGGGCCATAACCAGTTCTCAGAAATCATCGCTAACAAATTAGCGATGAGTGGTAAGTTCAAAGAGATCTATTTAAATAGATCATATAGTTTTGCTCATGGTCCCGGTGTTTCAGGAAGAAGACCTGATATTATGGCTATTGATATTAATGGGAAAACACATTCTATTGAACTCGCTTCAAAAACAGATATGGGTAAGAAATTACCAACATTAACAACACGAAACCAAACCGCAATGAGTAACCTGCCCGGTTCACAGCAGGGTGAGATCATTGTATTTAAACATCAATATGATGCTTATCACATAAAATCCGTACTAGATGACTTAATTGAGAGTATATAGGAGATAGTATGACTTTTGGCGTGGCTATTTATGGTACAAATGAAGTTACTCCTGTTGATGCGTTTGATGAAAGCTCTCGCTTTTTTGAAATTATTAAGATCAATCCAAATGCACAGGGTTATTACGCTTTTTGCAAAACCTCTGGAGACGAAGACATTGACTTCATTGAGGCTGATTTAGAACATCTGAAAATTGCTTTAGATAAAGGAAAAGCAAAAGATTTTAGAGTATATCATGAAAGTAATAAAGATGAACCATGGAAGGCAGCCTTCGGTTTCTCTACCAAAGAATTTGGTGGCTTTTTTCATATCGATCTTCAATATGAGGGTAACGATTTTAGTGCACTAATTTTATTTTTGGAGGAGTTCTTTAAAAATAATTTTGCGTCTTATGCTATTGGTTATAAATGCAGTGATGTATATGACGCATACCATTATGCTGCCGGAGAAAATATGGTCAAGATTTTTCCTTGGGAAAATGCACTGGCTTTTAATAAAGAAACTGATGGTAGATTTAAAGGTGAAGCTCGATTCAATTCTACTATGTTAAGACTGGTTTATCCTTTAAATATAATTAATTCTTCTCACCTAGAAATTAAATTAGGTGAGTTAACTTTATCAGAAATTATAAAAAGAAATTCATGGGGGCAATTAAAAAAAATCGATGGTGCTGATGATCGATGGTTATGGGCTGTGCAAGAGGAACTATTAGAACAAATAAATAACGAGCTTGGATCTCAGCGGGTGCTAATTTCTTGGAAGAAATACGTGCCTAAAAAAGGTAAAATGTTACCCAGATAGAAATTAATTATTAACTAATTACTTTATTATAAGCATTCAGGGCGGACTGTCCGCCTGATTCTGCATATAGAATGAAAGGATAAGGGGTATGCTTATTTTTAATAATAACTCAGGAGTTAATATCACAAAGATAACAATACTCCGTAGATGCATAATCTAATATCAATTCACCCAGAAAAGCAAGTTAATGCTATTAAATGAATAGCTTAATATTATATAAGTATTATTATTGCTATCTATTTTTATAATATCCATTTGGTAGTCATTCAAGGGCCGAAAATATATTAATTATTTTGATCTTCGATATCGATAGCGCTGGTGGTGCTTTAGGTAACTATAAAGACCATAGTCTTTGGTCAAGGATATTTAGTAAAGGATATTCGTAATGAATAACGAATATATATTAGAACCACTTGACTTTTTATTCTCAGAACAACTTTTCAAAGGTGTTGATGAACAAAATTTGAGTGATTTTTTACTTGTTAAAAGTAGGGAAGATGCGTTTATGTATGCATTTGAACAAAATCTCCCATCGGGTTATAAAATTTGGCAGGATGTTTTGTCGGAATACGAGCAAAAATTACGTGCCAATAGTTTATTTTCAAGGGCACAGGATTTTGTCTCAGCTGAATTGGAAAACCGCCAAAAGCAAAATTCCTCTCTACTTTTAGAATATAGGAGGAGGAAGATAAAAAAAACAAACTCTGAATATGATGATTTTTTATTTTCTGAAGCCAGGCAAGATGCGTTTTCTGTTTTATCTCTTGTTTGCATCAATCGATATCTTGATAATGAAATAAAAGATGATTTTTTTGAGAGAGTATATGGCCTTTATAAACTTGGCGGTTGGGTATGTGGTGTGAAGGAAGAACAGTTATTATTATTTAATCCTAATTTAATTTAATAATATGTGGGCATATTGATGCCTGCATATTTTTTTGTGAATTACTGGGAATAACTACAACTTAACTTTCTTAGCTTGTAACTTATCAATGAGCGTAATGGTCTTTGCATTATTTGCCTATGTTAAGGTAAAGGACGCCATATCACATTTTAATTCAGAGCGAAGGTTTCATATAACATTGGAGTGATTATGCAAGTTTTTGTGGATGTTTACATGGAGCCTATGCTGTTTTCCCGCAAACCTGAGTTTCTTGCTGGAAGCAATGGAGATATATTAAACCTAGAAAATATTAATGATGAGAAGTTGGCTGTGCATCTTCTTTTTGATCAACAATTGCCTGAACAATATTTGGTATGGAGTGATTTTTTTGCCGAGATTACTTCCGAATTATATTTAAACCCTCTTTATAAAGAATCGCAGGAAGCTATTAAGAAGCAAATGATGATTCCAAAAGGGGATGCTTTAAAAGAAAATATCAGAAAGCGTAAAGCATATCTTTTAAAGAAGAAGATGGGGCTTGCGGGAAATAGAAAATATGAGGACTTTATAAGCGAAGTTAGTGATGAGGCTATATATATGTTGAGTATGATTTCAACTCAGCGATATATTAATGGAATTGTGCCGGGTTCACCTCTTGAAGAAATATATGAGATATTTAAAGCGGGGGGTATGCCTTGTGGTGTGAAAAAAAATACTAATATTGTAGTATTCAATCCTGCTGTTTTAAAGTGACTTTAATTTTTTTATTAAATGCGTAGCTTTATCTGAGGCAATTCATTTTTTAATATCAGTTCTGTGATGTTATAGTCTCAACAAATAGTTTTTTGTTGAAATTATTAATATCGCGTTTGTAAAGGAAATTTATCTCACCGCCCGGGAAAGCTCAGAGCACCGTACCGAGTACCGCCACAACACGCTGTCGCTGGAAATCCGACGCGCCACCCTTACCGAATGGCGGCAGGCGCTGCTGGAAGAGCGGGAACCGGCGTGGGACGCCGTACTGGTCTTCACCCGCAACGCCGCCGGCGAGCTGGTGAGCGAGGAGAACCACGGCGGGAAGTTTGAGTACGAGTATGACGCGTTTTTGCTTGAACATTTTCCGTAAGGATTAAACTATGAGATTTTTAAATTCAGAGTTGCTAAGTGATTGGTTACGTCATGGAGCAATCATTAGTAATGTTGATTTGTCTAAGGATTTCTATCATATATTAAGTGACCTGCCATGGCTGGCAGGTCACCTGGATTTTAATAAATTCAACAGGTTGAGTATATCTCTAAGCAACTTGCTAAATGATGAAGGCGATATTTGTTTCGAGAAAATTTACTGTTGGTTAAGTGGCCATGAGATAATAAAGGCTAAATATATCGCATTTTGGTATTCGGAAGATCGACCATGCATTATATGTGATAAAGATTTCGGGTTGGTGAATATTGACTCTGCTTATTGGGGAGTGCCGGGGTGGAATTATATGTTTGGTTGCGTAATCGTTAATGGAGTTATTACTGCAAATTATAATGAAATCCTTTGTTATGACTCTGCAAATACACTTGCACTTGTAAGAAACGTATCACATAAAGAGTAATTTGGCGGAAATGCAGGTGTTCCGTTATGACGTCACTGGTCGCGTCACGCAGCGCGGTGCTTTTATAGGTAATATTATGAAAATTATTAATAAATATGCTGTATGGTATTCATTACACTCAGATTATGAACAGATCCAGAGCTATTTTAATAAAGAAAAAGGGTTTTCTAAATTCGAAAAGGATTTTTATTTAAAAAATCGCTTTATAGATTATGATCATGTCGTCTCAATTTGGTATGGGAAAGAATATGGTGAGCTAGGCGATCTTTTTGATAATCCTGAACTTGAAAGTGCTTTTTATTTTATCACAAAGCCTGTCGCCGAAAGACTCATGATTTTAGGAATTGATAAAGTCAGTTATGTCTTCGCCATACCTGATTTTGAATATAAGGAAAATAATAGCAATTGTGATGTTTTGAAATTTTTAGATAATATTACTTGTTCACAGCAATCCTCATCGTGGTTGGATGAAATTTTAAATGACCTGTAAAATAAAAAAACAATCGTTTTTAAATAAGTTTTGCTTACGTTTTACGCTAATGATTCACCTTAAAAACTTATGTGCTTTTTGTGATCATTTATTTTTACAATATAAAGCTGTTTTTTTATACTGTATGGTAGGGCTGATTGGTATAGATATTAATGATTATTCTTTAGGGTTTATTACGGGATATTAAATAATAAAATGGGCAATAATAAAATAAATAAATTTTATGTTTCAATGATTTGGCAATCTCTTGCTGAAGACCCTAATATGGATGGCTCTTTTGTGGGGCTAAACTTAGCTAATGAAGAAAGTCTTTATATAGTCCTCAAGAATTTAATGAAGCCCTCTTTTGATGATTTTCCTCAATTCATAAAGGAAAGATGCAAAAACAGCTTAGCATTCGCTATAAATTTTTATGATGAAAAGCTCCTTGTTCGTCTGTATGAGTCAGCAGTTCCCGTATTTAATCCTCCTGATAATATGGATATTAAACAGTTTTATGTGGCTGTATGGCGGTTCCTTTTCCCGGGGGAAGAATTTTTAATAAAAAATGCGGGTGATTATATTGAAATCGCTTTTCATGACTTATATAAAAAATAGTATGTAGAAGATGAAGAGTTGCATGAGCGTAAGATGTGCTTCTGTAAAAGAAGCTGATTAAGGTTGTTTGTATCTCTATGCACAAGATAGCGCCCGGTGGTTTTTCCTATTTCTGTCGCCTTTCAACCTTTATCAGCCTGATTTAACCTGCTGCTTTTTATCAATTAATGCTTATCTGTTGCCGCATGGGTTATATTGCCTGATCATATACACAGTAAAATTATAAGAAAATATCAACTTATGGCGGCTTTTGCATAACCTCAAAGCATATAACCCACTGTCTCTGTTGAATAAATTTCACATAAGGCAGGAAATTTCCGTCAGGCCTTTTAATTGGCAGACGAAACGCGTTATCCTCTGCCGGAAATGAGTTTTATCTCAATGTAAATAAATCCATCAGTATTGTGAGCTCTTTATTATGTCGGTCACCCGTGCGGTGCCGTGTTTTCTTTTTTAGCAGGTAGCAGAGCGTGTTACGCCCAATATAGATAAAGACTAAGTTATGAATTTATTCCCCGTTAGTGACAGTAACGTAAGTGAATTAACCTTTGTGGTTTCCCGAGCCTCTGCCAATGCGGATGATAAAGTCCATGCCGTCGCGGCCCGCATCGTCAGAGAAATGGAAACGTCTCTACCCGACTTCCGTCTGGAATCAACGGAAATGACCATTATCGACGGCGAACCGGCGGTCGATATGTTTTATCAGTATATGGAAGACAATACGCCGGTGTTCCAGCGCCAGACGGTGATCCTGATAAATGATGCGCAGGAAGGCAAAAAAATGGTGTGCTATATCGGCACCTGCCTTGGTGAGTTTCTGGAGTCACATCACTGGCAGTATCAGGAAATTATGCAGAGTATTAAGTTTCACCGTCAGCGAAAAAGCGCCTGAGGACGTGTGAAAGCGCAGGGAAGGGATGAAAGAGCGCCGCCCGAATGAGCGGCGCAGAGCATTACGCTTTTTTCGCTTCTTCAGCGGCTTTCACGATAACCGCGAACGCGTCCGCCTTCAGAGAGGCGCCGCCAACCAGCGCGCCGTCGATGTCCGGCTGGGTGAAGAGTTCTGCCGCGTTAGCCGCGTTTACAGAACCGCCGTACTGAATGATAACCTGCTCGGCGACTTTCGCGTCAGCTTTGGCGATGTGGTCACGGATGAATTTGTGAACCGCCTGCGCCTGCGCCGGGGTAGCGGATTTGCCGGTACCGATAGCCCATACGGGTTCGTAAGCAATCACAACGCCTTCGAACGCGGCGGCGCCCTGGGTTTTCAGCACGGCGTCAAGCTGACGTGCGCACACTTCTTCCGTTTTGCCCGCTTCGTTTTCAGCTTCGGTTTCACCGATGCACAGTACCGGAACCAGACCCTGCGCTTTCAGCACGGCGAATTTCTTCGCGATCAGCTCGTCAGATTCCGCGTGATAAGTACGACGCTCGGAGTGGCCGATAATGATGTATTTCGCGCCGATATCTTTAAGCATTTCAGCGGAAGTTTCACCGGTGAACGCGCCGGAGAGGTTAACGTCGACGTTCTGAGCGCCAAGAATGATGTGGCTGCCAGCGGCGGCTTGCTTCGCCAGATCCAGATACATCGCCGGCGGGGCGATCGCTACGTCACAGCCAGATACGCCAGCCAGCTCTTTACGCAGGTTAGCTACCAGCTCGTTTACCATGTGGCGGCTGCCGTTCAGTTTCCAGTTACCCATCACTAAAGGATGTCGCATTTTCATTCTCCACGCGCTAAGCGAATTAAGGAATATTGCTGCCCGTCAGGCAGCGCGGTCTGTGAAACAGTATAGAGATTCGAACCTGGAAAGGCTTTGCTTTTTGTCATTTATTGCTCCCTTCCAGCGTTTGCGATAGCGCCAGCTTAATCGGTTCAACAGCGAAGGTCAGGCCCTTTTCGCCGCTGTCTGCCACTATATAACGAATCGCGCCCTCCGCCTGGCTGAAGTAGCGTTTGCCCTTGCCATCGGTCAGTAAGCGCGTCAGCCGCTGCTGGCTCTGCGCTTTGCCCATTTTCGGCGTGAAGCTCCTGAGCAGCGCCGCCATATACTCCAGCGCTTTGGCTTTCGCGGCTTTCTGCTCCGGCCCCTGAATGGGCAGCCAGGTTATCTGGATGCTTTTGATTTTCAGCGTGCCGCGTTCCAGCGCCGTGGAGGCATAGAGATTTTCATTAATCTTGCTGGCCGCGCGCATCAGATTGACCTTATCGCCTTTCACGTCGATGGCGCGAAATTCATTGAGCGGCAGTGCGGGATTATCGGCATTGAACCGTTCGCGAAACTGGGAAATCGAGAGGTCAAAGGTGGGCGAACCGGGCAGCAGGTACGGCGCGGTCGGCGTCAGCGTCTGTGGGTCGGTTTCGGCATCGGCGAAGCGCGCCGCCAGCGGCAGCGTCAGAAAAAGAAGATAAAACAGCGGCTTCATGATTCACCTTTCCCGGTTGCGTATCACAGCGATTAAAACCATATCGGGCTGGCTTGTCAAAACCCGTCCGCACCAGGGTAAACTGTGCGCCACGCACACAGTAAGGTTTACGCTATGACCCTTCAGCAATGGTTGTTCTCTTTTAAAGGCCGTATTGGCCGCCGTGATTTTTGGGTATGGATGGCGCTCTGGGTGGCGTCGATGATTATCCTTTTTACCCTGACAGGCAACGATTTACTCAATACGCAGACCGCGGCGTTTATGCTGGTTTGTCTGCTCTGGCCGACGGCGGCGGTAGTGGTGAAACGCCTCCACGACCGCGGCAAATCGGGCGCGTGGGCGCTGTTGATGATCCTCGCGTGGATGCTGCTCGCCGGTAACTGGGCGGTGCTGGGCGGCGTCTGGCAGTGGGCCGTGGGGCGCTTCATCCCGACGCTTATCATGGTCATGATGGTGCTGGACCTGGGCGCGTTTCTCGGCACCCAGGGCGAGAACAAATACGGCAAAGAAACGCTGGATGTGAAGTACCGCTGATTACCAGTAGTGCTCCGCCGTCATATGCCCAGGTCGGCGGCGCAGATGCTTCGCCATCTGACGGGTATCTTTGAGCAACTGCTGCGTATCGCGCACCATCTGCGGGTTACCGCACAGCATGACGTGACTGGTCGCGGTGTCCATCGGCAGCCCGACCGCCTCTTCCAGCGCGCCGCTCTCAATCAGCGCTGGCACGCGCCCGGTCAGCGAGCCAGACACCGTTTCACGGCTCACCACCGTCTGTACCCGTAACTTGCCTTCGTAGCGCTGTTGCAGCTCCAGCATCAGCGGTAAGTAGCTCAAATCCTGGGCGTAGCGCACCGCATGCACCAGCACGATATTTTTGAAGCGCTCCAGATCTTTGCCTTCCTGCAGAATCGACAGATACGGGCCGATAGCGGTGCCGGTCGCGAGCATCCATAACGTCTCGCACTCAGGAATTTCTTCCAGCACGAAAAAGCCCGCCGCGTCGCTCACCACCATTACTTCATCACCGGGCTGCATCGCGTGCAGCCGTGGGCTGAGTTTGCCCTCCGGCACCGTCACCAGATAAAACTCCAGATCCGGGTTGCCCGGCGCGTTGACGTAAGAATAGGCGCGCTGCACGCGCTCGCCGTCAATCTCAAGACCCAGCTTGGTGAATTGTCCGGCGGTGAAAGGCGCGACAGGGGCGTTAACCACGAGACTGAAGAGAGAATCGGTCCAGTGCTGAACCCGAACCACTTTACCTGTAACCCAATCCGCCATGTTTCGCTCCTGTGTTAACTGTTGCTTTATCTTCGCCAGCGCCGCGTGGCATTTCCAGCCCGAAAGGGCCGGAAAGCTCATTCAGACAAACGATTACAAAATGTGCGTCTGGATCTCCGGGTCTTTGCGATCGAGATAGTGAATCGACTGAATACGACGAATGGTGCGTGATTTGCCGCGGATCAGCAGCGTCTCGGTGGTGGCGATATTGCCCTTGCGGGTAATGCCGTCCAGTAGATCGCCTTTGGTGATGCCGGTCGCCGAGAAAATCACGTTATCGTTATGCGCCATCTCATCAAGCTTCAGCACGTTGCCCGCCACGATGCCCATCGCCTGACAGCGCGCCAGCTCCTGCTCGCCGATGCGGCGGTTTTCCGGCGTATCGCCTTTCACGATGTGGCGCGCCAGCAGACGGCCCTGCATATCGCCATCCAGTGCGCGGATTACCGCCGCCGAGACCACGCCTTCCGGCGCGCCGCCGATGCCGTACAGCACGTCGACTTCGCTTTCCGGCATGCAGGTCAGAATAGAGGCCGCCACGTCGCCGTCGGGAATGGCGAATACGCGCACGCCGAGCAGCTGCATCTGCGCGATGACCGCATCGTGGCGCGGCTTGGCGAGAATAGTGACGGTGAGTTCGCTAAGCGATTTACCGAGCGCGGCGGCGATGTTTTTCAGGTTCTGCTCAAGCGGCAGATTGAGGTCGATAACGCCTTTCGCGCCGGGGCCGACAATCAGCTTTTCCATATACATATCGGGCGCGTTCAGGAAACTGCCCTTATCGCCCACGGCCAGCACCGCCAGCGCGTTAGCCTGGCCCATCGCCGTCATGCGCGTGCCCTCGATAGGATCGACCGCGATATCGACCGCATCACCGTTACCGGTGCCGACCTTCTCGCCGATGTAGAGCATCGGCGCTTCATCGATTTCCCCTTCGCCAATCACAATCTGCCCGTCGATATCGACTTTATTGAGCATAATGCGCATGGCGTTAACGGCCGCGCCGTCGGCGAGGTTTTTATCGCCGCGTCCCAGCCACTTGTACCCGGCCAGCGCCGCCGCTTCGGTGACGCGTGAAAATTCGATGGCAAGTTCTCGTTTCATGACTCTTTTCCGCAAGATTAACTGCGTCGGAGTGTAGCACAGAGCGGGTAACGGCTGTTACGGAGGGGCTGACCGGTGGGAGGGGGACAGAAGCGCTACGCGGCCACCGAAGCTACTTCTGGAAGGCTTTTTTTAAGCTTATCCTTGAGAGCAATTCGGTCAGGGAAAGAACCATGGTGGAGCGCACGACCTGCTGGTAGCGCTGTTTTTGCATCTGGATCAGCTGTGGGTCGCTGCTTTCGAGGGCGGGCGGCGCGGGAGGCAGCGCGGCAACGCAATGCAGCTCGCCGAAGGGCCCGAGGATTTCATCGTCGGTAAAGGCGTAGTCGTTGCCGTCGTGATTCAGCTCTTCGCGCAGCGCCATCAGGAGTTCGCAGTCTTCATACTCGGCGCGGCTTATCACGCCGAGTCCATAAATCAGCTTCAGGCGCACGGAGAGATCGCCCAGCGGGCCGCTGCCGTCGAGCAACGGCTCAACGGCGTATTTGACCGCGTAGTCGTCTTTACGGAACACCTGCAACACCAGAATATTGACCGCCTCGGTGAGCAGTTCAACGGCGGCGATCAACAAACTTCTTACGGTTTTGCCAGCATTCAGACGCTCAAGCACACGGTTTTCAAAGGCCTGGGTTTCTTCCATCATTGCCTGCATATCTGACACGTCATCAGCGGGCGCAGACTCAGCCGCGCCCGTTATTCATTACGCTGTTGCGTTATACGCCTGTACGGCCAACGCCACGACATCGCTGTTGGCGTCCAGACCGGAAACCTGCGCCAGCGCGGCCTGCGGGCCTTTATCGGCGATAAGCTGCGCCAGCTCCTGCGCCTGCGGATCGTCTTCACTGCGGAAATGCATCGCGGCGGCGATACCCAGCACCAGATTCTGGTGCGGCAGGCCATATTCCAGCGTGCCCAGCAGCGGCTTAATGAGACGGTCGCCCGCGCTCAATTTGCGCAGCGGCTGACGGCCAACGCGTTCCACGTCGTCTTTCAGGTACGGGTTTTCAAAACGGCCGAGAATTTTCTCGATGTACGCGGCATGTTTCGCGTCATCAAAGCCGTAGCGTTTAATCAACACCGCGCCGCTCTCTTCCATCGCGCCGCGCACCACCAGACGAATTTTCTCATCCAGAATCGCGTCGCGAATGGTCTGATGACCGGCCTGTTTTCCGAGGTAGGCGGTTATAGCATGCCCGGTGTTCAGGGTGAAGAGCTTGCGTTCAACAAATGCCATCAGATTGTCGGTCAGCTCCATGCCCGCGATAGTGGGCAGCTCGCCTTTGAACTGGGTTTTGTCGACAATCCACTCGCTGAAGGTTTCAACGGTTACTTCCAGCGGATCGCGCGCGGCGGATTCCGACGGCGGTACGATACGGTCAACGGCGGAATCGACAAAACCGACGTGGCTTTCCACCCAGGCTTTGTCGCTCTCTGCCAGCGCGTTAAACACATGGGTTTTCAGCTGGCTGGTGCCGCGCACCATGTTTTCACAGGCGATGATATTGAGCGGACGCTCGTTACCCTGCGCTTTGCGTAGCGCCAGGCCTTTGGCGACCGCCGGGGCGATACGCTCCAGCACGACGGGGCCGACGGCGGTCGTGACGAGATCGACGGTGGCGATAAGCGTCACGACATCGTCACTGGTGCTGTTGACCGCATCCACGCCGGAAACGGTATCCGTCTGCTCCTGCTCGCCCACCACGCGCACCTGGTAGCTGTGACGCGCGTTTAAGGCGTCCAGCACCGTCTGGTTCACGTCGGCGAACGTCAGGCCGATGCCCGCGTCAGCGAGTAGTTTGCCAATAAAGCCACGACCAATATTACCTGCGCCAAAATGTAATGCTTTCATGGGAATACCTTCTTACTTAAAGCGGAAACTCTATCACCCGAGAGGGCGGGGGAAAGGGTGCTGCGTGCGACCTCCCTTTCCCTTGCCCTCTCCCTGTGCGGGAGAGGTAAGGTTGCCCTGGTGGAGCACAAACATCTCAATAGCTTCTCAATAGCGAAGAGAGGGACAGTGTCCCTCTCTGCATGGTCTTACGCCACGGTTTTACCGGAGAGCAGCGCCAGCACTTCATCGACGCTGTTGGTATGCGCCAGGCGCTCAATCACGCTTTCATCATCCAGCGCATTGGTCAGGCTGGTAATGACCTGAATGTGCTCGTTATTGCGCGCCGCGATACCAATCACCAGGCGGGCGATATCGTCTTCTTCTTCACCGAAACGCACGCCCTGCGGATACTGGCAGAACACGACGCCGGTTTTCAGTACGCGGTCTTTGGCTTCAACGGTGCCATGCGGAACCGCGATGGACTCGCCGAGATAGGTCGGGGTGAGTTTTTCGCGCTCCAGCATCGCGTCTACATATTCCGGCTGAACGTAACCGCCTTTCACCAGCTGCTCGCCCGCAAAGCGAATCGCCTCTTCTTTATTCGCCGCCTGACGGCCCAGGAAGATGTTGTCTGCGCTGAGCTTAAACAGATGGCTGTCGTTGGCGTCGAAGCTGTCCTGCAGGCTGGTGCGGACTTTCTCTTCGTTCTGCGTATGACGCTGCGCGGCAACCAGACGTTCGGTCAGGCCAGCGTACAGGCCGCTGTCCAGGAAGTTGGTCAGCGAAATATGCTGCGCGTGCGGCGCCTGGCGCATGGCGCGCTCGGTTAAATCGCGGTGGGTGATAACCAGATCCACATCGCCCGGCAGGCTGTTAATCGCGCTGTTGGTGACGGAAATATGGCTCAGGCCCGCATCCTGCACTTTCTTACGCAGCACGCCGGCGCCCATGGCGCTGGAGCCCATACCGGCGTCGCAGGCGACGATGATTTTACGCACGTGGCTCAGGTCGTTGCTCAGATCCGCGTTCGCCGCGGTTGCCGCGCCTTTAGACTGCGCTTTCATATCCTGCATGCGACGGGTCGCGGCATCGATATCGTCTTCTTCTTTCACTTTGCTGGTTTTCAGCAGGATGGCGGCTACCACGAAGGAGACAGCCATCGCGGCGAAAATCGCCACCAGGTTTGCGAAGTACGCGCCTTTCGGCGTCATCGCCAGCACCGCCAGGATAGAGCCCGGAGACGCCGGAGAAACCAGGCCGCCGTTCAGTACGGTCAGGCAGAATACGCCGGTCATACCGCCCAGGATAACGGCGAGGATCAGACGCGGGTTCATCAGCACATACGGGAAGTAGATTTCGTGGATACCGCCCAGGAAGTGGATGATAGCCGCGCCGCCCGCAGACTGTTTGGCGCTGCCGCGGCCAAAGAACATGTACGCCAGCAGAATACCCATACCCGGGCCCGGGTTGGCTTCAATCAGGAAGAAGATCGATTTGCCCAGTTCATGCGACTGCTGAATGCCCAGCGGCGAGAAGATGCCGTGGTTGATGGCGTTGTTGAGGAACAGGATTTTCGCCGGTTCAACAAAAATCGACGCCAGCGGCAGCATGTCGTGAACCACCATGAAGTTCACGCCCGCGGCCAGTACTTTCGAGAGTACTTCTACCGCCGGGCCAATGCCGAGGAACGCCAGAATCGCGAGGATCATACCGATGATGCCCGCGGAGAAGTTGTTCACCAGCATTTCAAAGCCGGATTTGATTTTGCCATCGACCGAGGCGTCGAATTTCTTGATGCAGAAGCCGCCCAGCGGGCCTGCAATCATCGCGCCCAGGAACATCGGGATGTCCGCGCCGACGATAACGCCCATGGTGGTAATCGCGCCCACCACGCCGCCACGCTCGCCGCCGACCAACTTACCGCCGGTATAGCCGATAAGCAGCGGCAGCAGGTAGGTGATCATCGGGCCGACTAGCTTCGCCAGCGTCTCGTTTGGCCACCATCCTGTGGGAATAAATAACGCGGTGATAATACCCCAGGCGATAAACGCGCCGATGTTAGGCATTACCATATTGCTGAGAAAGCGACCAAAGCTTTGCACTTTGATCTTGATATCGGATGACATAGAACACCCCTTCTTATGTTTACGCGCAGGCTTGCGGCCCGAGGTTTATTGTTAACGTGGCGGCAGAGGTAGCCGGACCCATGCTCTGATGACGCGAAATCTGGCACTGAATCGCGATGGTGTCCAGACAGGCCCTTTAAGTGTGATCGTGATCACGCGATGCCGGGGTGATCGGGGTGTTGTAGCGTGATTTAAATCACAAAAAAGACGTGTAAAAAAAAGACAATGCGCAAAATGTCACCGTCACAACCCCTTAAATGTGAAGAGAATCACATTTTCATTCGGCATCTTTGTTATTCATTTGTGATGTGAATCACAAAATATTTCCCAGGAATAATCTGATCGGGCGTCGTACATTTTTCACTCACGTTAACAAGGATAATCTGTAAGAAAGTTACAGCAGGGAAATGACGAAAAAAGGCGGCGGCCAGGCGAGCCTCGCCGTGCGTTTTAGCGCGCCGCCGCGCGTCCTTTTGGCGTATCCTGACCCATACTTATCTTTCCCTGGCGTTAACGTAAAAGGACCCGGCATGAAACTTATCGGTAGTTACACCAGCCCGTTTGTACGCAAAATCTCTGTGATGCTGCTCGAAAAAGGCATCGTGTTTGAGTTCGTAAATGAATCGCCCTATGCCGAACAGAACGGCATGGCGCAGTACAACCCGTTGGGGAAAGTGCCGGCGCTGGTGACCGACGAGGGCGAGACCTGGTTTGATTCGCCCATCATCGCGCAGTATATCGAGCTGCTGGATGCCCAACCGGCGCTGGTGCCGCAAGCGCCGCGCGCGGCGCTGAAAGTACGCCAGCTGGAGGCGCTCGCCGACGGCATTATGGACGCGGCGCTGGTTTCGGTACGCGAGCAGGCGCGCCCGGCGGAGCAGCAGTCGGAAAGTGAACTGCTGCGCCAGCGGGAGAAAATCAACCGCGGCCTCGACGCGCTGGAAGGGTATGTGGCTGACGGCACGCTGAAGGCCGACGAACTGACGCTCGCCACCATCGCGACGGCCTGCGCCATCGGCTATCTCAACTTCCGTCGCGTGGCGCCAGGCTGGTGCGCGCAGCGTCCGCATCTGGTGAAACTGGTGGAAGCGCTCTTTACCCGCGACAGCTTCGCGCGTACCGAGCCGCCCAGCGCCTGACCGGGCGCGAACCGCCCTTTATTGCGCTGACCGTGCGCGGGGACTGAACTGCCCCGCGTTTCCTGCTAAATTATCGCCACGTTTTATCCAGGTTTATTCACGCCATGACGACCGATTCCCGTCTGCTTTACAGCCAGCTTCCCGCCACTGACCGCCTGCTGCGCGACAGCGCGTTCCAGCCGTTGCTGGACACCTACGGCCATACTCGCGTGGTCAACACGCTTCGCGCGATGCAGGAGGAGGCGCGGCTTGCCATTCGCGAACGCCAGGCGCTGCCGTCGTGGTGCGACGACTGGGCCGCGGCGGCGGCTGACCGGCTGGCGCGCGGTTCGCAAAGCGCGCTGCGCCCGGTTTTCAACCTTACCGGGACGGTGCTGCACACCAACCTTGGCCGCGCGTTGCAGGCGGAAGAGGCCGTTGAAGCGGTCGCCCGCGCCATGCGCTCGCCGGTGACGCTGGAGTATGACGCCGACGGCGGCGAGCGCGGCCACCGCGACCGCGCGCTGGCGTTGTTACTCTGTGAACTCACCGGCGCGGAAGACGCCTGTATCGTCAATAACAACGCCGCGGCGGTGCTGCTGATGCTGGCGGCGCTGGGCGCAGGCAAAGAGGTGATTGTGTCGCGCGGCGAACTGGTGGAGATTGGCGGCGCGTTTCGCATTCCGGATGTGATGCGCCAGGCGGGCTGTCAGCTGGTGGAAGTGGGCACGACCAACCGCACGCATCTGCGCGATTATCTCGAGGCGACTGGCGAGCAGACCGCGCTGCTGATGAAAGTGCATACCAGTAATTATCAGATTGAAGGCTTTACCAAAGCCGTAGACGCCGCCGAACTGGCGCAGGCGTCGTCTGTCCCGGTGATTGTCGATCTCGGCAGCGGCTCGCTTATCGATCTCAGCCAGTATGGCCTGCCGAAAGAGCCGATGCCGCAGGAGGCGCTGGCCGCCGGGGCGAGTCTCGTGAGTTTTTCCGGCGATAAACTGCCGGGCGGGCCGCAGGCGGGGATTATCGTCGGCAAAAAGGCGCTCATCGCGAAGCTTCAGAAACACCCGCTCAAGCGCGCCCTGCGCGCCGACAAAATGACGGTGGCGGCGCTTGACGCCACGCTGCGCCTCTACCTGCACCCGGAAAAACTCGCTGAACGGCTGCCGACGCTGCGGCTGCTGACGCGTCAGGCGTCCGACATCAGCGAGCAGGCGCAGCGCCTGCGTCCGGCGCTGGAATCCCGCTACGGCGACGAATTTCAGATAGACGTAGCGCCCTGTCTGTCGCAGATTGGCAGCGGCTCGCTGCCGGTCGACCGGCTACCAGGTGCTGCGCTCACGTTCACTCCGCGCGACGGGCGCGGCAGCCGTCTTGAGGCGCTCGCCGCCCGCTGGCGTCGTCTGCCGGTGCCGGTTATCGGGCGCGTGGGCGACGGGCGGTTATGGCTCGATTTACGCTGCCTTGAAGACGAGGCAGGACTGATGGAGATGTTGTTGCAATGATTATCGCCACCGCCGGGCATGTGGACCACGGCAAAACCACGCTGCTTGAAGCGCTCACCGGTATTAACGCCGACCGTCTGCCGGAAGAGAAAAAACGCGGCATGACTATCGATCTCGGTTACGCCTACTGGCCGCAGCCGGACGGGCGCGTGATCGGTTTTATCGACGTGCCGGGCCATGAGAAATTCCTCGCCAATATGCTGGCGGGCGTGGGCGGCATCGATCATGCGCTGCTGATGGTGGCGTGCGACGACGGCGTGATGGCCCAGACCCGCGAGCACCTGGCGATTCTGCGCCTGACCGGCCAGCCGACGCTCACCGTGGCGCTCACCAAAGCCGACCGGGTGGATGACGCGCGACTGGCGCAGGTGAAAGCAGATGTCCTGGCAATCTTGAGCGACTATGGCTGGCACGACACCACGCTGTTTGTGACGGCGGCCACCGAAGGCGTGGGCGTTGAGGCGCTGCGCGATCACTTGCGCACGTTGCCCGAACGCTCGCATCCTGCCGGGCAGCGCTTTCGCCTGGCGGTCGATCGCGCGTTTACCGTGAAAGGCGCGGGCCTGGTGGTGACCGGCACGGCGCTCTCCGGTGAGGTGAACGTCGGCGATACGCTCTACCTGACCGGCGCGAATACGCCGATGCGCGTGCGCGGCCTGCACGCGCAGAACCAGCCGACGGAGCGGGCGTTCGCCGGTCAGCGCATCGCGCTGAACATTAGCGGCGACGCGCAGAAAGCGGATATCCGGCGCGGCGACTGGCTGCTCAGCGACGCGCCGCCGCAGGCCGCGGAGCGGGTCATCGTCACGCTCGACCGCCAGGCGCCGCTGCAACAGTGGCAGCCGCTGCATATTCATCATGCGGCAAGCCACGTCACCGGGCGCGTTTCGCTGCTGGAAGATAATCTGGCGGAGCTGGTGTTCGACACGCCGCTCTTCCTGGCCGATAACGACCGGCTGGTGCTGCGCGACATCAGCGCGCGCCAGACGCTGGCAGGCGCGCGCGTCGTCACGCTGGAAGCCCCGCGGCGCGGCAAACGCCAGCCGGAATTTCTCGCGTTTCTCACCGAACTCGCTGACGCCAAAACCGACGCCGATGCGCTGCGGCTCCACGCCTCGCGCGGCGCGGTCGCGCTCGCGACGTTTGGCTGGGCGCGCCAGCTCTCCACGGCGGCGCTCGACGCGCTGGCGGGCAGCGCGGAGTTTCTCCAGGCGAATGGTTATCTGTTAAGCAGCAGTCTTGCCGCGCGCTGGCAGGAGAAACTGCTCGCCACGCTCGCCCGCTACCATGAAACGCACAGCGAAGAGCCCGGCCCTGGCCGCGAACGCCTGCGGCGCATGGCGCTCCCATCCGAGCCGGAGCCGCTGGTGCTGGCGCTTATCGAACGGATGCGGCGCGACGGGCAGCTCGCGAGCCGCGAAGGCTGGCTGCATCTGCCGGGCCATAAGGCCGGTTTCAGCGAGTCTCAGCAGGCGCTGTGGGAGAAAATCCAGGGGCTGTTTGGCGACGAGCCCTGGTGGGTGCGCGATCTGGCGCGCGAAGCGGGCGAAGAAGAACAGGCGATGCGCCAGCTGTTGCGGCTCGCCGCGCAGCAGGGCTTTATCACGGCGATCGTTAAAGATCGCTATTACCGTCACGATCGCATCGTGGCGTTCGCCGATCTGATCCGCACGCTCGATCGCGAAAAAGGCGCGACCGTCGCCGCTGATTTCCGCGACAGCCTGAACGTGGGCCGCAAGCTGGCGATTCAGATTCTGGAATATTTCGACCGCATCGGCTTTACCCGCCGTCGCGGTAATGAACATCTGCTGCGCGACAGCGCGCTGTTTAATTCTGCGCTGTAAAAACGATATCGAAAACGGGGAATATATATTGATGAAATATATATTCCCTATGTTTTAATCACCTCGTGAATAATTCCGTGCGATGACGCTAACTGTTTTATTTTATGGTGCTTTCTGGCAACCAATTCGCCGTAATTCGCGGCATCTCGCTTTTTTCACTCTGCCATGCGGTGTATTTTCTGAAGCTCATTTGATTCATTAAGGATAATGAGTATGACCGCGTCTGTTTTTTATATTCCCTCTATTAATATGATTGGCATGAATAGCCTCGACGAGGCGCTGAAAACGGCCTGTGAATATGGTTATCGCAACGCGTTGATTGTGACGGACGGTATGTTGTCAGCGCTGGGTATGGCGGGCCAGCTCAAGGAAATGCTGGCGCAGAAAGGCATGCAGAGCGTGATCTTCGACGGCACGCACCCGAACCCGACGACGGAAAATGTGGAAGCCGGATTAAGTATGCTGCGCGCTCACCGCTGCGACTGCGTGATTTCGCTGGGCGGCGGCTCGCCGCACGACTGCGCCAAGGGCATCGCGCTGGTGGCCGCCAACGGCGGCGATATCCGCGATTACGAAGGCGTCGACCGCTCCCGTAAACCGCAACTGCCGATGATCGCCATCAATACCACGGCGGGGACGGCGTCTGAGATGACGCGCTTTTGCATCATCACCGACCAGGAGCGGCATGTGAAAATGGCGATTGTTGATAAACACGTGACGCCGGTGATGTCGGTTAACGATCCGGCGCTGATGATGGGAATGCCGAAATCGCTGACCGCCGCGACAGGCATGGATGCGCTGACGCACGCCATCGAAGCGTATGTCTCGACAGCCGCCACGCCGGTGACCGATGCCTGCGCGCTGAAAGCCATCGCTATAATTGCGCGCTCGCTGCCGCAGGCGGTGGAAGAGGGGGATAACGTCGCGGCGCGTGAGGCGATGGCCTGGGCGCAGTTTATGGCGGGGATGGCGTTTAACAATGCGTCGCTCGGCTATGTGCATGCGATGGCGCATCAGCTGGGCGGCTTCTATGACCTGCCGCACGGCGTTTGTAACGCCATCCTGCTGCCGCATGTGCAGCGCTTTAACAGCGCCGTAGCGGCGCACCGCTTGCGCGACTGCGCGCAGGCGATGGGCGTCGATGTCAGCGCCATGAATGACGCCGAAGGGGCGGATGCCTGCATCGCCGCCATTTGCGCGCTGGCTCGCCGGGTGCATATTCCTGCCGGGTTGCGGGAGTTGAGAGTGCGTGACGAGGACATCTCCACGCTTGCTGATAACGCGCTTAAAGACGCCTGCGGGTTTACCAATCCGGTGCAGGCAAGCCACGCGGAAATCATGGCGATTTATCGCGCGGCGATGTAATGCGTAAGCCCCGTCGCGACGGGGCTACTGTTTTTGTTTCGCGAGCCACACCGCGCCCAGCCGTCCGGCCTGGTTGCCGAGCTGACACGGCTGAATGGGCACCTGCAACGCATCCCAGAAGTTATATTTTTCGAGGCTGCGCTCAAGCATCGGGTAGAGTTCTTTCTGCTGGCTGATACCGCCGCCAATCAGCACCACCTGCGGATCGTAGAGCGACACCACGCTGTAAACGCCGCGCGCCAGATAACCGACCCAGCGCTCGACCACTTCACGCAGATGCACGTCGCCACCCATACGTTCAAAGATTTCTTTACCGTGCAGCGGGGCGTCGGACGGCAGCGACAGCGCCCGGCGGCTGGCTTCTACCAGCCCTCGCGCGGAGGCGATCTGGTGCATGTTTTCGCCGTTGTCGCCGACCGGGATCACCCCAAATTCGCCCGCGCGGAAGTGCGCGCCGCGCATCAGCTCACGGTTGAGGATCAGGCCGCCGCCAATGCCGGTGCCGATGGTCATACAGATGAAGGAATCGTAGCGCTGTCCGGCGCCGCGCCACATCTCGCCAAGCGCCGCGCAGTTAGCGTCGTTCTCTACCGTGACCGGCAGCGAGGTCAGTTCGCCAAACAGCTCCAGCAGATTACAGCCATCGAGGAATTCCAGCGCGCCCGCTTTTGGCACATGGCTGGTGCCGGGGTTGATATAGCCCGGGAAACTGACGCCGATGCCCGCTATTTCGTCATTGTTCTGGTAACGCTCAACCGCCTCGCGCCAGGCGTTTTTGAACGCGTCGGGATCGTAGTGGGTGTCATATTCGTCGCTGGAAAGCTCTTCGCCCTCTTCGGTGATCAGGCCGTGTTTGATATGGGTGCCGCCAATGTCAAAGCCGATAAACTTACGCATGGTCCTTCCTTCTGTGGCAAACCGGGTTCCACCTTTGAGTATGGCGCACCTGCGCAAACCCAACGTAAAGGAAGGTAATCCGCCGTCATTTCTGGTGAATACCGCGCACGCCGTGATTGTGGTTAAGTAACGGCTGATATGAACAGAGGCGGTGGTGTGGATATTTCAGGTTTTGTACTGGCGATTGCGCCAGTGGCGCTCTCTCCTGGCGCCAGCTTTACGCTTGCGATGAATAACGTTATCCACCGTGGCATTACGGGCGTGTTCAGCGTTATCGCAGGCACGCTCATCGGGATTTATATTCACGCCTCGCTGGTGGGGCTTGGCGTCACGCAGCTGCTGGTGCGCTACCCGCCGGTGATGAAAACCTTACAGCTGGCGGGCACGCTCTATTTGCTCTGGCTGGCGCTACGGCTTATCGCAAGCGGCATTCAGGCCTGGCGGCGTCCTCAGCAAAACACAGGCCACGGCGCGGGCGTAAAAGAGGCGCTGCTGGCTAACCTTTTTAATATCAAAGCGATCCTGCTCTGGCTGACGGTGGTGCCCGCGTTCGCCGGAACGGCGTTCATGCACTATCTGCTGCTCGCCAGCATCCATGTCGCCATCATGGCATCGTGGCTGCTGCTATGCGGTGGCGCTATCGTACTGACCACGCGCCGCTTTTCGGTGCGCTGGCTGAAAGTCGTCGTCGATACCGGCGGCGGGCTGTTCCTGTTTATCCTGACGCTCTCATCCGCCCTGGCGATGCTGAAATAAGCGAGGCCAACCACAGGCGCTGCGCCCCTCAATATTTATCCCGCTGATGTAAAAGTACAAATGATTACGGAAGGGGGCTCGCAGAAGGGAAATCTTTCCGGCCAGGGCATTGCCTGACGCGCCGCACCACGATAGCGTAGCTCTCTTCGAGGTACGCCATTGACGTACCTTTGTGCTGTGTTAACATCAGCCAGTGGCGTACGGATATGCTATTTATTGAAACGGAAATCTTCACCCGGGCCGTGACAACTCTGCTTAGTGACGACGAATACCAGCAGTTGCAGTGGTTTCTGGCGCTGCAACCCGATTATGGCGACGTGATCCCGGATACTGGCGGGCTTCGTAAAGCGCGCTGGCAGGCTGGCGGCCGGGGCAAACGAGGCGGCGTCAGGATTATCTATTTTTATCGTGCTTATGCGGATGAAATCCGATTGCTGCTGATTTATCGCAAAGGGATAAAAGACGATCTCTCGCCCCATGAAAAAACCGTGCTCAGAATGCTGAATCAGAGGTGGTGATGGATAACGCGCTGTTTGAACAGTTAACCGAAAGTATGCGGCAGATGAATGAGATTAGCGAAGGCCGCCGCGAGCCTTCGCGGGCTTTCGTCATCGACGCGCTGAAAATAAAAGAGATCAGACAGGCATCAGGCCTTTCTCAAACGAAATTCGCCAGCCTGATTTCGGTGAGTGTGGATACGCTGCGTAACTGGGAACAAGGCAGGCGGTCGCCAACGGGCCCGGCGCGCGCGCTGTTGCGCGCTATTGCCAGAGATCCGCAGCATGTCATCCCGGCGCTGGCGTTGTAACCCATAAAGACCATGACGTTGCGATAACCGGCGTAAATTAGCCCGCCCTGAACGAGCGGGCTACAGACAAGGTTTACTCACCCTCTCCCGGGAACAGGAACGGGTTGATGGAGCTTCTGGCAAAGCCTTCCTGCTCCATGCGGGCGTCGAGCACCAGCGAGGCGAGGTCATCCGCCACCGGCTCCACGTTCGGGTCTTTTTCTTGATACAGGATCTTCAGGTAAGTGCCGCAGTCGCCGCAGCTTTCAGCTTTGACTGGCGCCTGTTCGCTCTCCAGAGACCAGTAGTGCAAATCGCGCGTCTGCTCGCAGTTGCTACATTTAACACGCACCACATGCCACTCGGTTTCGCACAGGTTGCAGTGCAGGTAGCGCAGCCCCTGTTTTGAGCCGATATGCACCATGCTGGAGACCGGAATGCTGCCGCAGACCGGGCAGAACTGGCGCGCTTCGCCATATTCCGCACGGGCTTTGCCGGGGATCAGGCTCGCCATCTGCGCCCAGTAGAGCGACAGCGCAGCCCAGATAAACGGCGCTTTATCGCTGCTTACCGCGCTGAAATCGGCGCTGAACAGGGCGCTTGCCATGGTTTCCAGCTCCTGCGCCGAGGCTTTTTCGAGATTCTCGATAACCGCCAGCGCCGGGCCGCTCATCTCCGGCTTCAGCTCGGCAATCAACGATTGCAGCAGCTTCTGCCAGTGACCATCGCGCGGCAGCACGTGAATATCCAGCGGGGGCTTGCCCTGTTCCGCCGCCTCTTTGATGCGGGCTGTTAAATCCATCTCCAGCGGGTGGTCATACAGCACCACTTCCTGAGCATGCGCGATAAGCGCGGCAAAACGCAGGAAATCGCCCAGCGGATTATTTTCAGCCAGCTCGCGCAGGCGTGCGGCGCGGCGGTTATAGAGATTTTTCAGTCTGGGGAACAATAACGGCGGAATCACTTCCGCCGTACGTTTATCGCTCTTCTCCAGCTGGTCTTGCGGGATGATGCGAATACTCATTCAGATGATTTTTCCTGTTTCTCGCGCACTTCGCGATACCAGCGCGGGTGGTGTTTCTTCGCCCAGGTTTTGGTAACCCAGCCTTCCACCATGGCGGTAATGGTGCCTTTGACCCACAGGGCCGCGTAAATATGCACCATGATAACCACAATTAACGCTACTGCGGCAAATGAATGCGCCAGCAGCGCCAGGCGAATAACCGGGATGGGGAACATCGGCGCGAACCACGGACGCCAGATCACCACGCCGCTTGCCAGTAACAGCAGCAGCAGCAGGATAGCCGCCCAGAAGACGCACTTCTGACCAAAATTATAGCGCCCGGTATCGCCCACTTCCTCGTTCATGGCGATTTTGTGGATATTTTTTGCCCACAGGATATCGTCACGGTTAATGAGGTTGTGGTGCCAGTAACGGAAAAACATCAGCATGAACGAGACGAACATCACCACCCCAACGAAGGGGTGGAGGATGCGCGCCAGCTGCGGCGTGCCGAGAATGTTCATCAGCCAGTTGAAGGAGGGGAAAAAGAACCCCAGCCCGCTCACCGCCGCCAGCACGAAGGCGAAGGCGGTGATCCAGTGGTTGATTCGCTCTGGCGCGCTGTAGCGCACGATGGTGTCACGTCTTTTCATTTACGCACCTCATCATCGTCATGGTGCAGATTGTCTTCATCTTCCTCGGCGCGGTTTGGACCGATACCGACGTAGTGGAAGACGCTGGCTGCGAAGGTCGCCGCAAAGCCGATAGCGGCGAGCGGTTTCCAGATGCCTTTCCAGAACTTAACGGCTTCGCTGATTTCCGGGTTCTCCGGCAGGCCGTGGTACAGGTTCGGCTTGTCGTTGTGGTGCAGCACGTACATCACGTGCGTACCGCCAACGCCTGCCGGATCGTACAGGCCCGCGTTTTCGTAACCACGGGTTTTCAGCTCCGCCACACGCTCGCCAGCCAGCTGTTTCATATCCTCTTTGGAGCCAAAGTGGATAGCGCCAGTCGGACAGGTTTTCACGCACGCCGGCTCCTGGCCCACGGTCACGCGATCCACGCACAGGGTGCATTTGTAGACGCGGTTATCTTCCGGGTTCAGGCGCGGGACGTCGAACGGACAGCCCGCGATGCAGTAGCCGCAGCCGATGCACTGCTCAGACTGAAAATCGACGATGCCGTTGGCATACTGAATGATAGCGCCTTCCGACGGGCACGCTTTCAGGCAGCCCGGATCGGCGCAGTGCATACAGCCATCCTTGCGGATAAGCCATTCCAGTTTGTCGTTCTGCTCCACTTCCGAGAAGCGCATCACGGTCCACGACTTGGCGGTCAAATCCGCCGGGTTGTCATACACCCCGACGTTATGACCGACCTCGTCACGCAGATCGTTCCACTCGGAACAGGCCACCTGACAGGCTTTACAGCCGATACAGGTGGTCACGTCGATAAGCTTCGCCACTTCCTGCTGGTGGTCCCGCGCCTGAGGCGCGGGCGTGAAACCGTTAGTCGCGGAACGACGGATAATGTCTTGCGATTGATAAGCCATAAGTCGTCTCCGTTACACCTTTTCCACGTTCACCAGGAACGCCTTAAATTCCGGCGTCTGGGTGTTGGCGTCGCCCACGAACGGCGTCAGCGTGTTGGCGATAAAGCCTTTCTTCGCGACCCCTTCGTAGCCCCAGTGGATTGGAATACCGATGGTATCCACCTGTTTGCCGTCCACGTTGAGCGTGCGAATACGCTTGGTCACCACCGCCTTGGCTTTGATATAGCCGCGGTTGGAGGAGACTTTCACGGTATCGCCCTGCGCGATGCCAAGCTTGCCGGCGAGTTTCTCGCCGATTTCCACAAACTGTTCCGGCTGCGCGATGGCGTTTAACAGCGCGTGTTTGGTCCAGTAGTGGAAATGCTCGGTCAGACGGTACGTGGTGCCGACATACGGGAACTTATCCGCTTTGCCCATCGCTTCCAGATCGCCTTTGAACACGCGCGCCGCCGGGTTAGACACCACGTTCGGGTGCAGCGGGTTGGTGCCAATCGGCGTCTCGAACGGCTCGTAGTGTTCCGGGAACGGGCCTTCCGCCATTTTGTCGATGGCGAACAGGCGGCCCATGCCTTCCGGCTGCATGATAAACGGACCGACATCGCTTCCCGGAGGCGCGGTGTTGTAATCCGGAATATCGGCGCCGACCCACTTGCCGTTGGCGTAAGACAGAAGCTGACGTTTCGGGTCCCACGGTTTGCCCTGCGGATCCGCGGAGGCGCGGTTATACAGGATGCGGCGGTTCAGCGGCCATGCCCATGCCCAGCCCAGCGTATTGCCAAGGCCTGACGGGTCGGCGTTATCGCGACGCGCCATCTGGTTGCCGTTCGGCGTCCAGCTACCGGCGAAGATCCAGCAGCCGCTCGATGTGGTGCCGTCGTCGCGCAGGTGCGCGAAGGTGCTCAGCTGATCGCCTTTCTTCGCCAGCACGTTGCCGGTCACCGGATCGATGATATCCGCCAGCGCTTTCCCGTTGCTCTCCATCGCCACTTCTTCCGACGACGGGTTTTCCGGCGTCGAGTAGTTCCAGGTCATGTTGAGCACTTGTTCCGGGCACGCGCCGCCCTGCTCGGCGTACATTTTACGCAGGCGCAGGAAGATACCGGCCAGGATTTCGCCGTCGTTCAGCGCTTCGCCCGGCGCGTCCTGACCTTTCCAGTGCCACTGCAGCCAGCGGCCGGAGTTCACGATGGAGCCATTTTCTTCGGCAAAGCAAGTGGACGGCAGGCGGAACACTTCGGTCTGAATGCTCGCCGGATCGACATCGTTCTGCTCGCCGTGGTTCTGCCAGAAGGTAGCGGTTTCGGTGTTGAGCGGATCGATAGTCACCAGGAACTTCAGTTTGGACAGAGAAGCGACCACTTTGTTTTTATTCGGGAACGAGGCGACCGGGTTAAAGCCCTGGCAGATATAGCCGTTGACTTTGCCCTGGTGCATCATCTCGAAATATTGCAGAACGTCGTAGCCTTTATCCCATTTCGGCAGCCAGTCGAAGCCCCAGTTATTCTCCGCCGTCGCGTTATCGCCATAGAAGGCTTTCATCAGCGAGACGAAGAATTTCGGGTAGTTGCCCCAGTAGTTCACCTGGCCTTCCAGCAGCGGTTTCGGCGTGTTGGCCGTCAGGTACGTTTGCAGATCGGCTTGTTTTTCGCTTGGCAGCGTCATGTAGCCGGTCAGGCTCTGGGTCAGCAGGCCGAGGTCGGTCAGGCCCTGAATGTTGGAGTGTCCGCGCAGGGCGTTCACGCCACCGCCCGCCATACCCATGTTGCCCAGCAGCAGCTGGATCATGGCCATGGTACGGATATTCTGGGCGCCGACGGAGTGCTGCGTCCAGCCGAGCGCATACAGGAACGACGCGGTTTTGTCGTGTACGCTGGTTTCGGCGATGTACTCGCACACCTTCAGGAAATCGGCTTTCGGCGTACCACAGATATTCTCCACCACGTCCGGCGTGTAGCGGGAAACGTGCGTTTTCAGCAGGTTCCAGACGCAGCGCGGGTGAGAGAGCGTGGTATCGCGTTTCGCGAAGCCTTTTTCGTCCAGCTCATAGTGCCAGCTGGTTTTGTCATATTTGCGTTTGTCCGCATCGTAGCCGGTGAACAAGCCGTCATCGAAACCATAATCTTCACGCACGATCAGGCTGGCGTTGGTGTAGGCCTCGACATATTCGCGGTTAAACTTGTTGTTGTTCAGCAGGTACAGCAGTACGCCTGACAGGAAAGCGATGTCAGTGCCGGAACGGATAGGCGTATAGAAATCGGCCACCGACGCCGTGCGCGTAAAGCGCGGGTCAATCACGATAAGTTTCGCGCCATTGTGGATCTTGGCTTCCATCGCCCAGCGGAAACCCACCGGATGCGCTTCTGCCGCGTTCCCACCCATCACAACGATGAGGTTGGCGTTCTTCATATCAACCCAGTGGTTGGTCATCGCACCGCGACCAAATGTTGGAGCAAGACTTGCTACCGTTGGTCCGTGTCAGACACGCGCCTGGTTATCCACGGCTAACATGCCGAGGGCGCGGGTAAATTTCTGGGTTAAATAGCCGGTTTCGTTACTTGACGCGGAGGCGCACAGCATACCGGTGGAGAGCCAGCGGTTAACGGTGGTGCCTTCAGCATTTTGCGCGATGTAGTTAGCGTCGCGGTCTTCTTTCATCAGCTTCGCGATGCGATCGAACGCGTCTTCCCAGCTGATGCGCTGCCATTTATCAGAGCCTGGCGCGCGGTATTCAGGGTACTTAAGACGCGATTCGGAGTGGATGAAATCCACCAGACCTGCGCCTTTCGGGCAAAGCGCCCCGCGGTTAACCGGATGATCCGGGTCCCCTTCGATGTGGAAAATCGAAGATTTCGCGTTTTTCGCGCCGTCGCCGAGGCTATACATCAACAGCCCACAGCCGACGGAGCAGTACGTACAGGTATTACGGGTTTCGCGGGCGCGCAGCAGTTTGTATTGCCGTGTTTCCGCCAGCGCGACGCCGGGAGCAAATCCCAGTGCGGCTGCCGTGGTGCCTGCCATACCGCCAGCGCAGATCTTAAAGAACTGCCTTCTGCTGACCTGCATGGATTGCTCCTTGTTCAGACATTGTCACAAAGTAAGTCGTATGGTTTTTCTTTTGCGGATGCCGCCGCAACGGTTCACAATCGTAATTCCCTTCTTTGCAAGGAGGGATTAGGCGCAACAGAATACCACAATGTTGCTGAGGCTGTTTCAGACGGTTAATAAAAAGTGAATAAGAACCATCCAGAACTGTTGCAAAACGTGAGCGACGTCACCGCCGCTCGTTCCCTTCCGCTCTGGAAAAGAGAGAATCTGACCACCACTCAGCCGGACTGGCTGGCGGAAGAAGTGCCGGTAGCGCTGGTCTACAACGGTATATCTCACGTCGTGATGATGGCGTCTCCCAAAGATTTGGAAATCTTCGCCCTTGGATTTTCTTTATCGGAAGGAATTGTCGAATCTTCACACGAAATTTACGGCATGGATATTATCCATGGGTGTAATGGTATCGAAATTCAGGTGGAACTTTCCAGTCGTCGCTTCATGGGGCTTAAAGAGCGCCGTCGTAGTCTGGCCGGGCGTACCGGCTGCGGCGTCTGCGGCGTGGAACAGCTTAACGACATCGTGCGCCCGTTGGCCCCGCTGCCGTTCACGCAAACTTTCGCGCTCGCTAATCTCGATGGCGCGCTGCGTCAACTCGCCAGCGTACAGCCCGTCGGCGAACTCACCGGCTGCACGCACGCCGCCGCCTGGCTGACCCCGCGGGGCGATATCGCGGGCGGGCATGAAGATGTCGGGCGTCACGTCGCGCTTGATAAACTGCTGGGCCGACGCGCGCGCGAAGCGTGGCAGCAGGGCGCGGTGCTGGTTTCCAGCCGCGCCAGTTATGAGATGGTGCAGAAAGCCGCGACTTGCGGCGTTGAAATCCTCTTTGCGGTTTCCGCCGCCACCACGCTCGCGGTGGAAGTGGCGGAGCGGTGCAACCTGACGCTGGTGGGCTTCTCGCGCCCCGGCCGCGCGACGATTTATACGCATCCGCAGCGCCTGCTCGCAGGCGATACGAACGCATAAATATCGTTCAGTTTTTCTGACAAAGAATGGCAAATCCTTCCGCTTTTGGTTTGCGGTGTGCAGGTCTACTATTACACACATCGAAGGCAATGCGCCTTCTCACTTAAACCAGACCTGAAGGAATATTGCCATGAATACTATCAAATCTTTTGTTGCTGTTATGACCCTTGCTACCGCTTTCGGCGCTTTCGCTGGCCAGTCCGTGACCGCAACTGACACCACGCTCTCCGGCGCGGAAGCCAAAATCGCCGCACAGGCAGAACAGCTGGGCGCGACCTACACCATCACCGAAGCGTTCACCGGCAATCAGGTCCACATGACCGCCGAACTGAACAAATAAGCCAGACATTGTCGAAAGAGCGCCAGCGGGCGCTTTTTTTATGGCATACCCGCCAGACGCAGCAGCGCGGTGACGACCGCCGCCGCAAAAATCACCACGATCAACGGCGCCTTGCGCCAGGCCAGAAAGAGCGCGAACGCCACGCCCAGCACCCTCGCCATACCCGCAAAATGCTCACCTTCGTAAAATGTCGCCGCCAGCGCCACGGCAAACAGCAACGTGGTCGCCGCATCGGAGAGTAGCGCCTGCGCGCGTTCGCTCAGCGCCAGCTTGTTACCGAGCTTCGCTCCGCCAAAGCGCATCAGATACGTGCCGACAGAGAGCACGCCGATCCCGGCAAGAATCATCATGGTGCTCGCCATTATTTCTTCCTCGTGAATAAGCCCGCCAGAGAGAGCAGCACCGGCAGCCCGACCGGCGCGAACGGTACGGCGGCAAGGGAGAGCGCCGCGCCGCTGCCCGCGCGAATCAGCGTGGTTTTATTTTTCAGGGCGGGCAGCACCAGCGCGAGCAAAATCGCCGGGAACACGGCGTCGAGGCCGATGGTTTCCGGCGCAGGCAGCAGCGTGCCCATCGCCACGCCGATAACGACGCCAAGCGGCCAGCACAGCGCCACGCCCAGCCCGCACAGCCAGTAGGCCGCTTTACGCGTCTCGGGCGTCGCCTGGGATAACCCAAACACCACGCTTTCATCATTCATGATGTGCGAACCCAGCAGCCTTTTGGTGCCCCGGCCCACCAGATCCCGTACCGTGATGCCAAACGGCAGATGACGCGCGTTAACCAGCAGCCCCGCCGCCGCCGCCGCCGCGGCAAGCGGGCTACCGCCGCTCGCGACGATGCCGATAAAAATAAACTCCGACGCGCCCGCCAGCACGCAGACAGACAACAGCAGCGGCACCCAGAGTGCGAAGCCGTAAGCCATCGCCAGCGTCCCGTAAGAAATACCTACCACGCCGACGGCCAGACAGACCAGCGCAATAGCCTTTATAATGTCGCCCTTAAGACAGGCAAATCGGTGCAGAATCATACGTTTTTACCCATAACGAACGAATGAACATTATAATGAACAGACCACGGCCGATTTTCAACACGAACGTTCGTTCATTTTAACGAACCAGGGAGCCCGACATGACACAGCCCATTACCGTGATCGCCAAAAGCCTGGTGCGTGAACGCACACGCGCCGGGTTATCGCTGGCCGAAGTGGCCCGTCGCGCGGGGATCGCTAAATCCACGCTGTCCCAGCTCGAAGCCGGCAACGGCAATCCGAGTCTGGAGACGCTCTGGGCGTTATGCGTGGCGCTCGATATTCCTTTCGCCCGCCTGATGGAGCCGCAGGTAAACAAAACGCAGGTAATACGCCGGGGCGAAGGGCCGAAAGTGGTGGCGGAACTCGCCAATTATCAGGCGATTTTGCTGGCGACCTGCCCGCCGGGCGCGCGTCGCGATATCTACTTACTGTTAACGCAGCCCGAAGGCGAGCGGCTGTCGCACCCGCACCCGACGGGCTCAGTTGAACATATCATCGTGACGCAGGGCCGCGCGCTGGTGGGGCTTGCCGAGGCGCCGGAGGAGCTGTGCGCCGGGGATTACATCTGCTACCCGGGCGATCAGGCGCATGTTTTCCGCGCGCTGGAGCCTGATACTCAGGCGATTCTGGTGGCGGAACAAAATTAAGCCTTACAGAATCTGTGGACGCCTGTAATACCTCAGGCGACACTCTCACGTATCAGGTAATCAGGCACTTCATTTATGTCGCTTAAAGCAATCGCTGCACAACTTGGCCTCTCCGTTACCACCGTCAGCCGCGCGTTGAACGGTTATGACGACGTTTCTCAGGAGACCCGCGCGCGGGTGGAGGCCGAGGCGGCGCGGCGCGGCTACCGGCCCAATACATTCGCGCGTCGCCTGAAAATGGGCAAAATCGACGCGGTCGGGCTGGTCTTCCCTGTGCATCCGGTGCCGCTTAACAACAGCGTCTTTATGGAGATGGTAGGCGAGATAAGCCGCGAACTGGCGCAACATGAGGTCGATTTGCTGCTGATTGCCGACGACGATCTTGCGGACAGCCACAGCTATATGCGGCTGGTGCAAAGCCGCCGTGTGGATGCGCTGATCGTGGCGCACACGCTGGATAACGACCCGCGGTTGCAGCAGCTCCAGACGGTGAACTTTCCTTTCCTGGCGCTCGGGCGCAGCCGGTTGCCGCAGCCTTACGCCTGGTTTGATTTCGACAACTATGCCGGTACGCATCAGGCCACCTCGCGGTTAATCGGGCTTGGCCACCGGCGCATCGCGATGCTTGGCGAGCACAACAGCCAGGCGTTTATCACCCAGCGCCGCGAGGGCTGGCGTGACGCGCTGAAAGCGCATCAGCTGGATGACAGCGGCCTGCGGATGCTGCCGCCCACCCGCCGCGCGGGCTACAAAGCCGTGCTCGAACTCATGGCGCTACCCACGCCGCCGACGGCCATTGTGACCGACTGCAACTCGCTCGGCGACGGCGCCGCGATGGCGCTGCAAACGCTTAATCGCTTGCAGGGCCATCGGGCGGTTTCTTTGGTGGTGTATGACGGCCTGCCGCCTGACAGCATCGTGGAGATGGACGTAGCGGCAGTGATCCAGTCCACCCGCGAAGGTGTAGGACGGCAAATCGCCGACATGGTGCAGCGCCTCATCGCGGGCGAGCCCGCAGAGCAGCTCCAGGTCCTCTGGCAGCCTGATTTTCTTGAAGGCAGCACTCTGCACCCCGCGGGCTAAAGCCAGGCGTTTTCCTAAGCAAAATTCCGTACAGATCACACATCCGAAACGTTTTGGTTGGCATCCGAAACGTTTCGGATCAACAGTAAAAGCATTCTTTTTACCGGAGATGCTTTTATGGAAACCCGTGTTTACCGTCTGACCAGCCCCACAACAGATGTTGTTATCAAAACCCAGCCATTCGCCGAAATTCTCTACTGGGGACCGCATCTTGCCCACTTTTCGCCGCAGGATTGCGCGAGCCTTATCCGCCCGGTCGCTAACGGCCGACTGGACACCGATTCGCCCGTCACGCTGATGGCCGAAAACGGTCACGGGCTTTTCGGCGCGCCGGGGCTGGAAGGGCACCGTAACGGGTTTGATGCCTCGCCGGTGTTCACCACGCGGGACGTAAACCAGAACGGACAGACGCTGGTGATAACCAGTGAAGACGCCACTGCCGGGCTGCGGCTTGTCAGCGAACTGGCGCTCAGCGACAGCGGCGTGCTGAAAGTGCGTCACGGGCTGACCAATCTGCGCGACGGGGCCTGGCAGGTGGATCGTTTCGCGGTCACGCTGCCGGTGGCGGAGCGGGCGTTTGAAGTGATGGCGTTTCATGGCCGCTGGACGCGCGAGTTCCAGCCGCACCGCGTGACGTTAAGCCATGATGGTTTTGTGCTGGAGAACCGCCGCGGGCGCACCTCGCACGAGCATTTTCCGGCGCTTATCGCCGGTACGCCGGGGTTTGGCGAGCAGCACGGCGACGTCTGGGGCGTGCATCTCGGCTGGAGCGGCAACCACCGGCTGAAGTGCGAAGCGAAAACCGACGGGCGGCGCTATCTCCAGGCCGAGGCGCTCTATCTGCCGGGCGAAATGGCGCTGGCGACCGGCGAGACGCTGCACACGCCCTGGCTCTACGCGAGCCATTCCACGCGCGGCCTTAACGGCATGAGCCAACAGTTCCACCGCTTTCTGCGCGATGAAATCATCCGTTTCCCCGGCAACAAACCGCGCCCGGTACATCTCAATACCTGGGAGGGGATCTACTTCGACCACCAGCCGGAATACATCATGCGGATGGCGACCGAGGCCGCGGCGCTCGGCGTGGAGCGCTTTATCATCGACGACGGCTGGTTTAAGGGCCGCAACGACGATCATGCGGCGCTCGGCGACTGGTATCTCGATGAACAAAAATACCCGGACGGCCTGATGCCGGTGATTCACCATGTGAAAAACCTCGGCATGGAATTCGGCATCTGGGTGGAGCCGGAGATGATCAACCCCGATTCCGATCTTTACCGCGCGCACCCGGACTGGGTACTGGCGCTGCCGGGCTACCCGAAGACCACCGGGCGGCATCAGTGGGTGCTCAACCTGAACATGCCTGATGCGTTCGATTATCTGCTGGAACGCATGAGCTGGCTTTTGGGCGAGCATCCTGTCGATTACGTGAAGTGGGATATGAACCGCGAGCTGGTGCAGCCGGGCCACGCAGGCAAAGCGGCGGCGGACGCCCAGACGCGCCAGTTCTATCGTCTGCTGGATGTGCTGCGCGCGCGCTTCCCGCACGTCGAGTTTGAATCCTGCGCGTCCGGCGGCGGGCGTATCGATTTCGAGGTGCTGACGCGCACGCACCGCTTCTGGGCGTCCGATAACAATGACGCGCTGGAGCGCAATACTATCCAGCGCGGCATGAGCTACTTCTTCCCGCCGGAAGTGATGGGCGCGCATATCGGCAACCCGCGCTGCCACGCCACGTTCCGCCAGCACAGCATTGAATTTCGCGGCCTGACGGCGCTGTTTGGTCACATGGGGCTTGAGCTGGATCCGGTCAGCGCCGGGGCGCAGGAGGCCGCGGGCTATCAGCGCTATGCCGCGCTCTATAAGGAATGGCGCGAGCTTATCCATACGGGCGACCTGTGGCGCGTGGAGATGCCGGATGCCGCCACGCAGGTGCAGGGCGTCGTTAGCCAGGATAAGACGCAGGGGCTGTTTCTGGTAAGCCAGCTGGCGATGCCGGACTACACGCTGCCGGGCGCGCTGCGCGTGCCGGGGCTGGATCCGCAGGCCCGTTACCAGGTGCGTCTCGTGGATCATCCGAATATTCAGCTGACCGGCGCGGGCGGCCACACCATGCGCCAGTTGCCCGGCTGGATGAACGAGCCTGTCAGCGCCAGCGGCGAATGGCTGGCGCAGGCGGGGCTGCACCTGCCGGTGCTTGATCCGGAAACCGCGATGCTTATCGCGTTTGAGCGCGTGTAACAGAACGGCGCCGCGCAGGCGGCGCCTTAATGGGCTGGTCTTATAAGGGCGACAATAATGAATAATACCGTCTGTACTTACAAAAATAACCCGAACTTCTGGATCTTTGGTCTCTTCTTCTTTTTCTACTTCTTCATCATGGCCACCTGCTTTCCGTTTTTGCCTATCTGGCTGTCGGATGTGATTGGCCTGAACAAAACCGATACCGGTATCGTTTTCTCCTGTATGTCGCTGTTCGCGATCGCGTTTCAGCCGGTGCTGGGCGTGATTTCCGACAAGCTGGGCTTAAAGAAACATCTGCTGTGGATTATCACTACCTTGCTGGTGTTGTTCGCGCCGTTCTTCCTGTGGGTGTTCGGGCCGCTTCTGAAGGCGAATATCTGGCTCGGCGCGCTGGCGGGCGGGCTGTATATCGGCTTTTGTTTCTCTTCAGGCGCCGGGGCGATTGAGGCTTATATTGAGCGCGTGAGCCGCAGCAGCGCCTTTGAATATGGTAAAGCGCGGATGTTCGGCTGTCTGGGCTGGGGGCTGTGCGCCTCAACGGCAGGCATGTTGTTTAACGTTAACCCGGCTATCGTGTTCTGGATGGGCTCCTGCGCGGCGCTGGTACTGATGGGGCTGTTGCTGGTGGCGCGTCCTCGCGCGAATCAGACGGCGCAGGTGATGAACGCGCTCGGCGCCAACCAGCCGCAGGTGACAGCCAAAATGGCGCTGGGCCTGTTCCGTCTGCCGAAGCTGTGGATGTTTATTCTCTATGTGGTGGGCGTGGCGTGCGTGTATGACGTGTTTGACCAGCAGTTCGCCACGTTTTTTAAATCGTTCTTCCCGACGCCGCAGGCGGGCACCCAGGCGTTTGGGTTCGCCACCACGGCGGGGGAGCTGTGTAACGCGATTATCATGTTCTGCTCGCCATGGATCATTAACCGCATCGGCGCGAAGAATACGCTGTTGATTGCGGGCACGATTATGGCCACGCGCATTATCGGCTCGGCGTTCGCCACGACCGTGTACGAAGTGGTGGCGCTGAAAATGCTGCACGCGCTGGAAGTGCCGTTCCTGCTGGTGGGCGCGTTTAAATACATTACCGGCGTGTTCGATACGCGTCTGTCGGCGACCATTTATCTGATTGGTTTTCAGTTTGCCAAGCAGATGGCGGCGATTTTCCTCTCCGCCTTCGCCGGTACGATGTATGACCGGATAGGGTTCCAGGATACCTATCTCATCCTCGGCAGTTTTGTGCTGGCGATAACGGTGGTGTCGGCGTTTACGCTCTCCAGCCAGCGACAGGGCGTGGCGTTAAAAGCGACGGTGAAGGCGTAGTAATGGCGGGTGCGCTTCGCTTACCCGCCCTACGGTAACGGAAGGCTCTGTATTATCCAGGACGGGTAAGCGCCAGCGCACCCGCCATTCATCCAACCCCACGTTCACTCCAGATAAAACACGCTTTTCAGCTCCTGACTCACCGGGCTGTTATCCGGGTTGGACGGCATAACCTCGCGCATATGTTTCCACCAGCGCTGGCACACCTCGGTTTGCGCCACGGCGTTCCAGCGCGCCTCGCTCTCTATCTCGACCGTGGCGAACAACAGGTGGCGCTGCGCATCAAGCCAGATAGCGTAATGGTGCGCGCCGTGCTGTTTCAGCACCGCCTCCAGCTCCGGCCAGATGGGCGAATGGCGGCGATGATATTCGTCGTGCGCGTCCGGGTTAACCTGCATCACAAACGCTTTGCGGATCATAATGCCTCCAGATAGAGCTCGCGAACCTCGTCCCGCGAGGCGACGCGCGGATTGCACGGCGCGCACGGGTCAGCCAGCGCCTTATCCAGCCAGCCTTCGATATCCGCTTTCGTCACGCCAAGCTGGCTAAAACCGGAAGGAATGCCGACGCGGGCCGACAGCGCGCGGATCGCATTGATGGCTTCATGGCTCGCCTGTTCGTCGCTCATGTCGCGGGTATCGACGCCCATCGCCTGCGCCACGCGGGCGAACCGCTTCACGGCGCGCGGGCGGTTAAAGTTTTCGATAACCGGCAGTAGGATAGCGTTGCAGACCCCGTGCGGCAGGTTATGGGTCGCGCCCGGTTGATGCGCCAGCGCGTGCACCAGGCCTAAGCCCGCGCTGTTAAACGCCATGCCCGCCAGATACTGACCGCACGCCATCTGCTCGCGCGCTTCCAGGTCGCGCCCGTCTTCCACCGCTTTCGGCAGCCACAGGTTAATAAGGCGAATCGCCTCCAGCGCGTTGGCGTCGGTCAGCGGATGCGCGCCCACCGAGACAAACGCTTCGACCGCGTGGGTCAGCGCGTCCATGCCGGTCGCGGCGGTAATGGCGGGCGGAATATCCAGCATCACGCTCGCGTCATCCACGGCGATATCCGGGATCAGATTGGGGTCGATAATCACCTCTTTGACCCGCCGCGCTTCGTTGGTGATAACCGCATTGCTGGTCATCTCCGCCGCGGTACCGGCGGTGGTGTTAATCGCCACCAGCGGCGCGCCGGGGTGTTTGACGTGGCCTACGCCCGCGTAATCGGTGGACGCGCCCGGATTGGCGGTAAGAATTTTAATCGCTTTGGCGGTATCGATGG
This sequence comes from Cronobacter sp. EKM101R, assembly GCF_963888145.1. Classification (NCBI taxonomy): domain Bacteria; kingdom Pseudomonadati; phylum Pseudomonadota; class Gammaproteobacteria; order Enterobacterales; family Enterobacteriaceae; genus Cronobacter; species Cronobacter sp. EKM101R. The sequence goes on along the minus strand of NZ_CAWPHW010000007.1, from coordinate 58,656 downwards.
GGCTACCGCCGCCGAAGGCGATCAGATAGTCGCACTGCGCGTTGCGCCAGGCCGTAAAGCCGCGCTGCACCAGCGCTTCGGTGGGGTTAGGGAAGACCTCGTCAAAGAGTTCGTAAGACATCTGCTGCGCATCGAGCGCGGCAAAGAGGCTATCGAGCAGGCCGAGTTTGACCAGTTGCCCGTCGGTGACGATCAGCGCCTTGCCCCAGTTTTTGTTCGCTACCAGCTTCACCATGTCTTCGATAGCGCCCGCGCCGTGCAGGCTGATTTTGGGTAGTGCCAGCATAAAGCTCATGCAGCTTCTCCTTGCTTTTACGGTAATGGCGGGTGCGCGTTGCTTACCCGCCCTACGGTTGTATTCACGCTGGCGGGTGCGCTTTGCTTACCCGCCCTACGGTTGTATTCACGCTGGCGGGTGCGCGTTGCTTACCCGCCCTACGGTTGTATTCACGCTGGCGGGTGCGCGTTGCTTACCCACCTTACGGTTGTATTCACGCTGGCGAGTGCGCGTTGCTTACCCACCTTACGGTTGTATTCACGCTGGCGGGTGTGCGTTGCTTACCCGCCCTACGGTTGTATTCACGCTGGCGGGTGCGCGTTGCTTACCCGCCCTACGGTTGTATTCACGCTGGCGGGTGCGCGTTGCTTACCCGCCTTACATTGAGGATGGGTAGGGTGGGTAAGCGCAGCGCACCCACCGTCTGCCTCCACACGCCCGCCCGGTTACAGCGCGATCGCGCCCGCGTGCGGCGTTACGCCAAAACGCTCGCCGAGCGCGATCAGCTCCTCGCGCGTAATGGTCTGCTTCATGCCGCCCATCGACAGCACCTTGACCAGGATCTCGGCCGATTTCTCGGCGGTATCGATAAGCCCGAACGCCTCATCAAGCGTCGGCCCGGTGCCGAAAATGCCGTGATGCGGCCACAGCACCAGCGTGTGGGTTTTCATCTGCTCCGATGTGGCGCTGCCGATGCCGTCGGTGCCCGGCACCATCCATGGCACGATGCCGATGCCGTCCGGGAACACCACCAGACACTCGGTGCTGCCCTCCCACAACAGGCGCGTAAAGCGCGCTTCATCGAGCTCCAGCACGAAACTCAACGCAATCAGGTTGGTGGCGTGGCAGTGCATGATCACCCGGTCCTTGTCGCCGGAGACGGCTTTGCGCACCGCGTGCGACTGAAAATGCGACGCCAGCTCAGACGTCGGCAGGCCGCCATTGGCGAGCCCCCAGTGAATGTGGTACGCCATACCGTCATCGGTGATTTGCAGCAGCACCAGCGTGTCTGCCGGGTCGAGCTGCACGTTGCGGAAAAACTTCCCGGAACCGGTCACGAGAAACCAGCAGCCCGCGAGCTCTGTACGCGGCTGGCTCAGCTCCACGCTGCGCGGGGCCGGGTAGAATTCGTCGCGGTAAGGCTCCACGTCGGCCGCGTCAAGGCGCAGGCTCACGTTGCCGCCGTTACGTTCGTCCCAGCCTTTCAGCCACATATCGCTGGTGGCTTTAACCATTCCCTGAACAAACCAGGAAGAAAGAATGCGTTGCATGAGTGCTCCTTAGCGCGTGCTTAAAACGTGTTGTTCATAATGACGGACGGCGGAGAGCCACGCCGCGTCGGCCGGAGTGTCGTGGCGCTCGCAGTACATTTCCCAGACGGCCTGCCACGGCAGCGATTTCTGCTCTTCGAGCAGCGCCAGACGGGCGGTGTAATCGCCGTCAAGCTCCAGCTGACGCAGTTGCGCGGTCGGCTCCAGCAGCGCGCGCAGCAGCGCTTTTTTCATGTTGCGGGTGCCAATCACCCACGCCGCGATGCGGTTGATGGAGGCATCGAAGAAATCGAGGCCGATATGCACGCGGTCAAACAGATCATGGCGAATGATCTCCCCGGCGATGGCCTGCGTTTCATCATCCAGCAGTACGACATGATCGCTGTCCCAGCGCACCGGACGGCTCACATGCAGCAGCAGACGCGGCACGTAAAGTATCGCGGCGGAGATTTTGTCGGAGATAACTTCGGTCGGGTGGAAATGCCCGGCGTCGAGGCACAGCGCGGTCTGGCGACTGGCGGCATAGCCCAGGTAAAACTCGTTAGAGCCGACGGTGTAGCTCTCAGCGCCAATGCCGAACAGCTTGCTCTCTACCGCGTCGATGTGGTGCGCCGGGTTGAGTTTCTCGCGGATAACGTCATCCAGCGCGGCGAGCAGACGGCGTCGCGGCGCCAGGCGGTCCACCGGCGTATCTTTCATGCCGTCCGGGATCCAGATGTTCATGACCGACGGCGTGCCGAGCTGTTCGCCGAACGACGCCGACACGCGGCGGCTCGCCTGACAGTGTTCAATCCAGAACTGGTGAATTTCCGGGTTAGGGTGCGAGAGCGTAAAGCCGTCGGCGCTCAGCGGGTGCGAGAAGCAGGACGGGTTAAAATCGAGCCCCAGCTGGCGCTCGCGCGCCCACGTCACCCAGTTCGCGAAGTGCGCCGGTTTGATTTCATTGCGGGCGACCGGCGTGTCGGATTCCAGATAGATGGCGTGCAGGTTGAGGCGTTTGGGGCCGGGGATCAGGCGCAGCGCCTGGTCGAGATCGGCGCGCAACTCTTCGGCGTTGCGCGCCTTGCCCGGGTAGTTGCCGGTCGCCTGAATGCCGCCGGTGAGTTGCCCCTGCGGGTTTTCAAACCCGGCCACATCGTCGCCCTGCCAGCAGTGCATGGAAACCGGCAGGCGATCAAGCTGGCGCAGCGCGGCTTCGGCATCGACGCCAACGGCGGCGAAGCGTTGCTTCGCCAGTTCCCATGCCTGGTGAATATGAGTGGTCATGCGTAAAGCTCCTTCCTGGTTTGACGACCCGGCGATAACCGCGCCGCCTGGCGCGCTATCTCGCTGTCAGTCTGAGGTTGAAAAGGGGTCAGCGTCTGGCTGGCGGTCACGACGCGGCGAAACGCGTCGACATCGGCAATCTCATCCAGCGCCATCAACTGGCAGCCGATGTTGCCGAGCGTGGAGGCTTCCACCGGGCCCGCCAGCACCGGGATGCCGCAGGCATCGGCGCAGAGCTGGTTCAACAGCGGGTTCTGGCTGCCGCCGCCGACGATGTGCAGCACCGTAAACGGACGCCCGCGCAGGGCGGTCAGTTCTTCCAGCACGCGGGCGTAAAGCAGCGCCAGGCTGTCAAAGATGCAGCGCGCCAGTTCTGCCGCGCTTTGCGGCGCAGGCTGGCCGCGCTCAAGGCAGGCGGCCTGAATTTCGCGGCTCATGTTTTCGGGGTTGATAAAACGGTCATCGTTGGGGTTCACGACAAAGCGGCAGGGCGCAAGCGCGCGCGCCTCGTCGATAAGCGCGGGCAGGTCGTTAACCTGTTGCTCCTGGCAGACGCGCTGCAACAGCCACAGGCCCATGATGTTCTTCAGCACCCGGTAGCGCCCTTCAGCGCCGCCTTCGTTGGTGATATTGGCCGCGAGCGCACGGTCGTCGGTGTACGGCGTTTTGCTCTCAAAACCCATCAGCGACCAGGTGCCGGAGGATAGCCAGGCCGCGTCCGGCGTCGCCAGCGGCGCGGCGATCACGGCGCTGGCGGTGTCATGCGTCGCCACGGATACCACCGGCACCTCCACGCCCTGCGCGCTGCGCCAGTGGCCGATGACGTTGCCCGGATGCGTCGGCGCGCCGAGCCAGTGGTGCGGCACGCCCGCCCAGTCGAGCAGCGTCTCGTCCCAGTTATCGGTATTGATGTTGATAAGCTGCGTGGTGGTCGCGTTGGTGTAATCCCAGTTCAGCGCGCCGGTCAGCCGGTAGCAGAGGTAATCGGGGATGAGCAGCGCGTGCGCCACGCGCCCGACCAGCTCCGGCTGCTGTTCCACCAGCGCGCGAAACTGATAGAGAGTATTGAACGGCAGGAACTGGATGCCGGTGCGGCGGTAAATCGCCTCGCGGCCCACCTGTTGCTCTGCGCGGGCCATGATGCCGTCGGTGCGGCTGTCGCGGTACGATACCGGCAGGCCGACGCGCTCGCCGCGTGCGTCCAGCAACACATAATCGACGCCCCAGGTGTCGATGCCGATGCTGTCGATAGCGACGCCGCGCGCGCAGGCTTTTTCAAGGCCCGCGCGCACTTCACGCTCCAGCGCGTCCACATCCCAGGTGTCGAAGCCGTCCACGCGGCGCAGGCCGTTGGCGAAACGGTGGATTTCTTCAAGCGTCAGGCGCTGTCCGTGGCTGTCGTAGCGGGCCAGCATTACGCGACCGCTGGAGGCGCCCAGATCGACCGCGACGCTATGGCGAATAGTCATGGTTAGGGTCCTGTTGGAATCTCTGACGCCAGTCTAGGGAGCGGCACGGCGGCGCACCTTCACTCCACGGACAGCGTGTTCACCGCGCTGGCAAGGAAGCAAAGATGAACGTGAGGAAGTTCACAAAATGGCGTCTGGCCGCCCGGCAGGCAGGGGTGTGAGCCGCGCCGCATTTCCAGAAATTTCACGGTGTTTCTTAAAAAATCGACGGGCTTTGCGCGTTTTGGCGTCGAAAATTTAAGGTCTGAGTGAGAACCGTTATCTACTATCAGACAGGCTTTACAGAACGCGGGGGCGATGATGACGGTACTACAGGGCATTGATTTTTTCCCATCCGGCGCGGCGTCGGTCACCATTGAACCGCGTCTGCCGCAGGCGGCCTTTCCTGAGCATCATCATGATTTCTGGGAGATTGTTATCGTCGAGCACGGCACCGGCACGCATGTGTTTAATGGTCAGCCGTATACGCTCAGCGGCGGCTCCGTCTGCTTTGTGCGCGACCACGATCGTCATCTCTATGAGCACACCGAGAATCTCTGCCTGACCAATGTGCTGTATCGCTCTCCGCAGGCGTTCAGTTTCCTGTCGGGGCTTGAAAAGCTCCTGCCGCAGGAGCAGGACGGCCACTATCCGTCGCACTGGCGCGTCAGCCAGCAGACGCTGCATCAGGCCAGCCCGCTGGTGGAAAGGCTGGAAGCGCTGCGCGAATGCAGCGACGTACACGCCATCGCCAGCATGGAGATGCTCTTTATGCAGCTGTTGATTTTGCTGCGAAGCGGCAGCCAGCTGCAGGGCGGCGGCCATGCCGATGAGCGGCTGAACCAGCTTATCGCCTGGCTTGAGGATCACTACGCGGAAGAGGTCTGCTGGGAGCAGCTCGCCGACAAACACATGCTGTCGCTGCGCACGTTACACCGGCAGCTTAAGCAGCGCACCGGCCTGACGCCGCAGCGTTACCTTAACCGCCTGCGCCTCATGAAAGCGCGCTATCTGCTGCGCCACAGCGAAGAGAGCGTTACGGATATCGCCTACCAGTGCGGCTTTGGCGACAGCAACCATTTCTCCACGCTGTTCCGGCGTGAATTTTCGTGGTCGCCGCGCGACATTCGCCAGGGGCGCGACGAACAGATGCAGTAACGCGAAGGGAATCACCGTTTTCTGCGGCAAAAAAGGGGATACTTTGCAGCTATTTGCCCCGGAGATACGCTGTGGCCTCTCAGTTAGTGCTCAGGAAAGCGGATTTCTTCGCGACACCCACCCAGCCGGTCGTCGTGGCGGATCGCTACCCTCAGAATGTCTTTGCCGAGCATACCCACGAGTTCTGCGAACTGGTGCTGGTGTGGCGCGGCAACGGGCTGCATGTGCTGAATGACCGCCCGTATCGCATCACCTGCGGCGATCTCTTTTATATCCGCGCCGAAGACCGCCACAGCTATCAGGCGGTCAACGATCTGGTGCTGCACAACATCATCTATTGCCCTGAACGGCTGCAACTGAACGTTAACTGGCGCGATTTGCTGGAAAACCCGCGCGGCGTGAACGGCGATCCGCGCTGGCGGCTCAGCAGCCAGGGCATGGTGCAGGCGCGACAGGTCATCGACCAGCTGGAGCATGAGAGCCCGAAGCACGACGCGCTCTCGCACTGTTTAGCCGAAAGCCTCTTTTTACAGCTAGCGATTACGCTGCGCCGTCATCGTTATCAGCCGTCGGGCGGCACGGGGCCGGGCGAGGGCGAAACGCTGGATCTGCTGATGGCGGCGCTGGGCAACAGCCTTGACGTGCCGTTCGATTTGCAGCACTTTTGCAGCCATTACCAGATTGCCGAACGCCCGCTGCGCCAGCTGTTCCGTCAGCAGACGGGCATGAGCATCAGCCAGTATCTGCGCCAGCTGCGCATCTGCCAGGCGCAGTACCTGCTGCGTCACTCCTCGTTGCTGATAAGCGATATCGCCGCGCGCTGCGGCTTTGAAGACAGTAACTATTTCTCGGTGGTATTTACCCGCGAAACGGGCGTGACGCCACGGGTGTGGCGTCAGCAGTGGGGCGCAATGACAGGTTAGTTCGCCGCCATGCCCAGCCCGACGATATTCGCCGCCACGATAATCACCACGCAGCCCAGGCTCAGCACGCTGACCGGGCGACGCCCTGCGGCTTTCCACTCGCGCAGCACCAGCCCGACGATCCCGCCGCACAGCACGTAAAAGCTCATGTGCAGCATCCAGCTGATGTAGTCATACTGCGCCGGGATGCGCGCATGTCCCCAGGCGTAGAAGAAAAACTGCAAATACCACATCAGCCCGCCCAGCGCTGAGAGCAGCACGTTGCTGATAAGCAGCGGTTTCGCCAGCGAGAAATCGGCTTTCAGCGACAGCGTTTTCACCTTCGCGAGGCGAATAAAACAGAAGCCGAGGTTGATGAGCGCGCCGCCGCCCATGATAACGACATAGCTCGGCAGGCCGACATACAGCGGGTCGACGCCCAGCGCCGCGGCGGCTTCATGCATCGGTTTTGCGGCGTCCATCGCAAACGACATGCCCGCCGAGAACACGCCGCACATCACCGCCAGCACCAGCCCTTTCTTCAGGTTAAACTCTTCGGCCCTGATACCCATCTGCCGCTCTTTCAACTGGCCCGCGCGGGTGACGATGGCGACGCCAATCAGGGCGACGAACACGCCAAGCAGCGTCATCCGCCCGCCGGGCGTGCCGACGAGCAGCCCGAATTTGCCGTTCAGCAGCGGCGTCATCAGCGTGCCGACAATCAGCGTAATGCCAATCGCGATGCCGATGCCCATCGACATGCCGAGATAGCGCATGGTCAGGCCGTAGTTAATGTTGCCGATGCCCCACATCGCGCCGAATAAAAACACCGGCAGCAGCGTGGCGGCGCTGAACGAGCGGTAATAGGCCCAGAAATCGGGCAGCAGCAGAGCGCTGACTACCCACGGCAAAATCAGCCACGACACCACGCCGCCCACTGACCACATGGTTTCCCAGGACCAGTGCCGCACCTTCTTAAACGGCGCATAAAAGCAGGCGGCGCTCGCGGCGCCAATCAAATGCCACAGTATTCCCATGGTTATTGCGTTACTCATGCTGTCGTCCTCGTTTCCGTCATAAGGCCAGACGGGAGCGAAAGCCGCCCCCTAACCGAAACGAGTCTATTGAGGCGCTCAATCTTTCACCTTCGGGGCGCTGCCGCGAAGCGCAGGCGGGTGGCAAAAAACAGGGGGTAAGCCGAACGGGGATCACACTTTGTGGTGAATTCAGACGATGCCTAAGACATGGAAATCTGTGTAAAAATCAGCGCCAGGTGTCCATTTTCAGCCATTATTGCGTTAAGTTATAACCATATAAAAACTGCGGCATTGATAAACATTTTCAATATCATTTAATTAACTATAATGAACCCACTGCTTACGCGGCGTTAACACCTCTGCCGCCCGATAATAATGGAGATGATGAATATGAGTTATACACTGCCATCCCTGCCGTACGCCTATGACGCGCTTGAACCGCATTTCGACAAGCAGACGATGGAAATCCATCACACCAAACACCACCAGACTTACGTCAACAACGCCAACGCGGCGCTGGAAAGCCTGCCGGAGCTGGCGAACCTGCCGGTTGAAGAGCTGATCGCGAAACTGGATCAGGTTCCGGCTGACAAGAAAACCGTTCTGCGTAACAACGCGGGCGGCCACGCGAACCACAGCCTGTTCTGGAAAGGCCTGAAAAAAGGCACCACCCTGCAGGGCGATCTGAAAGCGGCTATCGAGCGCGATTTCGGCTCCGTTGAGAAATTCAAAGAAGAGTTCGAGAAAGCGGCAGCGACCCGTTTCGGCTCTGGCTGGGCGTGGCTGGTGCTGAAAGGCGACAAACTGGCTGTCGTGTCCACCGCAAACCAGGATTCCCCGCTGATGGGCGAAGCTGTCTCCGGCGCTTCCGGCTACCCGATCCTGGGCCTGGACGTGTGGGAGCACGCGTACTACCTGAAATTCCAGAACCGTCGTCCGGACTACATCAAAGAGTTCTGGAACGTGGTTAACTGGGACGAAGCCGCAGCGCGTTTCGCTTCTCAGAAATAAGGTTGCAACCTGACCTCTAAAAAGCGAGCCTGATGGCTCGCTTTTTTTATATCCGCAAAAGGAGGCGCGTATGTATTTCCCGGTGCAGGTTTATGCCGGCAAAATCCGCGACTATGAAGGCAGCAGGCCCAGCGCCATCGGCAAAGTGCAGGTGGAGGGCGAACTGTCGCTCACCAGCCGCGGACTGGTTGGCGATCAGCAGGCGGAGAAGAAAATTCACGGCGGGGCGGACCGCGCGCTGTGCCATTATCCGCGCGAGCATTACGCCGTCTGGGCGCGTGAATACCCGGAACAGGCGGAGTGGTTCGCGCCGCCCGCGTTTGGCGAGAATCTCTCAACGCTGGGGCTGACCGAAGAAAACGCGTTTATCGGCGATATCTTTCGCTGGGGCGAGGCGCTGATCCAAATTACCCAGCCGCGTTCGCCGTGCTTTAAGGTCAATTTTCACTCCGGGATTAGTGAACTTTCCGGCCGGATGCAGGATACCGCGCGCTGCGGCTGGCTGTACCGGGTGATAGGCGAGGGCAAGGTGTTCAGCGACGCGCCGCTGGAGCTGGTGTCGCGGGTGAGCGCCATTTCCGTGCGCGAGGCCGCCGCCATCGCGTGGCATACGCCGTTCGATGACGAGCAGTATCACCGGCTGCTGAGCGCCGGCGGCCTTTCCGCCAGTTGGGCGAAAACGCTGCAAAACCGGCGTCTTAACGGGAAGATCGAGAGTTTTTCGCGCAGGTTGTGGGGCCGGGGGTAGTGCGCGCGGTTATCCGAATGTAATTGGTGGGTGCGCTGCGCTTACCCACCCTACGCAAAGTGGAGCGGTATTTGTTGGTGGGTGCGGCTTCGCTTACCCACCCTACGGGAAAACTTGTCTCTATGCGTTGTAGGGCGGGTAAGCGCAGCGCACCCGCCATCGTCACTTAACCCGCCATCGTCACAACACCCACGATTTACGCCGCGTCATCCTGCTTAGGTTTCGCGCTGGCGGCGGGCAGGTCCGCTAAAACCGACGTAAATTCCGGGGACGGCACCAGCGATTCGCGGGTGATCTCCTTAATCGACTTCGCGCCGGTCAGCGTCATCGCCACCCGCATCTCCTTCTCAATCAAATTCAGCAGATTCGCCACGCCCTGCTCGCCGTGGGTCGCGAGCGCGTAAAGATACGCGCGGCCCAGCAACACGCTGTCGGCGCCGAGCGCTATCATACGCACCACATCCAGCCCGTTACGGATGCCGCTGTCGGCAAGGATCGTGATATCGCCTTTCACCGCATCGGCGATGGCGGGCAGCGCGCGGGCTGACGAGAGCACACCGTCAAGCTGGCGGCCGCCGTGGTTGGAGACCACAATCCCGTCGGCGCCGAAGCGTACCGCGTCGCGGGCGTCTTCCGGGTCGAGGATCCCCTTGATAACCATCGGGCCATCCCAGAATTCGCGGATCCACTCCAGGTCCTTCCAGGAGATGGACGGGTCGAAATTGTTCGCCAGCCAGCCGATGTAATCCTCAAGCCCGGTCGGCTTGCCAAGATAGGCGGAAATATTGCCGAGATCGTGCGGGCGGCCATGCAGACCCACGTCCCACGCCCACTGCGGGTGCGTTACCGCCTGCCAGTAACGGCGCATGGCGGCGTTGGCGCCGCTCATGCCCGAGTGGGCGTCGCGGTAGCGCGCGCCGGGCGTTGGCATATCAACGGTAAACACCAGCGTCGAGCAGCCCGCCGCTTTGGCGCGCTCCAGCGCGTTACGCATAAAACCGCGGTCGCGCAGCACATAGAGCTGGAACCACATCGGGCGATTGATAGCGGGCGCCACTTCTTCAATCGGGCAGACGGACACCGTCGAGAGCGTAAAGGGAATGCCTTTCGCCGCCGCCGCGCGCGCCGCCTGAACTTCGCCGCGTCGCGCATACATGCCGCACAGCCCGACCGGCCCGAGCGCGACCGGCATCGAGAGCGTTTCGTTAAACAGCGTCGTCTCAAGACTTAAGTCCGACATATTTTTCAGCACGCGCTGGCGCAGCGCCACCTGCGAGAGATCGTCCACGTTGCGCTTAAGGGTATATTCCGCGTACGCGCCGCCGTCGATGTAGTGAAACAGAAACGGCGGCAGGATACGCTGCGCCGCTGCGCGATAGTCGCTGGCTGCGGAAATAATCATTCTTCATTCTCCCTGGACGGTTTTATTAGATCGTCGGGCAGGCGGGTGACACGCGCCTGGCGGGCGACATCTTCATCAAGCTGTTTAATCGTGGAGTGGACAAAGCCGAGGTGGCGCAGCGTCGCGTTGCGCGCCCGTTCGGCATCGCCGGTTTCTATCGCCTCCAGCATCTCGCGGTGCTGGCCGGTGAGCTGCGCGAAAATCGGCTGCTGTTGATACATCCGCTGACGGCTCTCCATCACGGAAGACTGCAGCAGATCGAAAAAGCCGCGCATGGTCTGGAGCAGCACCACGTTGTGCGACGCCTCGGCAATCGCCAGGTGAAAGCGCACGTCGGCCTGCGAGGCGAGATCCGGGTCGTCGCGCTCGGTGAACTGCAACATCGCGTCGAAGCAGTAGCGCAGCTTTTCTTTATCCTGCGTGGTGGCGCGCAGCGCCGCATACCACGCGGTGCTGGCCTCAATGGCGTGGCGGGCTTCTAAAATGTCGTAGCGATAACCCGGATCGTCCGCCATCAGGTTACGAATGGGCTGGACGATGCGCTGTTCCGACCACGGCTCCAGCTGATAGCGCACAAAGGTGCCACCGCCGCGACGGCTTATCAGCAGCCCGTCGCGAATCAAAATCTGCAACGCTTCGCGCAGCGAATTGCGCGAGACGCCAAGCTCCTGCGCCAGCTGTCGCTCCGAAGGCAGGCGCATTCCGGCTTCCAGACCGCGCTCTGCGATGAGCGCACGAATGCGCTCCACCAGATGGTCGGCCAGTCGCCGGGTCATTAATGTCATGGGATCATCCAGGTAAAGTAGTAAGCCTGAAGCAGCGTAATAAGCCCCACCATACAGGTGAACGCCAGGCTGTGTTTCACGGTAAAGCGGAAGAGATCCGACTCTTTGCCCACCAGCCCCACCGCCGCGCAGGCGATAGCGATAGACTGCGGCGAAATCATCTTGCCGGTCACGCCGCCGGTGGTGTTCGCCGCCACCATCAGAATATCCGAGACGCCGGTCTGCTGCGCCGCCGTGGCCTGGAGCGCCGCGAACAGCGCGTTCGACGAGGTATCCGAGCCGGTCAGGAACACGCCAAGCCAGCCGAGGAACGGCGAGAAGAACGGAAACGCGCTGCCGGTGTGCGCCAGCGCGAGCGCCAGCGTCGAGGAGAGCCCGGAGTAGTTAGAGATAAACGCGAACGCCAGCACCATGCCGATGGAGTAAATCGGCAGCGCCAGCTCTTTCATCGTCTGGCCGAAGGTTTCCACGGCGGCTTTCGACTTCATGCGCAGCCAGATAATCGAAATGATAGCCGCCACGAAAATCGCGGTGCCGGTGGCGGAGAGCCAGTCGAATTTATAAACCGCTGCGTAGGAGGTGGCCTTTGCGACGACCGGCGGCATACGGGCCACGAGGCCATCCAGGAACGGCACGGAGAAGTTAAACACCAGATCTGACAGCGGGCCGCCTTTAGCAAACAGCGCTTTAAACGGCGGAATGCTCCAGAGCGTGACCGTGGCGGTCAGGAACAGGAACGGCGACCAGGCGCGCACCACCTGGCCTGCGGTGTAGTTCTTGCGCGCCAGCGTCTGATCGACCACCGAGGCGCCCACATCGCCGAAGCGGAAAATACGCACCGGCTGCCAGCGTTTGAGAAACAGCGTCAGCCAGATCAGGGATACCAGCGAAGAGATAATGTCCGGCAGCTCCGGCCCGATAAAGTTCGAGCTTAAATACTGGGCGATAGCAAACGAGCCACCGGCCACCAGCACCGCAGGCCAGGTCTCTTTAATGCCGCGCCAGCCGTCCATAATCGCCATAATCCAGAACAGCACGATAATCGTCAGGAACGGCAACTGACGGCCCACCATCTGACCAATCTGGAAGCTGTCGAGCCCGGTCACCTGGCCTGCCACCAGAATCGGGATGCCCATCGCGCCAAACGCCACCGGCGCGGTATTCACAATCAAGCACAGGCCGGCGGCGTACAGCGGGTTAAAGCCAAGCCCCACCAGCAACGCGGCGGTGATCGCCACCGGCGCGCCAAAACCCGCGGCCCCTTCCAGAAACGCCCCGAACGAGAAACCGACAATCAGCATTTGCAGGCGCTGGTCCGGCGTGATGGAGAGAATGGACGAGCGGATGATGTCGAACTGCCCGGTTTTCACCGAAATTTTATAAACGAACACCGCAGCGATGATAATCCATGCGATAGGCCACAGGCCGTAGAAGAAGCCGTAAATAACGGACGCGAACGCGCGTTCCGCCGGCATCTTGTAGAAAAAGAGCGCCACCAGCAGGGCGATGACGACGGTAATGGTCGCCGCCAGATAGCCTTTCAGCTTGAGCTTAATCAGCGCGAAAAAGAAAAACAGGATCGGCAAAGCGGCAATCAGGCTTGAGAGCCAGATATTCCCTGCCGGGTCGTAATTCTGCTGCCAGAGGTGCATAGCGAATCTCCTGCGGGCCTTCATTCGTGCCGGAAGTCTGTGCTTCTGTTAGCGCGGATTTGTAAAAGTGGCCCAACCAATGTGTTGTTGTAGGGTGAATGACAACAAAAGGTTAACCATTTGTTAGGTATCGGCAACACGTTGGTTACGCTTTTTTGGGGTTTTGTGATTGGGCGGTAAGTTTGCGAGGGAATTGGTAGGGCCAATTCAGGCGGTGTCTGGCGAGTCAGCGCCACTCCCACTTCGAAACGAGAAATCGTGGAAGGCGTCTCGCAATACCCGCACATAAAACGTTTCGCTTTCGTTTACAGCAGTAAAATCATTTCCGATTTCATGGGCAGGAAGCCCAGAAGGTATGACAGAGAGTGATGCTGGAGAGTAACTATGTGCAGGGAAGCGCGTCATGTTTGAATTAATTTTTCATCCAGGCGCCGCGGGAGAACTGTACTCGCTTGATCCCGCTATGCAGGCGAAGGTGTTGAGAGGGCTGGAAAAGCTTGAACGAGAAGGTTTCCGGCTGCGTTATCCGGACACCCGCGTGTTAAGTGGGGGCTTGTACGAACTGCGGGTTGGCGGTAAAGATATCGCACGCACGTTTTTTGCTTTCGCGGTGGGTCAGCGCATTTTTATTTTGCGTACTTTTATAAAAAAGACGCAAAAAACGCCGCAGCGTGAAATCGAAATTGCACTCAAACGATTACAGGAGCTCAGCCATGTCGGTTAAAGGGGTCACCTTTGCGCAGGTGAAAGCATGCGCCTTTGAAAACGCGGCGGTTCAGGCAGCTTACGAGCAGCAAATACGGGAAGAAGAGCTAAGCGCATTGCTCATCGCGATGCGTACTCAGGCGGGACTGACAAAAGACGACGTTGCCGAAAGGATGGGCATCTCACCGCCAGAAATCACCCGCCTGGAAGATCACGCGCTATGCGCCAACGTCGACACGCTTCAAAGGTATGCGCAGGCGTGCGGCGTTAAATTAAAGCTTCCTTTCATTTAACACGGCCGCCAGACGGCGGCCCGCCACGCTTAAAACGCGCTTTTCGCAAAGCCGGTCATCTCTTTCAGGCCCATTTCACGGCCAAGCTCGGTCATCGGGTGAACGACCACCAGCCCGCGCACGCTTTTTTTCAGCTTGCCCATATCGGCCTGCTCTTTTTTGGTGATGGGGCGTTTAAACGGCATCGCCATCAGCTTCTGCGCTTCTTTGCTGAGCTTGTCGGTACGCACATCTTTCAGGCGCGCGATTTCCGCTTCCAGCGTGGCGATTTCCTGCTCCAGCTCCGCGTATTTGTCGGCGGCTTCCGTCAGGGAAACAGCGGCCTGCTGGTGACGTACGGCATCAAGGCGGTCGCTCAGGCGTTTAATTTCAGCTTTTTCGATCTCTTTCATTCACACAAACCATCAGAAAAGGGGGTATTGCTGCAAAGGATACACTAATTGCGGGGGACGAATGAAAAAAGCGGGAAAAGTCTCCCGCCCGAAGGCGGGAGAAAAGGGGGAGACCAATGAGGTTAACGCTTACTCTTTGTCGTGCTCTTCCCAGGCCATGGCGCGTTTCACCGCTTTGCGCCAGCCTTCGTAGCGGTAGTTACGCTCGGTGGTTTCAATACCTGGGCGGAATTCACGCTCAATCACTGCTTTTTCCTGAAGTTCATCCAGATTCTGCCAGTAGCCGACCGCAAGACCAGCCAGATAGGCCGCGCCCAGCGCGGTGACTTCGCGCACTTCCGGGCGCTCCACGCGGGTGCCCAGAATGTCGGACTGGAACTGCATCAGGAAGTTGTTCGCCACGGCGCCGCCGTCCACGCGCAGCGCGTGCAGACGAATGCCGGAATCCGCCTGCATCGCTTCCAGCACGTCGCGGGTCTGGTAGGCGATGGATTCCAGCGTTGCGCGAATAATGTGGTTAGCGTTCACGCCGCGAGTGAGGCCGAAAATCGCGCCACGGGCGTACGGGTCCCAGTATGGCGCGCCGAGGCCGGTAAACGCCGGTACTACATAAACGCCGTTGGTGTCTTTCACTTTGGTCGCGAAATATTCGGAGTCAAACGCGTCGCTGATGAGCTTCATCTCGTCGCGCAGCCACTGAATCGACGCGCCCGCCATAAACACCGCGCCTTCCAGCGCATAGTTCACTTCACCGCGCGGGCCGCAGGCGATGGTGGTCAGCAGGCCGTGGGTTGAGGCCACCGCTTTTTCGCCGGTGTTCATCAGCATAAAGCAGCCGGTGCCGTAGGTGTTTTTCGCCATCCCTTCTTTCACGCAGAGCTGGCCAAACAGCGCCGCCTGCTGGTCGCCCGCGATGCCGGCGATAGGAATACGGGTGCCGCCTTTACCGCCGATGTTGGTCTGGCCATACACTTCAGACGACTTACGCACCTGCGGCAGCATGGCGCGCGGAATATCCAGCGCTTCCAGCATTCTGTCATCCCAGTCAAGCTCGTGGATGTTGAACAGCATGGTGCGCGAGGCGTTGGTGTAGTCGGTGACATGCACGCGGCCCTGGGTCATTTTCCAGATAAGCCAGGTATCGACGGTGCCGAACAGCAGTTCGCCGCGTTTAGCGCGCTCGCGGGCGCCCTCGACGTGGTCGAGGATCCACTTCACCTTGGTGCCGGAGAAGTACGGGTCGATTACGAGGCCGGTCGCCTGGCGCACGTAATCTTCCATGCCGTCGCGTTTCAGCTTCTCGCAAATCTCCGAGGTGCGGCGGCACTGCCAGACAATCGCGTTATGGATCGGTTTGCCGGTTTCACGCTCCCAGACCACCGCGGTTTCGCGCTGGTTGGTGATGCCGATAGCGGCAATCTGATCCGAACTGATATCCGCTTTCGCGAGGGCTTCCACCAGCGTGGAACTCTGGGAGGCCCAGATTTCCATCGGGTCGTGCTCTACCCAGCCTGGACGCGGGTAGATTTGTTCGAATTCACGCTGGGAGACGCTGACGATGTTGGCGTCATGATCCAGCACGACGGCGCGGGAGCTGGTGGTGCCCTGGTCGAGCGCAACGATATATTTTTTTTCTGAAGTCATCATTTTTATCCCGTAAATCGGTTACAGCGAAGCTTTCTGTTGTGCGCTGGTGGCAGAAGGTTTATCCGCTTCTGGCTCACAGGTGTCGCACGGTAAATGGCGGCCAATCAGTTTGCGGTAGCCAAACGCGCCAAGCGCCGCGCCGACGACCGGGCCCAGGGCCGGCACCAGGAAGTAAGGAATATCACGCCCGCCGGTAAAGGCCACGTTACCCCAGCCTGCGAGCCACGCGAACGCCTTCGGTCCTAAATCGCGCGCCGGGTTCATGGCGAAGCCGGTCAGCGGGCCCATTGACGCGCCGATAACCGCAATCAGCAGGCCAATCAGTAACGGCGCCAGCGGGCCGCGCGGGATGCCGTTGCCGTCGTCGGTCAGCGCCAGGATAACGCCCATCAGAATGGCGGTAATGATCATTTCAACCGCAAACGCCTGAATCAGGTTGATGTGCGGGTTTGGATAGGTGGAGAAAATACCGGCCAGATCGAGACTTTCGACGCTGCCGCGAACCATGTGGTGAGTCTGTTCGTAATCGAGGAAAAGATTGTAGTAAAGCCCGTAAACTAACGCCGCTGCGCAAAAGGCGCCGGCAAACTGAGAAATAATAAAAGGAACAACTTTGCGCCCGTCGAAACAGGCAAACAGCCACAACGCGATGGTTACCGCCGGGTTAAGATGCGCGCCGGAAACGCCTGCGGTCAGGTAGATGGCCATCGCCACGCCCAGACCCCAGATGATGCTGATTTCCCACTGTCCGAAACTGGCTCCTGCCACTTTCAGCGCCGCCACGCAGCCCACACCGAAGAAAATCAACAACCCGGTACCGAGGAATTCGGCGATGCACTCGCCTTTTAAGGTTGATGTTTGACTCATAATCGGGTCCTGAAGGCTAATTGATGATTATTGTAAGCATGGTGTCGAAGACGACCACGATGTCATGTAGACATGGTGTTAACTTATCGTTAACGAACAAAAACGAGAAATATCGAAATCAAAATGTGTGTGTCACGTCAAGAAAATGAGCGTTTTCGCGCTCGAAAGCGTGTTTTTCGGACAGAGGGAAGTGAGAGCTGAATCATTTCATTAACGCATATGTTAACAATTTACCGCAGTGTGAAGCGAATACACTCGGTTTAGACTGAAAAAGCGCGCAAACCGCAATCCGTGCGGGTTGTCGCTGGACAGGGGCACAAGGGCTTCATACAATCGGGACTAGTGTTGTGCGCACAGATTAATTTAAGGCGTCGCCGGGCACCGGGACGAGGATAGTTATCCATCAACGCCTTGCAATTCAGGAGAGGTAGGACGATGTCATTTGAAGTGTTTGAGAAACTGGAAGCCAAAGTACAGCAGGCTGTTGATACCATCACCCTGCTGCAGATGGAAATCGAAGAGCTGAAAGACAAGAATAATCAACTTGCTCAGGAAGTTCAGAACGCCCATGGCAGCCGCGAAGCGCTGGAGCACGAAAACCACCAGCTGCGCGAACAGCAGCATGTCTGGCAGGAACGCCTGCAGGCGCTGCTGGGAAAAATGGAAGAAGTGTGATTAACGCACATTGAACCAAAAAGAACGGGCGCTCAGGGCGCCCGTTTTTGTTACTCGATATCCAGCGGATCTTCAGAAAGGATAATACCGGTATTGTCGGCATAGAGATGGTCGCCGGAGAAGAAGGTCACGCCGCCGAAATTGACGCGCACGTCGCTTTCGCCAATGGCTTCACCTGCCGCGCCCACCGGGATCGCCGCCAGCGCCTGAATGCCGACATCCAGCTCCGCCAGATCGTCCACCTGACGCACCGCGCCGTAGACGACAATACCTTCCCACTCATTCTGCACCGCAAGGCGCGCCAGTTCCGCATCAATCAGGGCGCGGCGTACCGAACCGCCGCCATCGACCAGTAAAACGCGTCCGCGGCCATTTTCTTCGAGCAGCTCATACAGCAACCCGTTGTCCTCGAAACATTTCACCGTGATGATTTGCCCGCCAAAAGAAGAGCGACCGCCGAAGTTGGAGAACAGAGGCTCCACAACGTTGACCTCTTCCTGGTAGATGTCACAAAGCTCAGAAGTATCGTATTTCATAGGTTTAACGTTCAGTTGCTGCAAGAGTTGTCAGTATATCGCTTAACGCGCGCTGTTGGCAAAATCATCAATTGTTAATTGATGCGGGTCAGTTAACGCAGAGGCTGGCTGACGATAAGCCCGATGATAAACAGCAGATTAACCAGCAGCGCCGCTTTGACGGTACGTTCGAGCATCGGACGCATCGCCGCAGGCTCGGTTTCGCGCAGCACAAAACGCGCCTGGCGCGCCAGCAGCGGCGTGGCGAGCAGAAACAGCCAGCCCCAGAGACTATGCAGCCACAGCAGATTAAACGCCGCGAGACAGCCCAGCGCGCCGACTAATAGCCCGACGTGGTAACGACGCGCGGCGACGGGGCCGAGGCGCACCGCCAGCGTGTTCTTGCCGTTGCGGCGGTCGCTGTCGATATCACGCAGATTATTGATATTAAGCACCGCTGCCGCCAGCAATCCGCAGGCGGTCGCGGGCAGCCAGACCGGCGCAATCAGCATATGCGCCTGGAGATACCAGCTGCCGAGCACGCTCAGCCAGCCGAAGAAGACCAGCACAGAGATATCGCCAAGGCCCATATAACCGTACGGGCGCGTGCCGACGGTGTAGGTAATGGCGGCGAGGATCGAGAGCGCGCCGAGCGCCAGGAACCCGAGCACATCCGCCATGCTGCGACAGGCGACATAGACCAGCGCCAGCCCGGAGATACAAATCAGCGCCACGGTGAGCTGGATGGCGCGCTTCATCTGTGGCGCGTTAATCGCCCCTTTTTGCATACCGCGCAGCGGGCCGAGGCGGTCCGGTTGGTCACTGCCTTTGACGGCGTCGCCATAATCGTTGGCAAGATTAGAGAGAATTTGCAGCAGCCCGGCGGTCAGCAGCGCCAGCAGCGTAATCACGGGATCGAAATAGCCCTGCCACCCGGCGAGCGCGCTGCCGACGAGAATGGCGGAAAAAGCCAGCGGCAGCGTGCGCGGACGCAGGCTTTCAAGCCAGGCCTGGGTACGGCTTACCGTGTGTGTCGATGTATTCATAAAGGGATCTGAGCCAATAAAAAATGAGGGCCTGCCTGCCTGATGAAGCTGCGGATGGTTGGCGTCGCCTGACCAGCCCGGCGCATGAACGCCGGGAGCAGACTTACCGCCTTACCGCACTTCACCTCGGACAGGGCAAAAGCCCTCATCAAAAGTGATGAAAATGCGTTGAGCGCGATTATAAGATAAAACGGCTCAGATCTTCATCTGCGACCAGCGCATCCAGGTGCTTGCTCACATAATCCGCGTCGATAGTGATGGTCTGGCCGCCCAGATCGCTCGCGTCATAGGAGATATCTTCCATCAGACGTTCCAGCACCGTGTGCAGACGGCGCGCGCCGATGTTTTCGGTGGTTTCGTTCACCTGCCACGCCGCCTGGGCGATACGCTTGATGCCGTCGTCGGTGAATTCGATGTGCACGCCTTCGGTTTCCATCAGCGCTTTGTACTGGACGGTGACAGAGGCATTCGGCTCGGTCAGGATGCGCTCGAAATCGTCGGCGGTCAGCGCCTGCAGCTCAACGCGGATCGGCAGACGACCCTGAAGCTCCGGGATGAGATCGGACGGGCTTGCCACCTGGAACGCGCCGGAAGCGATAAACAGAATGTGGTCGGTTTTCACCATGCCGTGTTTGGTGGAGACGGTGCAGCCTTCCACCAGCGGCAGCAGGTCGCGCTGTACGCCTTCACGGGAGACATCCGGGCCGGAGACGTTGCCGCCGCGCTTACAGATTTTATCAATCTCGTCGATAAACACGATGCCGTGCTGCTCAACGGCTTCGATAGCCTGTTCTTTCAGCTCTTCCGGGTTCACCAGCTTGGCGGCTTCTTCTTCCACCAGCAGTTTCATCGCATCTTTAATTTTCAGCTTGCGCGGTTTTTGCTTCTGGCCGCCCAGGTTCTGGAACATCGACTGCAACTGGCTGGTCATCTCTTCCATGCCCGGAGGCGCCATGATTTCAACACCCATCGGCGCGGCAGCGAGATTGATTTCAATCTCTTTGTCGTCGAGTTCGCCTTCGCGCAGTTTTTTGCGGAACGCCTGACGCGCCGCGGACGGCTCCTGCTGCTGTTCCGGCTGGCCCCAGTTGTTTTTAGCCGGCGGGATCAGCGCGTCGAGAATGCGCTCTTCAGCCATCTCTTCGGCGCGGTAGCGGTTTTTCTCGATCGACTGCATGCGCACCATTTTAATGGCGGAATCGGTCAGATCGCGGATGATGGAATCCACTTCTTTACCGACATAGCCCACTTCGGTGAATTTCGTCGCTTCTACTTTGATAAACGGCGCGTTGGCGAGCTTCGCCAGACGACGGGCGATTTCGGTTTTACCGACGCCGGTCGGGCCGATCATCAGGATGTTTTTCGGGGTCACTTCATGACGCAGCTCTTCGTTAAGCTGCATACGACGCCAGCGGTTACGCAGGGCAATAGCGACAGAACGCTTCGCCGCGTCCTGACCAATAATGTGTTTGTCGAGTTCGCTGACAATCTCGCGTGGGGTCATTTCAGACATGTAGGGTCCTTACGCTTTGGAGTTCAATTCTTCGATGGTGAGGAAGTGGTTGGTGTAGATGCAGATATCGCCCGCAATCCCCAGCGACTTCTCGACGATGTCACGAGCGCCAAGCTCGGTGTTTTCCAGCAGCGCGCGTGCCGCAGCCTGCGCGTAAGGCCCGCCGGAACCAATGGCAATCAGATCGTTTTCCGGCTGCACGACGTCGCCGTTGCCGGTAATAATCAGCGAGGCGTTTTCGTCGGCTACCGCCAGCAGGGCTTCAAGGCGGCGCAGCATACGGTCGGTCCGCCAGTCTTTCGCCAGTTCCACGGCGGCTTTCACCAGATGGCCCTGGTGCATTTCCAGTTTGCGTTCAAAGAGTTCAAAGAGGGTAAAGGCGTCGGCGGTGCCGCCTGCGAAGCCCGCGATAACTTTATCGTTATACAGACGGCGGACTTTCTTCACGTTGCCTTTCATTACGGTGTTGCCCAGGGTGGCCTGGCCGTCGCCACCGATCACTACATGGCCGTTGCGGCGCACACTTACTATTGTTGTCACGAGCAAACCCCTTATTGCATAAGCTGAAGACAGCGCCCTGCGGTTATGCAGGGCAGAATGCAATTATAGATGGGGGATGTTTTGGGGGTTTCAACCCCCGGAGGCGAGACGAATGCAGTTTGAGTGACCCGCCATCTTCAGGCGGTTAAGGGTGCCGTCGGCGTTATCTTTGCCTTTAATCGGGCCAATCACCACGCGGTTCCAGCCATTGTTGGACGTAATGCGTGAGTCAAACCCTTCAAACGCCAGCTGGGCGCGCACGGTTTCCGCCTGCTCGGTGCCTTTAAACGAACCGCACTGCACCATCCAGCGGCGATCGTCTTTCTTCTCGGCCGGTTTCGCGGCTTCCGTCTCGCGCGTCACCGGCGCGGTTTGCGCAGGCTTGCTCTGAGCGGTTTCACGCTGCGTGGTGGTATGCGGCGGCGTCTGGAGCAGATCCTGATACGGCGCGCTGTTTGTCTGCTGCTGACGCGGCTGTTGCGCCGGTTGCGTGGCGGCGCGCGCGGGCTGCTGCGTCTGCACGGTGCGGGACTGCGGCTGCTGATACCGCGTTTCTGTGCGCGGGGTTTCCGCACGCGGCGCGGTGCGTACCGGCTGCTGCGCCGTGTTGTTCCACTGCTGCATCTGCTGTTGTTGCTGAAGCTGCTTCTGGCGTTGCAGCGTTTGCTGACGCTGCGCCGGGGTCTGTTCGTTCCACGGCACTTCGTTAAGCTGCGTCGGCTGCTGGCGCATATCCGCCTGCATCTGATCGAGCAACTGACGCTGTTCGTTGGTCAGCTGATCCTGATTCATGATTTCACCGCCGGCGGAAGGCTCGGTCGGCTTCAGCACGCCAGGCTGGCGGCTCTCCAGCTCTTTGATATAGCGCCAGCGCTCTTCAGGCTTCGGCGGCAGACCGTTGCCGGTGACTTTATGGCCCGGCAGGGTCTCTGACTCTTCTTTCTTGTGATGCGTAATAAAGTACAGACCACCAATAAAGGCGACCAGCGCCGCCGCTGCGATAGCGACCATCGCCGGTGAAACAGCAGGCAGGTTACGTTGCTTTTTGCGGGGACTGGTTTTCTTGCGCCGCGCGGGTGTCGGCTGTCCGCGGCGTACATAATCTCGTTGTGCCACTATCGTTTCGCTGTATCCATTCGTTATCAGCCCGCCATGTTACTTAAGGGACGGGCCTTTGACCAGATAAGGAGTCTTAAAGGCGGTTATTTTCGCGGCTTCGGCGCGCGCGTGGTGCCGCGCAGCACCAGTTCGCAGTCCAGCAAACGCGAGCCGCTGCTGACGGTATGTCCGTTGAGCTGGCTGAGCAGTAACAGCATGGCTTCGCGGCCGATATCAAAACGCGGCTGCGCCACCGTGGTGAGCGGCGGATCGCAAAATTCCGCTAACGCGATGTTATCAAAGCCGATGATGGAGAGATCGTCCGGCACGCGGAAGCCGCGGCGTTTCGCCATCGACAGCGCGCCGAGCGCCATCACGTCGCTGTGGCAGAAAATCGCCGTCGGCGGCTGCGGCAGGCTTAACAGCTGTTCCAGCGCCTGCGCGCCCGCTTCATAGGTGAAATCGCCGCGGGCGATATAATGCGGGTCCACCGTCATGCCGCTGCGGCGCAGCGCCTGAACGTAGCCCTGAAGGCGGTAGTGGCACAGCGGCATCTCTTCCGGCCCGGCGATACAGGCGATGCGCTGGTGCCCTAGCTCATGCAGATAATTCACGGCGTTGAACGCGGCGGTGAGGTTGTCGATATGCACCGTCGGCAGCTCCAGCTCCGGCGCGAATTCGTTCGCCATCACCATTGGCGGCAGATTGCGCTGCTCCTCTTTGCTGGCGTCAAACGGCAGACGCGAGCCCAGCAGCAGCATGCCGTCTATCTGTTTGGTGATGATGAGATCGATGAAGGTTTTTTCCTGTTGGTTCTGGTGCGCGCAGTCGCCAATCAGCACCAGATACCCCTGGTCCGCCGCGGTGACTTCAATACCACGAATGATTTCGCTGAAAAACGGATCGCAGATGTCCGGGACAATCACCAGAATGGTGCGCGATTCATTGCGCTTCAGGTTGCGGTTGAGCGATCCGGGCAGATAACCCACGTCAATGGCGGCCTGCTCCACGCGGTTGCGGGTGGCCTGTGACACTTTCTCCGGATTCATTAACGCACGGGATACCGTCGCGGTAGAGACCCTGGCGCGAACGGCGACATCTTTCATGGTTGCGGCGGCAACCTGCTTTTTGGACTTCACTTCATCTCCTCGTAGCGGTCCGCAGGCGCAGACTCGTCCTGTAATCTGACACGCCTCACATTCTTAGCAGATATTGGGCGCGCCAGTTACAAAAATTACATCGGAGATGTGACGGATATTAAATTTTACGATCCGTTTCGCAGAAGCGGGGCGGGCAGTCAGCCTTCGGTCGGGTCGACGTCGAGCGTCCATTTCACTTTACGGGCGGCGGGAAGCGTGCCTACCAGCGGCAGGCTGCCCGCGACAATCCGTTGCAACTGTAAGCGCGACGGGTGTTGCAGCAGCAACTGCCAGCGATAACGACCGCCGCGCTTGGGTTGCAGCGCAGGCACCGGCCCGAGCAGCCAGAGTTTTTGATCGGCAAGCGGGCTTGCCTGGAGCAGATTGCGCAACTGCTGGAGAAACGCGGGCGCGTCCTGGTTATGGTGATCTTCGGCGCGAATCAAAATATGGCTGCTGTAGGGCGGAAGCGAGACGCTGCCGCGCTCCGCCAGCGCCTGATCGGCAAACGCGTCATAACCCTGATGCAGCAGCGTCTGTAACAGCGGATGTTCCGGGTGGTGCGTCTGGAGCACCACTTCGCCCTGTTTACCTGCGCGTCCGGCGCGGCCCGCCACTTGCGTATAGAGCTGGGCGAAACGCTCTGCCGAGCGGAAATCGGCGCAGAACAGCGCGCCATCGACATCCAGCAGCGCCACCAGCGTCACATCGGGGAAGTGATGGCCTTTGGCCAGCATCTGGGTGCCGATAAGAATGCGCGCGCCGCCGCGGTGAACTTCCGCCAGTTGCTGTTCGAGCGCGCCCTTGCGGCTGGTGGTGTCGCGGTCGATACGCGACAGCGGCACGCCGGGGAATAGCGGCGCCAGGCTCTGTTCCAGCTGTTCGGTGCCAAGCCCCACCGGCACCAGATGCGTGGAGCCGCACTGCGGGCACTGGCGCGGCACGGGGCGCTGGCTGTCGCAATGGTGGCAGCGCAACTGATGCTGTGACTGGTGCAGCGTGTAGTAGTGATCGCAGCGCGGGCATTCGGCTATCCAGCCGCAGTCGTGGCACAGCAGCGCGGGCGCGAAGCCGCGGCGGTTAAGAAACAGAATCACCTGGTTATCCGCCTGCAAGTGCTGGCGCATACGGGCGACCAGCGCAGGCGCGAGGCCCGCCTGTAACGGCTGGCCTTTCAGATCCAGCACGTGCTGCTGCGCCGGGCGCGCGTTGCCCGCGCGGTGCGTCAGCTTCAGCACGCGGTATTTACGCTGGCGCACGTTGTGCAGCGTCTCCAGTGCCGGCGTCGCGGAGCCTAAAATAATCGGGATCTGCTCGCTGTGCGCCCGGTAGACCGCCAGATCGCGCGCATGGTAGCGCCAGCCTTCCTGCTGTTTATAGGAGCTGTCGTGCTCCTCATCGATAACGATCACCCCGAGGTTTTTAAAGGGTGTAAACAGCGCCGAGCGCGTGCCGATGACAATCGCCGCCTCGCCGCTTTTGGCTTTCAGCCAGGCCGCCAGCCGCTCGCTGTCGTTCAGCGCCGAGTGCAGCACTTCGACGGGCGCGTTGAAACGCTCGCGAAAGCGGGCGATGGTCTGGGGCGTCAGGCCAATCTCCGGCACCAGCACCAGCGCCTGTTTGCCCTGCGCGAGCGTGTTTTCGAGCACGCTTAAATAGACTTCGGTTTTCCCGGAGCCGGTCACGCCCGCCAGTAGCCAGGCGCAGAAGTTATCGGCTTCGCCGCGAATGGCGCCGACCGCCGTCGCCTGCTCGGTATTAAGCCGCAGCCTGTCGCCTGACACCGAAAACTGCCCACGCCAGTCGGCGACCGGCGGCAGTTCGCTGCCCAGCTCGCAAAGCCCTTTAGCGCGCAGCGCCTGAAGCGCGGCGTCGTTAAACGCCATTTGCGCCACTTCATGCCGCCAGAGTCTGCCCTGACGCAGCGCCGCCAGCGCCTGCTGCTGCTTTGGCGAACGCTTGAGGCTGTTGAGATCGACCGCCTGGCCCTCTTCAGTGGCGAACCAGTACCAGAGCGGCGCGTGGCTGGCGGGTTTGCCCTGGCGCAACAGCACCGGCAGCGCGTGGAACAGCACTTCGCCAATCGGGTGATGATAGTAGTCGGCCGCCCACAGCAGCATGCGCCAGAGCACAGGCGGGTAGAGCGATTCGCTATCCAGCACCTCCACCACGCTTTTCAGCTCGGCAAGCGGCAGCTCGCTCTCATCGCCAACCGCCACGACCACGCCGACGCGCTGCTGGCGACCGAACGGCACGCGCACGCGACAACCCGCCGTCGCCGTCATCGCATCGGGCAGCAGATAGTCAAAGGTGCGGGCAAGCGGAACGGGCAGAGCGACGCGGGCGACAGGCATGAAGGCATCCGGGCTGAGAAAAGGAGCGTCATAGTGTACACTGTGTGTTCATCAATTTGCGGATCAGTTTGCATGGGGCGGTTATTTTCTGTATGATTCGCCGCCTTTGATGCCCTTTAAAAGTATCAAACCGACTTTATCAACATCGCGTGGTGTCTGGCGTAAGGGCTGGAAGAGCGACGCGGCCTTAACTGAGGTTTCCCATGAAAAAAGATATTCACCCGAAATATGTTGAAATCACCGCTACCTGTTCTTGCGGTAACGTGATCAAAACTCGCTCCACCGTTGGCCACGACCTGAACCTGGACGTGTGCGGCAACTGCCACCCGTTCTTCACTGGTAAACAGCGTGTTGTTGATACCGGTGGTCGTGTTGAGCGTTTCAACAAACGCTTCAGCATCCCGGGCAGCAAATAAGTTTCCCGAAAAAAGGCGCCAGACGGCGCCTTTTTTGTTGCTCTCGAGCATAAAACAAAGGCGCCGGTGGGCGCCTTTGTCGTTGATGCGAATCAGTATTCCCAGGTATCCGGGTCGATACCCATTTCACGCATGATTACCTTTGCCTCTTCCGGGATCTCATCGCTGCGCTCTTTGCGCAGGTCATCGTCATCCGGCAAGGGCTGGCCGGTAAAGGCGTGAAGGAAAGCCTCGCACAGCAGCTCGCTGTTGGTGGCATGGCGCAGGTTGTTCACCTGACGACGGGTGCGTTCATCGGTGAGGATTTTTAACACCTTCAGAGGAATGGAAACCGTAATTTTTTTGACCTGTTCACTCTTCTTGCCGTGCTCAGCGTAGGGGCTGATATATTCGCCGTTCCATTCAGCCATGAGATACCTTTAATCCTCTCAGTCATTAGAAAAAGATTAAAACCGGATAGGTCTCACGGTCTTAACCCGATAGTCTGTTGTGCAGCAGCGTAGAATAATACCGCGACTTCCGTACCGATGCTGCATCACTACCCTATAAAACACATGATTTTAACGGCTAATCCTGTTTTGCTCAATCTATACGCAAAGAAGTTTAGATGTCCAGATGTATTGACGTCTATATTGGCAATGTTTACTCTGTCACCTGACTTTTCTCCGATAATGCCAGGAAACGACTCATCATGACGCGTAAACAGGCCACCATCGCAGTGCGCAGCGGGCTCAATGACGACGAGCAGTACGGCTGCGTCGTCCCACCGATTCACCTCTCCAGCACCTATAACTTCACCGGCTTTAATGAACCGCGCGCGCACGACTACTCCCGCCGCGGCAACCCGACGCGCGACGTGGTGCAGCGTGCCCTGGCGGAGCTGGAAGGCGGCGCGGGCGCCGTACTGACCAACACCGGCATGTCGGCGATTCATCTGGTCACCACCGTTTACCTGAAGCCCGGCGATCTGCTGGTGGCGCCGCACGATTGCTACGGCGGCAGCTATCGCCTGTTCGACAGCCTCGCGAAACGCGGTTGTTATCGCGTGAAATTCGTCGATCAGGGCGATGAGGCAGCGCTGAAAGCAGCGCTTGCCGAGCGACCGAAACTGGTGCTGGTGGAAAGCCCGAGTAATCCCTTGTTGCGCGTGGTGGATATTGCGAAAATTTGCGAACTTTCGCGCGCGGCTGGAGCCATAAGTGTGGTGGATAATACGTTCCTGAGCCCGGCGTTGCAGAATCCGCTGGCGCTGGGCGCCGATCTGGTTTTGCACTCCTGCACCAAATACCTCAACGGGCACTCCGATGTGGTGGCGGGCGTGGTGATTGCGAAAGATCCGGAGCAGGTTACCGAGCTTGCCTGGTGGGCGAATAACATCGGCGTGACTGGCGGCGCGTTCGACAGCTATCTCCTGTTGCGCGGCCTGCGTACATTGAGCCCGCGTATGGAAGTAGCGCAACGCAACGCTAGCGCGATTGTCGATTTCCTTAAACAGCAGCCGCGGGTGAAAAAGTTGTATCATCCGTCGCTGCCGGAGAATGCGGGGCATGAGATAGCGGCCCGCCAGCAAAAAGGCTTCGGCGCGATGCTGAGTTTTGAACTGGATGGCGATGAAGAGACGCTGCGTCGTTTTCTCGGCGCGCTGGAGCTGTTCACGCTGGCGGAATCGTTAGGTGGGGTGGAGAGCCTGATTTCCCACGCCGCGACGATGACTCACGCCGGCATGGCACCGGAAGCGCGCGCCGCCGCGGGCATTTCCGAGACGCTGCTACGTATTTCGACCGGGATTGAAGATAGCGAAGATTTAATTGCCGACCTGGAAAAAGCATTCCAGGCGGCGAGCTAAGGGGTAAGCATGAGTGTTACAGCGCCTGCAGGGACGAACGGTCGTCAGCTGCACAAATTTGGCGGCAGCAGTCTCGCCGACGTGAAATGTTACCTGCGCGTGGCGGGTATCATGGCCGACTATTCCCGCGCCGGGGATATGATGGTGGTGTCAGCGGCGGGCAGTACGACCAACCAGCTGATCAGCTGGCTGAAGTTAAGCCAGAACGATCGCCTCTCTGCGCATCAGGTGCAACAGGCGCTGCGCCGTTATCAGAGCGAGCTTATCTCCGGGCTGTTGCCTGCCTCGGTCGCCGACGGCCTGGTCAGCGAATTTATCCGCGACCTGGAGCGTCTCGCGGCGCTGCTTGACGGCGCCATCACCGACGCGGTTTACGCAGAAGTGGTCGGCCATGGCGAGATCTGGTCCGCGCGCCTGATGGCCGCGGTGCTCAATCAGCAGGGCATCGACGCCGCCTGGCTCGATGCGCGCGATTTCCTGCGTGCAGAGCGCGCCGCGCAGCCGCAGGTTAACGAGGGTCTTTCCTTCCCGCTGTTGCAGCAGTTACTGGTTCAGCACCCGAATAAACGTTTAGTCGTCACCGGGTTTATCTGCCGCAACGACGCGGGCGAAACCGTGCTGCTCGGCCGTAACGGCTCCGACTACTCGGCAACACAAATCGGCGCGCTGGCGGGTGTGTCGCGCGTCACCATCTGGAGCGACGTGGCGGGCGTTTACAGCGCCGACCCGCGTAAAGTTAAAGACGCCTGTCTGCTGCCGCTGCTGCGCCTCGATGAAGCGAGCGAGCTGGCGCGGCTGGCCGCGCCTGTGCTGCACGCCCGCACGTTGCAGCCGGTTTCCGGCAGCGATATCGATTTACAACTGCGTTGCAGCTACAGCCCGGAGCAGGGCTCCACGCGCATTGAGCGCGTGCTGGCCTCCGGCACCGGCGCGCGTATCGTCACCAGCCATGACGACGTTTGCCTTATCGAATTTGAAGTGCCGTCGCACCAGGATTTCAAACTGGCGCATAAAGAGGTTGATGCGCTTTTAAGGCGCGCTCAGCTGCGTCCGCTGTCGGTGGGCGTGCACCCCGATCGCCGCCTGCTGCAACTCTGCTATACCTCGGAAGTCGTCGGCAGCGCGCTCAAATTGCTGGAAGACGCCGCGCTGCTTGGCGAGCTGCGCCTGCGTGAAGGGCTGGCGCTGGTGGCGCTGGTGGGGGCGGGCGTCTGCCGCAATCCGCTGCACAGCCACCGCTTCTGGCAGCAACTGAAAGATCAGCCGGTAGAGTTTATCTGGCAGTCGGAAGACGCCATCAGCCTGGTGGCGGTGCTGCGCGCGGGCCCGACGGAGAGCCTGATCCAGGGGCTGCACCAGTCGCTGTTCCGCGCCGAAAAACGCATCGGGCTGGTGCTGTTCGGCAAGGGGAATATCGGCTCGCGCTGGCTGGAGCTGTTCGCGCGCGAGCAGGAGACGCTCTCTGCCCGCACCGGGCTTGAGTTTGTGCTGGCGGGCGTGGTGGACAGCCGCCGCAGCCTGCTGAATTACGACGGCCTGGACGCGAGCCGCGCGCTGGCGTTCTTTAATGATGAAGCGGTGGAGCAGGATGAAGAGTCGTTGTTCCTGTGGATGCGCGCGCACCCGTACGACGATTTAGTGGTGCTGGATGTGACCGCGAGCCAGGATCTGGCAGACCAGTATCTCGATTTCGCCAGCCATGGTTTTCACGTGATCAGCGCCAATAAACTGGCGGGCGCGAGCAACAGCCAGAACTACCGTCAAATCCGCGACGCCTTCGCCAAGACGGGCCGCCACTGGCTTTATAACGCGACCGTGGGCGCGGGCTTACCCGTGAACCACACGGTGCGCGATTTGCGCGACAGCGGCGATTCGATTCTCTCCATCAGCGGGATTTTCTCCGGCACGCTGTCGTGGCTGTTTTTACAGTTTGACGGTACGGTGCCGTTTACCGAGCTGGTGGATCAGGCCTGGCAGCAGGGCCTGACGGAGCCGGACCCGCGTGTAGATCTGTCCGGGAAGGATGTGATGCGCAAGTTAGTTATCCTGGCGCGCGAGGCGGGCTACGATATCGAGCCCGATCAGGTGCGCGTGGAGTCGCTGGTGCCCGCCGGGTGCGAAGAGGGGTCGGTGGACCATTTCTTTGAGTATGGCGACGCGCTGAACGAGCAGATGGTGCAGCGTCTTGAAGCGGCGCGCGAGTTGGGTCTGGTGCTGCGCTATGTGGCGCGCTTTGACGCCAACGGCAAGGCGCGCGTCGGCGTTGAGGCGGTGCGTCCTGAGCATCCGCTGGCGTCGTTGCTGCCGTGCGATAACGTGTTTGCCATCGAAAGCCGCTGGTATCGCGATAACCCGTTAGTTATCCGCGGGCCGGGCGCCGGGCGCGATGTGACCGCCGGCGCGATTCAGTCGGATCTTAATCGTCTGGCGCAGTTGCTCTGATTCACCGTGGTGGGTGCGCTGCGCTTACCCACCCTACGTAATGCCTGCGTTTTATTTTGTAGGGCGGGTAACACCCCACGCCACATCTCCTGTAGGGCGGGTAAGCGCCAGCGCACCCGCCATGACAGATAACACCGCACGCCTTTCTTCCGCTGTACAACCTTTGCGCGTTTCCCCGTCATGAGCCTTTTTCATCTTCGCTGAAAAATACTCACATCAAGTGATGATTTACCTGTTGACGCCATCGGGCTTTTCCGTCATTTTTACATCTGGACGTCTAAACGTATAGAAGTCAACACACGCGACCACGACACAGCGATTGATGAGGTAAGGTATGAGCTTTTTTCACGCCAACCAGCGGGAGGCCCTGAATCAGAGCCTCGCAGAAGTGCAGGGACAGATTAACGTCTCGTTTGAGTTTTTCCCGCCGCGAACCAGTGAAATGGAGCAGACCCTGTGGTCCTCTATCGATCGCTTGAGCAGCCTGAAGCCAAAATTTGTGTCGGTGACCTACGGCGCTAACTCCGGCGAGCGCGACCGCACCCACAGCATCATCAAAGGCATCAAAGACCGCACCGGTCTTGAGGCGGCGCCGCACCTCACCTGCATTGACGCCACGCCGGATGAGCTGCGCACCATCGCGCGCGACTACTGGAACAACGGCATTCGCCATATCGTCGCGCTGCGTGGCGACCTGCCGCCAGGCAGCGGCAAGCCGGAAATGTACGCCAGCGATCTGGTGGCGCTGTTAAGAGAGGTCGCCGATTTCGATATCTCCGTCGCCGCGTACCCGGAAGTGCACCCGGAGGCGAAAAGCGCGCAGGCGGATCTGCTGAATCTGCGCCGTAAAATCGACGCGGGCGCTAACCGCGCCATTACCCAGTTCTTTTTTGATGTCGAAAGCTATTTGCGCTTTCGCGACCGCTGCGCGGCGACGGGCATTGATGTGGAAATCATTCCCGGCATTCTGCCGGTCTCTAACTTTAAGCAGGCGAAAAAGTTTGCCGACATGACCAACGTGCGCATTCCGTCCTGGATGTCGCAGATGTTTGCGGGCCTTGATGACGACGCCGAAACCCGCAAGCTGGTCGGCGCCAACATCGCGATGGACATGGTGAAGATTTTAAGCCGCGAAGGCGTAAAAGATTTCCACTTCTATACGCTCAACCGCGCGGAAATGAGTTACGCCATCTGCCATACGCTGGGCGTCAGGCCTGGGCTGGAACTGAAAACCGCATAACCCTGCGGGTTGATGAAGAGGAGGCGCGAGCCTCCTTTTTTCTGTCCTGGGTTAACGCGATTGTTACAAAACATATATTTCAGAGCGCTCAAAAACTTGTACAACGACAATATTGCCTGTACAGTTTGTTTTTCCTTAAGCTAAATCGGGGCGCTTTTTCTCTCCCTTCAACGACGTTCAAGCGCGTCGCTGCTATTTCTGACTGTTAGCAAACATATTATTGCGCGCTATTGCTTATTATTAAATAAACCAGGGGCGGCGGCTATCGTAGCGATATAAAAATACACGTTATGTATAAACGCGTATTGCCGATATGCTGTGTAAGAAACCTTCCTGGATAGCAATAATGATTAGCAAGATAACCAATATTTTAAAAAATCACGCGGCGTTTGCTGCGATAAAAGAACATATGGCGGTTATTCTTTTCCGCCCTGATGGCACTATCGTGGAGGCGAATCCGGCTTTCCAGAATGCCATGGGATATTCGCTTAATGAACTGGTGGGTAAGCACCACCGCATGTTCTGCTCGCCGGAATATGCGGCGAGCCCGGAATATAAACAGTTCTGGCACCGTCTCGGACGCGGCGAAACCTTCAGCGATAAATTTCAGCGTTATAAAAAAGACGGCAGCGAAATGTGGCTGGAGGCGAACTATATTCCGGTCATCGGCAAAAACAATAATGTTGAGTATGTTCTTAAACTGGCGCGTGATATCTCGGGAAGGATCCATGACGCGCTGAACAAAGACGCTATTCTCAAGGCGGCGCACCGCTCAATGGCGATTATTGAATTTACGCCGGACGGACATATCGTCTCTGCCAACGAGAACTTCTGTAAGGCTTCCGGGTACACGCTGAACGAAATTATCGGCAAGCATCACCGTATCTTCTGCGAGCGCGACTACGCAATGAGCGCGGAGTATGCGGAGTTCTGGCGCAAGCTGAACCACGGTGAGTTCGCCTCCGGGGATTTCCGCCGCATCACCAAACACCGTCATGAACTCTGGCTGCGCGCCAGTTACAGCCCGGTTTTTGATGACAAAGGCCGTCTTTATCGCGTGGTGAAATTCGCCTATGACGTGACGGCTGAAGTGCAAAAAAGCCGTGACGAGCGACAGGCCACGGAAAGAGCGGAAGCGGTTTCCCGCGAGACGCTGACCAAAACGGTTGAGATAAGAAAGACCTTAGATGACTGCGTCACCGCGATGGAGAATATCCAGCGCAATATGGAGCAGGTTATCGCTATCGTGACCAACCTGAAAAATGACTCTGAAAGCATTATGGATCTGTCGTCGGTTATCGCCCAGATAGCCACCCAGACCAAACTGCTGTCATTAAACGCCTCGGTAGAAGCGGCGCGTGCAGGCGATGCGGGTAAAGGGTTCTCTGTCGTGGCGACGGAAGTCAAATCGCTGGCTGACCGTATCGATGACGCGACCGGAAAAATAACGCGTATTACTGAGCAGAACGATCACCTGACGAAAAGCGCGCTGGATTCCATCTGTCGCAGCGGTAAAGAAGTAGCGTCTACTACCGTTATTTCTCGCGAGGCGCTGATGCTGACCAAAGAGATTGAAGGCCATGCCAGAAATATTCTCGAAGCCGTCAATGCGATCGGTAAAGCCATTAATGCCTGACGACCTGCGGCATCATCGGGAATAATCGCAACGATGGTAAGGGTTTTTGGCGTGATATACCTGCTGCCGCCCGGTATACAGCCATTTCGACGATAACCTGAAATGGCTGATTATTTTAACGAAATGATTCGTCGCTATTTAGAGTGCAGACGTGCGAAACGTCTGATATAACCGCACGTTTTTTGAGGTTGTTAATTTTTTGTTTTAATATTTTTAAAAATTTAATTGATGCGTTAAAATAATCAGCTAAATTTTCAATGATAGTTGATTGTGATGTCTAAAATGGTTTTCAGCAGAAAGCAGGCTCCGGCTTTCTCTCTTATTGCTTTACTTGTCAGTTCAGCCGCTTATGCGGATAACTCCACGGAAAAAACTGATGTCCTGCTGATTGGCGGCGGCATCATGAGCGCGTCGCTCGGCACGGTCCTTCAGGAGATCCAGCCGGACTGGAAACAGCTGATGGTGGAAAAGCTCGACGGCGTGGCGCTCGAATCCTCAAACGGCTGGAATAACGCCGGAACCGGCCACTCCGCGAACATGGAGCTGAACTACACGCCAGAGCGTGAAGATGGCTCGATTGACGTGACCAAAGCGCTGGAAATCAATGAAGCGTTTATGATTTCGCGTCAGTTCTGGTCTTCTCAGGTGAAGCGCGGCGTGCTTAATGACCCGCACTCCTTTATTAACTCCACGCCGCACATGAGCTTTGTCTGGGGCGATAAAAATGTGGAGTACCTGACCAAACGTTATCAGGCGTTGCAGCAGACCACGCTGTTCCAGGGGATGCAGTTCTCCACCGATCAGCAGCAAATCAAAAAATGGGCGCCGCTGATTATCGAAGGCCGCGATCCGAAGCAGAAAGTCGCCGCCACCTGGACGCCGGTCGGCACCGACGTCAACTATGGCGAAATCACTCGCCAGCTGGTGGGTAGCCTGAAGAAAACCAGCAACTTCAAACTGGAAACCTCTTCGGAAGTCACCGATTTTAAACGCAATGCCGATAACTCCTGGCACGTGACGATCACCGACGTGAACAGCGGGAAAGAGCACGCCGTGGACGCGAAGTACGTGTTCATCGGCGCGGGCGGCGGCGCGCTGAAGCTGCTGCAAAAAACCGGCATTCCGGAAGCGGATAACTATGCAGGCTTCCCGGTTGGCGGCTCGTTCCTGGTGTCTGAAAACCCGGAAATCGCCCGTCAGCATGGCGAGAAAGTCTATGGCCAGGCCTCCGTTGGCGCGCCGCCGATGTCCGTGCCGCACCTTGACGCCCGCTTCCTGGACGGCAAGCGCGTGGTGCTGTTCGGGCCGTTCGCCACGTTCTCTACCAAATTCCTGAAAAACGGTTCGTTCTTTGATCTGCTGAGCACTACCACGACCAGCAACTTTATGCCGATGACCGATGTGGGCCTTGATAACTTCGATCTGGTGAAATACCTGATTGGTCAGGTCATGCTGAGCGATGAAGACCGCTTTGAGGCGCTGAAAGAGTACTACCCGACAGCGCGTAAAGAAGACTGGAAACTTATCCAGGCGGGCCAGCGCGTACAGATCATCAAGAAAGATCCGGAGAAAGGCGGCGTGCTGAAGCTGGGTACTGAAATCGTCACCGACCAGCAGAAAACCCTGGCGGCGCTGCTTGGCGCATCACCAGGCGCCTCCACCGCGGCACCGATTTCCATTAACGTTATCAAACAGCTGTTCCCGGAGCAGTACAAATCAGAAGCGTGGCAGAGCAAGCTGCGTGAGATTGTGCCGAGCTACGGTCAGAAGCTGAATGGCAATGTGGCGCTGACCCAACAGGTATGGGATGAGACGGCCTCTACGCTGCAACTCACCAAACCGCCGGTGATCCAGATGAAAGACGCGAAGCCTGCCACGCCGGAAGCCAAACCGGCACAGGCGGCCAGCCCGCAGCATGATATGGCGCTGTAAGCACAACCGCGTGATACAAGAAAGGAGGCCACTGGCCTCCTTTCTTTTTTGTGCGTCGCTGGTGCTGTTAATGGTCAATGTAAGATAAATGCCTGACAAAACTCCCACATCACCGCCGCAACGGGATCGTCTTTCTGGTTTTCATTCAAATTAATGATAATGAATAAGGCTGTTTGCCGCGTCGATAATTATTAGCCCTCAATTTTTCTTATTATCTGGGGAATAAAATATTGTTGGTCTTTCTCTTTTTTACGTTTTACTGATATTTAGGAAATAGTCCCGGTAATTTACAGGTGGTTATTTTTAAAAGTATTTTTTATGGCGCATGGGTTTGTTCATTGATGCCGGTAAAGGTTCGTCTATTGTTACGTGAATGATGATTTTTATAATGAGCACATCATCGTGACGTCGTTAATAATGCTTTCGGTTAAAACAGGGCTCGTCACTACTCACCAGACATTAATAAAGCGTAGTGCTCGAAAATGATGGTAAATGATCGCGTAATAATGAAAGGTAGCGCGCTTTTTAACGGCAGATATGTACCCGTTTTGTCCTGATACGCAGGGCGCATTCGGGGCGAAAATTATATTCACAGGCTGTGAATATAGTCCGGCTATTTTTATAAATAGCCTAACTTTTAATGTAATTAGGATGATATATGAAAAAGTTAGCACTTGGTCTTTCCCTGGCGGCGGCGATGGGGTTTGCCGCTACCGCGCAGGCTGCGTCTACCGGGACGATCACGTTTGAAGGAGAGCTGACGGCAACATCATGTGACGTAACCGTAGACGGTCAGGGCGCTGATGCGACCATTACGCTGCCGACGCTGGGTATTAATCAGCTTGAAGCCGCTGGCAAAACGGCGGGCCGCACCAATTTCGTAATGGAGCTTGCCAACTGCGAAGGCACGCTGACTACGGTTGCTGCCTACTTTGAAGCGGGCGCTTCTGTCGATCCGATTACCGGTCGCCTGAAAAACGCCACCGGCACGGATAATGCCAAAAATGTCAGCCTCCAGCTGCGTGATGCCTCCAGCTCCTCTTATGCCGTGATTAAAGCGGGTAGCGCCAGTCAGGCGACCGATACCACGTATATCGCCTATGACACGACCGATGGCTCCGCCACGCTGCCTTATGCGGTGGAATATTACGCAGAAGATACGACCACTGCCGGTAAGGTGAATAGCAGCGTCGTTTACTCACTGATGTATAAGTAAAAACGCGACAGGAAGGGGCAACCCTTCCTGTATTTCCTTAAGGGAGTGAATAGCATGGCGGATACCCTTTCCTGGAAAGGCGCGTTGTTTGCGCTGGCGGCGTGGTTCGCCTGCCCGGCGGCCATCGCCAGTATTGTGATTACCGGCACCCGGGTTATCTATCCGAGCGATGCGTCGGAAGTCAGCGTTAAGCTTGATAATAAAGGAAGCTCGCCGGTCTTAATTCAAAGCTGGATCGATGACGGCAATGCCGATGCCGCGCCAGAAACCATTCAGGTGCCGTTTGTGTTAACGCCGCCCATTAACCGGGTTGAGCCGGATAAAGGCCAGACGCTGCGTATTACTTTTACCGGTAAATTACTGCCGGCGGATCGTGAATCCGTTTACTGGCTTAACGTGCTGGAAATTCCTGCCCGAAAAGCGTCGGCGGTGAGCGATAACTATTTGCAGGTGGCATTTCGTTCACGCATTAAATTATTTCTTCGTCCAAAAGGCCTTGAAGGTAATGCCAATGAGGCGGTAACGCATGTGACCTGGCGCGCTAACGGTCAGACTATCGAGGCGATAAACCCTACGCCTTATTTTATTTCCCTGGTCAATCTGAAGGTTAACGGGAAAACCATTAATGCTGACATGATGTCGCCAAAATCCACCATGACGGTAAAGTTACCCGGCAGCCCGGGGAATAAACTCGCAGGCGTCCTTGTCAATGATTATGGCGCGCTGAATGAATTCGAGGCGACGCTGAAATAAGTCGTCGCTCTGTTTATTCAAGTATCACCCTAAAAGAGAAGCGTGATGAAAAACAGGATGCGCCAGGGAAATGCAGCGACGCGCGCGCCCGGCATTATGGCTGTGATGGTTTTTTTGCTGGCGACGCCGGGAGAGGCGGAAAACCTGCCGGGAAAGCCCGCTGAAAAGCCGACCGATATCGCCGAGCGCGTCGAATTCGATAATATTTTCCTGAATCTGGAAAATAAAAATGCGGTGGATTTGAGCCGTTTCGCCAATGGCGCGACGGCGCTGCCGGGCCGCTATCGCGCGTTGATATATATTAACGGGCAGGCGACGCTCACCAGTGAAATTGACGTGGTGGCGCAGCCGGATAAAACCAGCCGCGTCTGCCTGACGCCGGATCTGATTAAAACTATTCCGTTTAATTACGAAAAAGTGCCCAAGGATTTTCTGGCGACATTTCAGCAGGGTCAACCGTGCCTCGATCTCGAAAAGAAGCTCCCACATTCGGAAGTCGTCTTTGATACCAGTGAGCAGCGGCTCGATATTTCGGTCCCGCAAATTTATCTGCTGCATAACGCGCGCGGCAGTGTAAACCCTGAGCTGTGGGACAGCGGTATTCCGGCGCTGATGCTCGGGTATAACATGAACGGCTACTCCAGCCATGCCAACGGCGAAACGCTTAACTCTTTTTACTCAAGCCTTGAAGGCGGGTTGAACGTCGGCGCCTGGTATCTTCGCCATAATGGCTACTACAGCTATATGGAAGAGGGCGAGCGGCAATACAACAGCATCAGCACCTATCTGCAACGTGATATTCCGGCGATTAAAGGACGTGCGCTGGTTGGAGAGACCAATACGCAGGGCCAGGTGTTCGATACGCTGCCATTCAAAGGCGTTCAGGTCGCGAGCGATGAACGGATGCTGCCGGAATCGCAGCGCGGCTACGCGCCGGATATTCGCGGCGTCGCCCGTACCAATGCCCGCGTCACGGTACGCCAGAGCGGGCAGACCATCTATGAAACCACCGTCGCGCCCGGCGAATTTGCGATCAACGATCTCTACCCGACGGGCTACGGCGGCAATCTTGACGTGACCGTCTATGAAGCGGACGGCAGCGAACAGCATTTCCAGGTGCCTTACGCCTCGGTGGCGCAACAGTTGCGCCCCGGCGCGCTGCGCTATTCCGTCGTGGCGGGGGAGTATCGCAATGATTCCCTGCGCAGCAAACCGGCGCTGTATCAGGCGACTTACCAGTACGGGATCTCCAACCGCCTGACCAGTTATGGCGGCGTGCAGGTGAGCCAGGGCTATTACGCGCTGCTGTTTGGGATGGCCTTCGGTACGCCGCTGGGTTCGCTGGCGCTGGACATCACGCAGGCGCGCACGCATCTGGATAACGGCACTTACGTGAATGGTCAGCGTCAGGCCGACAGCCTCAGCGGGCAGAGCTACAAACTCAGCTTCAGCAAAGATATCACGGAGACGCGTAGCAATATTTCGCTGGCGGCCTATCGCTTCGCGACCAGCCAGTACATGGATTTTCAGACCGCGATGCTGACGCGCGACGCGGTCGATCGCGGTGATTCGCCGGACAGTATTCTGCGCATGAAAAACCAGTTTGTGGCGACGGTCAGCCAGGGGCTGGATGACGGTTGGGGGCAGTTTTACCTCAGCGGCTCGCTACAGGATTACTGGAACAAAGCGGGCTCCGATAAACAGTTTCAGGTCGGCTATAACAACACCTATAAAAGCCTGACGTACGGCCTGACGGTGAGCCGCACCTACAGCAAAGAGAACGAAGGGCAGACTAACTATTTGCTGACCATGAGCTTCCCGCTGGGTCAGGACTTTGAGCAGCACACGCCCCATGCGCATATCGATTTAACGCGTGACAGCAACGGCCATGACGCACAGCAGCTTGGCATCTCCGGCTCGCTTGGCGAGTACAACCAGATGAACTACAGCATGACCGCGATGAACGGCGATCAGGGAGAAGGCACCAGCGGCTCCTTTAACGCCGATTACCGCAGTCAGGTCACGTCACTGAGCGGCGGCTATAGCGTGGGCGATAACTATAGCAGCGTGTCGCTCGGCGCCACCGGCACTATTCTCGCCCATTCGGGCGGACTGACGTTTACGCCGTATAACTCAGATACTTTCGCGCTGGTGGAGGCGAAAGGGGCGCGCGGCGCGGCGGTGTCGTCCTATCCTGGCGTGTTTGTGGATGGCCGTGGCTACGCCGCCGTGCCGTATCTCGACCCGTACCAGTTCAACGACATTACTGTCGATCCGAAAACCGCGCCGGTGAATGTGGAGCTGGAGAACACCTCGCAGAAAGTGGCGCCTTATCTGGGGGCGGTCGTCAAGCTTACCTACAAAGCCAATACCGGCACACCGGTCCTTATCGCCTCGCGCTATCAGGGCGAGCCGGTGCCGTTCGGCGCGATGGTGTTTGACGCTGAAGGCAATCAGGTGGGCTCGGCAGGGCAGGGCGGGCTGGTCTATGCGCGCGTTGGCAATAACCAGGGACAGCTGACGGTTAAATGGGGCGAAAGCGTCGGCATGCAGTGTCTTATCAGCTATTTACTGATGCCGCAGGCGGAAGGGCAGCGGCCGTCTATTCAGCGCTTCGATACGCCGTGTCTGCCGCCTGCCGGGGCCGTGTCGCCCTCGTCATCGCTACAGATCTCCACGGAGAGACGCCGCCAGGCTGCTTTTGCGGCCAGATAACCCCGGCCTGACGGGCCGGGCAATAACACTTTTCCTGTGACAGGAACGATGCACTGTAAAGAGGGAATTATGGCTGTAAGGAAAACGGTTTTAACTCTCCGGGCCGGAATGCTTTTGCTGCTGGCGTTCGGTAGCCACGCGCTGGCTTCAACGTCGTGTTCTTATCACGCCGGCTCGCACGCGATGAGCGTGACGCTGCCGATTAACGGGACGATTTCAGTCGGCTCTGACGCCTCTGACGGACGCACGCTCTACCGGCTGCATTACATGCCCAGCACACCGGTCAAAATTGACTGTTTATCAACCGGTAGCACGCCTTATGACGTCTCGTATGATTACCGCTGGACCAGCACGCCGCACGGGCTTTCACCCTGGAACGGGCCGCCGTATCCGGGCAAGGTCTGGGATACCAACCTGCCGGGGGTGGGCGTCGCGGTATGGGCGCAGGGCGCAAAAGATGTCGCTATTCCGGGAACGTATTACATCGACACCATTCACCCGCAACCTAATCAAAACGTTAACCACACGGTGAATAGCGAGTTCTGGCTCTATCTGATTAAAACCGGCCCCGTTCAGCCGGGATATGTGAACGGGCAGGATCTGCCGTCGATGGCGGTCGATTTCATCGCGTCGGGGGCCGCTGGCAGCCCGCTAAATGCGCTGAAAATCAACTTCACCGGGTCGGTGAATATCGCCGCGCTCTCCTGCACCACGCCGGATGTCAACGTGAAGCTCGGCACCTGGAGCGCGGAGAATGATTTCAGCGGCGTAGGCAGCGGGACGGAGTGGCGCGATGCGTCGATTACCCTGACCAACTGTCCACGCGCCTGGGGTATCCGCACCAATATCAACGCCAATGACAGCGGCATCACCTCCATGGGCAACGCCTCGCCGAACCCGGTGTGGATCACGATGAAGCCTTCCACCACGGTGATTGACGCCAGTAACGGTATTTTCTCCGTCACGCCGGGTAACGACAGCGCCAGCGGGGTCGGTATTCAGATAGCCAAAGGCAACGTGTCGGATGCGACGCATGAACCGATGGCGCTGAACACCTATACCAATAACTACTGGGATCTCAGCACCGACGATGTCTCCACGCACCGCATTCCGTTTGTGGCGCGCTATGTTCAGACGGAAGATCGCCTGCGCCCCGGCAAGGCGAACGGCGCGATTACGTTTACGGTGCTCTACTACTGACGCGTTATATTGCGCACAACGTAAAAAGCCCCGGCACGCCGGGGCTTTTTACGTTGTGCGGCGTGGCATCAGCCGGTGTTGCGCATCCCGGCCGCGACGCCTGCGATGGTGACCATCAGGGCCTGTTCAACGCACGGGTCTGCCGGTTTGCCTTCTTCTTCCGCCTGGCGTGAGCGGTGCAGCAGCTCTGCCTGAAGGACGTTCAGCGGGTCGGTGTAAATATTGCGCAGCTGGATGGACTCGGCAATCCACGGCAAGTCCGCCATCAGATGCGAGTCGTTGGCGATATCCAGCACCACTTTGATATCCGCTTCCAGCAGCTGGCGCAGCTCCTGGCCGAGCGGCCAGAGTTCCTTTTTCACCAGACGCTGATCGTAGTAGTCCGCCAGCCACAGATCCGCTTTGGCAAACACCATCTCCAGCATGCCGAGGCGCGTGGAGAAGAACGGCCAGTCGCGGCACATGGTTTCCAGCTCATCCTGTTTGCCATCTTCCACCACTTTTTGCAGCGCGGCGCCCGCGCCCAGCCAGGCGGGCAGCATCAGACGGTTTTGCGTCCAGGCGAAAATCCACGGAATGGCGCGCAGCGACTCAACGCCGCCGGTCGGGCGACGCTTGGCCGGACGTGAACCGAGCGGCAGTTTGCCGAGCTCCTGCTCTGGCGTGGCCGAGCGGAAGTACGGCACGAAATCTTTGTTTTCACGCACATAGCCGCGGTACATGGTGCAGGAGATGTCGGACAGCTCGTCCATGATGTGACGCCAGGCGGCTTTCGGCTCCGGCGGCGGCAGCAGGTTGGCTTCCAGAATGGCGCTGGTGTAGAGCGACAGGCTGCTGATGGTGACTTCCGGCAGACCATATTTAAAGCGGATCATCTCGCCCTGTTCGGTCACGCGCAGGCCGCCTTTCAGGCTGCCCGGCGGCTGGGAGAGCAGCGCCGCGTGCGCTGGCGCGCCGCCACGGCCAATGGAGCCGCCGCGTCCGTGGAACAGCGTCAGCGCGATACCCGCTTTCTCACAGGTTTTGATCAGCGCGTCCTGCGCCTGGTACTGCGCCCAGGAGGCGGCCATCACGCCCGCGTCTTTCGCGGAGTCGGAATAGCCAATCATCACCATCTGTTTGCCCTGGATAAAGCCGCGATACCAGTCGATATTCAGCAACTGGGTCATTACGTCGTTGGCGTTATTCAGGTCATCAAGCGTTTCAAACAGCGGCGCCACCGGCAGCGCGAAGCCAATACCCGCCTCTTTCAGCAGCAGGTGAACGGCCAGCACGTCAGACGGCGTTTTCGCCATGGAAATCACATAAGCGGCGATCGAGCCTTTCGGCGCTTCGGCGATCACTTTGCAGGTTTCCAGCACTTCGCGAGTGTTGTCGCTCGGCTCCCACTGGCGCGGCAGCAGCGGACGTTTGGAGTTGAGTTCGCGGATAAGGAATGCTTGTTTGTCGGCTTCCGACCAGCTTTCGTAGTCGCCGATGCCGAGATAGCGGGTCAGCTCGCCCAGCGCTTCGGTGTGGCGGGTGCTCTCCTGGCGGATGTCGATACGCACCAGCGGCACGCCGAAGGCTTTAACGCGGCGCAGGGTGTCGAGCAGTTCGCCATTGGCGATAATCCCCAGCCCACAGGCGACAAGCGATTCATAGCAGGCGTAGAGCGGCTCCCAGAGCTGTTCGTTCTGGGTCAGCAGGCCCTGCGGCTTCGGCAGCTTCTGGCCTTTCAGGCGCGCTTCAAGCCAGGCCTGGGTCGCGAGCAGCTGCGCGCGCAGCCCTTTCAGCAGGTAACGGTAAGGCTCCTGCGCGCCCTCGGTGCCGACGTAGTCGCGCAGCGCGTCGCTGCACTCCACCATCGAGAGTTCGGAAATCAGCACCTGAATATCTTTCAGGAACAGATCGGTCGCTTTCCAGCGGCTCAGCAGCAGGACGTGGCGGGTTATATCCGCGGTGACGTTCGGGTTGCCGTCGCGGTCGCCGCCCATCCAGGAGGTGAAACGCACCGGCACGAAATCCACCGGCAGTTTGTAATCGAGATGCGCTTCGAGCTGTTCGTTCAGCTCACGCAGGTAATTCGGCACGCCTTCCCACAGGCTGTTTTCCACCACCGCGAAGCCCCATTTGGCTTCGTCCACCGGGCTTGGGCGGTTTTTGCGAATTTCATCGGTATGCCAGGACTGCGCGATAAGCTGGCGCAGGCGGCGCGTAATCTGGTTGCGCTCGTAGTCGGCGATATCTTTGTGGTCGAGCTGTTTTAAGCAGTTGTTCACTTCGACCATTTTGTGGATAAGCGTACGGCGGGTGATCTCGGTCGGGTGCGCGGTCAGCACCAGCTCCAGCGACAGCGATTCCACGGCCTGACGAATCGCGGTTTCGTTGATGTCCGGCTGATCTTTGAGCTTACGCAGGGTGCGGGCGATAACTTCCGGGTTGCTGGCGGCTTCGCCTTTCGGCGAAATGCTGTGGTATTGCTCGGCGGTATTGGCCAGATTCAGGAACTGGCTGAATGCGCGGGCCACCGGCAGCAGTTCATCATTGGAAAGGTTTTGCAGCGTGGTTAACAGCGCCTGGCGGTCGGCCTCATTGCCAGCACGGGACGACTTCGACAATTTGCGGATTGTTTCTACGCGGTCAAGGATGTTTTCTCCCAGCGCATCCTTGATGGTATCCCCGAGCAACTTGCCGAGCATACTGACATTGCTTCGCAAAGCGGAATATTGTTCGTTCATATAACCCCAGACACCCCATCTCAATTATGTTTAATACCCGTCGTCTTTCGCGCCGCAGGCGCGTTGGCCGCGCCTGGCGATCCCGGTCACTTACCGATGTAAGCTCCCGGGGCTCACCAGGCTTGCCGCCTTCCTGCAACACGAAATCCTTGGGTATAGGTTCTGCAAAAAATCAGGACACCGAAAAGCGATAGCTTTTACTTACGTCCGAAAGTTCAGGCTTGAATGACTTCTTACTTTATAAAGCCACGTGAAATCCCGTTCGTCAATTGCTGCGAAATCGCTTCAGCAAGTGAATAAAGCGCGGCAATTTATGAAAGTTAATTCACGTTATTGCAGATAAGTAACGCTTATGAAAA
This sequence comes from Cronobacter sp. EKM101R, assembly GCF_963888145.1. Classification (NCBI taxonomy): domain Bacteria; kingdom Pseudomonadati; phylum Pseudomonadota; class Gammaproteobacteria; order Enterobacterales; family Enterobacteriaceae; genus Cronobacter; species Cronobacter sp. EKM101R. The sequence goes on along the minus strand of NZ_CAWPHW010000007.1, from coordinate 14,440 downwards.
TAGCGTGCAGGCGCCAGGAGCGATATGCAGTCGCACGCGCTGCGTGAGAGGGTAAACGCAGTGGAATGGGCTGAGTGTGCCTGGCAGACTGGCGGGTGCGCGTGGCTTACCCGCCCTACGATGAAACGGTGGCGCTACAACGGCGGGTGCGCGAGCTTACCCGCCCTACGGTGAAACGGCGGCGCTATTTGGGTTTTGTCGTTTGTAGGGTGGATAAGCGTAGCGCATCCACCGTTGGTTTGATGGCGGGTGCGCTTCGCTTACCCGCCCTACGGTGAAATCGGCGGCGCTATTTGGGTTTATCGTTTGTAGGGTGGATAAGCGTAGCGCATCCACCATGACATTCAGGGCATTCAGTGCCAGCAGAAGTGGTGCACCACCTGCGAAATTAATTCGCGGGTCGGCTTGATGAACCGCGTTTCCAGATATTCATCCGGCTGGTGGGCCTGATTAATCGAACCGGGGCCGAGCACCAGCGTCGGGCAAATCGTCTGAATAAACGGCGCTTCGGTGCAGTAGTTCACCACATCGGTTTGCGCGCCGAGCAGCTTTTCCACCACCTGCACCAGCTTGTGATCCGGCGGACATTCGTAGCCGGGGATCGGCGGATGCAGATCGTAGACCGTCAGGCGGCCCGGCCAGCGCAGGCTCACCGGCTCCAGCGCCTCGTTCAGCAGGCCGCTCAAATCGTCAAGCGTCATGCCCGGCAGCGGACGAATATCCATGTGCAGCTCGCAGCAGGCGCAGATACGGTTCGACGCGTCGCCGCCGTGAATATGGCCGAGGTTAAGCGTCGGGTAAGGCACCGTAAACGCGTCATAGTGATAACGCGCTTTGAGCGAATCGCGCAGCTGCATAATGCGCCCGATGGCGTCATGCATCAGCTCAATGGCGTTGATGCCGCGCTCCGGGTCGCTGGAGTGGCCGGATTGACCCTCTACGCGGATAGCGCTGGAGATATGGCCTTTATGGGCGCGGATCGGCTGTAGCGAGGTCGGCTCGCCGATGATGGCGCAGTCCGGACGAAGCTGGGTGGTTTCAGCGAAATAACGCGCGCCCGCCATGCTCGTCTCTTCATCGGCGGTCGCCAGGATGTAGAGCGGTTTTTTCAGCTGCGTCACATCCACGTCACGCAGCGCATCGAGAATAAACGCGAAAAAGCCTTTCATATCGGCGGTGCCGAGCCCGAACAGTTTGTTGTCATGCTCGGTCAGCGTGAAAGGATCGCGCGTCCAGCGCCCGTCGTCGAAAGGCACGGTATCGGTATGCCCGGCCAGCAACAGGCCGCCCGCGCCGCTGCCGGCGCTCGCCAGCATATTGAATTTATTGCGCGTACCGGGAACCGGCTGCACTTCGACCTGGAAGCCGAGACTGCCAAACCATTCCGCCAGCAAATTGATTAAAGTCGCATTGCTCTGATCGAGCGCGCTGTCGGTAGCGCTGATGGATGGCGTAGCGATAAGCGTGCGGTAAATCTCGATAAAAGGCGGTAATTTCATTTTCACTGTTGACAGACCTCAGGTCGTGATAGTATCAATATTCATGCAGTATTAGTGAATAAAAATACATTAACGTTGAGCGTAAGGGAACCGCCGGGTTCCGGTGAAGACGATACGCTCGCGGACGCGGCAACGGCCCGGAGGCCCGCGCCTGAAATACATGACGGTAAAAGGTATCCAGCCCCGATGTTGAACACGCTGATTGTTGGCGCCAGTGGTTATGCCGGCGCAGAGCTTGCGACCTACGTGAATCGCCACCCGCATATGAACATAACCGCATTGACGGTCTCAGCGCAAAGCAATGATGCGGGAAAGTTAATCTCCGATCTGCATCCGCAACTGAAAGGCGTGCTTGACCTGCCGCTGCAGCCGATGGGCGACATTCGCGAGTTCACCGACGGCGTGGATGTGGTGTTTCTCGCCACCGCCCATGAAGTCAGCCACGATCTCGCGCCGCAGTTTCTCGACGCGGGCTGCGTAGTGTTCGACCTCTCCGGCGCCTTTCGCGTTAACGACGCCGCGTTCTATGACAAATTTTATGGTTTCACGCATCAGCACCCGGAGTTGCTGGCGCAGGCAGTGTATGGCCTGGCGGAGTGGAACCACGAGGCGCTGAAAGAAGCGACGCTGGTGGCGGTGCCGGGATGCTACCCGACCGCGGCGCAGCTCTCGCTGAAACCGCTGATTGACGCCGGTTTGCTGGATCTGAGCCAGTGGCCGGTGATTAACGCCACCAGCGGCGTGAGCGGCGCGGGGCGTAAAGCGGCTATCTCCAACAGCTTCTGTGAAGTGAGCCTCCAGCCTTACGGCATTTTTACGCATCGTCATCAGCCGGAAATCACGAGCCACCTGGGCGCGGAGGTGATTTTCACGCCGCACCTCGGCAACTTCCCACGTGGCATTCTGGAAACCATCACCTGCCGCCTGAAGCCGGGTGTGAGCGCGCAGCAAGTCGCCGCAACCTTCCAGGACGCTTACGGCGACAAACCGCTGGTGCGGCTGTATGACAAAGGCGTGCCCGCGCTGAAAAACGTAGTGGGCCTGCCGTTTTGCGATATCGGCTTCGCCGTGCAGGGCGAACATCTGATCGTGGTCGCCACGGAAGATAACCTGCTGAAAGGCGCCGCCGCGCAGGCGGTGCAGTGTATGAATATTCGTTTTGGCTTCGCCGAAACGCAGTCACTTATTTAACCGAGTCAGGTGTGATGATGAATCCGTTAATCATTAAGTTAGGCGGTGTGTTGCTCGACAGCGAAGAGGCGCTGGAGCGTCTTTTTACCGCCCTCGTTAACTATCGCAAGGAGCATCAGCGTCCGCTGGTTATCGTTCACGGCGGCGGCTGCCTCGTTGACGACCTGATGAAGCAGCTCAACCTGCCGGTGAAAAAGAAAGACGGCCTGCGCGTCACGCCTGCCGATCAAATCGACATTATTACCGGCGCGCTGGCGGGTACCGCCAACAAGACGCTGCTCGCCTGGGCGAAAAAACACGGTATCGCCTCCGTCGGCCTGTTTCTGGGCGACGGCGACAGCGTCAGCGTGACGCCGCTGGATGAAGAACTGGGCCATGTGGGCCAGGCGCATCCGGGTTCGCCGACGCTGATTAACACGCTGCTGGAAAACGGCTTTATGCCGGTGATTAGCTCGATTGGCGTCACGGACAACGGCGACCTGATGAACGTGAACGCCGACCAGGCGGCCACGGCGCTCGCGGCAACGCTCGGCGCGGATCTGATTCTGCTCTCTGATGTGAGCGGCATCCTGGACGGCAAAGGCCAGCGCATCGCCGAGATGACCTCCGCGAAAGCCGAGCAGCTTATCGCGCAGGGCATTATCACCGACGGAATGATTGTCAAAGTGCATGCGGCGCTGGACGCCGCCCGCACGCTGGGCCGCCCGGTGGACATCGCCTCCTGGCGCCACGCGGAGCAGTTGCCTGCTTTATTTAATGGCGTGTCTATCGGCACGCGCATTTTGGCCTAATTACAAGATTTTAAAGGAAACAGACAATGCAAAATCACGGCATCAAAAAAGTTGTTCTCGCTTACTCCGGCGGCCTCGATACCTCTGCCATCATTCCGTGGCTGAAAGAAAACTATGAAGGCTGCGACGTGGTCGCCTGCGTGGTCGATATCGGCCAGGATCGTGACGATCTGAAAGGCGTTGAGCAGAAAGCGCTGCGCTCTGGCGCGTCTGAGTGCTATGTGGTCGATGCGCGTGAAGAGTTCATCAAAGATTACGTTTACCCGGTGCTGCAAACCGGCGCGCTGTATGAAGGCAGCTATCTGCTGGGCACCTCAATGGCGCGTCCGCTGATCGCCAAAGCGCTGGTGGACGTGGCGAAGAAAGTCGGCGCCGACGCGCTGTGCCACGGCGCGACGGGTAAAGGCAACGACCAGGTGCGTTTCGAATCCGCCTGGGCGGCGCTGGCTCCGCACCTGAAAGTCATCGCCCCGTGGCGTGAGTGGAACCTGCGTTCCCGTGAAGCGCTGCTCGATTACCTGAAAGCGCGCGATATCCCGACCACCGCGTCGCTTGAGAAAATCTACAGCCGTGACGAGAACGCCTGGCATATCTCTACCGAAGGCGGCGTGCTGGAAAGCCCGTGGAATGCCCCGAACCAGGATTGCTGGGTCTGGACGGTCGATCCTAAAGACGCGCCGGACGAGGCGGAGCAGGTGACCGTGACCGTTGAGAAAGGCAATGTGGTTGCTGTTAACGGCGAACACCTGACCCCGTTTGGCTGCCTGGAAGTACTGAACAAAATCGGCGCGAAGCATGGCGTGGGCCGTATCGATATCGTGGAAAACCGCCTGGTGGGCATTAAATCCCGCGGCTGCTACGAAACCCCGGGGGGCACCATCATGATGGCGGCGCTGCGCGGCGTTGAGCAACTGGTGCTGGATCGCGATAGCTTTAAATGGCGTGAGCAGGTTGGTCTTGAGATGTCTTATGTCGTGTATGACGGCCGCTGGTTCGCCCCGCTGCGCCAGTCTCTGCAGGCGGCGGCGCAGTCGCTGGCCGAGCAGGTGAGCGGCGAAGTGGTGCTGGAACTCTATAAAGGCCGTGTCACCGCGATTCAGAAGAAATCGACCAACAGCCTGTATAACGAAGAGTTCGCGACCTTCGGCGAAGACGAAGTGTACGATCACAGCCACGCGGGCGGCTTTATCCGTCTGTTCTCCCTCTCTTCACGCATCCGTGCGCTGAATGAGCTGAAGAAGTAATCTGCTGTTGCGTGTGTGGCGGGTGCGCTGACGCTTACCCGCCCTACGCGCGGTAAGCGGGTCACGGGGCAGCAAAGCGCCCCCGTCGCAGAAAAGCAGCACACTATTTGTAGGGCGGGTCACCCGCCATTTAAGAGATAACCAGAACAGTTGTAGTGCGGGTAAGCAAAGCGCACCCGCTATTGCAAGACAGATAACGGAGCGGATTATGGCACTTTGGGGCGGACGTTTTACTCAGGCGGCAGACGGGCGGTTTAAACAATTTAATGACTCTCTGCGCTTTGATTACCGACTCGCCGAGCAGGACATTATCGGTTCCGTGGCCTGGTCTAAAGCGCTGGTTACCGTCGGCGTGCTGACCGCGCAGGAGCAAAGCCAGCTCGAAGGCGCGCTCAATACGCTGCTGGAAGAGGTGCTGGAAAACCCGCACGCGATTCTGGAAAGCGACGCGGAAGATATTCACAGCTGGGTGGAAGGCAAGCTTATCGACAAAGTCGGCCCGCTCGGCAAAAAACTCCATACCGGACGTAGCCGTAACGATCAGGTCGCGACTGATCTGAAACTCTGGTGTAAAACCCAGGTGCATGCGCTGCTGAGCGCCACGCGTCAGCTCCAGCAGGCGCTGGTGGTCACCGCCGAAGAAAATCAGGACGCGGTAATGCCAGGTTACACCCACCTGCAACGCGCCCAGCCGGTGACGTTCGCGCACTGGTGCCTGGCGTATGTCGAAATGCTGGCGCGTGATGAAAGCCGCCTGAAGGATACGCTGAAACGTCTCGACGTCAGTCCGCTCGGCAGCGGCGCGCTCGCCGGTACGGCGTATGAGATTGACCGTGAGCAACTGGCGGGCTGGCTCGGCTTCGCCAGCGCCACCCGCAATAGTCTGGACAGCGTTTCCGATCGTGACCATGTGCTGGAATTGCTGTCGGATGCCGCCATCAGCATGGTGCATCTGTCGCGCTTCGCGGAAGACCTGATTTTCTTTAACTCCGGCGAAGCGGGCTTCGTCGAGCTGTCCGATCGCGTGACGTCCGGCTCCTCGTTAATGCCGCAGAAGAAAAACCCGGACGCGCTGGAGCTGATTCGCGGCAAGTGCGGCCGCGTGCAGGGCGCGCTCACCGGCATGATGATGACGCTGAAAGGCCTGCCGCTCGCGTACAACAAAGATATGCAGGAAGACAAAGAAGGGCTGTTCGACGCGCTCGACACCTGGCTCGATTGCCTGCATATGGCGGCGCTGGTGCTGGACGGCATTCAGGTGAAACGTCCGCGTTGCCAGGAAGCCGCGCAGCAGGGCTACGCCAACGCCACGGAGCTGGCGGATTATCTGGTCGCCAAAGGCGTCCCGTTCCGCGAAGCGCACCACATTGTGGGCGAGGCGGTGGTGGAGGCGATTCGTCAGGGCAAACCGCTGGAAGATTTGACGCTCGCCGACCTGCAAAAATTCAGCCCGGTAATCAATGACGACGTTTACCCGGTGCTGTCGCTCCAGTCGTGTCTCGATAAACGCGCGGCGCAGGGCGGCGTCTCGCCGGTACAGGTGGCGCAGGCGATTAGCGCGGCGAAAGCGCGACTGGCGTAAGCGTTACTGGCAGGAGAAAGCCCGGCGGATGTCGGGCTTTTTTTATGGGCACCCGAAATACCTTCCCGAAAAATGGGCAAAAAAAAGCGGACTTACTGTCCGCTAAATAGTTCACGTTGGCTTTAGTTATACGGCTAACAGAGAGACTCTGTTTGCGGGTTATCACTCAGTGAGGGTAACGAGTGATGTTCTCCGCGGCTGAGGCTATTATTCACTTTCGGGCTTGATAGGGATAATCGTTGGTTGCTATGCTATCTATCGCCATGAACTATCATGGCGGCGGAGGATGAAGAATGAATATTCGTGATCTTGAATACCTGGTGGCCCTTGCCGAACATCGCCATTTCCGGCGTGCGGCGGATGCCTGCCACGTGAGTCAGCCAACCCTGAGCGGTCAAATCCGCAAGCTTGAAGATGAACTCGGCGTGATGCTGCTGGAACGCACCAGCCGCAAAGTGCTGTTCACCCAGGCGGGGCTGCTGCTGGTAGACCAGGCGCGTACCGTTTTACGTGAAGTCAAAGTGCTTAAAGAGATGGCGAGCCAGCAGGGCGAAACCATGTCCGGCCCGCTGCATATTGGCCTTATCCCGACCATCAGCCCCTATCTGCTGCCGCAAATCATCCCGATGCTGCATCAGACGTTCCCCAAACTCGAAATGTATCTGCACGAAGCGCAGACGCATCAGCTGCTGGCTCAGCTCGACAGCGGCAAGCTCGACTGCGCGATCCTGGCGCTGGTAAAAGAGAGCGAAGCCTTTATCGAAGTGCCGCTGTTTGATGAGCCGATGCTGCTGGCGGTCTATGAAGATCACCCGTGGGCCGGACGCGAGCGCGTGCCGATGGGCGAACTGGCCGGCGAAAAACTGCTGATGCTGGAAGACGGCCACTGCCTGCGCGATCAGGCGATGGGCTTCTGCTTCGAAGCGGGCGCGGATGAAGACACGCATTTCCGCGCGACCAGCCTTGAAACGCTGCGCAATATGGTGGCGGCAGGCAGCGGCATTACGCTTTTGCCTGCGCTCGCCGTACCGCCGGAGCGCCATCGCGACGGCGTCGTTTATCTGCCCTGCGTGAAGCCGGAGCCGCGACGCACCATCGGTCTGGTGTATCGTCCGGGCTCGCCGCTGCGTAGCCGCTATGAGCAGCTCGCAGAGGCCATCCGCAAACAGATGGATGGCCGCTTCGACAGCGCGTTAAAACAGGCGGTTTAAGCCGTTCAGCGCGGCGACCCGATAGGCTTCCGCCATGGTCGGGTAGTTAAAGGTGGTGTTAACGAAGTACTCAATGGTGTTACCGCCACCTTTCTGCTCCATAATCGCCTGGCCGATATGAATAATCTCGGCCGCGCGCTCCCCAAAACAGTGAATGCCCAGAATCTCTTTGGTTTCGCGGTGGAACAAAATCTTCAGCGTGCCCACGTTCATCCCCACGATTTGCGCGCGCGCCAGATGTTTAAACTGCGCGCGACCCACTTCGTAAGGCACCTTCATGGCGGTGAGCTGCTGTTCGGTTTTGCCGACGGAGCTGATTTCCGGAATGGTATAGATGCCGGTTGGAATATCTTCCACCAGATGCGCCGACGCCACGCCTTTCACCAGCGCCTGCGCGGCGATGCGGCCCTGATCGTAGGCGGCGGAAGCCAGGCTCGGATAACCGATGACATCGCCCACGGCGTAGATATGCGGCAGCGCGGTCTGGTACATGCTGTTCACTTTCAGCAGCCCGCGGCCATCGGCCTCAAGACCGATATTCTCCAGCGCCAGCGAATCGGTGTTGCCGGTGCGTCCGTTCGCATAGAGCAGACAGTCGGCTTTCACTTTTTTGCCTGACTTCAGGTGCACTATCACGCCATCGTCCACGCCTTCGATACGCTCATATTCTTCGTTGTGGCGAATCACCACGCCGCTGTTCCAGAAGTGGTATGAGAGCGAATCTGACATCTCCTGATCGAGGAACGCCAGCAGACGGTCGCGGGTGTTGATGAGATCCACCTTGACGTTCATCCCGCGGAAAATCGACGCGTACTCACAGCCGATGACGCCCGCGCCGTAAATAATCACGTGACGCGGCTCATGATGCATGCTGAGAATGGAGTCGCTGTCGTAGATGCGCGAGTGGTTGAAATCCACATCGTCCGGGTGATAGGGACGCGAGCCGCAGGCAATCACAAATTTCTCGGCGGTCAGGGTCTCTATCGAGCCGTCCTGGCAGGTGAGCTCAATCGTGTGTTCATCAATAAAACGCGCGTCGCCCTGCAGGATCTGACAGCGGTTGCGCTCATAAAAGCCCTGGCGCATGTTGGTCTGCTGATTGATCACGTTGTCGGCGTGGTTAAGGATGTCGGCGAAAGAGGAACGGAGAGGACGGGAGTGGGCGCTGTATAACGGGTTCTGGTTAAATTCAATGATACGGCTGACGGCGTGGCGTAGCGCTTTCGACGGGATGGTGCCCCAGTGGGTGCAACCGCCGCCGACATTATGGTAGCGCTCTATTACGGCTACCGTGGCGCCCTGTTTCACCAGGCCCATTGCAGCACCTTCGCCGCCGGGACCAGAGCCAATCACTATTACATCATAATCGTAGGTTTGTGGCATGGTAAGGCTTACCTTGTTCTTATACATAAAAGCAACAGAATAGTAACATCACCCAGAGAATAACCCAATTCTCGCTGTGCGTTTTGCCATCTCTGGTCGCCTGCGTTTCGTAAACAATCATTCACAATCCGTTATAAACCCGGTAGTTTTAAAACTGGTATAGTGCCGTTTCAACAGGAAGAAAGCAGGCAAGGTGATGGGCGTCAGAGCGCAACAGAAAGAACGAACCCGGCGGTCGCTGGTGGAAGCCGCGTTTAGCCAGCTAAGCGCGGAAAGAAGTTTCGCCAGCCTGAGCCTGCGCGAAGTGGCGCGCGAGGCGGGCATTGCGCCGACCTCGTTTTACCGGCACTTTCGCGACGTGGATGAGCTGGGCCTGACGATGGTGGATGAAAGCGGTCTGATGCTGCGCCAGTTGATGCGCCAGGCGCGCCAGCGTATCGCTAAAGGCGGCAGCGTGATCCGCACGTCGGTTTCCACCTTTATGGAGTTTATCGGCAACAACCCGAACGCGTTCCGGCTGCTGCTGCGCGAGCGCTCCGGCACGTCAGCGGCGTTTCGCGCCGCGGTGGCGCGTGAAATCCAGCATTTCATCGCGGAACTTGCCGATTATCTGGAACTCGAAAATCATATGCCGCGCGCGTTTACCGAGGCTCAGGCGGAGGCGATGGTGACTATTGTCTTTAGCGCCGGCGCTGAAGCGCTGGACGTGAGCCCGGAACAGCGCGGGCAATTAGAAGAGCGACTGGTCTTGCAGCTGCGCATGATTTCTAAAGGCGCTTACTACTGGTACCGTCGCGAGCAAGAAAAGATGGCGCAAAATTCCGATAAGTGAAGGACGAGCAATGAGAACCACGACACAAGAAAAGGGTACGCTGCTGCTGGCGCTGATCGCCGGTCTGTCGATTAACGGCACCTGTGCGGCGCTGTTTAGCTCCATCGTGCCTTTCTCGATTTTCCCGATTATTTCGCTGGCGCTGACGGTTTACTGTCTGCATCAGCGCTACCTTAACCGCACGATGCCGGTGGGCCTGCCCGGCATCGCCGCCGCCTGCTTTATTCTGGGCGTATTGCTTTATAGCGCCGTGGTGCGCGCCGAGTATCCGGCGATTGGTTCTAACTTCCTGCCGTCGGTGCTGTCGGTGGTGCTGCTGTTCTGGATTGGTTTTCGCCTGCGTCGGCGTAAAGCGCGCTACGAAGAGTGAAGAAAAGGGCGCCGCGGCGCCCTTTTTTATGAGCGACGCGTTAACAATACGCCGCATTCCATATGGTGGGTGTAAGGGAACTGATCGAACAGCGCGAGGCGCTCGACGCGGTGCGTCTGGCTCAGCGTTTCGAGGTTTTCACAGAGCGTCTGCGGGTTGCAGGAGATATAAAGGATGTGCGGATACGCCTGCACCATTTTTACCGTTTCCTGATCCAGCCCGCTACGCGGCGGATCGACGAAGATCGTCTCGCACTGGTAGCTTTTCAGATCGATCCCCTGCAAGCGGTTAAATTCACGCACGCCGTTCATCGCCTGAGTAAATTCTTCCGCCGCCATGCGGATAATCTGCACGTTGTCGATGTGGTTGGCCGCAATGTTGTACTGCGCGGCGGCGACGGACGGCTTGGCGATTTCCGTCGCCAGGACGCGGTTAAAGTTGCGCGCCAGCGCCAGCGAGAAGTTGCCGTTACCGCAATAGAGCTCCAGCAGATCGCCTTTTGAACCCTGAGTGGCATCCAGCGCCCACTCCAGCATATGAATGTTCATCGCCGCGTTCGGCTGGGTAAAGCTGTTCTCTACCTGGCGGTAAATCATCTCTGTGCCCGCCACCGGCAGGCGCTCGTCGATGTAGTCCTGATCGAGCATGATTTTGGTTTTCGTCGCGCGACCGATGAAGTGCACGTCAAAACCCTCGGCGCGCAGCGCATCGCGAAGACGCGTCGCCTCTTCACGCCAGTCGTCACCCAGCGCGCGGTGATAAAGCAGCGAGACAACCGCCTGCTGGCTGCGGGTGGTCAGGTAGTCAATCTGGAACAGCTTATGGCGCAGCGTACGGTTGCCGCGAATTCCCTCGATCATGCGCGGCATCAGGGCGTTAATCAGCTCGCTCGCCGCCGGGAAACTGTCGACGCGAATGCGGCTGCGGGTCTCCTGATCGAAAATGATGTGGTAAAGGTCGTCGCCGTCATGCCAGAGGCGGAACTCGGCGCGCATGCGGTAGTGGCTTACCGGCGAGCGGAACACCTCCGGCGCTGGCGCAGCGAAAGGCGCCATCATGCTTTGCAGGCGCTCTGTTTTTTCGGCCAGCTGTGCGTCGTATTGATCGATAGGGAGATGTTCAGGGGTCATCATGCGTCCTGGGTGATAAAAATTTACGCCGGGATTGTAGGGAATGCGGGCGTGATGTCCAGCATTGATTGTTTTTGCATCATCACAGATGGAAGTCTGGACTTCTGTCCGGCGCACCATGTAGCATGCCGTCTCCGGTCTCCTGTGAGTGAAAAGGGAATCCAGTGCAAATCTGGAGCTGACGCGCAGCGGTAAAGACAGGTGGGATGAACGCGTTCGCAGACACTGCCGGCCTGCCGGTGGGAAGTCCTCATCCGTAACACACCTCCAAGCCCGAAGACCTGCCGGAGTCACGTCGCAACTCGCGCACTTATCGCGTTCTATCAAGTGCGCCTGCGGCATCCTACAAGTTAAGCGGATGCTTACGTTAATGATGATAAAAAAAATCTCGCTGCTGACGGCGCTTTCCGTCACGGCGTTTTCTGGCTGGGCGCAGGATAGCGGCTCAGATACTCTGGTGGTGACCGCAAACCGTTTTCAGCAGCCGGTCAATACGGTGCTGGCGCCGACCTCTGTCGTTACGCGCGAAGAGATCGAACGGTGGCAACCAAAAAGCCTGACGGAAGTCTTAGCGCGCTTACCGGGCGTGGATACGGAACAGAGTGGCGGCCTTGGCACCCTTTCTAACTTACATATTCGTGGTACTGAAACCCGTCATGTATTGCTGCTCATTGATGGCATTCCGTTAAATGACGCAGGCATTAGCAACGCGCCGGATATCAGCCAGATCCCGCTTTCGCTGGTGCAGCGCATCGAATACATTCGCGGCCCGCGCTCTGCCTTATATGGTTCTGACGCCATTGGCGGCGTAATCAACATTATTACCGGGCGCAGTAAGCCGGGCGGGGAAATTAACGCAGGCATCGGCTCTCACGGATATCAAAATTATGATGGTGCGGTGCAGCAGGTACTGGATAAGACCAAAATTACGCTGGCAGGTAATTACACTTATACAAAAGGATTTGATATCGCCGCGCTGGATGCGCCGCGCCAGCCCGATCGCGACGGCTTTATGAGTAAATCGCTTTATGGCGCGATTGAGCAGCAGATAACGGATAACCTGAGCGGCTTTTTCCGTGGGTTTGGGTACGACAACCGGACGGCGTATGACGGTTACGATTCTTATAATACTTCTTATACAGAGCTTCTCGGACGGCCGGATACGCGTCAGCTCTATGCCCAGAACTGGAATACGGGCCTGCGTTATGAACAGGATATATGGCAGTCTCAGTGGGTTGCTGGCTATGGGCGCAGTAAGGATATTAACTACGACCCGAAAAAAGGCCGTTACGCCGCCGCTACCACGATTGATGATGTGAAACAGTACACCGCACAGTGGCTGAATACCTTTACGGTAGGGCAAGGGAATATTGGCGCGGGCGTGGACTGGAAAAAGCAGACGACGCAAGCCGGCACGGGATACATGCAGGATGGATACCATCAGCATAATACCGGCGTGTTTGTTTCCGGAGTGCAGCAAATCCAGAGTGTGACGCTGGAAGCGGCCGCGCGTCGTGATGATGACTCTAATTTCGGCAACCATGCTACCTGGCAGACCAGCGCGGCGTGGGAGTTTATCGACGGTTATCGCCTCATTGGCTCTTACGGCACCGCCTATAAAGCGCCGACGATGAGTCAAATCCATAGCCCTAATTATGGTAATCCTGATCTTCAACCTGAAGAGAGTAAACAATGGGAAGGGGGTTTCGAAGGATTGACCGGGCCAGTTAACTGGCGCGTGACGGGCTATCGCAACGACATCGATAACCTTATCGGCTATGACGCCCAGTACCGTTTCTACAACGTTGATAAAGCGCGGATTAAAGGTATCGAAGCGACAGCGCAGTTTGATACCGGTCCGCTTAGCCATCAGTTTTCGTATGACTATGTCGACCCGCGTAACGCCAGAACGAATGCTGTGCTGAGCCGTCGCTCGAAGCAGCAGGTTAAATACCAGCTCGACTGGCAGATGTACAATCTGGACTGGAACGTGGCTTACCATTATCTCGGCACGCGCTATGACAGCGATTTTACGTCCTCCCCGACAAGACGCGTAAAAATGGGCGGCGTCAGCCTGTGGGATATCGCGGTTTCGTATCCGGTCACCTCTCATCTTACAGTTCGTGGTAAAATAGCTAACCTGTTCGATAAAGATTACGAGACGGTTTATGGCTACCAAACTGCAGGACGGGAGTACAACTTGTCAGGCAGCTACACCTTCTGAGGCCCGCCCAACCATACTGGTTTTTGACTCCGGTGTGGGTGGGCTCTCTGTTTATGATGAGATCCGGCATCTCCTGCCGGATCTGCATTACATCTATGCCTTCGATAACGTTGCATTTCCTTACGGCGAGAAGAGCGAAGCGTTTATCGTTGAGCGCGTCGTCGAGATTGTTACCGCCGTTCAGGCGCGCTACCCCCTGGCGCTCGCCGTTATCGCCTGCAACTCTGCCAGTACGGTTTCTCTCCCTGCTCTACGTGAAAAATTCGCGTTTCCTGTTGTGGGCGTGGTGCCTGCCATCAAACCAGCCGCGCGTCTGACGGCGAACGGCGTGGTGGGGCTGCTGGCCACCCGCGGAACGGTTAAGCGTCCTTATACACATGAGCTGATTGCGCGCTTCGCCAATGAATGCCAGATAGAAATGCTGGGTTCTGCGGAGCTGGTGGAAATTGCCGAGGCGAAACTGCACGGCGAACCGGTTTCGCTGGAGGCGCTGCGCCGCGTGCTGCGTCCGTGGCTGCGCATGCCGGAGCCGCCGGATACCGTCGTCCTTGGCTGTACGCACTTTCCGTTGCTGGCGGATGAACTGTTGCAGGTCTTGCCGGAAGGCACCCGGCTGGTGGATTCCGGCGCAGCGATTGCGAGACGTACCGCCTGGCTGCTGGAGCATGAGGCGCCGGATGCATGTTCTTCTGATGAGAATATTGCTTACTGCATGGCATTAACACCTGAAGTTGCGCAGTTAATGTCCGTTTTGCAGCGTTATGGGTTCAATAAGCTCGAAAAATTGCCAGTTTAAAGGCGTTTTGCACAAAAAAGAGACGGTTGAAAACTTTTTTGAAATTAGGGGTTGTCAGGCGGAAAGAACTCCCTATAATGCGCCTCCACTGACACGGCACAACGGCGAACGAGCCGGCCCGTCAGGCAGACGAAAGCGAAAATAAACGCTTGACTCTGAAAGAGGAAAACGTAATATACGCCACCTC
>NZ_CAWPHW010000006.1:0-115588 GCF_963888145.1 Cronobacter sp. EKM101R | reverse complement strand
GCTTCCCTCACGCGAACGTGCAAAGGGGGCTCGCCGCCGCCCCCTTTGCAATCCCGGCTCCCGGCGGAAAATCGGCCCTTATGGGCCGATTTTTTTTTAGCCGGAGCAAAACCATCCACCTTACCGTCCGCTTTGTGGCCGGGTGAAAAAAACGGTGGGTGCGCTGCGCTTACCCACCCTACACAACATGAATGGGCCTGGATCGTAGGGCGGGTAAGCGCAGCGCACCCGCCATCAGGTTTTCCCTTAAATCGCCAGCGCCAGCTGTGTGCCCTGGGCGATGGCGCGGCGGGCGTCGAGCTCCAGGGCCACGTCGCAGCCGCCAATCAAATGCACCGGCTTGCCCATCGCGCGCAGCGGGGCCGCCAGCGCCTGCTGCGGCTCCTGGCCTGCGCAGATAATCACGTTATCCACCTCCAGCAACTGTGGCTCGCCGTTGATCAACACATGCAACCCGCGATCGTCGATGCGCTGATAACTCACCGCCGGGATCATCTTCACGCCGCGCGCCAGAAGCGTCGCGCGATGGATCCACCCGGTCGTTTTGCCAAGCCCGTCGCCGGGTTTCCCGGCGCGGCGTTGCAGCATCACAATCTGGCGCGGGCTTTTCGGCAACATCGGCCCTTCCGGGCGCAGGCCGCCGGGCGCGTTCAGGCTGGTGTCGATGCCCCATTCCACGCAAAATTCGGCGATATTCTGGCTGGTGGCCTCGCCCGGCTGGCTTAAATACATCGCGGTATCAAACCCGATCCCGCCGCAGCCGATAATCGCCACCCGCTGGCCGACCGGCGCTTTATCGCGCAGCACGTCGAGATAAGTCAGCACGCTGGGGTGATCAATGCCCGCAATATCCGGCACGCGCGGCACAATGCCTGTCGCGAGCGCCACCTCGTCAAATTCCGCCAGCATCGCGGCGTCGGCCCGGGTGTTGAGCGCGAGCGTCACGCCGGTGACGGTCAGCATCCGGCGGAAATAGCGCAGCGTCTCGTAAAACTCCTCTTTGCCGGGGATCTGTCTGGCGATAGTAAACTGCCCGCCAATCTCCGCGCTGGCGTCAAACAGCGTCACCGCGTGGCCGCGCTGCGCGGCGTTCACCGCAAAGGCGAGCCCGGCGGGGCCTGCGCCCACCACCGCCAGCCGTTTCGGCGTGCGCGCAGGCACAGAAACCATCTCCGTTTCATGGCAGGCGCGCGGGTTCACCAGACAGGACGTGATTTTGCCCGCGAAAATCTGATCGAGGCACGCCTGGTTGCAGCCGATGCAGGTATTAATTTCCGCCTCGCGTCCGCTTGCGGCTTTGGAGAGCAGTTCGGCATCGGCCAGAAACGGCCGCGCCATGGAAACCATATCGGCATCGCCCGCCGCGAGAATCGCCTCCGCCACGTGCGGATCGTTAATGCGGTTAGTCGTCACCAGCGGCAGGGTGGTTTGCCCGCGCAGCTTGCGCGTCACCCAGGTAAACGCGCCGCGCGGCACCGGAGTGGCGATAGTCGGAATGCGCGCCTCATGCCAGCCGATGCCGGTATTCAGCAGCGTGGCGCCCGCCGCTTCAATGGCGCGGGCAAGCTGTACGGTTTCGGCGAAAGTCGACCCGCCCTCGACGAGATCCAGCATCGAGAGACGATAAATAATGATGAAGTCCTGGCCCACGCGCTCGCGTACCGCGCGCACCACCTGAACGGCGAAGCGCATCCGGCGTGCGTAGTCGCCGCCCCATTCATCCTCGCGCTGGTTGGTGCGCGCCGCCAGGAACTGGTTTATCAGATAACCTTCCGAACCCATGATCTCCACGCCGTCGTAACCGGCCTCGCGCGCCAGCGACGCGCACTGCGCGAAATCGTCAATCAGCGCGAGTATCTCGTCGTGGGTTAGTTCATGCGGCGCAAAGCGGTTGATCGGCGCCTGTAAAGGCGACGGCGCGACGGGGTGCGGCTGATAGCTGTAGCGCCCGGTATGCAAAATTTGCAGCGCGATTTTGCCGCCTTCGCGATGCACCGCGTCGGTGATCTCGCGATGATGAGGAAGCTGATGTGCGTCGTTAAGCACCGCGCCGCCCTGAATCGCCACGCCAGCGGGCGACGGCGCCACGCCGCCGGTGACGATCAGCGCCACGCCGTGACGGGCGCGCTCGGCGTAAAAGGCCGCGAGCCGCCGCGCGCCGTCCGGATGCTCCTCAAGCCCGGTATGCATCGAGCCCATCAGGACGCGGTTTTTAAGCGTGGTGAAGCCCAGATCGAGCGGGGCGAACAGCGACGGGTAGCTCATGATTGCACTCATCCAGTATAAAATAATTGTTATGTGGTCGGATGAGTTAATGATTAAGCGATCGACGGCCAAAAGGGAAAGAGACAATCTGCTGATTGTGATGGCAATCAAATTTCAGGGGGCGTGGAAAAGGCGTCGCGCCTTCGCCGGACGAGAGCGAAGACGCGCTGCCTGAGGGTTAGCTTTCGGTGGCGACCGCCGTATCGCTGTGGGCGATGCTGAGCGACTCAAGCGCCGTACGCGCGGCGGCAAGCACCTGCTCGCACTGCTCAACGGTCAGCGTGAGCGGCGGCTCGATGCGGATCGTTTTGGCGTTGTTGAGCGTGCCCGCCACCAGCACACGCTGGCGGAACATTTCGCTCGCGAAGCGGTAGCCGGTTTCGTTATCGACAAACTCAATGGCCATTAACATCCCGCGTCCGCGCGCCTCCTGCACCAGATGCGGGTATTCACGCGCCAGCTGGCGAAAGCCGTCCAGCAACATGTCGCCTTTCTGCTCCGCCTGGGCGGGCAGGTTTTCTTCCAGCAGCACATGAATGGTGGCAAGCGCCGCCGCGCAGGCGAGCGGGTTGCCGCCAAACGTGGTGGTGTGCAGGAACGGGTTGTCGAACAGTACCGAAAACACCTCTTCCGTCGCGACCGTCGCGCCAATCGGCATCACGCCGCCGCCAAGCGCTTTGGCAAGACAGAGAATGTCCGGCTGCACGTTTTCATGCTCGCAGGCGAACATTTTGCCGGTGCGGCCCATGCCGGTCTGCACTTCATCGAGGATAAGCAGCGCGCTGTATTCATCACAGAGCTTGCGCACGGCCGGCAGATAGCCCGGCGGCGGCAGGATCACGCCGCCTTCGCCCTGGATAGGCTCCAGGATCACGGCCGCCACGTCATCGCCGGTTTTCTTGCATTCACTCAGCAGCTCGCGCAGCGCGTCGATATTGCCGAACGGCACATGGCGAAAGCCGGGCAGCAGCGGCATAAACGGTTTGCGAAACGCCGCTTTCGCGGTGGCGGAGAGCGCGCCGAGCGATTTGCCGTGAAAGGCGCCGCTGGCGGCCACGAAGGTGAATTTGCCGCGCGGCGACTGATACGCTTTGGCAAGCTTAATCGCCGCCTCGACCGATTCCGTTCCGCTGTTGCAAAAGAAGCTGTACTTGAGTTTGCCAGGCGTCAGCGCGGCGAGGGTTTTGGCGAGCATCGCTCTTAGCGGATCGAGCAGCTCCTGGCTGTGCAGAGGCTGTTTCGCGAGCTGATTTTCTACGGCGGATACAACAACTGGATTACGGTGCCCCACGTTAAAAATGCCAAATCCACCCAGGCAATCAAGGAACTCCTGTCCCTGGGTGTCGACAAGCGTATTAAGCCCTCCCGCCTGCCACTCTACGGCTCCGTAATCCCCGCCAGCGGTGACTGATTTTCGATACTCTAAGAAACCTGGGTTTACATGCTGCTGGAAGTAATCGTGCACCTCCCGGTTAAGTGCTTTCATCTCCTCATGCGTCAGCGTGCGCTTTTCGATGAGATTCAGTGCGTGCGCGGTACAGGCAAGAGCCGAGGCGCTGTTAGGTAACCTGTTCAAAATGTGCCCCTTTGGATCGCGTATCACATGATACCGATTTTAAGTATTGCAGCCTTTGCGCCACATCGCCGCAGGCCATGAAAATCGGGATAAACCGCTGTGAAGCGCCGGGAGACGCGGTACGAAATCATTCTTAAAAAACCATTGCGGCGCTTAATGCTGCCGCCCGCGAACGGGTCAGAGAGAGGATAAAGGGCGTTGCACCCTGACAGGGCAGCGGTGCGCGGTAGTGGCGCATCTGCGTGCAGATATTTCAACACAGGCGTTTCTGTATATAATTCACAGAAAATATATTTTCGTGAGGTAATCACGCTATTTACTGATTTGCCGCCAGGTTATTTTTGACGCGCCTCTTTATTCTGGCGCATATGCCCGATAACCGGGGTGGTTGTTGTTTTATGAGGTCAGCATGGATTTGCACCAGATAGATTTATCGTTAAAAGAATTAAATTATGCTGTTAAATTACATTATGAATGGACCGGCAAATTCTTAGAGCTCGTATTATTAGGAAATGAGCCAGATAACACGTTTATGCATCCGCAGTCCCATCTTTATTGTCGTTTCTGTCAATGGATGACGGCCCACCAGAATATCGCTTTCCGTTACCTTCATTTCGCGAAAGCGATTAGCGAAACGCATAAAGCGATGCATGATAAAGCCCGACACTTAATAAACGCGATTGCCAGTAATCAGGTGGATTCCGCGGCGTTATATGCCTACCACGGGGCGCAACAGCAGTTTGTGGCCAGCATTGATGATTACCGCCAGCAGCTCATTTCTCTGCGTAACCGGCACGATACGCTCACCGGTCTGCCGCTGCGCCAGCTGCTGTATGAAGATTTCGAGTTCCTGCACGCCCACGCGCGTGAACAGACGCTGTGGCTGCTGATTATCGATATCGACCGTTTTAAAAAAGTGAATGATACCTATGGGCATAACGCGGGTGACGATGTGCTGCGCGAGGTGGCGCAACGGTTTAAAAACGAAGCGCGTTGCTGCGAACAGGTGTATCGCTTCGGCGGGGAGGAGTTCATTGCGCTTCTGGAGTCTCATACGCAGGAAGAGGCGCGCGAAGCTGGCGTGCGGCTGTGTAGGTGCCCAGGCCAGCTTCCGCTTACGCTCGATGGCGAGACGCTGAACGTGACCGTGACGGGCGGCCTGACGTGCGTCCGGCGTGACGAAACATTGCATGAGGCCATTGGTCGCGCGGATGATGCCATGTATTTCGGCAAAAATAACGGACGCAACCGCTGTATTCTTGCGCTCGACGACGGCACGCTGAAAACGCTAAAGTAACTCGTATTAATTATTTACCGTGGTAAATAATTGCGGATATAAATTATCGGCGTTATGCAGAAAGAAATGATGGGTAAATGCATAAATTGCGAGCTGAATCGTATTTAACAGCTAAAGATAATTTATATATCGCCGACATAACAAGGCAGAAAAAAGATTAACAATTGGATAACCTGCCTAAGGACGCCGTTATGTCTTCTCAGCCGTTCGTTACGCAGCGTGAAGTTACGCTCGCTAACGACACCACGCTTATGTCTACCACCGATCTGCAAAGTTATATTACCCATGCCAACGACGCTTTCGTCGAGGTGAGCGGGTATACGCTTGAGGAGCTGACCGGCAGCCCGCACAACCTGGTGCGCCACCCGGATATGCCGAAAGCGGCTTTTGCTGATATGTGGTACACGCTGAAGCAGGGCGAGCCCTGGACCGGCATTGTGAAAAACCGCTGCAAGAACGGCGATCACTATTGGGTGCGCGCCAACGTCGCGCCGATGGTGCGCGGCGGGAAAATTACCGGCTTTATGTCGATTCGCACCAAAGCCAGCGCGGAAGAGATAGCCGCGGTCGAACCACTCTATAAAGCGCTGCGCGAAGGGCGTAAACCGCGCCGTCTGTTTAAAGGACTGGTGCTGCGCAACGGCGTGTGGGGCAAACTCCCGACGCTGCCGTTACGCTGGCGCCTGCGCGGCGTGATGGCCGCGCTGTTTGTGGCCTGGACCGTGGTCATGGCCTGTACCGGCACGCCCCTGCTGGCCCCGACGCTTATGGCAGCGGTGATGCTGCTGCTTGGCGGCGCGGTGCTGGAGTGGCAGATTGTCCGCCCGATTGAAAACGTGGCGCGTCAGGCGCTGCGCATCGCGACAGGCGAGTCGCAAAGCATCGCGCATATCAACCGCGTCGATGAAGTCGGCGTGACGCTGCGCGCCATCGGGCAACTGGGCCTGATGTGCCGCTGGCTGATGAATGATGTTTCAGGTCAGGTCAGCAATGTACGCAGCGGCAGCGAAACGCTGGCGCGCGGCAATGAGGATCTTAACGAGCGCACCCGCCAGACGGTGGTTAACGTGCAACAAACCGTCACCACCATGAACCAGATGGCAGCATCGGTGCAGAACAACTCCGCCACGGCGGCGGCGGCGGATAAGCTCTCCAGCGAGGCGAGCGACGCGGCGCGTCTCGGCGGGCAGACAATGCAAACCGTGGTCCAGACCATGGATGAGATTGCTGACAGCACGCAGCGCATCGGCTCCATCACGGCGCTTATTAATGACATCGCCTTTCAGACCAACATTCTGGCGCTCAACGCCGCCGTCGAAGCGGCGCGCGCGGGCGAGCAGGGCAAAGGCTTTGCCGTTGTGGCGGGCGAAGTGCGCCATCTGGCGAACCGCAGCGCGAACGCCGCCAACGATATCCGTAAACTCATTGATGCCAGCGCCAGCAAGGTGGCGTCCGGTACGGTGCAGGTGCATGACGCGGGCCGCACCATGCAGGATATCGTCAACCAGGTGGAGAATGTGACGCGCCTGCTGGGGCAGATAAGCCAGGCGACCACTGAGCAGGCCGACGGGCTGTCCGATCTCACCCGCGCCGTGGCGGAGCTGGACGCCATCACCCGCAAGAACGCGGCGCTGGTCGATGAAGGCGCGCAGGTTTCGTCAATGGTAAAACACCGTGCTGGCCGCCTTCAGGATGCGGTGACGGTATTGCATTAATTTTGGTTAAGGGCGGCGCCATGCCGCCTTTCTCTTTTTGTTTCACGCCTCTGCTTCACGCCAAAAATTTATCAATTTGTGCCCTTTCAGGGGTTACTTTTATTTGTTGTTTTAATGTTAAAATCAAATTAAATAAATGTATTTAATTTAACCCCTTCATTTTAAATTGTTTTTCCCATCTTCCTGAACCCACACAAAAAAGTCTTTCCGCTTCGCTGTAATTAATTGCGCAATTAAGTGATCTGGCGCACATTTGGCCGATCAATAGCCGTTTATTAATAGTCAGCAGCTATTGTTTTCGGGGTTTATAAAAGAAAAAAACGATCAAACTCATAAAGTTACAAAAGGGCCTGACGATAACGACCTTTGTCGATCCCCGCAGGTTCGGCGGATCACGTTATCCATCGCTGCGATTTCCGTTTCGTCAGCGCAAAATAACCCGTTCAACGGAGTGAATATGTCCATCCGCGATATAAAAATCCGCACAAAGCTTATTTTCGCTTTTGCTTTTTTTATTGTTTTGTTACTTATCAGCGCCGGTTTATCACTCGGCAGTCTGAGCCAGGCCAATAATAATATTCAGCAGGTTATCGCTGAGGATTATCCCACTACCGTAAAAGCCAATCAGCTTATCGAAAATTTCCAGAGCTTCGTCAGTACGCAGCAATTAATGCTGATGGACGAGAACCAGCGCTGGACAAAGCAGTCGGAGGCGCAGCTTAGCGCCATCAGCGGGCGTATTAGCGCCTTGCTTGCCGATTTGAATAAAACGCTGACCGACGACGCCTCGCGTCAGGCGCTGGCGCAAATCGCCGACGTGCGTAAGCAGTATCTGGCTTCGCGCTTTCGCATTCTCGATGCGGTAAAACGCAACGACCGCAACGCGGCGCTGGAGGAGATGATGTCCACCACGGTGGAGCTTCAGAATGAATATAAATCGCGGGTACAGGCGCTGATTAAAATTCAGGATAACCATATGCGCGAGGCGGGCGTGACGGTGGCGAAAGATTTCAGCAGCAACCGCGCGTTAACCATCGGCCTGACGCTGCTGTGCGTGGTGCTGGGCTCGTTGATGGGCTGGCTTATCGTGCGCGCCATTACGCGTCCTCTCGACCAGGCGGTGCGCTTTGCCGGCGCGATTGCCGAAGGCGATCTCACCCGCTCGGTGGACATCCAGTCGCGCGATGAAACCGGCGTGTTGCTGCATGCGCTGATGGATATGAAACAGCGGCTGCAGGCGATTGTGCAGGAGGTGCAGTACAGCGCGGAAAGCATTTCCAGCGCGGCGTCGCAGATTGTCGCGGGCAACCAGGATCTGGCGGCACGTACCGAAGAGCAGGCCAGCTCCGTAGAGCAGACGGCCGCCTCGATGGAGCAGATCACCTCGACGGTGAAAAACACCGCCGATAACACCAGCGAGGCGACGCGGCTGTCGTCCGACGCCGCCGGTGTGGTGAAGCGCAACGGCGAGATGATGCAGCAGGTGACGGACAAAATGCGCGTCATTCGCGGCACGTCTGACCGGATGTCAGACATCATCAACCTGATTGACGCCATCGCGTTCCAGACCAATATCCTGGCGCTTAACGCCGCCGTGGAAGCGGCGCGCGCGGGCGAACATGGCCGCGGTTTCGCGGTAGTCGCAGGCGAAGTGCGCCAGCTGGCGCAGAAGAGCGCCTCATCGGCGAGCGAGATCCGCGCGCTGATTGAGGACTCGACCGGTCAGACGCGCGAAGGCATGGAGCTGGTAGAAAAAGCGAGCGGCCTGCTGCATGGCATGGTCGCGAACGTTAGCGAAATGGACACGATCCTGCGTGAAATCGCTCAGGCGAGCCGTGAACAGACTGACGGTATCTCGCAGATCAACAGCGCCATCGGCATGATTGACACCACCACGCAGCAGAACTCCGCGCTGGTGGAGGAATCGGTCGCGGCGGCCTCGTCGCTTAATGACCAGGCGCACAACCTGAAAGAGATGATTAAAGTGTTCCGTCTCAGCGCCTGATAACCCAACGGCGGTGGCCTGCCGCCGCCGTTGCCGTTAATCGAGCTGGGAGATCTCCAGCGCCGCGCGGTCTATGATGCCGATAATCTGCTTTAACGTCTCCGGGCTGATTTCCGCCTGATTCACTTTTAAATCCAGCACCGCTTTCATGTTATCAAGCGCCCGTTTCATCTGCGGATCTTTACGCAGCTTGTGCCCGATGGCGCGCGCCCGCATCCGCGCCTGAATATGATCCAGCGCCTCGCGGTTTTCCAGAAGCCACGCGCGGCCTGCGTCGGTAATCGCGATTTTCTTCCGACCGTTTTCTTCGTCGTGCAGCACGACAAACCCCTGCGCCTCCAGCGCGTCAAGGGTCGGGTAGACCACGCCTGGGCTCGGCGCGTAGTGGCCTGCGGTCAGCGTTTCGATGGCTTTAATAAGTTCGTAACCGTGGCTCGCGCCAGCGCACAGGATATCCAGCATGACGAGACGCAGTTCGCCATTGCCGAAAAAGCGCGGGCGGCGATGACCTTCTGGCCCATGGCGGCCTTCGCGGCGAGGGGATGAAGCATGGCGGTCGTCTGAACGCATAAGGGAACTCCGGGTTAAACAGATATATCTTAACTATATCTTTTTTATGGTTGAATGTCTTTTCTAACAGCGCTTGAAATACAGGTCATTGTTTATAAAAAGATAAAACTCACAATTTTGCGCGATGTGCGGTTTTTGTTCAGGCTATCGAAAAATCGCTTGCCATTTGCGTTGTTGGCAATCATTATCATTTACGACTATTTAGATATATCTAATTTACCCTTTACGTTGGCAGGTTGATGATGAATCAGACAACTCAATTTCCGCAGCGCGTGCGTAACGCGCTGCGTTTTCGCGAAATTACCGTGCTGAAAAGCGAGCGCATCAGCGGCTTTCAGCGCCTTGTATTTGGCGGCGACGCGCTGGCGGGCTTCAGTTCACGCGGCTTCGACGACCATATCAAAGTCTTTTTCCCGCAGGACGGCGCGCCGTTTGTGCCGCCTGACGTCACCGATGACGGCATCGTCTGGGCAGGCGACGTGCGCCCGCCGTCACGCGACTACACGCCGCTGTTTGACGAGGCGCGCCAGGAGTTGACGCTTGATTTTTACGTGCATGAATCTGGCGTGGCGAGCGACTGGGCCGTTGCGGCAAAACCTGGCGATACGCTCTGCATCGGCGGGCCGCGCGGTTCGTTAGTGGTGCCGGAAGATTACGCCTGGCAGCTCTACGTGTGCGATGAGTCCGGGATGCCTGCGCTGCGCCGCCGTCTTGAGGCGCTCCGCGCGCAGGCGAAACCGGTGCAGGTGAACGCTATCGTGACGGTGACGGATGACGCGCTGAAAGGCTATCTGGCGCACCTCGGCGACTTTAACCTTCAGTGGGTGGTTGGTCATGACGTGCAGGCGGTGGAAGAGAAACTGGCCGCGCTGACGGTGCCGCAGGACGATTACTACCTCTGGATAACCGGCGAAGGAAAAGTCGTTAAACGCTTAAGCGAGCCGTTTGAAGGGCGCCTGAACCCGCAGCTGATGCGCGCCGCGGCGTACTGGCACAGCAAGTAATCGCGTAGATCGGCAAAGAAGGGCGCTGGCGTTTTTTTCCGCAGAATAACCCTTCTTTTTTTGTCACTTCCGGACGTATAATCGCCGCCCTTTGTCGATCTTTTGCCTTTTTCCGGAAGCACTATGAGTTCCCTGAGCCTGATCCAGCCGGATCGCGATCTGTTCTCCTGGCCCCAGTACTGGGCGGCCTGCTTTGGGCCTGCGCCCTTTTTACCGATGTCGCGCGAGGAGATGGACCAGCTCGGCTGGGACAGCTGCGATATTATTCTCGTCACCGGCGACGCCTACGTCGATCACCCGAGCTTCGGCATGGCTATTTGCGGCCGCATGCTGGAGGCGCAGGGCTTTCGCGTCGGGATCATCGCGCAGCCGGACTGGAGCAGCAAAGACGACTTCATGCGCCTTGGCAAACCGAACCTGTTTTTCGGCGTGACCGCCGGGAATATGGACTCGATGATCAACCGCTACACGGCGGATCGCAAACTGCGCCACGACGACGCCTACACGCCGGATAACGAAGCCGGAAAACGCCCCGATCGCGCGACGCTGGTCTACACCCAGCGCTGTAAAGAGGCCTGGCGCGACGTGCCGGTTATCCTGGGCGGCATTGAGGCGAGCCTGCGCCGCACCGCGCATTACGATTACTGGTCTGACACCGTGCGCCGCTCGGTGCTGGTGGATGCCAAAGCCGACATGCTGATTTTCGGCAACGGCGAGCGTCCGCTGGTGGAAGTGGCGCATCGTCTGGCGATGGGGGAAGCTATCGCCACGATCCGCGACGTGCGTAATACGGCAATCATGCTGAAAGAAGCCCTGCCGGGCTGGACGGGCGTGGATTCCACGCGTCTCGACACGCCGGGGCGCATTGATCCGATCCCGCATCCGTATGGCGACGATCTGCCGTGCGCTGACGGCAATAAACCGGAAAAACCGGCGGCGAAAACCGTCACCGTTCAGCCGCCGCGCCCGAAGCCGTGGGAGAAAACCTACGTGCTGCTGCCGTCGTATGAAAAAGTGAAGGGCGACAAAGTACTTTACGCGCACGCCTCACGCATTCTGCACCACGAAACCAACCCCGGCTGCGCCCGCGCGCTGATGCAAAAGCATGGCGATCGTTATATCTGGATCAACCCGCCTGCGATCCCGCTCTCGACCGAAGAGATGGACAGCGTGTTCGCGTTGCCGTACCAGCGCGTGCCGCACCCGGCGTACGGCAAAAAGCGCATTCCGGCCTGGGAGATGATCCGCTTCTCGGTGAACATTATGCGCGGCTGCTTCGGCGGCTGTTCGTTCTGCTCGATTACCGAACATGAAGGACGCATTATCCAGAGCCGCTCGGAAGATTCGATCATTAATGAGATAGAAGCGATCCGCGACGCGGTACCGGGCTTTACCGGCGTGATTTCCGATCTCGGTGGGCCGACGGCCAATATGTATATGCTGCGCTGCACCTCGCCGCGCGCCGAGCAGACCTGCCGTCGCCTGTCGTGCGTCTACCCGGAGATCTGCCCGCATATGGATACCGATCACACGCCGACGATCAACCTCTACCGCCGCGCGCGCGATCTCAAGGGCATCAAGAAGATCCTGATCGCCTCCGGCGTGCGGTACGATCTGGCGGTGGAAGATCCGCGTTATATTAAAGAGCTGGCGACGCACCACGTCGGCGGTTATCTGAAGATTGCCCCGGAGCATACCGAAGAGGGGCCGCTCTCAAAAATGATGAAGCCGGGCATGGGCAGCTATGACCGCTTTAAAGCACTGTTCGACACCTATTCAAAACAGGCGGGCAAAGAGCAGTACCTGATCCCGTACTTTATCTCCGCGCACCCCGGCACGCGCGATGAAGATATGGTGAACCTGGCGCTATGGCTGAAAGCGCGCCGTTTCCGGCTCGATCAGGTGCAGAACTTCTATCCATCGCCGCTCGCCAACTCGACCACCATGTATTACACCGGCAAAAACCCGCTCGGGAAAATCGGCTACAAAAGTGAAGACGTGGTGGTGCCGAAAGGCGATCGCCAGCGCCGCCTGCACAAGGCGCTGCTGCGCTATCACGATCCGGCCAACTGGCCTGTTATTCGCGAGGCGCTGGAGGCGATGGGCAAAAAGCATCTGATTGGCTCGCGCAGCGACTGCTTAGTGCCCGCGGCGACCATCGACGAGATGCGCGCGGCGAAACGGCAGTATCGCCACACGCAGCCCGCGCTGACCAAACACACCCCGGTAAGCCACCAGCGCCAGGGCCTGCCGAAAACGAAGAAAACGGCGCGCTGAGCCCATAAAAAAAGCACCGCTCGCGGTGCTTTTTCTTTATGCCAGGGCCGCGCTTAGCGACGGACGGCGATCGCTTCGATTTCGATTTTCACATCTTTCGGCAGACGCGCCACTTCGACGCAGGAGCGCGCCGGGAAAGTCGCGTTATGCTCGGTGAAAAACGCTTCATAAGTGGCGTTAACGGTGGCGAAGTCGTTCAGATCTTTGACGAATACCGTGGTTTTCACGATATCCCCGACTTTCAGGCCAGCGGCTTCGATAATCGCTTTCACGTTATCCAGCGACTGACGCGCCTGGGCGGCGATGTCGTCCGGCACGCTGCCGGATTTCGGGTCAACCGGGATCTGACCGGAGGTGATAACCATGTTGCCCAGATCGACGGCCTGAACGTAAGGACCGATAGCGGCAGGGGCGTTTTCCGTGGCGATAGTGCGGGACATAATTTCTCCTGAAGTTAACAGCGGTAAGGCTCCCGCTCATTATAGGGAGCCGCAAGGCCATTGCCAGCCACAATTAATCCGCCAGCACGACGTGACGCGCGAACTCTTTCTCACAATATTTGCACTTCAGCTGCACCGCGTCGCCGCGCGTTTTCACGGCAAAACTGGAGGCGACCGGCTCGGTACGGCTGATGCAGTTGCCGTTCGGGCAGACCAGCACATTATCGATACGATCCGGCAGGCTCGGTTTGCTCTTGCCCACCACTTCATAATCGTCGATGCGGTTTACTGTCGCCTGCGGCGCGTAGAGCGCGAGCTGATTGACCTGCTCGTCCGTCAGGAAGGTATTTTCAATCTTGATTAAATCTTTGCGGCCCATTTCGCCGGAGGGCAGGTTAAGGCCGATGGTGATGCGCTGATCCGTTTCGGTAAGCTTAAACAGGGAAAGCAGCTTGAAGCCGACCTGCGCCGGAATATGGTCAATCACCGTGCCGCGGCGAATGGCTTCTACCTGAAGTTTATTGTCATGGGTCATGGGCTTCTCCTTACAGAGCTAAATCGCGATTCAGTACCAGCGCCAGCAGCGCCTGACGGGCGAAAATGCCGTTGCCCGCCTGCTGGAAATACCAGGCGTGGGGCGTTTTATCCACGTCGGTAGTGATTTCATCAATGCGCGGCAGCGGGTGCAGCACTTTCATGTTGTCGCGCGCGCCCTGAAGATCGGCGGCGCGCAGCACAAACTGGGCCTTCACGTTGGCGTATTCCGACGGGTCGAGACGCTCTTTCTGCACGCGGGTCATGTAGAGAATATCCACTTCCTGGACCACGTCGTCGATGGCGCTGTGCAGGCTCCACGGAATGCCTTTTTCATCGAGCATATCGAGAATGTATTGCGGCATCGCCAGCGCGTCCGGGGCGATAAAGCAGAAGCGGTTGCCGTTGAACTTCGCCAGCGCCTGCGCGAGCGAATGCACCGTGCGGCCATATTTCAGGTCGCCCACCATTGCGATGGTGAGGTTCTCAAGGCGTCCCTGCGTCTCCTGGATGGTAAAGAGATCCAGCAGCGTCTGGGTCGGGTGCTGGTTGGCCCCGTCGCCCGCGTTCAGCACCGGCACGCCGCCGGAAAACTCGGTCGCCAGACGCGCCGCGCCCTCCTGCGGGTGGCGCATCACGATGGCGTCCACATAGGTGCTGATGACTGAAATGGTGTCCGCCAGCGTTTCACCTTTTTTGCCAAGGGAGGTGTTGCTGCTGTCGGAGAAGCCGACCACCGCCGCGCCCAGACGGTGCATGGAGGTTTCAAACGACAGGCGGGTGCGGGTCGAAGCTTCGAAGAAGCAGCTGGCGATCACTTTGTGCTTCAGAAGCTCCGGCTGCGGGTTCGCTTTCAGCTTCGCCGCCGTCTCCAGCACCAGCTCAAGCTCGGCGCGGCTGAGATCGTTGATGGAAATAATATGTTTTTGATAAAGCGGATTAGCCATTTTTGTCTCCTCTTTAGGCCGGCGGACAAACGCTGGACAAAAAAAAGCCCCTCATTGAGGGGCTTTTAACAGCAATTCGGGAACGGAAAGAGCAACGGCCTGGCCGTCAGCTTTCTGACGACGCGGTAAGACAAATTGTCGAACACACTGGACCATGCTTCCCTCCGGCAAATTGCCCGGCATTATACGCATGTGCGTTTAGCTGACAAGCAGGAAATGCACACTTTGCGCTCAGGAATCGATTGCTGTGAATATTAATGCATTAAAAGTAAATAATTAATACGTTTGTGAACCAGCGCGGTGCGCTTCACATCACGCGGTGCTATCCAGACAATACTGCTGCCCGCCACTACGCCTAATACCTCCGGCAAAGCGTGATAATCCAGCACTTTCGCCACCGCGCGGCCATAGCCCGCCACCGTATGAACAAGGATAAATTCGCTGTTATGTTCAACGCTCACCACCATTTCCGCGATCGAGCGTGCGGCGTCCGGCGCGGGCTGTAATAGCGGATTCAGGGAATAAATTTTTTGTCCTTTGGCGTTGCGGATTTTAATCACGCCGAGCAGTTTCAGCAGGCGTGAGACGGAGGACTGGCTGATATTGTCGAACCCCTGGCGCTGCATATCGCGCCGGATCTCCTCCTGAGAGCAGTAGGTTTTGTTGCTGATGAGCCGCTGGCATACCGCCATTTGCTCCTGCTCTTTTCCGGAATAATCACCGTAATCCTTCATGGACAGTCACTCCTTACGTTGATGAAAGTTGAAGAAAAACGATATGGTTTTCCCGGCCCGCGTCCAGGGGGAAAACGCAATAACCTGACAATTTACGGGCTTTTGCTGAAATGATTGGCATTTTATGCGGCGCAACGCCCTGGCTGACCGCGCCGCAACGCCATGTCAGGCTAAAACAGCGCGCCAAGACTGAGGGCGGCCATGTTCAGCACCGTCAGGATCAGTATGAGCGGCGCAACCCATTTCAGATAACGCACATAAGGCACGCGAGCGATAGCCAGACCGCCCATCACCACGGCAGAGGTGGGCGTAATCAGATTCACGATCCCGGAGGCGGACTGATAGGCGGTGACCACCAGATCGCGCCCTACATGGGCGAAATCCGCGAGCGGCGCCATGATAGGCATGGTCAGCACGGCAAGACCGGATGACGACGGCACCAGGAACGAGAGCACCACTTCAATCCAGTACGTCACGTTGATAAACACCGTGGTGGAAAGCCCCGACACCAGGTTTTCCGCGCTGTGCAGAATCGTGTGGGTGATCATGCCGTTATCCATCACCACCACAATACCGCGCGCGATACCGATAATGAGCGCCACGCCGAGCAGATCCCGCGCGCCGTCTATAAAGGTGCTGGTGAACGCTTCTTCGCTCATGCGCGCCACCACGCCGGTGATAATCGCAGCGGCGAGGAACACGCCGGAAATCTCACCCATCCACCAGCCGCGCACCGCCACGCCGTAAATCATCACCGCAAACGAGGCGGCGAAAATGATCAGGATGATTTTGCGCGTCATGGTAAAGGGGAGCATGTCGGCAGAGCGGTTGCCGAGAAAGTGCGCGCGGTTGGCTTCCCACTGGTCCGCCACCACGGAGAGTGACGGGTCCCGACGCACGCGACGGGCGTAACGCATCACCCACAGCACGCAGATAACCCAGCCGATAACCAACAGCGCCACGCGCAGCCAGATGCCGCTGGTGAACGGAATACCGGCGGCGTTGGCGGCAATCACCGTTGCGAAGGGGTTAATGGTGGAGCCGAGCGTGCCGATGCCCGCGCCCAACAGCACCGTAGCGGCGGCGACCAGCGGGTCGAAGCGCGCGGCCATCATGACCGGCACCAGCAGGGTATAAAACGGCAGCGACTCTTCCGCCATGCCGTAGATGGTGCCGCCCGCGGCGAACAGCGCCATCAGTATCGGGATCATCCACTCTTCTTTGCCGTGCAACCGCTCCGTCACGCGCTCGATCCCGGCGTCGATGGCCCCGGTTTTATTCACCACGCCCAGAAAGCCGCCGATGATCAGCACAAACAGCGCCACGTCGATGGCCCCTGCGGTATAGGTCACGTGGTTGTAAAGGCCATCCACCGGGGCCAGCAGAATGGCGGTAATGCCCTGCGGATGCGCCTCGACGGGGGCGTAAGTGCCCGCGACCGGCACCTCTTTGCCGAGCGTATCGTTCATCGCCATCTGGTATTTCCCGGCAGGCACTACCCAGGTGAGCGCCGCCACCAGCGCGATAAGCACAAACAAAATCGTATAAGCGGAAGGAAATTTGAACCTGTGCATGAGGGTATCTCCGAAGCGGCGGGCGCACCGGCGGCGCGCCCGCAAAGATTATTCGCCAAGCGTCGCCACCATCACGGCTTTGATGGTGTGCATACGGTTCTCCGCCTCATCAAACACAATGGAGCAGGGGGACTCGAACACGTCATCTGTCACTTCCAGCCCTTTCAGGCCATAAGCGACTTCGATTTCGCGGCCGACGGTGGTGTGCTCGTTATGAAACGCCGGCAGGCAGTGCATAAATTTGACGTGCGGATTGCCGGTCGCTTTCACCACCGCCTGATTGATCTGGTAGGGTTTCATCAGCGCGACGCGCTCGGCCCAGGCTTCTTTCGGCTCGCCCATCGATACCCAGACGTCGGTGTAGAGGAAATCCACGCCGTCCACGCCTTCGTCCACATGTTCCGTAAGAATGATGCGCGCGCCGGTCTCAGCGGCGAGTGCGCGGCATTGTTCGACCAGCGCCTCTTCCGGCCAGAAGGCTTTCGGCGCCACCAGGCGGATCTCCATGCCCATTTTCGCCGCGCCTACCATCAGCGAGTTGCCCATGTTGTTGCGCGCGTCGCCAAGATACGCAAAGCGGATCTGCGGAAGCGTTTTGCCTGGCGAGTGCTCCAGCATGGTCATCAGGTCGGCCAGGATTTGCGTCGGATGAAATTCGTTGGTCAGCCCGTTCCATACCGGCACGCCCGCGAATTTGCCAAGCTCCTCAACGATCTCCTGGCCGTAGCCGCGATATTCGATGCCGTCATACATGCGCCCCAGCACGCGGGCGGTATCTTTCATTGACTCTTTATGACCAATCTGCGAGCCGCTCGGCCCGAGGTATGTCACCTGCGCGCCCTGGTCAAATGCGCCGACTTCAAACGCGCAGCGGGTGCGGGTGGAGGTTTTTTCGAAAATCAGCGCGATGTTTTTGCCCACCAGCGTTTTCTTCTCGCGCCCGGCTTTTTTATCGGCTTTCAGCTGCATGGCCAGATCGATGAGGTACTGGATCTCCGCCGGGGTGTAGTCGAGGAGTTTCAGGAAGTTGCGGTTTTTCAGGTTGATAGTCATGGTTAAATCCTTTTTGCGTAAAAGCGGTGAGAAAACTTACTGGCGAATCAACGTGCCTTTATCGCCCGCGAGGATGGCCGGGCCGTCACCCAGCGCGCCGATCCCTGCGATGCCGCCGCACTGCTCAACGAAGGCGCAGCATGCGGCCACTTTCGGCCCCATGGAGCCTGCATCGAAGTGCAGCTCCGCCAGCTGCGAGGGCGTTACGTGGGTCATGGGGCGCTGGGTCGGCTTACCCCAGTCGACATACACCGCATCGGCGTCCGTCAGGATCAGCAGCGCGTCGGCGTGCAGCTGGCGCGCCAGCAGCGCGGCCGAGAGATCTTTATCGATAACCGCCTCGATGCCGTGGTAACCGTCGGCTTTATCCACCACCGGCACGCCGCCGCCGCCGTTGCAAATCACCAGATGGTCGCGCTCGATAAGCGCTTTGATGGCGTCGCTCTCGACAATCCGCTGCGGCTGAGGCGAAGGCACCACGCGGCGGAAATAAGGCCCGTCGGCTTTCATCGTCCAGCCTTTCTCCGCGGCGAGCTGGTCCGCCTGGGCTTTGTCATATACCGGGCCGATGTATTTGGTCGGGTTCTTAAACGCCGGGTCGGCGTCATCCACCGCCACCTGCGTCAGCAGCACGCTGACTTCGCGATCCGGCAGCTGGTTTTTCAGCGACTGCTGTAACAGGTAACCAATCATCCCCTGGCTTTCGGCGCCCAGAATGTCGAGCGGATAAGGCGTGACGTTCAGATAGGCGCTGTTTTGCAGCGCCAGCAGCCCGACCTGCGGGCCATTGCCGTGCACCAGCACCACGCGCCACTGGCGGGTGAGCTGAGCAATGGTGTGGGCCGCCAGTTCGACGTTATGACGCTGAATATCGGCCTCCAGCGGTTCGCCGCGTTTCAGCAGCGCGTTGCCGCCAAGGGCCACGACCAGGGTGGGTTTCATTTCCATGGGGTTCTCCTTAAATGCCGTCGCGTTCCAGCGGGCAGCTCATGCAGCGCGCGCCGCCGCGTCCGCGGCCCAGCTCGTCGCCAGGAATCGGCAGCACGGTGATGCCGGCCTTGTCATATTTCTCGTTGGTCCAGGTGTTGCGCTCATAGCCGATTACTACGCCTGGGCGCACGGTCAGCACGTTGTTGGCGTCGTTCCACTGCTCGCGCTCGGCTTCAAACGCATCGCCGCCGGTGGTGATGAGCCGTATCTGGTCGATGCCGAGCGCCTGCTCCAGGGCGTATACCAGCGTTTTTTCTTCGGTACGTGCGATGCCGCCGCGCCCGTCCGGCGTTAAGGTCCAGCACTTCACATCAGGGCGTACGACTTCCGGATAAACGGAGAAAGTGTCGATATCGATATGCGTCATTACGGTATCGAGGTGCATACAGGAGCGGTGTTTCGGCAATTCAACGGCAATAACGCGCGTCGCCTGCTGGTGTTTAAACAGGGCGCTCGCGAGGAATTCCACACCCTGCGGCGTGGTGCGCTCAGACATGCCGATTAATACCGCGCCGCGGCCAATCACTAATACATCGCCGCCTTCGAGCGTCGCGTGGTCATAATTAATATTCTGATCGCCGAAATATTTAATAAACTCGCCATCGGCGAAGGCCGGATGCCAGCGATAAATCGCGCGAAGGTTATTCGTTTCGCGCTGGCGGGCCTGTTTCGCCATCGGGTTAATCGACACGCCGTTATATATCCAGCAGGACGTATCGCGGGTAAATAAATGGTTGGGTAGCGGCTCCATAATAAAGTCATTGGCGCCGTGCGTGTCCACGACCATATTATGAATGGAGGCCGGGATTTCGCTAAAGGTCAGGCCGCCGCTTAAACGCCGCGCCAGCTCACGGTGCGGCAGATCGGCAAGCCAGCCGCGGACATCCGAGGCAAAAGAGGGGCCGAGGCGGTATTCAGACACCTGTGTCTCCAGCAGCCAGTCTTTGGCGGCCGGGATATCCAGCGTGCGCGTCAGGAGATCCGTCAGCAATAAGACTTCAACGCCCTGGTCGCGCAGCGTGCGGGCGAAAATATCGTGCTCTTCACCCGCGCGCTCCACGGATAATACATCATCGAAAAGTAATTCCTGGCAATTAGACGGCGTCAGTCTTTTCAGACTTAAATTAGGGCGGTGCAGCATAACGCTGCGTAGTTGTCCAATTTCCGATCCCACGTAATGCTTTTCCATATTTATTCCTTGGCTAATTTTCAGAATAAAAACGGCGGCATTATGCGAAAGATATTCGCATAACGAGTTACCGTGCAGATTGAATTCGAAATTAATAGTAATGGAGTGCAGGGTTTATTGTGTGATGAATATCACGGGCGACGCGGGGATTTTACTATTCCGCCATAATGATGATTTATTTCATGGAAAGTTTAATTAATTTGTCGGGGGTTATGAATCGCTACGCAGAAAACACGGCGCTTATGCAGCGTTGTTAAAAATCTGTTTTTGGACAACAAATAGACAAATAATCAACTCATTGATATTAAATGTTTTTATTTGGTCCTAAATATTATTATGCATTTATGGTGCGCGATTATTTTGAATTGCTGAAAATAAAGCAAATAACTATGACGTAACCGTGCGTGTTTGTGAGGTAAGTAAAACGTGATTCCCCTGTCTTTTTTCAGATAAAAACTGATAAAACAGATAGATACAGCGAAGCTGTAAGTGGTATTCGCCAGGGTTATGCATAAAAGATGCATAAACGCCTGACGGGTATTAACAAGCCGGTAACGCTTCGTTCGATAACCATGCGCCAGAACAGCTTTTACCCATAAACCAGTGGCGCACCGGCGTAATTACTCGTATAACACAACAAAATGAAACGCTGTTTTATATAAGGAGATGGCATGATTATCGGTAATATTCACGCGTTGGGCGAATGGCTGCCCGCGCCGTTTCGCAAGGCGATTGAGCAGGTGAAGCAGCAGGTGACGGCGCAGACCGCGCCGGGTAAGTACGATCTGGATGGCGATCGCCTTTTTTTCCTGCTCTCAGAAGATACGACGGAGCCGCTGGCGGAACGCCGCGCCGAATATCACGCGCGTTATCTGGACATTCAGATTGTGCTGTCGGGCCGCGAAGGGATGACCTTCAGCACGTTGCCGCCGGGCGCGCCCGACACCGACTGGCTGGCGGATAAAGATATCGCGTTCCTGCCTGAAGGCGCACAGGAGAAAACCGTGGTGCTGGAAGAGGGCGATTTCGTGATTTTCTGGCCAGGCGAGGTGCATAAACCCCTGTGCGCGGTGGGCGACCCGGCCCCGGTGCGTAAAGTGGTCGTGAAGATGTTGATGGCGTGAGTGGCTTGTAGATGGGGTAGGGTGGGTAAGCGAAGCGTGCAGACCAACCGACCATCCGACAAGGCGGGTGCGCGATGCTTACCCGCCCTACGGCGAGCGTTGTGCTGTCGTTTCGTAGTCCATCCGACAAGGCGGGTGCGCGATGCTTACCCGCCCTACGGTGAGCGTTGTGCTGTCGTTTCGTAGGGTGGGTAAGCGAAGCGTGCACACCAACCGACCATCCGACAAGGCGGGTGCGCGATGCTTACCCGCCCTACGGTGAGCGTTGTGCTGTCGTTTCGTAGACCATCCGGCAAGGCGGGTGCGCGATGCTTACCCGCCCTACGGCGAGCGTTGTGCTGTCGTTTCGTAGGGTGGGTAAGCGAAGCGCACCCACCAATCGACCATCAATCCACTACCCGCCCCGCGAGCTTACTCTGAGAGCGTCGCCACCATCACCGCTTTGATCGTATGCATCCGGTTTTCCGCCTGATCGAACACGATACTGTGGGCCGACTCAAACACCTCGTCGGTCACTTCCATGCCGCCTTTCAGGCCATACTCCTGCGCCATCTGCTTGCCGAGCGTGGTCTGGTCGTCGTGAAACGCCGGCAGGCAGTGCAGAAATTTCACGTTCGGGTTGCCGGTCTGCGCCAGCATCTGGCTGTTAACCTGATACGGCCGCAGCAGCGCGATACGTTCCGCCCATTTCTCTTTGGCTTCGCCCATCGACACCCAGACATCGGTATAAATGAAATCCGCGCCCTTCACGCCCGCGGCGATATCTTCGGTCAGCGTGATCCGCCCGCCGGTCTCTTTGGCCAGCGCCTGGCATTCGGTCACGAGTTTTGCGGCGGGCCAGCAGCTCTCAGGGGCAACAAGCCGTAAATCCAGCCCCATCAGCGCGGCGGCTTCTAACATTGAGTTGCCCATGTTATTGCGCGCATCGCCCGCGTACACCAGCGTCATCTCGTTAAACGCTTTGCCCGGCAGATGCTCCTGCATGGTGAGCAGATCCGCCAGTAATTGCGTCGGGTGAAACTCATCGGTCAGGCCGTTCCACACCGGCACACCGGCGAACTGCGCCAGTGTTTCGACGATCTCCTGGCCAAAACCGCGATACTGAATGCCGTCATACATGCGGCCCAGCACGCGGGCGGTATCTTTAATTGATTCTTTATGCCCAATCTGACTGCCGCTTGGCCCGAGATAAGTGACGCGCGCGCCCTGGTCATATGCGGCAACTTCGAAAGAGCATCGTGTGCGGGTTGAGTCTTTTTCGAAGATGAGCGCAATATTTTTTCCGGTAAGCTTTTGAACTTCAACGCCGTTTTTCTTATCTTTTTTAAGCTTCGCCGAAAGCTCCAGCAACATGCGGATTTGAGCGGGCGTAAAATCGAGCAGTTTTAAAAACGATTTCTGGTACAACGCAGACATGATCCCCTCGCTGGCTGACGCCACTTATTGAATTAATATTCAACATATATGTATGAATATTCATTTGCAACCCCCGGTGTTAAAACTTTGCGGTGAAAGGTGGAGGCATTCCCGCGGGTGTGTGAAAATAGAAGGTATCTGCCACACACTGAGGAACGAGCCATGGCAAACCCGGAATTACTGGAAGAGCAGCGCGAAGAGACGCGTCTGATTATTGAAGAGCTGCTTGAAGATGGTAGCGATCCTGAAGCGCTGTACACTATTGAACACCACTTTTCGGCAGACGATTTCGACACGCTGGAGAAACTGGCGGTAGAAGTGTTCAAGCTTGGCTACGAAGTGACAGACCCGGAAGAGCTGGAGCTGGAAGAGGGCGGTGAAACCGTCATCTGCTGTGACGCGCTGAGCGAGTGCGCGCTGAACGCCGAGCTTATCGACGCTCAGGTCGAACAGCTGATGAACATGGCGGAGAAGTTTAACGTCGAATATGACGGCTGGGGCACTTACTTTGAAGACCCGGACGGTGAAGACGAAGACGAAGACGACGACGGCATGGATGAAGACGACGACGGCGTTCGTCACTAAGTCGCACTTTGCGGCAGCGCGATGCTGCCGCATTTCAGGAACCCCGCATGAATTACGACGCACTCCTCCTCCCCGTTAAAAATTTCCTTCACTGCGCCACCCCGCAAGCCTGGATAGATGAAGCCAGAGCGCCGGAAAACTTACCGCTGCTGCTGACCGACCACATGATCTGCGAGCTGAAAGCCGCGCAAACCGCGATGCTGCTCATTCGCCGCTATGTCGCGGATAAAAGCGGCTCTGACGAACTGCTCGGCTGGCTACAGCCCTATGAAGATTTCACCTATCGTGAAGGCCCGGAGCCCGATTTTCTGGCGCTGCATAAGCGCATCGGTAAAAGCGTGATGCCGCATACCGACGATCCGTGGGGCCAGGCGCTCATCGACAGCATGGTGCTGCTCATCAAAGAAGAATTACACCACTTCTGGCAGGTGCGCGAAGTGATGCAGGCGCGTAACATCCCGTATGTCAAAATCACCGCCAGCCGCTATGCGCGCGGGATGCGGCGCGAAATGCGCACGTATGAGCCTGCGACGCTGATCGACAAGCTGATTTGCGGGGCGTATATCGAAGCCCGTTCGTGCGAGCGTTTCGCGGCGCTGGCGCCGTATCTGGACGACGACTTGCAGAAGTTTTACCTGTCGCTGCTGCGCTCGGAAGCGCGTCACTATCAAGATTACCTCACGCTGGCGCAGCAGATTTCGCCGGACGACATCGCGCCGCGGGTGCAGGCGCTGGGCGAGGCGGAAGCGCGGCTGATTAATCAGCCTGATGCAGAATTCCGTTTCCACAGCGGCGTACCGGCGCACGCGTAAAGCGTTGGGCGTTATAAAAACTATCAATACCGAAGGGATAAAGGATGAACTGGAATCATGTCATGCTCTCCGCGCTGGTGGGCGTCGTGCTCGCCGTGGTGGCATCAACGCTCTATAAAAAGGGCAAAGTGAATAAACTCGCTGCCGTCGCGATTTTTGTCGTCGGCATCGTGCTGTGGAATATCGCGGATATCGCCTGGCTGAAAAGCGGTCAGACTTCGCCGGAGCAGGGCTTTGACGAGGCGTTTAACAGCATGCCGCTGTATAAGCTGATTAAAGAAAACGATCCGGCTTTCTATGCGCGCATGCGTGGTCAGGCGCTGGATATGGCGAAACAGGGCAAAACGCAGCAGGATATTATCGACACGATGCAGGCCAATATGGCTGAGCTTGAGATGCAACGCATTCAGTTCGCGCCGGATGATGACGTGGTGGCGTATATGCGCGTCAATATGAAACAGACCCGTGAGATGCAGCAGCACAGCGATGACGCCTGTTTCCGCTTCCTGATGCCGCAGGTGAAAGGCGGCGTAAACCCGATCCAGATGTTATCGAAAGAGGTCATCGCGGAGCGTATGGATGTCGAGATGAAGCTGCTGTCGGCAAGCTACGGCCCGAATACGCATAAGGTGACGCCGGAAGAGCAGAAACTGGCGGAAGAGTCGCTGGCCCCGATTGGTCAGGCGCTGGCGGCGAAATATGGCGACACGATTGAGGTCTTTACCGATCCGCAAAAAGGCGTCGGACAGGAAAAGCAGGTCTGCAATATGGTGCAGGAGCTCTGGCATAACGTGCTGGCGCTACCGCCGGAAAAAGCCGGGCCGGCTATTCGCGTCTCTATGCAACAATAATAAAAAAGCCGGGTTAGCCCGGCTTTTTTATTTCGCGGTTTCACGCGTTCAGAGCGTTTTTAACATCCGTACTTCGCAATCCACATGACCCGTCGCGCCGAGCGGCTCGGAAATATGCGCAAAGCCTAAGCGTTCATACAGCGCAATCGCCTCTTTTAAAAAGGCGGTGGTTTCGAGATAGCAGCGGCGATAGCCCTGCGCGCGAGCGAAATCCATGGCCTGTAACGCCAGCTTTTTCGCAAGCCCCCTGCCGCGCGCCACGGGCAGAAAATACATTTTTTGCAGCTCGCAGATGTCCGTTTCGCTACCGACCAGCGGAGCGATACCGCCGCCGCCTACCACTTCGCCGTCCAGTTCAATCACCCAGTACGCATAGCCTGGCTTGCTGTATTGCGTATAAAGCACGTCGAGATTCGGATCCGCGACGGTGTAGCCCTTATCCGCGGTCAGCCCGCATTCTGCGGAAACCTGGCGGATCACCCGGGCGACAGCAGCGTTATCCGCCGCCGTCATCCGGCGCATAATAATGTCTACTGGCGCCTCAACATTCATCATTTGCTCTGATGTCATCTGTTCAACATAGTGTTGTGCTTAATACCACTACAAGAAGAGTGACGCAAGCCCAGGAATATTGGCTGCTATTATTCTTCTCCGGGCTTTATTACACTAAAGTACGCACTGGATTAACCCTAAAATATTAACGGTTATAACGGCGCTTTTTTCTTTTTTATAGAATAAGGATTGTTATGTCAGACGATAATAAATTCCTGGCAGGGAATAAGACACACGCATTCTCGTTTCAGGGCAGCGGCGGCGGTTATTTCCCCGTCTGGCTGGTCAACATACTGTTAACGGTGTTCACTGCCGGGCTGTTTTTGCCCTGGGCGATGGTGCGCGCGCGCCGTTATTTTTATGAAAATACTGAACTGGCAGGTGCCCGTTTTTCTTACCATGCCACGGGCGGCGCGATTTTTGTCGGCTGGATCTGCCTTGCGCTTCTCTACGTCGTATTTTTGATTAATATCGTCTTTGAAAATACCTTTTTAACCGTCTGCATGGTGCTGCTGTTTATCGCGTTTGCGCCGTTCCTCATTATGCAGGGCCTGCGCTATCAGCTGCTGATGACGAAGCTTAACGGTCTGCGTTTTAGCTTTAAAGCCAGCCCCCTGCGCGCCTGGTGGGTGATGCTCGGCTGCCCGCTGCTGATTGCGATTCTGGTGTTTATCGTGCTTTCTCTCGTCATGACCCTTGCTGGCACCAGCGGCAGCATCACCGGCATTATTGTGGCTATCGTGCTGGCGATCGTGGTGAGCCTTGGCGGTACCGCGCTGATGCAGGGTATTTACGCCGCGCAGTGGTATGGCCTGCTGGTCAATAACCTGCAATATGGCAAACACCGTTTTGCGATTAACCTGAATATAAAAGCCTGTACCTTCATCTATCTGAAGGCGATGCTGCTGTTTGTGCCGTTTATCGTTATCGTGATGGTGATGGTAGTCCCGATGATGACCCAGATTTTGCAGCAAAGCCTGTACGGTGCGGCAAGCGAAGAAGCGATGCTGAGCGCTGGCTTGTCCATGATCTCCACCATAGTAATGGCTTATATGGTTTATCTTGTCGGCATCCTGGTCTGCTTTAGTTTCGCGTTTGTGAAACTGCGTAACTACGCTTATCAGCAGATGTCGCTGGAAGGCGGTATTACCTTCCGCTCCACCGTGAGTGTCGGTACGTTCGTCTGGCTGATCCTGAGTAACTTCATGGTCTGCGGTATCACCTTTGGTCTGGCGTGGCCGTGGGCAAAAGTGCGTCTGACCCGTTACCTGCTGGAAAACACCCATGTTGACGGCGAACTGGATAACCTGGCGCTGGTCGATCACGACGAGCAGCCGCGTAACGATCCGGCAAGCGTGCTGGGCCGCGGTTTCTCCATTCTGCCTTTCGCACTCTGAAAATAAGCTCCGGGCTACGGCCTGGTAAAAGCATAACGGCGCTCAGATGAGCGCCGTTTTTTTGCAAAATACAGACATAAAAAAAGCCGGGTCGCCCCGGCTTTTTATTCAACATGACTTACAGCGCGCTAATGACGCCCTGTTGTTCTATCAGTTTGGCTTTCGCCTCGTGATAGCCCGCCAGTTTTTCGCGCTCTTTCGCGATAACCGCTTCCGGCGCGCGGGCCACAAAGCCTTCGTTGCCGAGTTTGCTTTCGATGCGGCCGATCTCGCCTTCGATTTTGGCCACTTCTTTCGCCAGGCGCGCCAGCTCGGCGTCTTTATCAATCAGCCCCGCCATCGGGATTAGCAGCTCGGCGCCGTCGATGATTTTGGTCACTGACACCGGGCCTTTGTCATCGGCAGGCAGCACCGTAATGCTTTCAAGGCGCGCCAGCGTCTGCAGGAAGCCGCGGTTGTCGTTAACACGACGCTGCGCGTCCTGGCTGCAACCACGCAGCAGCAACTCAAGCGGTTTGCCCGGCGCGATGTTCATCTCGGCGCGAATATTACGCACGGCGATGATAGCCTGCTTCAGCCATTCGGTATCCGCCAGCGCCGCGTCGTCCACGCGGGACGCGTCAAACGCCGGGAACGGCTGGAGCATAATGGTGTCGGCGTCGATACCGGCAATCACTTTCACGCGCTGCCAGATGGTTTCCGTGATAAACGGAATGATCGGGTGCGCCAGACGCAGCAGACCTTCCAGCACGGTCACCAGCGTGTTGCGGGTGCCGCGCAGCTCAGCTTCCGAACCGCCGTTCATGACCGGCTTGGTCAGCTCCAGATACCAGTCGCAGAACTGGTTCCAGGTGAACTCGTACAGAATGCCCGCCGCGATATCGAAGCGGAAGTTATCCAGCGCCTCGCGGTACGCTTTCACCGTCTGGTTGAATTCCGCCAGGATCCAGCGGTCCGCCAGCGACAGCACTTTCTCGCCGCCGTTGAAGCCGCAATCCTGATCTTCGGTGTTCATCAGCACGAAACGGCTGGCGTTCCACAGCTTGTTGCAGAAGTTGCGATAGCCTTCCAGGCGCTTCATGTCCCAGTTGATGTCGCGGCCGGTAGAGGCCAGCGCCGCCAGGGTGAAGCGCAGGGCGTCGGTGCCATGCGGCTCGATGCCGTCCGGGAACTGCTTCTCGGTGCGCTTGCGGATTTTCTCCGCCAGCTGCGGCTGCATCATGTTGCCGGTGCGTTTCTCCAGCAGCGCGTCCAGGGTGATGCCGTCAACCATATCCAGCGGGTCAATCACGTTGCCCTTGGATTTGGACATCTTCTGGCCTTCGTCGTCGCGGATAAGGCCGGTCATATAGACGGTCTTAAACGGCACCTGCGGCTTGCCGTTTTCATCTTTGATGAAGTGCATGGTCATCATGATCATGCGGG
The DNA here is from genome assembly GCF_963888145.1 of Cronobacter sp. EKM101R. Taxonomy (NCBI): domain Bacteria; kingdom Pseudomonadati; phylum Pseudomonadota; class Gammaproteobacteria; order Enterobacterales; family Enterobacteriaceae; genus Cronobacter; species Cronobacter sp. EKM101R. The sequence continues at coordinate 87,256 of NZ_CAWPHW010000006.1, read as the reverse complement.
CAATCCAGAAGAAGATGATGTCAAAGCCGGAGACCATGACGCTGGTCGGGTGGAACTGACGCAGCGCGTCGGTGTTTTCCGGCCAGCCGAGGGTCGAGAACGTCCAGAGCGCGGAGGAGAACCAGGTATCCAGCACGTCGTCGTCCTGGCGCAGCGCGACGTCCGCGGACAGGTTATTTTCCTGACGCACTTCCTCTTCGCTGCGGCCTACATAGACGTTGCCTTCGTTGTCATACCAGGCCGGGATACGGTGGCCCCACCAGAGCTGACGGGAGATACACCAGTCCTGAATATCGCGCATCCAGGAGAAGTACATGTTTTCGTACTGCTTCGGCACGAACTGGATATCGCCGTTTTCTACCGCTTCGACCGCCGGTTTCGCCAGCACGTCGGCACGCACGTACCACTGGTCGGTCAGCATCGGTTCGATAACCACGCCGCCGCGGTCGCCGTAAGGCACGGTCAGATCGTGCGGTTTGATCTCTTCGAGCAGGCCGAGTTCATCCACCGCCGCCACGATCGCTTTACGCGCCGCGAAGCGCTCCATTTTCTGGAACTGCGCCGGGATCTCGTTTGAGTAAACGTCGGATTCGTTGCCTTTGGTGTCGTAGACTTCCGCGCTTTCACGGATATCGCCGTCGAAAGTCAGGATGTTGATCATCGGCAGCTGATGACGACGACCCACGTCGTAGTCGTTGAAATCGTGCGCTGGCGTTATCTTCACGCAGCCGGTGCCTTTTTCCATATCGGCGTGTTCGTCGCCGACGATCGGGATGCGGCGGTTAACCAGCGGCAGCACGACATATTTGCCGATCAGATCTTTATAACGAGGATCTTCCGGGTTCACGGCAACGCCGGTATCGCCCAGCAGGGTTTCCGGACGCGTGGTGGCGACCACCAGGTAATCTTTGCCGTCGGCGGTTTTCGCGCCGTCCGCCAGCGGGTAGCGGATATGCCACATGGAGCCTTTCGACTCGCGGTTTTCCACTTCCAGGTCAGAGATGGCGGTACGCAGTTTCGGGTCCCAGTTCACGAGACGCTTGCCGCGATAGATCAGATCTTCTTTATAAAGACGGACGAACACCTCTTTCACTGCGTTGGAGAGGCCTTCATCCATGGTGAAGCGCTCGCGCTCCCAGTCCACCGAGTTACCCAGACGACGCATCTGGCGCGTAATGGTGCCGCCGGATTCCGCTTTCCACTCCCAGATTTTCTCGATAAAGGCGTCGCGGCCGTAGTCGTGGCGGGTTTTGCCTTCTTCAGCGGCGATTTTGCGCTCGACGACCATCTGGGTCGCGATACCGGCATGGTCGGTGCCGACCTGCCACAGGGTGTTTTTACCCTGCATGCGCTGGTAGCGGATCATGGTGTCCATGATGGTTTGCTGGAAGGCGTGACCCATATGCAAACTGCCGGTGACGTTCGGCGGCGGGATCATGATGCAGAAGCTTTCCTGGCTCTCGTCGCCGTTGGGTTTGAAATAGCCCTGCTGCTCCCAGTGCTCGTAAAGCGGCTGTTCGATATCTTGGGGGTTATATGTCTTTTCCATTTCTACTGTGTCGTTCCGGGCGCCGTGAAGGTGGCCGTGGTCAAGTGGAAACCGGCGGCGCGATAGGCTTTGTAGCGTTCGCGCGCCAGTTGTTTCTGGGATTCGTCGTAAGGTACGAAGTCTACCACTTCATAGAAAGCAGTGGCAAAAGCTGCGAATTCCGGCAGCAGGCTTATCAGGAGCTCCCGCGGGCTGCTGCCGCGTTTTTGCGGCCAGGCGATCTCCACCGGCGCGCCGCCGCGCGGCCCTTCGCCCGCAAGATTGTGCGGCACGAAGCTGTCGGGGTCGCGCTTCCAGAGCGCTTCGTCGATGCGGGTCGCCTGGGCTTCGTCGACGCAGGCAATCAGGATGCGTTTCCCTGCGCGCCAGCGCGCTGCGGCAACGTCGCACACCAGTTGTTCGACGGCGTTCAGGCCGTCCACGGTGTCGTCGTTGTCCAGCAGGTAAAACGTTGCGTTCTTCATAAGCGATACCCGTGGTCTTTCACGTTGCCTCGTTGTTGGCTGCCTGTCTTCACCCGGATTCGGGGGCGGGCGAGTGTGTTGTCGGGAGATGGCGGGTGGCGCTTTGCTTACCCGCCCTACGGGGATGTTGCCCTATCGCCACGTACATAAAATGTTTGGTAGGGCGGGTAAGCGAAGCGCCCCCACCGTTTGCCTTATCGCCAGCATACCTGACGATATTTTGTAGGGTGGGTAAGCGAAGCGCACCCACCGTTTGCCTTATCGCCAGCATACCTGACGATATTCTGTAGGGTGGGTAAGCGAAGCGCACCCACCGTCTGTCAGCGCCTTACTCTTCGCCGTTAAACCCGGCGCGGTTCAACAGGAACTGCGAGAGCAACGCGACCGGGCGACCGGTGGCGCCCTTCGCCTTGCCGGAGCGCCAGGCGGTACCGGCGATATCCAGGTGCGCCCAGTTATATTTACGCGTAAAGCGCGACAGGAAGCACCCGGCGGTAATAGCCCCGCCAGGACGGCCGCCGATATTCGCCATATCCGCGAAATTCGACTCCAGCTGCTCCTGGAACTCGTCCGCCAGCGGCAGACGCCAGGCACGGTCGCCCGCCTGCTCAGACGCGCCGATAAGCTCATGCGCGAGCGGATTGTGGTTCGACATCAGGCCGGTAATGTGATGGCCCAGCGCAATCACGCAGGCGCCGGTCAGCGTCGCCACGTCGATGACCACTTCCGGATCGAAGCGCTCAACATACGTCAGTACGTCGCACAGCACCAGACGGCCTTCGGCGTCGGTGTTGAGCACTTCCACCGTCTGGCCGGACATCGTCGTCAGCACGTCGCCCGGACGATACGCGCGTCCGCCAGGCATGTTTTCACAGCCCGCCAGAATGCCGGTGACGTTCACCGGCAGGTTCAGCTCGGCCACCATGCGCATCACGCCATACACCGCCGCCGCGCCGCACATGTCATATTTCATCTCGTCCATCCCTTCGGACGGTTTAATCGAGATGCCGCCGGAGTCAAAGGTCAGCCCTTTGCCCACCAGTACAATCGGCCGGGCGTCCGGCTCGCTGCTGCCTTTATATTCAATCACCGACATCAGCGATTCATTCTGCGAGCCTTCGCCGACCGCGAGGTACGAGTGCATCCCCAGCTCTTTCATCTGCTGCTCGCCAATCACGCGGGTGATGACGTTTTTGCTGAAGGAATCCGCCAGCTGGCGCGCCTGAGAGGCGAGGTACGCGGCGTTACAGATGTTCGGCGGCATATTGCCCAGATCTTTAGCGGCTTTAATGCCGGAGGCAATCGCCAGACCGTGCTGGATAGCGCGCTCGCCGCTGGTGAGTTCACGGCGGGTCGGCACGTTGAACACCATTTTGCGCAGCGGACGACGCGGCTCGCTCTTGTTCGTCTTCAGTTGATCGAAGCTGTAGAGCGTCTCTTTCGCCGTTTCTACCGCCTGGCGCACTTTCCAGTACGTGTTGCGGCCTTTGACGTGCAGCTCGGTCAGGAAGCAGACCGCTTCCATAGAGCCGGTATCATTCAGAGTATTGATGGTTTTCTGAATCACCTGCTTATACTGACGCTCATCCAGCTCGCGCTCTTTGCCGCAGCCGATCAGAAGGATACGTTCTGACAACACATTCGGAACGTGATGAAGCAACAAGGTCTGGCCCGGTTTGCCCTCCAGCTCACCGCGACGCAGCAGGGCGCTGATATAGCCGTCGCTGATTTTATCGAGTTGTTCGGCGATGGGAGAGAGACGGCGCGGTTCGAAAACGCCTACGACAATGCAGGCACTGCGCTGTTTTTCCGGGCTCCCGCTTTTTACACTGAACTCCATGCACTACGCTCCTGAATCTTAAAGACAACGGCGGCGGCTACAGATAGAATTGACCACTTCGTAACTCTTGCTCCGCTGTTGCGATGACTTCGTGTTAATCTTAACGAATGTTGTTTTGGTTTCGGCTCGTCGGCAACGCTTGAAGCGCGAAGCCGTTAAGATATGTAATCTTAGCGATCTTTTCGACGACTCAAGAGAATAAATGACGTTTAAGCCATGAAACAAGCGATTTTCCTGCAAAAAGACTCGTATTCACAGGCGTATTTAATGTGATAATCATAAGATATCTGGTTCGGGAGACGCTCAAAAGCCAACTGGCTATTTTGTTCATCCTGCTGCTGATCTTCTTCTGCCAGAAGCTGGTGAGAATTCTTGGCGCGGCGGTGGACGGCGATATTCCGACAAACCTCGTGCTCGCGCTCCTTGGCCTGGGCGTGCCCGAAATGGCGCAGCTCATCCTGCCGTTAAGCCTGTTCCTCGCGCTACTGATGACGCTTGGCAGGCTCTATACCGAAAGTGAAATCACCGTCATGCACGCCTGCGGGCTGAGTAAAGCGGTGCTGGTGAAAGCCGCGATGGTTCTCGCGCTGATGACCGGCATTGTCGCTGCGGTGAATGTGATGTGGGCAGGCCCCTGGTCGTCGCGCCATCAGGACGAAGTGCTCGCGGAGGCGAAAGCCAACCCCGGCATGGCGGCGCTCGCGCAGGGCCAGTTCCAGCAGGCGACCGACGGTAACGCGGTGCTGTTCATTGAAAGCGTGGACGGCAGCAAATTCAAAGACGTGTTCCTGGCGCAGCTGCGCCCGAAAGGCAACGCGCGTCCTTCTGTGGTCGTCGCTGACTCCGGCGAACTCTCGCAGCGTAAAGATGGCTCACAGGTGGTGACGCTCAACCAGGGCACCCGCTTTGAGGGCACTGCGATGCTGCGCGATTTCCGCATCACCGACTTTAAAGATTACCAGGCGATTATCGGTCATCAGGCCGTGGCGCTGGACCCGGACGACGCCGAGCAGATGGACATGCAAACGCTCTGGCAGGCCGATTCCAAATCGGCGCGCGCCGAATTCCACTGGCGCCTGACGCTGGTGTTCGCGGTGATTGTGATGGCGCTGATGGTCGTGCCGCTCTCGGTGGTGAACCCGCGTCAGGGCCGCGTGCTCTCGATGCTGCCCGCGATGCTGCTGTACCTTATCTTCTTCCTGCTCCAGACCTCGCTGCGCTCCAACGGCGCGAAAGGCAAGCTTGATCCGCTGATCTGGATGTGGGCCGTTAACCTGCTTTATCTGGCGCTCGCCGTGGCGCTGAACCTGTGGGACACGGTGCCGGTGCGCCGCATCCGCGCCCGCTTTGCTCGTCGGGGAGTGATCGATGCTGGGATTTAGCGTTCTCGACCGGTACATCGGCAGAACAATTTTCAACACCATAATGATGACGCTGTTCATGCTGGTGTCGCTGTCGGGCATTATCAAATTCGTCGATCAGCTGAAAAAGACCGGCGAAGGCAGCTACACCGCGCTTGGCGCGGGAACATACACGCTGCTGAGCGTGCCGAAAGATATCCAGATCTTCTTCCCGATGGCCGCGCTGCTTGGCGCGCTGCTGGGCTTAGGGATGCTGGCGCAGCGCAGCGAGCTGGTCGTCATGCAGGCGTCCGGCTTTACCCGTATGCAGGTCGCCGCCTCCGTCATGAAAACCGCCATTCCGCTGGTCATCTTCACGATGGCTATCGGCGAATGGGTAGCCCCGCAGGGCGAACAGATGGCCCGTAACCTGCGCGCGCAGCAGATGTATGGCGGGTCGCTGCTCTCAACCCAGCAGGGGATGTGGGCGAAAGACGGCAGCAACTTTGTTTATATCGAACGCGTGAAGGGTGAAAACGAGCTGGGCGGTATCAGCATCTACGCCTTTAACGATAAGCGTCGTCTGGAATCCGTCCGTTACGCCGCCAGCGCGAAGTTTGACGCTGAGCATAAGCTGTGGCGCCTGTCGCAGGTGGATGAGTCGAACCTCAAAAACCCGCAGCAGATCACCGGCTCCCAGACGTTGACCGGCACCTGGAAAACCAACCTGACGCCCGATAAGCTTGGCGTCGTGGCGCTGGATCCGGATGCGCTGTCGATTAGCGGCCTGCGTAATTACGTCACGTATCTGAAGGCGAGCGGCCAGGACGCCAGCCGTTATCAGCTCAACATGTGGAGCAAAATCTTCCAGCCGCTGTCCGTCGCGGTCATGATGCTGATGGCGCTGTCATTTATCTTCGGGCCGCTGCGCAGCGTGCCGATGGGCGTGCGCGTTGTGACGGGCATCAGCTTCGGCTTTATCTTCTACGTGCTGGACCAAATCTTCGGGCCGCTGAGCCTGGTGTATGGCATTCCGCCGATTATCGGCGCGCTGCTGCCAAGCGCCAGCTTCTTCCTGATAAGCCTCTGGCTGTTGATGAAACGCGCCTGACGCCTGCCGCATTCCCCCGCAAAGGGGAATGCGGTTCCTCTCTTTTCACGTTTGCAGGAAGCCATGAAAAGATTCGCCTCGCTGTTACTCCTTTTCTTCGCCCATCTCGCTTTTTTGCCTGAGGCACTGCTCCTGATTTTGATAGTGGGCGCTTACTTTTATTTTCGCGATCCGCTGTCGTGGCTGGCCTTCGAGGGCGGCGTGTTCGCCGTGCTGGGGCTGCTTTTCGCGCTGCTCGCGCGCCACACAGACCGCCGCAGCCTGGCGGTGGGCATCGTGACGGCAGGCTCTCCACAGGAGAAAGACGCCGACGATGTGCTGCGCCTGTTTTCGCTCGGCGACCACCTTCTCTTTGCGATAGCCAGCGCCACGCTGCCGTATTTCATCGTGAGCTTTCTCATCTTCGACGGGCGCGTCGCCTTCTGGCTGCACACCGCCTTTCTGGCGGCTGTGTTAGTGGGTGTTCACTTTGCTGGCCGCTGGCTGGATCGCCTGCAAAAGCGGCGCGGCTACGGCGAATACGGGCTCTGACCGCCGCGTGCCTGCGAAACGGCTATGCTTTCCATACCGTTCACTGATTCGCAGGAAACCATGTCCAGATTCTTTTTTGACGACCGTAAAAGCCTTATCAACGACGCTGTCGACGGGCTTCTCCTCACTGCCCGCCACCAGAACCTCACCCGCCTTGATATCGACCCGGCTATCCGCATCGTGGCCCGCCGCGACTGGGATAAAAGCAAAGTGGCGGTAATTTCCGGCGGCGGCTCCGGCCACGAGCCCGCGCACGCGGGCTTTGTGGGTAAGGGAATGCTCACTGCCGCCGTCTGCGGCGATCTCTTTGCCTCGCCGAGCGTGGACGCGGTGCTGAACGCCATTGTGGCGGTAACCGGCGATCGCGGCTGCCTGCTCATCGTGAAAAACTACACCGGCGACCGTCTGAACTTTGGCCTGGCGGCAGAGAAAGCCAAACGCCACGGGCTGAAAGTGGAGATGGTGATTGTGTCCGACGACGTGGCGCTGCCGGATAACAAGCAGCCGCGCGGCATCGCCGGCACGGCGCTGGTGCATAAAATCGCCGGTTTCGCCGCCGAGCAGGGCAAATCGTTAAGCGACGTACGCGCGCTGGCGCAGCAGGCGAGCGACGCGGTGAAAAGCCTCGGCGTGGCGCTACAGACCTGTAGCCTGCCGGGAAGCACCGAAGACGGGCGCATTAAACAGGGCGAGGCGGAGCTGGGGCTCGGTATTCACGGCGAGCCCGGCGCCAGCACCATCAACACCCAGAACAGTCGGGAAATTGTGGCGACGCTGGTGGAGCGCCTGACGGCGGAAGTACCCGCCGACGCGCGGCTCGCGGTGCTGATTAACAATCTCGGCGGCACGTCTGCGCTGGAGATGGCGCTGCTGACCCGCGAGCTGTCGCGCTCGGCCCTGAAAGACCGTATCGACTGGCTTATCGGCCCTGCGCCGCTCGTGAGCGCGCTCGACATGAAAGGCTTTTCGCTCTCCGTGTTGCCGCTGAATGATAACGTCGTACAGGCGCTGAACGCGCCGGTGGAGACCGTGGGCTGGCTGCCGCCGGTGGCGTTTGGCGAGCCGCACGCGCAGTCGCTGCCGCTGGTGCGTGACAGCGTTGAGGCCACGCCTTCTGACAACCCGCACGTGCGCACGCTCCTGGATCGCGCCACGGCCGCCCTTATCGCGCAAGAGGCGCGCCTGAACGCGCTCGATGCGAAAGTGGGCGACGGGGATACCGGCTCCACCTTTGCCGAAGGCGCGCGGGATATCGCGAAGAAGCTTGCGAATAACCAGTTGCCGCTGAACGACGCCGCCGCGCTGTTGCAGCTTATCGGCGAGCGGCTGGCGACGGTGATGGGCGGCTCAAGCGGTGTGCTGATGTCGATTTTCTTTACCGCCGCCGGGCAGAAGGTGGCCGATGGCGCCGCGTTGCCCGACGCGCTGCTGACGGGCCTGGCGCAGATGAAGCATTATGGCGGCGCGGTGCCTGGCGACCGGACGCTGATCGACGCCCTGCAACCGGCGCTGGAAGCGCTGAAAAACGCGGGGCTTGCCGCCGCCGCGCAGGCCGCGGAGCAGGGCGCAAAAGCCACCGCGCAGATGGGCAAAGCCAGGGCCGGGCGTTCGTCCTACGTGGGGAGCGATAACCTTGAAGGGGTGGAGGATCCGGGCGCCGTGGCGGTCGCAGGGGTGTTTAAGGCGATAACCCAGGGCAGGTGAGTTTCAGCGGCGGGGGGCGAGGTTTGTGTTAAGGCGGGTGTGAGGTTTGAGGTTAAGGCGGGCGTGAGGTTTGATGTTAAGGCGGGGGCGCTTCGCTTACCCGCCCTACAAAACCCTGCACCTTGTTGTAGGGTGGGTAAGCGCAGCGCACCCACCACGCCACCTGATCGTTTTTCGTAGGGTGGGTAAGCTTCGCGCACCCACCACATCACCTGACTGTTTTCCGTAGGGTGGGTAAGCTTGCGCACCCACCACCTCAATACCCACCACCGCAATGCCCACTTCCCCACCAGAATCAGGGGCATAGCCTTACGCCTCGCTATGCTACCATTTCGCTTCTTCCCCCTTAAAAAGCGATGAGCGGCCATATCTGACGGCGGCCTGCATTTTGACGGATCATTTCGCCTGAGGATACATCATGAAAGACGCCTGGCTTGCCGCCTGCGATACCACCATTCAGACCTTCGTTCGCGATTCCACGCGCCTTGAGCCAGGCGAGCTCAGCGTGGTGCCTGTCGACTACATCGATTTCCACTACCAGATAAGCCTGCGGCTGATTTTTAACGTCCGGACCGACACGGCAAGCCAGGCGGGGCGGGTTTCCGCGGGCCTGAATATCGATGTCTGCCACTCGCGCCCGGAGTATGAGCGCGCCTTACAGATGCAGACCAGCGCCATCCTCGCCCGCGACAAAACGCTGGATGACGCGCGGGCGTCGCTGCTCTCGCGGCCTTATGGCGACTGGCAGAATGAAGAGGTCGTCTACTTTCACCCGATGCAGGTCTGCCTCACGGAAAACTGCAATAACTGCCACGGCAGCGGCTCGGTCAACTGCGGCCAGTGCCACGGCTCCGGGAAAACCTCCTGCTATGGCTGCGGCGGCAGCGGCCAGGTGATGCGCCAGCGCAGCTATTACGATAGTTACACTAAACAAAACCGTACCGAAAACTACTACGAGAGCTGCCCCACCTGTTACGGCGGCAGGGTGACCTGCAGCAGCTGCGGCGGCTCCGGCAACAAACAGTGCTCGCCGTGTAGCGGCACAGGGATTATTTCACACATCACCTCGCTGAAAGCGACCGCCACGCCGGACTACCAGCTCGTCTACCCGCAGGCGGACGTGCCGGAGTATATCCGCGAGGGGTTATACAAGGCGGGCGTACCGTCGCTCGGCAGTTACGGCCCCGTTGCGCTGACGTACAACGATGTGGATTACGCGCGTCGCGACGTGCATGTCATGTATGACGCGAACGTCCCCTTTGGCCGCCTGGAAAGCCCGCTGCCGGAAGCAGGCGAGGAGCCCATTCGCTGGATCCTCTATGGCGTGACGCCGCACATTCTCGACGCCGGGCACGTGTTGCAGGCGCTGCTCAAAAACGATCTCGATATGCTGGTGCGCCAGGCGACGCCGGGGAAACGGCGCAACCCGTTTGTGGGCGGCGTCAGCCGCAAAACGGTGCAGACATTTATGGAATCGGAAGCGCACCAGGCGATGCTTATCGAACATAGCCGCGGCAAGCGCGGCGATGCGCTGCGTGAATCGCTCAACCGCGCCTTCGCCACGCCATATCTTAACGAGGCGATCGCAAGCCTGGGGAGCCTCGTCAGCGCGGTGCAGCGCTGGTCGCTGGCGAAGTGGAGCCTCTTTACCGCGCTGATGATCTATCTGCTGCTGCCGGTAGTAACGACCTGGCAGCGGCAGGGAATGATGAACTTCGATACCGGGCGCATTTACCTGACGGCCCCCAGCCATATCAATGGCGTGTGGAACGTGGAGGCGGGGCTGCAGGGGATTGCTTTGGTGCATGGCATACCGATGCTATGCATCGCGCTGGTCGGGACGCTGATGGGTTATCTGTGGCGACGCAACTGGCTCCGTCGCCAGTTCGGCAAACCGCTCGCCGCGTGGGGCAAACAGCAAGGGCGGCTGCGCAGCCGCTGGCTGCTTGGCTCGGTGCTCGCTATCGTTATCGCCACTGCGCTGCTGCTGGTCGCCCCGGTCTGGATCTCGCAGGACGAGATGCTCTATGGCGTGGTGCCGGTGCATGAGGTGATTCAGAAAGTGGTGGCGTTGAGGCAGTAAACGCATTGCGGAAGACGGTGGATTAACGGCGGGTGCGCGTGGCTTACCCGCCCTACGTGGAGGCAGCGATGGATTCATGGCGGGTGCGCGTGGCTTACCCGCCCTACGTGGAAGCGGTGGTGGATTAATGGCGGGTGCGCGTGGCTTACCCGCCCTACGTGGAGGCAGCGATGGATTCATGGCGGGTGCGCGTGGCTTACCCGCCCTACGTGGAAGCGGCGGTGGGATTCATGGCGGGTGCGCTTTGCTTACCCGCCTTACGGTGAGCCCGGGGTTTTGTAGGGTGGGTAAGCGTAGCGCACCCACCATCTCAAACGATCAAAAAAGGCGCCTCACGGCGCCTTTGCTTTTTACGCTTACCGATCAGAAATCTGCTTTCAAAACCACACGGTAGCGCGCTTTGCCGTCGCGCACATGTTGCAGCGCCTCGTTGATGCGCGACATCGGGAACTCTTCGGTCTGCGGCGCCACTTTGGCGCGCGCCGCCAGCTTCATCAGCGAGCGCAGCTCGTGCGGCGAGCCTGTCGCGGAGCCGGATACGCTGCGGTCGCCCGCAATCAGCGAGAACGCCGGGACTTCGAACGGCTTCATCACCGCGCCGACGGTATGGAAATTCCCGCCCCAGGCCAGCGCCTGGAAGTACGGCATCCAGTCGAGCGACACATTCACCGTGTTGATAATCAGATCGAACTGACCGGCCAGCGCCTGAAGCGCTTGCGGATCGCGGCTGTTCACTACTTTATCCGCGCCCATCGCCAGGATCTCTTGCTCTTTCGACGGATTCGAGCTGAACGCCGTCACTTCGCAGCCCATCGCGCGCAGCAGCTTGATGGCGATATGGCCGAGACCGCCGATGCCGATCACGCCGACGCGGCTGGTGGCGGTAATGTGATGCTTCAGCAGCGGTTTGAACACCGTAATGCCGCCGCACAGCAGCGGACCGGCGGACGCGGCGTCGATGCCTTCCGGCAATGGGATCACCCACTGCCAGTTCGCGCGAATTTTATCGGCGAAGCCGCCGCGGTTCAGGATCGTCGGCACGCTGCCGTGCTGGCAGTTCACCTGATTGCCGCTGATACAGGCATCGCAGTGCTCGCAGCTTGACGCCGTCCAGCCGATACCGACGCGCTGGCCCACTTTCAGGCCCTTGTTCTGCGCGCTGCCGCCCAGCGCACTCACACGGCCAATCACTTCGTGGCCCGCAATCAGCGGATACGTCGACATACCCCATTCGTTATCGATCATCGAGAGATCGGAGTGGCAGATGCCGCAGTACTCAACCTCAACCTCCACATCCTCAGGCTTCAGCTCGCCTGCGTCGTACTCATAGAGCTCAAGCTCTGCGCCAGCGTCGTGCGCGGCGTAACTTTTGATGATGGTCATCGCGGTTTCCTTTGTTGTGGACACTGACAAGGAGTGTAGAGCATTACGCTACCCCGGCGCAGCCCCGCCCGGCCCTGACCGCTCATATCGTTAACATTCGAACGATTAAGCGGGACTATTTCCAATGTCATGGGCCATTTTCCCGCGCCAGCGCCCGCCATCCGGCGAATATGTCGCCGGTTTCCCGCCCGGTAATGTGACTCCTGCGAATTCGCATCGCGACGTTCTTACACACTCACAGGAGTAAGCATTATGGATTCTCAATTCATTGGATCGGTCATTAATGCGCTGCCGCTGGAGCACATGATTGGCGGGCCGCTGCAGGCCATGATCAAAGCGCAGGTGCAGGCCAGCAAAGCGTATGCCGACTTCCTGCTTTCCGTCTGTATTAAAGACGGTAAGGCGGAGGCGGTGCAGTTTGACTACGACGAAACCGTGGTCGATGAAAAAGGCGTGATTCAGGGCGTGGTGAAAAAAACCATGCGCATCCCGCTGCTGGCGGCGATTTCTCACCCGAACATCAGCATCGAAGAAGGGACCATCGACTTCGAGCTGGAAGTCTCCCAGAGCGAATCCAGCAACAGCGAAACCGCGGCGGAAGCGTCGCTGGAGGCGTCTGTGGGCTGGGGCCCGTTCAGCGTGAAAATCAGCGGGCGCGTCTCGCATAAAGCGCAGCAAACCCGCTCCACCGATACCCGCGCGAAATACAGCATCCACACCCAGGTGAAGCGTCAGCCGCCGCCGGAAGCGCTGATGCGCGTGATCGACTTCCTGACCGATGCGGCCACGCGCCCGGCCATTTTGCCGTCCGAAGCCAAAAAGCTGGATGACAAAACGCTCGACGCCTACCCCGTCACGCCGGTCGCCCCGGCGACGCCTGCGGGAAATAACAACACTGCCCCCAACCGGGCGCCCTGATAGCTAACCCTGAGGCTGCGTTGCAGCCTCATTTCTCACGGAGCGCACTATGTCACTGAAAGACTGGATACGCGGCAACCGGGAAACGGGGGCGGGAGGCGGTCAGGCGTCATCAGGCGCAGCGCCCACTCAGGGCACCGCCGCGGTGGATTCGCCGGACGATGCGGTTGTGAACCACGCCGCCGCGCCGGATATCACACCGCCGGACCCGGTTCCGCCTGGCCCTCCGCCAGGAGGAGGCACGCCGCCGCCGTCAGGGCCGTCGCCGCGCGGTATGCCCATCACGCTTGCGGATATCACCCGCGGGATGCAGCACGCGGCGACCTCCGCGAACCAGCTCATCGCGCATCAGTATATGCAGGCGCTGGATCCGTTCTTCGAGCACAGCGACGACGGGCGGCTGGTGCCGAAAGTCATTGAGATGGAGCTCGACGACAACCACCACTTCAAACTCCCGCTGGTGGCGCTTTCGACGCCGCGCGGGCTGATGCTCGAAAAAATGAAAGTGTTCCTGACGGTGCGCACGGATGCGGTGGAACAGCAAAGCGCGCCGGCAGGCGTTTCTGATGAGGCGGTAGGGCGTTTTCACGTCAGCATGTCGCCGCAAAGCCGGGATAACCACGGGCGCGACAGCGACCACGTGGATATCGAAATGCAGTTCACCGTTCTGGAGCCGCCTGAAAGCGTGATGCGCCTGATTGAGGAATACACCAATCAGGTTCTCCCTAAACCGACAGACAGGAGTAACGACAATGGCTAATATCCCTAACAATACCGGCATGCCCGGCGTGGAATTAATTAAATCCTTTGAAGGGCTGCGCCTGGATAAATATCAGGACGCCGTCGGCAAATGGACCATCGGCTACGGCCATCTTATTTTGCCGAATGAAAATTTTACCCGCGCCTTAACGCTTCAGGAGGCGGAAGATCTCCTGCGCGCCGATTTAGGCATGACCGAGCGCGGTATTCGCCAGATGGTGAAAGTGGATCTTAATCAGAACCAGTTTGACGCGCTGGTGAGCTTCGCCTTTAACGTCGGCCTTGGCAATCTGCAAAGCAGCACGCTGTTGCGATTACTGAATCAGGGCAGTTATCGCGAGGCGGCGGATCAGCTTTTACGCTGGAATAAAGCAGGCGGTAATGTGCTCGCCGGATTAACCCGTCGCCGCGAAGCCGAGCGTCTTTTATTTCTGACCGCCCTCTGACGCGCTTATTTAAGGAATAACTTATGAAACGTTTTAAATATATGCCGTTCGGCATGGGGCTTGCTGCATGCCTTTTTGCGTTACCGGGTTATGCCAGCCTGCCGGAATGCGATGTGGTGGTGAATAACGCGAATCAGGAACTGGTGGCGCAAAATAAAAAGCCCGTTAAGGATGTCGCTAAGCTCACCGTGTTATTACGCACGCTGAATAAAGACGACGTGCTGCCCCGTGAATATGTGACGCGCGACGAGGCGCGAAAACTTGGCTGGAGCGGCAACCCGCAGGATTCATTGTGGAACGTCTGGGCGCTCAATAAAAAGCAGCTGGGTGGGGATCGCTACACCGGCGCGCCGCTGCCGGAGCCGGGCGTGTGGTACACCGCCGATATCGACAGCGTGCGGGGCATCAGCAGCGGTCGGCATCTTATCTTCAGCGCGCAGAGTATGACGCGCTATCTCTCGACGGATAACGATGTCAGCGCGGTTGTACTTCCTCCCTGCCAGTAACCGCCGCGGCCTCAGCGCCTTGTGCGCCGGGGCCGCTTTTCCGAGGTGCCGTTATGGCGGATCAAAACATTCATGAGCTGTTAAGCCAGTGTCTCGCCGCGCTCGCCGGATTGTTTGGCGGGCTGAGCGTGTCGTTCTTCTGGCAGCCTAAAAAACTGCATCAGCATGGCCGACTGGCGGCGGGGGTGATTATCGGCGCCATTAGCGTCAGCACCACGTTTACGCTGGGTGGGTTTATTTCGCACTGGCTGGGGATGAACTTCCGGGACAGCGATATCGCCATGGGGATCGGGTATTTCGTCGGCGCGTTGAGCGTCGGGATGATCGCCTGGGTCGCCAACTTTTTTAACCGTCGCGAAGGGCACGACATTTTGCAGGTGGCGGGCGAGCTTAAGCGCGTCGCCCGTGGCGTGGCGAAACGCGCGCCCGCGCGTAAGCGCTCGCCCCGACGCCCGAAATCAGGAGAAACATAATGCCATCCATAAAATTACTGTTCTGGGCCGTGACGCTGATTGATGTCACCGTGGCGATTGTGATTTTTATCAGCGCGCTGAATACAAGAATGCTGTTAATTCCGCTGTGGTATCGGCTCGGGTTATTAGTCGCCGCATTTGGTTTCGCAGCCCAGAGTGGGCTTAATTTGCCGTATTTACTGCTGGATAAAAACATCATGGTGCAGACCTTGCCCTTCTGGATATTAAAAGATATGGGCGTTGGACTGGTGGCGATTTATTATTTCTGGAACGTCATGAAAAGCCGAAAAACAACCGCACCTCCGCCAGGGCGTAAAAAGGCTATCACACCTGCCCGCAAAAAATCTCCGACACGTTCGCCCCGTAAAAAGACCACGCCATAACCGTTTCCCGGAGTAGCTAAACAGGTTATTCCGGGAAATGGCCCAGGCTAAACGTCGCTGATTCTCTGCCACCCGGCGAATATGACTGTTGTCCGCCTGAATTTATTTTATCCCTGCGAGTTCGCATTCCCTTTTATTTACGAGCAGGAGAGAGATATGTTTACTATTAATCTGTTTTCAGGTATGACCAAAACCCGCGTAATGTCCGGCGCTTTTGCCGCTACATTAATGGCGTTTTCGTTTAGTAGCTGGGCCCTGAATGGTCCCGCATGTAATTTCCCGCAGGCGGGGGGAGAGGCTGCCTGGGCAGCCGCGCAGGATAACGCGGGCGGGCATCTGGTGCAGTGCCATATCGGGCAGAATCAGGCATGGCTTACGCAGCGCGTTAATGGCGGCCAGCCTGGATGCCAGCAGACGGCGACCGCGTCGGCCTGGCTTTCGGCGCAGGCGATGTGGACGCAGGTGGGGGCCGACATTCAGGCGTTCTGCGCACGACAGACACTGAATCAGAACCGCTTTGTGATTAATACTCAGATGAATGGCAATGGCGCGGCCAACGTTGGCCTGGGCGTTAATAACAACGGCGCGTTTAATATTGCCAATAACCGTACCGCGATTACCGTCATGCAAAATGTGAACGGGCAGTGGCACGTATTAACCAGCTATCCGCAGTAAATAAACAGGGGCATTGTGCAGCGCATAATGCCCCTTAATCATTGGTAAAAACTCATCGTATGTAGTCAGTCAACAAATCAACAGAGCGTTATTCATCCCCGGAATACAACATGGCCGCCTGGGTGCGATTAGTGACGTTAAGACGCCGGAATATCGACTCCAGATGGGCCTTCACGGTGCCGGCGCTGATGTTCAGATGGCGGCTGATCTGCTTGTTCGATTCCCCCGCCGCCAGCAGCTTAAGGATTTCACGCTGGCGCTCGCTCAGCCGCGCCAGCGCGCCGGGCCCGCTGTCCAGCAGCGAGATACTCTCCTGCGGGAAGCACAACATCCCCATTGCGGCGGCGCGCAGCGTCTGGACGATCGCTTCCGGCGGCGAATCGCGCCGTACAAACGCCGCCACATGATGACGCAGAAACAGCCGCAGCAGCGCAGGCTGGCACTGATTTACCAGCAGCACGACCGGAATGGCCGGGTGACGCTGCGCTAAATCATCCAGCAAATCGATGTTTACGCTTTTGCCTGCATCACCATCCAGCAAAATCAACGAGGCCGGAAAATAACCGAGTGTAGTATCAATTTCATCCGGATTATTTAATCCGCAGATGGTTATTTCTGGAATAAACTGCTTCAACACCGATGCCATTCCTTCAATAAATATTGATTGCTTATCAACCATTAACACATTCATTGTGAATCTCCATGCAGTAGCGCTCGTTGGGGAGTCTATTAGCAGAAAGAGTATTCAATGAGACGAAAAAAATAAAAGAGGCTATTTGCCCTAGGTCTTTTTACCGATGGCATCAATGGCATAATTGAAAAGGGTAAGGATATTAAAAGAAATATCATATATAGAGCGGCGCGGATTTTTGTCTGTTTATTTGTGGCTGATTTTTATGGAAAGATAAAAAGGGTATTTAACGATTTATCTGTTATTAACCAAACCGGATACGCCTGTTTAAAGGCTGCGGCATTATTCAGCTCACCGGGACATTGATCCCGGCATGTGAATAGCGTCACAACCTGAATATGAAATGCGTTTTAGCGCTTTACAAGCAGCCCATTCAGCCACTGCTCGCGGCGCTCCGGGCGTTTATCCTGCGTCACCCACAACGCCTGCGGCGACAGCGCAGGAAAGGCGGCCAGCAGCGTCGTCAGGCGGGCTTCGTTCATATCGGTAAAGCGCCGCCCCTGCTGTTCGCGCTCGCCCTCGCCATATTTAAATGAGAGATACCAGATGCCGCCGGGCTTCAGCGCGGTCGACAGCTTTTGCATGGCAGCGGGCAGTTCGTCATGCGAGAGATGCAGCAGCGACGCGCAGCACCAGATACCGTCGTAGCGTTCAACCGCATCAAGCTCGTTAAAGGTCATCTCCTTTACCGGCAGGCCGCTGTGCGCCCGCGCCAGCGCGACCAGTTCGCCGCAGGCGTCGAACGCCTCGACTTCATAGCTCATCTGACGGAATGCGAGCGCATCGCGCCCGGAGCCGCAGCCCGCGTCCAGAACGCGCCCGCCCGCAGGCAGGTGCGGGGTGAATGCGTTATATAACGAGGACATATCGACCGCGACGGTGCCCTCGAAAAACTCATGCGCGTGGGCCTGGTAATAATTTTGCGTCATCAGAAAATCAGCTCCTGTTGCTGCTCGGGCGCCCACTGTTGCAGGCGGTTCGCAAAGGCGGCGTTCCAGGCGTCCTGCAGGAAGGTTTTACGCTGGCGTTCATTATTACCCGTCTGGTTAATGATTGCCTCATGCAGCGGCAGACGACTGTTAATAAAATATTCGTTACGGGCATGCAGCCGTGCCAGTAGCGCAAGCGTCGGGACGCGGGCGGATTTGCCGTTTTCGCCGCGGTTACAGCTGCGACACGCGAGCACCAGATTCCAGACGCCGTTGAGATTCACGCCCGGCAGTTGAGCGGCAAGCGGCAGAAAGTGGTCGACATCGGCAAGCGTCGGGTGATGTTTCTCAAGGCTGATGGGCGCGTTGCAGTAAAAACAGTGGCCCTTCTGGTAGCCGTTCAGGCTGTTGCGACAGCTCGTCAGCGCGATGCGCGATGAGCTTAAGCGGGTGAAGAGGGTTTCCTGCTCAGGGTCGTAATGGACATCCAGCAACTGCGGCGGCAGGTTCATCTGCCAGGCTTTTTCGACCAGCCGCCAGCGGGCGTCCGTTTCATGCGTAAGATTCGCGAACTGCGTGGTTTCCGTGAGGCGATAAAAGTTATCGGTCAGGCGGATGGCTTTATGAGCGCGCGGTTCGTTGATGAAAAACGGTTTCGCGATCGGCCCGCCGCTGACATTGTGAAACGCCTTCAGCACGACGTTAAACCCGTGCCTGACCGTCGCCTCGATAAGCTGCCCCTGCGTTATCTCCTGCTGGTTAAACTGCTGACAGGCAAGGATGAACTGACCAGGACGCTTGATGTTGAGGATTTGCTTAGGCGCTTCTCTGAGGTGCGCGCAGATATGCGCGCTGAACGGCAGCGCCAGGTCTTCGAGCTTCACGAGGCTGTTTTCGCGCTTAACCTCATACAGCGCCTGCGCCAGCGCGAACTTGTACGTGGCGAAGTTGTTTCCAAAAAGGATCACGCCGCGCCAGTAGTTTTCCGGCGTAGGATCTTTCTCGAAAAAATCCATATGTTGTCCTGTCAGGGGAGGAGAGGGCGAGCCGCATGGGTAGTGAAGCCCGTTACGGGATCACATAACAAATGAAAGGTGATGTAAACCTGCAAATGATTGTTTTGATGAATTTGTGAGCGGGAAGAAGAAGGAAAGGATGGAGAAAGGAGAATGCGTTATGCTGAAATTTTCAGCACTCGACAGGACGGCGCAAGAGCGCTGCTTGCATGGCGGCCCCTGACAGGTATAATCCCAACGTTTTCCGCATCCCTTCCGTGCCGGAGTGGCGAAATCGGTAGACGCAGTTGATTCAAAATCAACCGTAGAAATACGTGCCGGTTCGAGTCCGGCCTTCGGCACCATCGGAACATCAATAGACGTCAAAGTACGTCTTTTTTTGTGCCTAAAATCCAGTATCCGCAAGGCTTTCCTCGCTTTTTCACTCAACCTAAGTCAACCTGATTCAATCTACATCAACTTACTGATGCGGGTACAACTGCGGGTATATCCTGGTTCGATAATGTTTGTACCTACACGAAGACACGGGATCTGCTTCTACCCATTAAAGCAGTCGAGTCATCCGGGCGTATTGAAGTCGCCGCCCGTTTACAGCAGCGAACTACCACGATTATGCGTTTTGCTGTGCAGTGCGGCTTAATTGATTACAACCCTGCGCAAGAGATTGCCGGTGCGGTTGCTACGGCGAAAAGACATCATCGTGCGGCACTGGAGCTTAACCGTATACCAGAATTACTTCATCGCATTGATCACTATTCCGGAAGACCATTAACCCGACTTGCTGTCGAACTTACCTTATTAGTCTTTATCCGCTCAAGCGAACTGCGTTTTGCACGCTGGTCAGAAGTAGATTTTGAAACAGTCATGTGGACGATTCCTGGTGAGCGTGAACCGTTGGAAGGTGTTAAGCATTCTCAGCGTGGTTCAAAGTTGCGAACGCCCCATATTGTTCCCTATTGCGTCAGGCCTTAGCTATTCTGGAAAAGATCAAAAGCATGAGTGGGAATCGAGAGCTGATTTTTGTTGGCGATCACGATCCGTGTAAACCCCTGAGTGAGAATACGGTGAACAAGGCTTTGCGAGTGATGGGCTATGACACGAAAACGGAAGTTTGTGGGCATGGTTTTAGGACAATGGCATGTAGTTCTTTGATTGAATCGGGATTGTGGTCGAAGGATGCGGTAGAACGGCAGATGAGTCACCAGGAGCGTAACTCTGTGCGTGCGGCTTATATTCATAAGGCCGAGCATTTGGGGGAAATGCTGCAGTGGTGGGCGGATTACCTGGATGCGAACCGTGAGAAGAGGGGAGTCCTTTTGATTTTGGGAATAATGGTCATATAGTGACATGAAGTAATTATTTATCGATTTTATAATTTTAAAGTGCGCGCTCAATATGGTCAGCTGACTTGGTTAAAGAGTTTGAGAGTTGTTGTGTTTAGCACAGCACTACAAAATAGACGAACCCTTAAGTATTAGTCAGTTGCAGTGACATTGGTCATTGCTCGGGAAGATGTGGAAAGCTAAAATAAATTATTATGAGCCTTAACTATATGAATAGGCTTGCACAGCGATGGATTAAAATTTAATGATGACTAAATCCAATTTTGAGTTCCTGAAGGGCATCAACGACTTTACCTATGCCATCGCCTGCGCGGCGGAAAATAATTACCCGGATGATCCCAATACCACGCTGGTTAAAATGCGCATGTTTGGTGAAGCGACGGCTAAACATCTTGGCTTACTGCTGGGTATTCCATCCTGTGAGAATCAACACGATCTTCTGCGTGAACTGGGCAAAATCGCCTTCGTTGATGACAACATCCTTTCTGTGTTCCATAAATTGCGCCGTATCGGTAACCAGGCGGTACACGAATACCATAACGATCTTGACGATGCTCAGATGTGCTTACGGCTCGGTTTCCGTCTGGGTGTCTGGTATTACCGTCTGGTAACGAAAGATTATGAGTTTCCGGTGCCTGCTTTTGTTTTGCCGGAGCGCGGTGAAAATCTCTATCACCAGGAAGTGTTGACGCTGAAACAGCAGATTGAACAGCAAGCACGCGAAAAAGCGCAGAGTCAGGCTGAACTGGAAGCACAGCAGCAGAAGCTGATTACCCTGAACGGCTATATCGCCATTCTGGAAGGTAAGCAGCAGGAAACGCAGGCGCAAACACAGGCACGGCTTGCGGCACTTGAATCTCAGTTAGCCGAGAAAAATGCCGAGCTGGAGAAACAGACTGAACTGGAACGTAAGGCATACCATAAAGAGATTACCGATCAGGCTATCAAGCGTACGCTTAACCTTAGTGAAGAAGAGAGCCGCTTCCTGATTGATGCCCAGTTGCGTAAAGCAGGCTGGCAGGCCGACAGCAAAACGTTACGCTTCGCCAACGGTGCGCGTCCGGAACAGGGCATTAACAAAGCCATTGCCGAATGGCCTACGGGTAAAGATGAAACCGGGAAGCAAGGCTTTGCAGATTATGTTCTGTTCGTCGGACTAAAGCCCATTGCTGTCGTTGAAGCGAAACGTAAAAATATCGATGTTCCCGGTAAGCTCAATGAGTCTTATCGCTACAGTAAATACTTCGATAACGCGTTTTTACGCGATACGCTGCTGGAGCACTACGTTCCCGATGAGGTATACGAAGCGGTACCTTCTTACGAAATTAGCTGGCAGGACACCAGCGGCACACAGCGCTTTAAAATCCCTTTCTGCTATTCCACCAACGGACGCGAATACCGCGCGGCGATGAAGACCAAAAGCGGTATCTGGTATCGTGACGTCCGACACACAACTAACATGGCGAAAGCGCTGCCGGAGTGGCATCGCCCGGAAGAGCTGCTGAACATGCTCGGCAGTGACCCGCAGAAACAAAATCAGTGGTTTACCGATAACCCTGGCATGAACGAACTGGGGCTGCGTTATTATCAGGAAGATGCTGTTCGCGCAGTGGAAAAGGCCATTGTTAAGGGCCAGCAAGCGATCCTGCTGGCGATGGCGACCGGTACTGGTAAAACGCGTACCGCGATCGCCATGATGTTCCGCCTGATCCAGTCCCAGCGTTTCAAGCGTATTCTGTTTCTTGTTGATCGTCGTTCTCTTGGCGAGCAGGCGTTGGGCGCGTTTGAAGACACACGTATCAACGGCGATACCTTCAACAGTATTTTTGATATCAAAGGGCTAACGGATAAGTTCCCGGAAGACAGCACTAAAATCCACGTCGCCACGGTTCAGTCGCTGGTTAAACGCACGCTGCAATCAGATGAACCGATGCCGGTCGCCCGCTACGACTGCATTGTCGTCGACGAAGCGCACCGCGGCTACATTCTTGATAAAGAGCAGACCGAAGGCGAGCTGCAGTTCCGCAGCCAGCTGGATTACGTCTCTGCCTATCGTCGCATTCTTGATCACTTCGATGCGGTAAAAATTGCCCTTACGGCTACACCGGCGCTGCATACAGTGGATATTTTTGGCGAACCGGTTTACCGCTACACCTACCGTACGGCGGTGATCGATGGTTACCTGATCGATCAGGAACCGCCGATTCAGATAACTACCCGTAACGCGCAGGATGGTGTTTATCTCTCTAAAGGCGAGCAGGTTGAGCGCATCAGCTCACAGGGTGAAGTCATTAACGACACCCTGGAAGACGATCAGGATTTTGAGGTCGCTGATTTTAACCGTGGTCTGGTGATCCCAGCGTTTAACCGTGCGGTATGTGGCGAGCTCACCAAATACCTTGATCCCACTGGTCAGCAAAAAACGCTGGTGTTTTGCGTCACTAATGCGCATGCCGATATGGTGGTGGAAGAGTTGCGTACTGCGTTCAAGAAAAAGTATCCGCAACTGGAACATGACGCGATCATCAAGATCACCGGGGATGCCGATAAAGACGCAAAGAAAGTGCAAACCATGATCACCCGCTTCAACAAAGAGCGGTTGCCCAATATCGTGGTGACCGTCGACCTGCTGACGACCGGTGTGGATATTCCATCGATTTGTAACATTGTCTTCCTGCGTAAAGTACGTAGCCGCATTCTCTACGAGCAGATGAAAGGCCGAGCGACGCGTCTGTGCCCGGCGGTGGCAAAAACCAGTTTTAAAATTTTCGACTGCGTTGATATCTACAGCTCGCTGGAAAGCGTCGATACCATGCGTCCGGTGGTTGTGCGTCCGCAGGTGGAGCTGCAAACGCTGGTCAACGAAATTACCGATTCAGAAACCTATAAAACCATCGAAGCGGATGGGCGCAGTTTTGCCGAGCACAGCCATGAACAGCTGGTGGCGAAGCTCCAGCGTATTATTGGCCTCGCCACCTTTAACCGCGATCGCAGCGAAGCGGTGGATAAGCAAGTCCGCCGTCTGGACGAGCTTTGTCTGGATGCAGCGGGCGTTAACTTCGGCGGCCTCGCCGCGCGCCTGCGTGAAAAAGGTCCGCACTGGAGCGCGGAGGTCTTTAACAAACTGCCTGGCTTTATTGCCCGTCTGGAAAAGTTAAAAACAGAGATTAATAACCTGAATGATGCGCCAATTTTCCTCGATATAGACGATGAGGTGGTAAGCGTTAAATCGCTCTACGGCGATTACGACACGCCGCAGGATTTCCTCGAAGCCTTTGACTCGCTGGTACAACGTTCCCCGAACGCGCAACCCGCATTGCAGGCGGTTATTAATCGCCCGCGCGATCTCACCCGCAAAGGGCTGGTCGAACTCCAGGAGTGGTTTGACCGCCAGCACTTTGAGGAGTCCTCTCTGCGTAAAGCGTGGAAAGAGACGCGAAATGAAGATATCGCCGCCCGGCTGATTGGCCATATCCGCCGCGCAGCGGTGGGCGATGCGCTCAAACCGTTCGACGAGCGTGTCGACCACGCGCTAGAGAAAATTAAAGGCGAAAATGACTGGAACAGCGAGCAATTAACCTGGCTCGATCGTTTAGCGCAGGCGTTGAAAGAGAAAGTGGTGCTTGACGACGATGTCTTCAAAACCGGCAATTTTCACCGTCGCGGCGGTAAAGCGATGCTGCAAAAAACGTTCGACGATAACCTCGATAATCTGCTGGATAAGTTCAGCGATTACATCTGGGACGAGCTGGCTTAACGCGTTATCATCCCCGGCAAATTCTTCTTCTGCGGCCCCGATAAGAGCCGCTGCTTATTTACGGAACCTACAATGAACAACAACGATCTGGTCGCGAAGCTGTGGAAGCTGTGCGACAACCTGCGCGATGGCGGCGTCTCCTATCAAAACTACGTTAACGAACTCGCATCGCTGCTGTTTTTGAAAATGTGCAAAGAGACTGGCCAGGAAGCGGACTACCTGCCGGAAGGCTACCGCTGGGATGACCTGAAATCGCGCATTGGTCAGGAGCAGTTGCAGTTCTACCGTAATCTGCTGGTCCACCTGGGCGCGGATGAACAAAAGCTGGTGCAGGCGGTATTCCAGAACGTCAACACCACAATTACCCAGCCTAAACAGCTGACGGAGCTGGTCAGCAACATGGACTCTCTGGACTGGTACAACGGCAGTCACGGCAAATCTCGTGATGACTTTGGCGATATGTACGAAGGCCTGTTGCAGAAGAACGCGAACGAAACCAAATCCGGCGCCGGCCAGTATTTCACCCCGCGTCCGCTGATCAAAACCATTATCCATCTGCTGAAACCGCAGCCGCGTGAAGTGGTGCAGGATCCGGCGGCGGGTACGGCGGGCTTCCTGATTGAAGCCGACCGTTACGTGAAGTCGCAGACCAACGATTTAGACGACCTTGATGGCGACACCCAGGATTTCCAGATCCACCGCGCGTTTATCGGCCTTGAACTGGTGCCCGGCACCCGCCGTCTGGCGCTGATGAACTGCCTGCTGCACGACATTGAAGGCAACCTCGACCACGGCGGTGCCATCCGTCTGGGCAACACGCTGGGCAGCGACGGCGAAAACCTGCCGAAGGCGCATATTGTTGCCACCAACCCACCGTTTGGCAGCGCTGCGGGCACCAATATTACCCGCACCTTCGTGCACCCGACCAGCAACAAACAGCTGTGTTTTATGCAGCATATTATCGACACCCTGCACCCCGGTGGCCGCGCGGCGGTGGTGGTGCCGGATAACGTGCTGTTTGAAGGCGGTAAGGGCACCGATATTCGTCGCGACCTGATGGACAAATGCCATCTGCACACCATCCTGCGTCTGCCGACCGGCATTTTTTACGCCCAGGGCGTTAAAACCAACGTGCTGTTCTTTACCAAAGGCACGGTGGTGAACCCGAACCAGGATAAAAACTGCACCGACGACGTGTGGGTGTACGACCTGCGTACCAATATGCCGAGTTTCGGCAAGCGCACGCCGTTTACCGAACAGCATTTGCAGCCGTTTGAAAATGTCTACGGTGAAGATCCCCACGGCTTAAGCCCACGTACCGAGGGTGAGTGGAGCTTTAACGCCGAAGAGAGTGAGGTTGCGGACAGCGAAGAGAACAAAAACACCGACCAGCACCTTGCCACCAGCCGCTGGCGCAAGTTCAGCCGTGAGTGGATCCGCACCGCAAAATCCGATTCGCTGGATATCTCCTGGCTGAAAGATAAAGACAGTATCGACGCCGACAGCCTGCCGGAGCCGGACGTGCTGGCCGCAGAGGCGATGGGGGAGTTGGTGCAGGCGCTGGGCGAGCTGGATGCGCTGATGCGCGAGCTGGGCGCGAGCGATGAGGCGGATGCGCAGCGTCAGTTGCTGGAAGAAGCGTTTGGTGAGGTGAAGGCATGAATGGAGGGAAATTGCCGGAAGGGTGGATTGATACTCAATTAGGCAATATTATTGAACTCAAATATGGTAAATCACTGGCCGCACAAACCCGTGATGGGTTTGGGTTCCCTGTTTATGGCTCTAATGGCGTTGTAGGCAAACACTCCATTCCTCTGATTAACAAGAGCGGTTTAATTGTTGGTCGGAAAGGGTCCTACGGTGTGGTAAATAAATCGGTTGGGCCATTCTTCCCAATTGATACAACATACTATATTGATGATTTCTACAATCAGCCGTTAGAGTTTTTATTTTACTACTTATCTTTTTTACCTTTAACCAAACTCAACCGTTCAACGGCAATCCCGGGTCTTAACAGGGATGATGCTTATGATTTGAATATTGCGTTACCACCGCTCGCTGAACAAAAAATCATCGCAGAAAAACTCGATACGCTGCTGGCACAAGTACACAACACCAAAGCACGTCTTGAGCAAATCCCGCAAATCCTGAAACGTTTTCGTCAAGCAGTGCTTTCTACAGCAGTAAGTGGATGCTTAACAAATAAATGGAGAGAGCGCTATACTCCAAAAGAAGAAATAGATTTAGTTGTAAGCAAATATAAGCCAACAGATAATCTTTTCAAACAAGCTAAGCAATCTCTCCCGGATATACCTCGAAGCTGGCGCATAGTGCCATCCGCCCATTTAATAGAGTATGTCACCAGTGGTTCAAGAGGTTGGGCAAATTATTATTCTACTGAAGGCGCTCTCTTTCTTCGTATGAGTAATGTTCGTTACAACACAACAAGACTAGATCTACAAGATTTGCAATTCGTAAATCTTCCTAGCCATGTGGAAGGTAAACGCTCACTTGTCAAAATTGATGACTTGATTATCTCTCTTACCGCGGATGTTGGGCGCGTTGCCAGAATAGATAAAGACTTAGGTGAGGCATATATTAATCAACACCTTGCATTATTGAGACCAAATAATAATATTAACTCCGAATATTTTGCTTTATGTATTGCGGCACAAAATATAGGGGTAAAGCAAATTCAATCGCTTAAAAGAGGGGCTACCAAAGTTGGTCTTGGTCTGAACGATATACGCAGTTTAGCAATTCCTCTACCACCTTTAGAAGAACAACACGAAATCGTCCGCCGCGTCGAACAACTCTTCGCCTACGCCGATACCATTGAAAAACAGGTCAACAACGCTCTCACCCGCGTCAACAAGCTCACCCGGTCGATCCTGGCGAAGGCCTTCCGCGGCGAGCTTACCGCCCAGTGGCGTGCTGAAAACCCGGATCTGATCAGCGGTGAAAACAGCGCGGCTGCTTTGCTGAAAAAAATTAAGGACGAGCGGGAAGCTATAAAAAGACTTCCTAAACCAAAGCGCTCCGTCATAAATAAAAAGACAGGTAAACGCATGAGCAAACAAATCATCAAAGTGGTCGAAGCCTTGACACAAGCAGGTGAACCTCTGAGTGGCCAACAATTGTTAGCTGCTGCAGGCTATCCTGACGATAGCAATACAGACGATCTAGAAAAGTTCTTTCTCGATATCCGTCAGGCGCTTATAGTCGAAAAGTCTATTGTGAAACTGGAGCGTAGCGAAGATGGTCAGGATTGGTTTTCCTTGGCAGAGGTGGGCTCTAATGAATAACGTCAAATTCTAAGGTAGGCTTATGAAAGTCGATAAACTGCACATTCGCTCGCGCTTTAAAAATCTCGAGAACGTGACGGTGGACTTTGATCAAGACCATCTAATGACGGTAATTGTTGGCCGTAATGGCTCGGGAAAATCCAATGTGTTAGAAGCATTGGTTTCCATATTTCGCAATCTAGATTTAGGAGAGGCACCACCGTTTTCTTATAAGTTGGTTTATAGACTGGGTGAGCCGCACCGTATAGACCAACCCAGTGACCGGTGGTTGGAGGTAATCATCGATGCCGACCCAACTCGTAGCACTCTGGCGAAGCAATATGAAGTTTGTGTTCTAGACTTATTAAGTGGTGAAACACCTGCGGATATGTTTGCTGAAAGACCACAAGGGATAACTATACCTTTTTCTAAGGTTAAACGTGACAAAGAGGGGTGTGCATCTTATCTTCCAAAATATGTCTTTGCTTATTATTCTGGGCCTAGCGATAGGCTAGAAAAGTATTTTAGAAAACATAGAACAGATTTTTATCGAAGCTTATTAAAAAATGAATTAGATTTAAAGGGGGATATTCGCCCACTTTTCTACGCCAAACCTCATCATAGTCAATTTGTGTTGCTGGCTTTTTTCTTATCAGAACAAGACAGCAAAGAAAAAGCATTTTTACGTGAGCATTTAGGTATCGACGGTTTGGACAGCATACACTTTGTGATGCGTCAGCCCGGTTGGGCCAAGGAAAAGGGGGAGTTATTTTGGGGGGCTCGTGGCGTGGTACGCCGTTTTTTAGATGAGCTGATTAAATACACACTATCACCGGTGAAAATTACACGACAGGAAGATACTTCATTAACAGGAAGTAATATTCGTAATGAATTTTTGCATCTTTTCTTACCTGACCAATATGCTTTACGTGATTTCGCTAAGGACCTCAGCGCTGACGAACTGTTCAAAATGCTTGAGAGCACACTGTTGTCTGAAATTATTTCTGAAGTCAGCATTCGGGTTAGGGTATCTAGTAGTGAAGAGCCACTCACCTTTCGTGAATTAAGTGAAGGCGAACAACAGTTGCTTACCGTTTTGGGTTTACTCAAATTTACTGGTGGTAAGGATTCATTATTTCTCCTGGACGAACCCGATACCCATCTCAATCCGTCTTGGGCTGTTAAATACCTCAAGTTTTTGCGAGAGTTCGTACCTAATCATGAAACTAGTCATTTGCTAATGGTAACGCATCATCCACTTGCAGTCGCAGAGCTAAAAAAACAACAAGTACAGGTTATGTGGCGTGATGATGATTATAAAGTCCACTCACAAGAGCCCTATATTGATCCTCGTGGTGCCGGATTTATGGCAACTCTTACTGAGATTTTCGGTCTCAACACTACATTAGACCTAGAAACACAAAGCTTACTGGATCAGAGAAACGAACTTGCCCACATAGAAAATCGGTCAGAGGATGACAACAATCAACTTGACCTAATTAATGACCATTTGAATAGATTAGGCTTTTCGTTTGAAAACAGAGATCCTCTATACAGTGATTTTCTTTTGGCTTGGCAGGATTTACGGTATTCGGACAAACCTCTGTTAACACCAGATAAGGCTGCTCAACGTCGCTTAGCGATGAAAAAAGTAATTGAGGCGATGCTAACTAAGAAGGATGAATCATGATTTTCATTAGACGTGATGCAGCTCTTATTCCCCAGAAGGTTTTGGATGTTGCCCTGCGAGCACAAAGCGCGCTTGAGAAATTATCACCTGAAAAAAGAAAAGAATTCATTAAGAAAAAGTCACATATTTGGAGAGGATTTTCAAAATATCTGGCAAAAATGTCTTATGGAAAGTGTTGGTATTCAGAGGCGAAGGATGCAGGTGCAAATTTTGATGTCGATCATTTCAGACCTAAAGCTGAAGCAAAAAGAACCGAAGAGATAGTTGATTTAGAAGGCTATGCATGGCTGGCATTTGATTGGGATAATTTTAGACTTTCTGCACAAAATTGTAATCGACTCAATACTGACGACTCTGGGGAAACTCACGGCAAAGGTAGTTGGTTTCCACTAATTGAAGGTAGTCCAAAAGCCTCATGGGATAATCGATGTATTGAGAATGAAATGGTCGTTTTGTTAGACCCAGTTATTGAAGCGGATCTAACTTATATAGATTATAATGATAATGGTAGATTTAAACCAAGCCAACTTTGTGTTGGAATCCCTGCGGTGAGAGTTAGAAAATCTGCTATTTTTTATGGACTTAATCTGGAAAAGATGCGAGAAGCTCGATTTGAGGTCATGAGGGATGCAAAGGAGTTATTCGAAATTATTCAGCAGTCTGCTTTAGAATTAGAGCAGTTTGGCGATAATGCACCAATGAAAACTATAGAACGCCAAATTGAAAAATTGCGAATGAAGACTCGAGCTGATGCACCATTTAGTCGTGCAGTCCGAGCTCAGCTTACAAAAATTGGCGCGGATGACTATCTAATTGACCGAAGTTTGGATGCAGCGTGACGCTATTTTTTGACACTGTAAATAACCACACCATCCTTAAAATACCGGCTCGGCCAGATGGCGGAAGGGTGAACGCCTAGCGCTTCAGCGATTAAATATTCACCTTTAGGCCAGGGGCGGGTAAGCGCATTGGCGAGCGTCGAAGAACCCAGCCCTGAAGCGCGTGAAAGCGCCGCCAGTGAAGTTCCTTTTTTACGTAAGGCCGCAATGATGTCTGCCGGATGCCAGTCTGTCGTCATGATTCCCTCCTGACGAGTTTGTATGAATGAGTACGTTATAAATTGATGCTACGTTATTCGTAGTTCAGTTTAAACAGTAAAAACTACGTAATTCGTAGCTTTGCGATCGAGCACAATTTTCTCTGCAACCGTTACGAAACATACACACGGCGTGTTGCTACGTTTATCGTAGTATCGCGATGATTCTAAAACTACGACTATCGTAGTTATGAGCGAAACCACTAATATCCCAACTGTCTTTTGCAAACGCCTGAAAACGGCGCGTGAAGCGAAGAGCCTTTCTCAGAAGAAGCTTGGCATCCTGGCCGGGATAGATGAGTTCGTCGCGAGTGCGCGCATCAACCGCTACGAAAAGGGCGTTCATCAGGCAAGTATCGAAATCGCACGCAAACTGGCGGACGCTTTAGCGGTTCCACTGGCTTACTTTTACACTGAAGACGATGAGCTTGCAGAGTTGCTGCTCCGCTGGAAGCAGCTGGATCAAGACGCTAAAAATGCCATCCTGAGTCATATTAAATAAATTTTTTCAGTTTAATTAACTCAACCCTTAATTAATTATCTGAAAATGAAAACTTCAGGTTTAACCTAATCAATAGGGTTTTCATTTGATTAATAATGGGTTGCGAGTTGTTATAATAGTTCTTTTATTGAATCAACTAATCACTCACCCGTTTCTTGCTTCTCTTGTCTGGTAAATACTAAATGCAAAATCATATTTGCGTTTCAGGGACAAGACGATGCAAAACGATGTAGAAGGATCATTACGGCTGATGACGCTTGGTGAAATTGCGATGGCGAAGCGTGTTTTTGGTCACAGTATTGTGTATAGCCGGGTATGGATACATTGTGATAGTTATTTACCTTTTGGATTGCAGAGTACCAGGTTTGCAATGACGCCAAATGGTGAATTGTGGTTCAGAAAAGAGAAATATGCAGCCGATTACTCAGACACATCGGTTACTCCAGGCGCTAAGCACTTATTTATTCATGAGATGGGACATGTCTGGCAGCACCAGACCGGCAGGTGGGTTAGATTACGCGGGTCGCTCAGCTGGGCTGCTGATTATTCGTACAGACTTGATAAAGAGAAAATTACAGACTATACCCTCGAACAACAGGCAGCAATTATCGCAGATTATTGGTTTTTATTAACCTATGGAATGAAGGTATGGCGTGATAATCAAGGGCCCAATCTATTAGGAAATTATAGGGGAATAGACTCTTTAAAAGATGTGCCAATGCTTTATAGAAAAATTATTTATGGACGAGGGTAGGATGAATAAATATACATTAATTGCAATGGTGTTTCTGTTGACTGGCTGCCCGGGTCCGATGGATGCTGTTCCTGTTGAGGAAGCTGCACAGGTCAGAATTATCAGCAATCAGGTATGTATCACCACTCCAGCCAGCACGGGTGAAAAGATCTTTTCTGTACATATAAGCAATGGTGCCGGGCAGGAAATATATAAAACTTTCGGTCGTTATGCGCAGCAACCTGTCGTCGTCCAGGGGGAGTGCCTTCCCGCCTTTGGCTTTGAGTTTAAGCCTGGAAAAAGGTATGCGGCTTTTTATCAAATAGAAAAAAACACTACTGAGCCGGGCAAGACGTATGTTGCGAGATTCTCGCTGGAGCAGGATGAGAAGGGTAGCTTGAGGTTGATACCATATGGTCGAGATGGCTGATTAACTGTTGCGAGTCTCTTACCACCGCTATGTTTTCTCTTCGCACCACTATTATATTCATGATAGCCAGTCAGATTATCTACATGGCCAGGCGGTTATACGCCATGGGCAGCGCGCCGGGTGATGGTTCGCAATATCGCCCCTTTTATTGGCCGGACTATTCCTTTGCTCGGTGTTATTATTTTGTCGGCAGATGTCTCACAAATTATTTTCTGTACGATACGCGATTACAACGCTATCGCCAGAGGAGATGACAAAATATGGTAGACAACCTCGAAAAGCAGATTTACGAACTCATTCGGCCTTACGCCGGTACGTATCTCTTCACGGGGAAGGAAGTCCCGTTGACGCCGGAAACGGATTTAGATACCGATCTGCAAATAGACGAGGCTGAACTAGAGGATTTGATGGATGCCTTTTTTACGACATTTAATGTTGATCGCGCCGGGTTTACGATTAAAACCTATTTTCCTGATTCGCCTTTCTCATGGAATATCTTTAAAAAAACGGAACCCATTCCGGTGCCGGATTTTACTATTGGGATGTTGATCGCCTCTGCCAGAGCTGGCCGCTGGTTATATGAATAAGTCCTGAATCTGTTTTTCGTTGTATTGGTCAGGGCTTTTCAGGGATGCAGGCCTCAGAAAGAATCAGTATATGGATAAGCTTTCATGCACCAAACCGTCAGGGCAGGTATTGCGGAAGAGACAACCTGCGTGACATACCGCGGCTATATAGAAAAATCGTAACGGGAAGAGAGTAAGTGATTAGAAAAAGTGTAATGTTATTTTCGCTTTTCCTGCTGGCAGGATGCCCTGGCCCTGGCGATCGCCTGCCGGATAAGGTGCCTGCGCAAGTGACGTTTTCTGGCAACAATGTTTGCATTACCTACCCGGTGACGCCAGGCGACTATATTACGTCTGTCCAGATTGGTAGCGAACAGGATGATTTCGTCTATGACGTATTTAACGATAAGCCGGTTCATCCGGCGGGTAACCAGTGCTTGCCTGTTTTTGGATATCACTTTAAAGCGAACAAAAACTACACGCTGTATTATGGCCTGAATAATAAAGACTACGACTTCCGGAAGCTTATTCACGCTGCATTCGTGATTCCTGAAAACAGTTCTGCTAATACCGATAAAAACAACCAGCAGAAATAATTCACAAAAATCCCCGCCGCAGCGGGGATTTCTTTAATCAATACGCTTCAAAACAAAACCACTCGCCGCGCTTATTCCCACTCCTGCAAAAAGCGCTGGCCGTACTGGTCGGCGACCAGCAGCGCGGCATATACCTGCTCCGGCGACACGCCGCCCGGCATATTGTGAATGGTTTCGCCCTCCGCGCACGCTGCCTGCGCCACCAGGCGCATTTTGGTTTGTACATCCTCTTTAATATCGAGTTGCGCGAGCGTAATCGGCAGCCCGACGCTGTGGCAAAGCGCGGCAACCGTTTCAATCTCCTCTGACGGCGCATTTTCCAGCACCAGCTGGGTGAGCGTGCCGAAGGCGACTTTCTCGCCATGATAGTAATGATGCGCGTCCGGAATAGCGGTAAGCCCGTTGTGGATAGCATGGGCCGCGGCCAGGCCGCCGCTCTCAAAGCCCACGCCGCTCAGGTACGTATTGGCTTCGATAATGCGCTCAAGCGCTGGGATGACGACGTGCTGTTCGGCGGCCAGCATCGCTTTTTCTCCCTGCTCAAGCAGCGTGTTGTAGCACAGCTCGGCAAGCGCCAGCGCGGCCTGGGTGCATTTGCCGCCCGCCATGGTGGTGGCACCGCTACGCGAGCAGGCGCGCGCTTCAAACCAAGTGGCCAGCGCATCGCCAATGCCGGATGCCAGCAGGCGCGCCGGGGCGCCCGCCACAACCTGCGTGTCGACGATAACGATATTCGGGTTGTGCGGCAGCATCAGGTAGCGATCGAACTCGCCGCTGTCGGTATAAATCACCGAAAGCGCGCTGCACGGCGCGTCGGTGGAAGCGATGGTCGGCGCAATAGCGACCGGCACCGCCATAAAGTGCGCCAGCGCTTTTGCCGTATCGAGCGTTTTACCGCCGCCGATGCCCAGCACAGCGGTGCATCTGGCGCTGTCGGCGAGGTTGCGCAGGCGGTCGATTTCATTTTGTGAGCATTCGCCGCCGAAGGGCGCAATTTCGACGCTAAGCTCCGCCTGTTTGAAACTCTGGCGCAGCGTCTCTTCTGCAAACCCGAGCACGAATTTATCCCCGACAACCAGCCAGCGTTCGGCCAGCGGTTTTAAATAGTCGCCGATGCGGGTGAGTACGCCCGCGCCCTGAATGTATTTACCGGGTGACTGAATAATGCGATCCATAACATTCCTCCTTCAGTGAGTGAGTTAACCTGCTGTGTTTCCTTGTCTCGCTCAGACTTCTCAATCTCTGACTCTACTGCCGGGGGCGTGCACGTTTATTGCGCTACATCTATAGGAGGCGCGATTGCTTCACGCCTATGGGCAGGGAATTCAACGCGTTAAATCATTTTTATTAAACGGAATTGTCGTCATCCGGCAGAATACGTAATTATTTTTGCGCTGAGCTTTTCTGACGAAGGGCTTGCAGATATTTCATGCCTTGCGCTGAAATATGATAGTGATCCATGCCCGCAGGCGTTGAGGGCGTTATGTTGACTAATCCGGCCTCGTATAAATTCCTTACAAGACTTGCGATATTGCCCACTCCCTCCATTTTTCGCTGTGACATGGCGCGATCGAGATTATACCAGGTCCATTTCACTTCGGCTCTGGATGCTAATAGCGTAAGTATGCTGAGTTCAGTCTCGTTAATTATCATTGTTTTCCCTTAATAACTGGTGACCTTGTTCTGATACGCGATAACGAGGCTTTGAGGTGTTCTCGGCATACACAGCCTCAACCATTCCATTATTCACAAGGCCGGTAACGATGTTCGCAACGTTGCTAAACCCTGCAACGCCGCGTATCGCAAGCGTGCGATCCAGCATTATCCACGTCCAGTCGGTTTCTTTTTCCGTCATGACTTTCAGGACATTAAGTTCAGTATTGGTTATTTTCATTTCAGCGCGTCTGAATGGCTTAAATCACTCTCTTTAACACTGCGCGACGTCAGACCATTAATCCATTCACTTATCAATCTCCTTCGCCACGCCTTCCGCTTGCGTTATGCTGCCCGCAGTATCGCATCATTGCTTCGCCATTTTTTAATTTAAGTGAAATTAACAGGGAAAGAAAATGAAGTGCATCCAGTGCAATGAAAATGAGCCGAACAAAGAGTCGGGGCTATGTCACGCTTGCGAAAAAGCGGAAGCCAGTAAAATTAACGGATTACTGTACTTGCCAGCCGCCGGGCTTATATTTAGCCTGATCTTTCTGCCAGTAGAGTTTTTTGATCTGGTCAGTGCGATAAGCGCGTACTTCAGCCGCTCGGGCATTATTACGTGGTATGCCGCAGGCGCGGTGGTGCTGTTAGCGGCGCTTATCAGTATTACCGCGTATGCGAGCTGGCATTTCTTCCAGCGTAAGCGGCACACGCCCCGCGCGATGGTTATCTACTATCTGGCGGGGGTGGTAAGCGCGCTGTGGTTCGCTGTGCTGCCGGTGAGCCTGTTTGGCGCGAGCTGGGATAACAGCAGTATTCGCAGCGTCCTGTCGGCATTTATCGGCGTCACGTGCTGGCTTCCGTACTTTTTAAAATCCCCGCGCATCGCGCAAGTGTTCGTACGGTAATAACGGTTCAGAGCAGGTGAGGTATCTGCGACAACAGATACAGCACCAGCCCGATAGTGCCGCCGACCAGCGTGCCGTTGATGCGGATAAACTGTAAGTCTTTGCCGATGTTGAGCTCTATCTGCTGCGACATCTCGCGCGCGTCCCAGCTTTTTACCGTGTCGCTGATGTGGCGGGTCAGAAAGGTGGCGAACTCGGGCGCGACGGTAGTGGCCGCCTGTTCGAGATGTTCATTGAACGAGGCGCGCAGGGCGCTGTCGGCCATCAGCGATTCGCCGAACCACTGCCCGGCATCGGCGATGCGCTGACGGGTGCGGGAATCCTCCGCCTGCATGTCGTTTTTCAGCCAGCCGCGCACGTCGCCCCACAGCTCCGCCAGGTAGCGGTTAAACGCCTCGTCCTCTTTCAGGTATGCCTTAATACCATCGGCGCGCTCGGCCATCTCCGGGTCGCTTTTCAGCTTCTCGATGAAATCCACGGTGATGCGATCAAAGGCCTGACGCAGCTGGTGCGCCTGGTCTTGGCTGATGTCGTCGAGCATGGAATTGACGGCGCTGGAGACCAGCTCGGCGCTGTGTTCGCCAAGCCACTCGGTAGGCAGAATTTTCGCTTTCCGCGGGTGCTCGGTCTTCAGCCAGTGGACAATCTGGCGGGCGATGAAGTCGCGCGTGCTCTGCTTCTGCACCAGGCGAATCAGCTTGCCGATAAGCGCATCCAGCAACACCTGATGACGGTTGTTTTTGGTCATGCTCTCCAGCATCAGCGCGCTGGTCTGGGTGAGGTCGACTTTATCAATCGCCTTATGCACCGCACGCTTTAATAACCCCTGAATGCGGCTGTCGTCGGTGAGTTCCAGAAAACCGCTCATCACCTGCACCAGGTTCTGGCCCACGCGCTGCGCGTTGGCAGGCTGGCTGAGCCACTGGCCGAGAAGCTGCGCCGGTTCGTGGCGACGGATCAGCGCGACCAGCGAGTCGGTATCAAGGAATTTCTCCTGCACAAACTGTCCGAGGTTCTCGCCGATGCGGTCTTTTTTACGAGGAATAATCGCGGTGTGGCGCGAGATAAAAGGAATCGGAACACGGCGAAACAGCGCCACCACGGCGAACCAGTCCGCCAGCGCGCCCACCATCGCGGCTTCCGCGATAGCCTTAACGCCGCTTACCCAGAAACCGGGCGGCAAAAACAGGGTAGTGACAAAGGTCGCCGCCGCCGTCAGCAGCAGGCCGAGCGCCAGACGCTTGGCGCGCTTTAATTCAGCTAATTTTTCCATGCGTTAAGCATATAACCCATGCGGCGGTTACGACAGGGGATAACTCCGTAGTCTCAGCTCTCTTCCATCGCATGATGCAGCGCCTCGCCAATCTGTTGCAGCGCCTCGCGGTGATGTTCACTGGCAGGAAGCGCGCAGTTGATGCGCAGGCAGTTGCGGTATTTGCCCGAGGCGGAAAAGAGCGAGCCGGGGGCGACACGGATTTTAAGGCGCGTCAGCTGGCGCGCCACGCAGACGATATCGACGCTCTCCGGCAGTTCTATCCAGAGCATAAACCCGCCTTTAGGGCGCGTGACGCAGATGCCGCACGGGAAATATTCACGCACCCAGCAGGTGTAAGTTTCCATCTGGCGCTGATAGTGCTGGCGCATCCGGCGCAGGTGACGGTGATAGTGGCCGTCGCGGATGAATGCCGCTACCGCGAGCTGCGTGGCGGGCACGTTGGTGCCGCTGGCGGCGTATTTCATCTGCAGCACGCGCTCGTGGTAACGCCCCGGCGCTATCCAGCCGACCCGCAAACCCGGGGCGAGTGTTTTCGTCACTGAGCTGCACAAGATGACGCGCCCGTCGATATCCCAGGATTTTATCGTGCGGGGGCGCGGGTAGTCGGTCGCCAGCTCGCCGTAGATATCGTCTTCAAAAATGATGATGTCGTGGCGCTGGGCCAGCGCCAGCACCGCGCGTTTGCGCGCATCGGGCATGATAAAGCCGAGCGGGTTATTGCAGTTCGGCACCAGGATCACGCCTTTAATCGGCCACTGTTCCAGCGCCAGCTCAAGCGCTTCGACGCTGATGCCGGTCTGCGAATCGGTCGGGATCTCAATGGCTTTGATATCCAGGCTTCGCAGCAACTGCATGGTGCCGTAGTAGCAGGGCGATTCCACGGCGACGATATCGCCGGGCTTGCAGACGGCCAGCAGGGCCACTGAGAGCGCGTTGTGGCAGCCGCTTGTGATGATGAGTTCGTCAGCGCTGATGTTCGCGCCGCCATCCAGCATCAGGCGGGCTATCTGCTGGCGCAGCTCCGGGCGGCCCGCCAGATCGTCATAGCTAAAAACGTCCAGCTGATTGTGTTGCACTACGCGGCTCATCTCGCGCCAGAGCGGTTTAAGCGTCGGATGGGTGATATCCGGCGCGCCGCCGCCGAACGTCGTCAGGCTTTTATCGCCACGCCCGTCAAGGAGCGTCATCACTTCATCCCACTGAGTCACCTCAACCGGGCGCTGTACCGGGCGCGTCATCGCAGGCACCGGCGGCTGCATTTTGCGCGGCGCGACAAAATAACCTGAGCGCGGTCGCGGCACGATGAGCTGCTGATTCTCCAGCACCAGATACGCCTGCTGTACGGTGCTGATGCTGACGCCGTGCTCCTGGCTCAGGCTGCGCACCGACGGCAGTTTTTCACCGTGGCGGTACAGGCCCTGTTCGATTCGCTCCGCCAGCAGGCAGGCGAGGTGCTGATAACGCGTCATGCTGTATGCTCCTTTGATACAGTACAGATCACCAAACCGGTACAGATAACGGCACAATACGCCTTTCAGCCGCTTATGTCGCGTTTCTGTATGGCTAACAAATAGAGTTTGTGAATCTGTATTGTTACGGGCAATCCCGGCCATCATAAGGCTCAGCCTGACACAGGAGAGCGACGATGGAATTTCACGAGAACCGACCCCGCAGACCGTTTATTGGCTTCATACTGATCTGGCGCGCCTGGAAAGCCTGGCGGCTGCGCGCGCAGACCCGAAAAGTATTCAGCAGAATGAACGAGGCGCAGCTGCGCGATGTCGGGCTGCGACGCGACGATACGTATTGAGCCTCCGGCGCGGGCGGCATGTTGCCCGCGCGCATTCACACTTTCTTTTTACGCTTGCCGGCGATCACCTCGATAAACTCCTGCACCTGCTGCTGCTTGCGGACCGACAGCTTGCAAACGCGGCGCAGGGATTTCAGCAGCGGCGGATCTTCCGGCTCCGGCGCGCGCGCCGTGATGACAATACAGCCGGGCATCACCCGCACATCCGCATCGGTGCCGGTAGGGAAACCGGCTTCCTCCAGCCATCTGCCGCGAAGCGTCAGCGCGGCGAGATTGACGCCGTCATGAAAACGGCTGGCGTAGCTCACGCGGATGCGTCGCGGCTCGGTGAGCGCGGCAGGCGCGGGCTGCACTTCAGGTAATACTTCAGGGAGCACGGATAACGTCGACATAGTTCCTCCTTAAACGGGCAGCAAAGCTGGCCTGCAAAATACTGGTATTATATACAGTAATTAAGGGAAGGAACCTTTGTGAAATCCGAAAAGCGGCGGGAAAATCGTCGGCCTGCTAAGGCCGACGCAGGAGAACATTAATGCGCGTGCGGCACGTCGGTGTCGGCGCTGATGCGCAGGCCGTCGGCGTCAAACACCATACAGTCGCGTGGGCGAAAGCCCACTTCCACCGCCTGCCACGGGCTGAAGTGCACATCGCCCGGCAGCAAAATCTTCATATTGTCATGCCCGTAGCACTGGCCGAACAAATAGGTATTGTTGCCAAGGCGCTCCACCACTTCGCAGTTAAAAGTTAATGAGACTTCCGACTGCGCGCCGGTGGAGAGATGTTCCGGGCGAATGCCCAGCGTCACCGCATCGCCAGGCTTCAGCGGCGCGGTGTGAATGGCCAGCCGCAGCGTTTTACCCTGCGAGAGCGTGACGTCCAGCGCGCCGTCTTCCCAGCGCGCCACGGTGGCAGGCAGGAAATTCATCTTCGGCGAGCCGATAAACCCGGCCACGAATTTATTAACCGGGTTGTAGTAAAGCGCCATCGGCGAGCCCATCTGTTCCACTTTGCCGTAGTTCATCACCACGATTTTATCGGCGAGCGTCATCGCCTCAATCTGATCGTGGGTGACATACACCATCGTGGTTTTCAGCTCCTGATGGAGCCTCGCGATATGCAGACGCATCTCGACGCGCAGTTCGGCGTCAAGGTTGGAGAGCGGTTCGTCGAACATAAACACCTGCGGGTTACGCACAATCGCGCGGCCAATCGCCACGCGCTGGCGCTGGCCGCCGGAGAGCTGTTTGGGTTTGCGATCCAGCAGGTGCGAGAGTTGCAGCGTTTTCGCCACCATCTCCACCTGATGACGAATCTGATCTTTCGGCACTTTATTGACCTTCAGCCCGTAGCCCATGTTCTCCGCCACCGTCATGTGCGGGTAGAGCGCGTAGGACTGAAAGACCATCGCCACGCCGCGGTGCGCGGGCGCCACGTCGTTCATCACCTCATCGCCAATCAGCACCTCGCCGTCGCTCACCTCTTCAAGGCCCGCGATCATGCGCAGCAGCGTGGACTTTCCGCAGCCGGACGGCCCGACGAATACCGCAAATTCGCCGTCGGCAATATCGAGATTGATATTGTGCAGGGTTTCGGTTTTCCCGAACCGTTTGGTGACATTCCTCAGTCTTATGCTGGACATCAGGGTTCCTCGAAAGTGTAAGCCGTGGTGGCCGCTGGCGTTTTTGACGGGTGCTGAACGTCTTTTTTGTATTACGTGTAACAATTCAGCGGAGTGATGCGCAACGGCTTGAAATCAGTGCCATGACTATAACTTCCCCGGATTTCGCCCCCTATCGCCGGTTTTCATTTCTGTAACGACGATCACACAACGCACAGTTTTTTGTAGAGTTATCAGGGTTGTCAGCGTAGCGTATAACAAAATGAAAATTCGCTGGGTGGGCTTTTGCAGGCTGCATGGTTACAGCGATTGAGCTTTAAAGCAGAAGTGAAGCACTCAATAAAAACAACGTAATTGTTATACCTTCACATGAGGTTGATAATGAAAAAGAACATCCTTACCGCCCTGGTTCTCTCCGCTCTGATGGTCAGCGCCGGCGCCAGCGCGGCGACCCGACAGCTTAACGTGTGGGAAGACATTAAAAAATCCGCCGGAATTAAGGATGCCGTGGCGGCATTTGAAAAGCAGTACGACGTGAAAGTGAACATGCAGGAGATGCCGTTCGCCCAGCAGCTCGAAAAACTGCGTCTCGATGGCCCGGCGGGGATCGGGCCGGATGTGCTGGTGATCCCAAACGATCAGCTGGGCGGCGCGGTGGTGCAGGGGCTGTTATCGCCGCTGACGCTCGATAAAAAGCAGACCGACGCGTTTACGCCGTCTTCCGTTGCGGCGTTCCGCATGGATAACGCCCAGTACGGCGTGCCGAAAGCCGTCGAAACGCTGGTGCTTATCTACAACAAAGATCTGGTGGAAAAGCCGTTCGACAGCCTCCAGGCCTGGTATGACTTCTCTAAAGCGCAACGCGCGAAAAACCAGTACGGCCTGCTCGCCAAGTTCGATCAGATTTACTACAGCTGGGGCGCCATCGGCCCGATGGGCGGCTACATCTTCGGGAAACACGACAAAGGCGGCTTTAACCCGCTGGATGTCGGCCTGAACAAGCCTGGCGCGGTGGAAGCGGTCACTTTCCTGAAAAAATTCTATGCCGACGGCGTCTTCCCGGCGGGGATCATCGGCGATAACGGCCTGAACGCCATC
The DNA here is from genome assembly GCF_963888145.1 of Cronobacter sp. EKM101R. Classification (NCBI taxonomy): domain Bacteria; kingdom Pseudomonadati; phylum Pseudomonadota; class Gammaproteobacteria; order Enterobacterales; family Enterobacteriaceae; genus Cronobacter; species Cronobacter sp. EKM101R. The sequence goes on along the minus strand of NZ_CAWPHW010000006.1, from coordinate 46,092 downwards.
GATTCGCTGTTTACCGAGAAGAAAGCGGCGGCGGTAATTAACGGCCCGTGGGCGTTCCAGCCTTACGAAGCCGCAGGCATTAACTACGGCGTGGTGCCGCTGCCAACGCTGCCGGACGGCAAACCGATGAGCTCGTTCCTCGGCGTGAAAGGCTACGTGGTCTCTACCTGGAGCAAAGACAAAGCCCTGGCGCAGCAGTTTATTGAGTTCATCAACCAGCCGCAGTATGTGAAAACGCGCTATATCGCGACGCGCGAGATCCCGCCGCTGGTGGCGCTGATGGACGATCCGGTGATTAAGGGCGATCAGAAAGCCAGCGCGGTGGCGGTACAGGCGGCACGCGCCAGCGCGATGCCGGGCATTCCTGAAATGGGCGAAGTGTGGGCACCTGCCAACGCGGCGCTTGAGCTTAGCGTCACCGGCAAGCAGGAGCCGAAAACCGCGCTCGATAACGCGGTGAAACAGATAACCATGCAGATCGAAGCGATGCAGGCCAGTAATCAGTAAGCCGTACCCGGCGGCGTCTGCGGGCGTCGCCGGATGAACCGTTAAAAGCGGGAGGGGCGCCTCCCGTTTTCAGAAGGAGCCGTGTGTGATTATCAGTCCCAGCGAAAAGATGCCCGTAGCCCGAGGGGCGGGCCGACACGCCTGGTGCGCGCTGCTCTGCGCTCTGTTGCCGGGCGTGGGTCAGTTTTATAACCGTCAGTGGCTAAAAGGCGTCACCTTTCTGGTGCTGCTGGCAAGCTTTCTCGGGGTGTTTCACGATTTCCTGCGTGTGGGGCTGTGGGGGCTCTATACGCTCGGTGAAGAGGTGCCGCGCGACAACTCCATCTTCCTGCTGGCGGAAGGCATTCTGAGCCTGCTGGTGGTGGGCTTTGGGCTAACGGTCTATTACTTCTCGCTGCGCGACGCCTGGGTGAACGGCAGGCGCCGCGACGAAGGGCTGACGCTTAACAGCGTGCGCAAACAGTACCAGCTGCTGCTCTCGGACGGCTTTCCGTATCTGATGATTGCGCCCGGTTTTATTCTGCTGGTGTTCCTGGTGGTGTTCCCGATCCTCTTTGGTTTCGCCATCGCGTTCACCAACTACAACCTCTACCACACGCCGCCCGCGAAGCTGGTGGACTGGGTGGGGCTGAAGAATTTCGTCAATATTTTCACGCTCTCCATCTGGCGCTCGACATTCTTTGACGTCTTGCAGTGGACGGTGGTCTGGACGCTGCTCGCCACCACGTTCCAGTGCACCGTGGGCGTGCTGCTGGCGATTCTGGTGAACCAGAAAGATCTGCGCTTTAAGCCGCTTATCCGCACCATTTTCATTCTGCCGTGGGCGGTGCCGGGCTTTGTCACCATTCTGGTGTTCGCCGGGATGTTTAACGACAGTTTCGGGGTGATTAACAACGCGATCCTGGCGTTTTTCAACATCGCGCCGAAGCCCTGGATGACCGATCCGTTCTGGACCAAAACGGCGCTTATCATGATGCAGACGTGGCTCGGCTTCCCGTTTGTGTTCGCCATGACCACCGGCGTGCTCCAGGCGATCCCGGACGATTTGTATGAGGCTGCGAAAATGGACGGCGCCAGCACCTGGACGCGCCTGCGCACCATTACGCTGCCGCTGGTGCTCTACGCGATTGCGCCCATCATCATCACGCAATACACGTTCAACTTTAACAACTTCAACATCATCTACCTGTTTAACAACGGCGGGCCTGCGGTGGCCGGCTCCAACGCGGGCGGCACCGATATTCTGGTCTCGTGGATCTACAAGCTGACGATGTCTTCGTCCCAGTACGCCATCGCCGCGACGATAACCATCCTGCTCTCCATTTTTGTGGTGGGGCTGGCGCTGTGGCAGTTCCGCGCCACGAAGTCGTTCAAAAATGACGAGACGGCATAAGGAGTCATCATGGCCAAACGACAAAGCATGAAACAGGAAAAGTGGCTGCGGCTCTCGCTCTCGTGGCTGGTGATCCTGACGGTCAGCACAATCATTATCTATCCGCTGATCTGGACGGTGGGCGCGTCGCTGAACGCGGGCAACAGCCTGCTCAGCAGCTCGATAATCCCGGAAAACCTCTCGTTCCAGCACTACGCCGATCTCTTCAACGGCCAGGTGAATTACGTTACCTGGTACTGGAACTCGATGAAAATCAGCTTTATGACGATGGTGCTGACGTTAATCAGCGTCAGCTTCACCGCCTATGCGTTCTCGCGCTTTCGCTTTAAGGGCCGCCAGAACGGGCTGATGCTGTTTTTGCTGTTGCAGATGATCCCGCAGTTTTCCGCGCTGATCGCCATTTTCGTGCTCTCGCAATTGCTTGGGCTGATTAACAGCCACCTGGCGCTGGTGCTGATTTACGTCGCCGGGATGATCCCGATGAACACCTACCTGATGAAAGGCTATCTGGACGCTATCCCGAAAGATCTCGACGAATCCGCGCGCATGGACGGCGCAAGCAACTTCCGGATTTTTATCGAAATCATCATGCCACTCTCTAAACCGATTGTGGCGGTGGTGGCGCTCTTCTCTTTTACCGGGCCGCTCGGGGATTTCATCCTCTCCAGCACCATTCTGCGCACGCCGGATAAATACACGCTGCCGATCGGGCTCTATAACCTGGTCGCGCAGAAGATGGGCGCGAGCTACACCACTTACGCTGCGGGCGCGGTGCTGATTGCGGTGCCGGTCGCCATTCTCTATCTGGCCTTACAAAAATACTTCGTCTCCGGTCTGACCTCCGGCAGTACCAAAGGATAATCTGATGAAACTGTGTAAACCCGCACTGCTTGCTGTCTCGCTGGCCTGCTGTTTTTCCGCTTTCGCCGCCGATATGACGCAGATAACGCCGAAGCCGCTTAACCTCCCGGCGGACTTTATCAAGGGCGCGGATATCTCCACGCTGCCGGAGCTGGAACGTCAGGGGGCGAAGTTCTACGACGCCCAACATAAACCCCAGGACGCGCTGACCATTCTGCGCGAGAACGGCGTGAACTACGTGCGCCTGCGCCTGTGGGTTGACCCGAAAGACAGCGCGGGCGCGCCTTACGGCGGCGGCGGCAACGATCTTGCCACCACGCTTGCGCTGGCAAAACGCGTCAAAGCGCAGGGGATGCGCCTGCTGCTCGATTTCCACTACAGCGATTTCTGGACCGACCCTGGCAAGCAGTTCAAGCCGAAAGCCTGGGAAAACCAGAATTACGATCAGCTCAAAACCACGATCCACGACTACACCCGCGACACCATCGCTGAGTTCAAAAAGGCGGGCGTGCTGCCGGATATGGTGCAGATCGGCAATGAAATTAACGGCGGCATTTTGTGGCCGGAAGGCAAAAGCTGGGGGCAGGGCGGCGGCGAGTTTGACCGTCTCGCGGGCCTGCTGAACGCCGCCATCAGCGGGCTGCGGGAGAACCTGACCCAGGGCGAGCAGGTGAAAATCATGCTGCATCTGGCCGAAGGCACCAAAAATGACACTTTCCGCTGGTGGTTCGATGAAATCACCAAACGTAAGGTGCCGTTCGATGTGATTGGGCTTTCCATGTACACCTACTGGAATGGCCCCATCAGCGCGCTTAAAGCCAACATGGACGACATCAGTAAGCGCTACAACAAAGATGTGATTGTGGTGGAAGCCGCCTATGCGTACACGCTGGAGAACTGCGACAACGCCGAAAACAGCTTCCAGCAGAAAGAAGAAAAAGACGGCGGCTACCCGGCGACGGTGCAGGGCCAGTACGACTACGTGCATGACCTGATGCAGAGCGTGGCGAACGTCGAAAACCATCGCGGCAAAGGCATTTTCTACTGGGAGCCGGCCTGGATTGCCGTACCGGGGAACACCTGGGCGACGCCTGCGGGCATGAAATATATCCATGACGAATGGAAAACCGGCAACGCCCGCGAAAACCAGGCGTTTTTCGATTGCCACGGCAACGTGCTGCCATCGGTAAAAGTCTTTAATTAATCCCTTTTATTCCATTTATACCCTGATGCTTTCACCTGGCAGGCCGCGCGCCTGGCGAGTGAAAACGGACGGGTATGCCGTATCAGGAAGCCTGTCAATGAACAAATTTGCGCCTTTAAGTCCGAAGGTCAGCGCCCTTTTGCACGGCGCGGACTACAACCCGGAGCAGTGGGAGAACTACCCCGGCACGGTGGAGAGCGATATCGCCATGATGCAGCAGGCGAAATGCAACGTGATGTCGGTGGGCATTTTCAGCTGGGCGAAACTGGAGCCTGAAGAAGGCGTGTTTCGCTTCGAGTGGCTCGACGAGATTATCGACAAGCTGTATCAGGGCGGCATTCATGTCTTTCTCGCCACGCCGAGCGGCGCGCGTCCGGCCTGGATGTCGCAAAAATACCCGCAGGTGCTGCGCGTCGGGCGTGACCGCGTTCCGGCGCTGCATGGCGGCCGCCACAATCACTGCATGAGCTCACCGGTCTACCGCGACAAAACCGCGACTATCAACCGCCTGCTGGCGGAGCGCTACGCGCACCATCCGGCGGTGCTCGGCTGGCATATCTCCAACGAATATGGCGGCGAGTGTCACTGCGATTTGTGCCAGGAGAATTTCCGCGGCTGGCTGAAAGCGCGCTACGGCACGCTCGATAAACTCAACGAGGCCTGGTGGAGCACCTTCTGGAGCCACACCTTTACCGACTGGTCGCAGATTGAATCCCCGGCGCCGCAGGGCGAAAACACTATTCACGGCCTGAATCTGGACTGGCGGCGCTTTAACACTGCGCAGGTGACCGATTTCTGTCGTCACGAACTGGCCCCGCTGAAGGCGGTGAACCCGGAATTACCGGCTACCACCAACTTCATGGAGTATTTCTACGATTACGACTACTGGCAGCTCGCCGAACCGCTCGATTTTATCTCCTGGGACAGCTACCCGATGTGGCACCGCGATAAAGATGAAACCGAGCTTGCCTGCTATACCGCGATGTATCACGACCTGATGCGCACGTTAAAGCACGGCAAACCGTTTGTGCTGATGGAATCGACGCCGGGCACGACCAACTGGCAGCCCACCAGCAAGCTGAAAAAGCCGGGGATGCATATTCTCTCTTCACTGCAGGCGGTGGCGCACGGCGCGGATTCGGTGCAGTACTTCCAGTGGCGAAAGAGCCGTGGATCGGTGGAGAAATTCCACGGCGCGGTGGTGGATCACGTCGGCCATATCGACACCCGTATCGGGCGCGAAGTGGCGCAGCTTGGCGATATCTTAAGCCAGCTCGATCCTGTGGTCGGCGCGCGGGTGGACGCGCAGGTGGCGGTGATTTTCGACTGGGAAAGCCGCTGGGCGATGGACGACGCGCAGGGCCCGCGCAACCTGGGGCTGGAGTATGAAAAGACGGTCGCCGAGCACTACCGGCCGTTCTGGGAGCAGGGTATCGCGGTCGATATCATTAACGCCGACGCCGATCTGAGCGGCTATAAACTGGTTATCGCGCCAATGCTCTACATGGTGCGCGACGGGTTTGCCGCACGCGCTGAAGCCTTTGTCGAACAGGGCGGCCACTTCGTGACGACCTACTGGAGCGGCATCGTCAACGAGACCGATCTCTGCCATCTCGGCGGTTTCCCCGGCCCGCTGCGCAAGCTGCTGGGCATCTGGGCGGAAGAGATCGACTGCCTCGCCGACGGCGAACGCAACCTCATTCAGGGGCTGGCGGGCAACGAGGCGGGCTTGCAGGGGCCGTATCAGGTGCGTCATCTGTGCGACCTCATCCACACCGAAGGCGCGACGGCGCTCGCCACCTACCGCGACGATTTCTATGCCGGACGCGCGGCGGTGACGGTTAACGCATTTGGCGCGGGCAAAGCCTGGTATGTGGCCTCACGTAACGATCTCGCTTTCCAGCGCGATTTCTTCGGCAACATCATTAACGAGCTGTCGCTGACGCGCGCGCTGGCGGCGGATTTCCCGCCGGGCGTCACCGCGCATGCCCGCCACGATGGCGAATCCGCGTTTATCTTCGTTGAAAACTACACCGGCGCGCCGCAGTCGGTGACGCTGCCGGAGGGCTGCGCCGATATGCTGACCGGCGACGCGCTGAGCGGCAAGCTGTCGCTCGCCCCCTGGGGCTGCAGCATTCTGCGCCGCCGCCTCGCCTGAGTTATTCCCTGCGCGCCCGTTCAACCGAACGGGCGCTTTTTTATTATCTGGCCTGAAAAAGGAGCCGCTATGGTTAGCCTGAAATCGTTCCTGCACCACGTCACCCGCCCGCAGCCCGCCACTACCCAGGCGTTAACCGACCCGGAGCGCGAGCAGATCGCGCGTCTGGTGGCGGATTTCGGCGGACAGGAGAATATCGAAAGCGTGGACGCCTGCATGACGCGTCTGCGCGTTAAAGTCAAAGAGCTTACCCGCGTCGATACCGAGGCGTTGCAGGCGGAAGGGGCGCTGGGAGTGATTATTCTCGGCCAGGAAGTGCATGCGATTTTCGGTAAACAGTCCGACGCGCTGCGCAAACTGCTGGATGAGCGTTTCAGAAGCGAGTGATAAAAAAACGGGATAACCCTGCATAAAAGGTTATCCCGCAAAAGGCAACGAGGGTGCATCAGCGGCCGTTACGCCGTGATGGCAGTGCCATAACTCAGAGATACAACGCTTACTTCTGCGTGTCTGCCATGAGACAACGCCTGCGGGCGGCGGTTTCGGGCCGCCGCCCGCGACGCCTGACGCGCTGTTAGCGTCAGGGACGTCTGCTTACCACCAGGCCTCCACCTGAACGCCGAAGTTCCAGGTATCGTTAGCGGTGCCATCCTGTAACGCTTTATTGTGCTGCGAATCGTTCAGATAAGAGGCGAACACGCGTAGCTCCGGACGCGACATAAATTCCGGGCCATCGGCGAGGCCAAGCGCGATAGTGTATTTCTCGCCGCTTTGCTTGCCATGCGTGCCATTGCTATAGGTCTCTTTCTGGTAAAACCCGCCCACTTCCCCGATGAGGCGCACATACTGCGTGAACTGATACTGACCGCGGCCTACCAGCGAGAGGAGGCGCGATTTATCGGTCGTGGCGGTGATGTCATCCGCCGATCCCCAGGTCAGCACATGGTTAAACGAGAACTTATCGGTAATCGGAATTAAACCGGTGTTGATGACGCGATAGCCGGTGGCGTCGTTGACGTAGTTCCACATGTCATACCAGCCGCCGCCTTGCGAGACCATGTTCTGCGCGAGACCCTTGTTGGCATACTGCAACACCAGTTTGTTATAGCCGCCGAGCATGTCCTGGCTGATTTCGCCGGTCAGCATCACGCCGTTGTCGGCTTCATACAGGCCGCCGTATTCTTTCTGTTTGTCGGTCGGGTTCGGCATGGCGTAGTCGATGCCAAACTCCGTCCAGGCGCCTGTCCACGGCTTCCAGCCCGCGTAACGCAGATCCAGATAGTTAATGTTAACGTCGTTATCGCCATCCACGCGGTAATCAAGATCGTTGGCGTCGCCGCGGATCCACGCGAAGGAGACCGCGCCCGGGCCTACGGTGTAGTTTTCGATCCCCGCGCCGGAGCCGGAGATGTTCCAGTATTTGGTATCGATGATGTGCAGATCGTGGCGCTGGTAGTAGCGCTTGCCGCCCCAGATCACCGCGTTCGGATCGCCCGGCACCAGTCCTTTAATTTGCAGGTTTAACTGACGCAGGCCGAACTGGGCGTCGTCGTTAAGGGTGCTTTCACTGTCGTTGGAGCCGTCGGACACCATGCTGACCATGCTGTCGACATAAAAGCTGACTTCATCTTTCTTGTAGACTTCAGAGCCCAGCTCCACTTCGCCGTAGGTGTCGGTTTCGTTACCGAGACGCCCCAGCTTGTTTTTCTGCCACTCTTCCTGGCCACCATCCTGCGAGACGCCCACGCCGCCACGCAAATAGCCATGAAAATCAATGGGTACAGAAGATGACGCAGCCAGCACGCAAGGTGAAGTCAGCGCGGCGGCTAACGCAACGGCCACTGTGCGTAGCGTAGTGTTCATAGTAACCTCTTTTATTGTTTTGTATTACGTTCACATAACCGCAGCCATAAAACGCCTTTGCGAAATATCAGGCAAATTTGATCTTAATTAATTGTGACTCAGTGCAAATAAATCAGGCAGTTTTGTAACAAATGGTGATGCTTCTCACGAGTTTTATGTATTGTGAACGTAGTACTTTAACAAGAGGAAGGATAACGGGGATTTGTGCAGAAAAGGTTTTTCCGGCGGGCCCCTGTTACAATCAGCGCAGCCCACGAAAAAGGAACCGGAACATGAAGTCTAAAAGCGCCACACTGGAAGACGTCGCCCGCCACGCGGGGGTTTCCTACCAGACGGTGTCTCGTGTACTGAATAAGTCTGCCAATGTCTCTGAAGCCACGCGCCGCAAGGTAGAAGAGGCGATTGCGCATCTGCGTTACGTGCCTAACCGGCTGGCGCAGCAGCTGGTCGGCAAGCAGAGCATGACGCTTGGCCTGGTCACCACGTCGCTTGCGCTGCATGCGCCTTCGCAGGTGGCGGCGGCGGTGAAACGTTACGCAAATCTGGATGGCTACCAGGTCTTGATCTCAATGATCGATGAGAACGTCAGCCAGGGCATTCAGGATTCCATCAACGAACTCAAGTCGCAGCTGGTGGATAAGGTTATCATCAACGTACCGCTGGAGACGCAGGCGGCAGAGAAAATCGCCGCTGATAACGACGACATCCTGTGCCTGTTCCTGGACGTGGACCCGTACAGCTCGGTATTTAACGTCTCTTTTAATCCGGCTGACGGCACGCGCGCGAGCGTGAAGTATTTATATGAGTTAGGGCATCGCGATATCGCGCTGTTGTCGGGCCCGGAGCGTTCGGTTTCCGCCCGGCTGCGCCTCAAAAGCTGGCTGGAGACGCTGGAGAGCTACGGTTTAACGCCGGTGAGCGTACTGCATGGCAACTGGGATGCGCAGAGCGGCTACGCGGGCGCGTTGCAAATGCTGCGCGAAGCGCCGCATTTTACCGCCGTGCTGGTGGCGAACGACCAGATGGCGCTAGGCGTCCTGAGCGCGTTTCATCAGCAGCAGCTCTCCATTCCGGGGCAGAAATCGGTGATTGGCTACGATGACACTTACGAAAGCTCGTTTTTCTACCCGGCACTGACCACCGTGTCGCTCGATCTCGATATGCAGGGTAAAGAGGCGGTGCGCAGGCTGCTTGAAGCGAGCGAAAGCGACGCCTCGCGGCTCTCTTCCATTCTCCCGGCGCGGCTGGTGATTCGTCACTCCACGGGCCCGCGTGAAGACAACACCCCGGATATGCGCAAAATCGCCGATGAACTGCGGCTTATCGCAAGCCGCCTCAGCCAGTAAACCCGCCCGCCACGGGCCGCTGATGCGTAAGCGGCGGCCCGTTCGTTTCGCAATCCATGCTTTTCTCCCGCCTGTTTCTTGATACTTACCCTGATAAGTATTAAGTTGCCCTCCCGCTAACTGAAGGGAGCCCCTGATGACAGAAGATGAACGGTTCGCCCGCCGTCCGATGGGCATGCGTATGGCGATGATTGTGCGTCAATGGCGCGCCATTATTGATAGCGCGATTACCGATACCGGCCTGACGCAGTCTGGCTGGACGGTGCTGATGCAGCTCGATCAGCAGGGGGATAATCTATCGGTCAGCGAACTGGCGCAGGTGCAGGGCATTGAACTGCCGCCGCTCATGCGTACCCTGACATGCCTTGAAAGCAAAGGCTATCTGGTGCGCAGTCAGTCACCCTGGGACAAACGCATTCGCCTGGTTTCTCTTACCGACGAAGGGCGGGCGATGCTCGCCACACTCACGACGGTGATTGAGGGCTACCAGGCGCGCGTGTCACAAAATATTCCCGCGCAGGATATGGACATCTTCAGCGACACATTAAACCAGATCGCGCGTAATTTGCGCACGATCCGCGACGAAGACGCTAACAACGCACAATAACTATGATGACTCCGGAACAAAAATTTGCCCGCTGGGTAAGGGTGAGTATTGCCACTTTCCTGGCGATGTTCGTTTACTTCATTCTCGCCGATATCTGGATCCCGCTGACGCCGGATTCCACCGTGATGCGCGTGGTGACGCCCGTCTCCTCGCGTGTTTCGGGCTACGTGGCGGCGGTGCATGTCGCCAATAACAGCCACGTGAAAAAGGGCGATCTGCTGTTTGAGCTGGATGCCGCGCCGTTTACCAATCGCGTCGAGGCGGCGGATATCGCGCTGCGCCAGGCGCGGCTGACTAACGATCAACTGGACGCGCAGATTGTCGCCGCCAGGGCTAGCCTCAACACCGCCCGCCTGACGGCACGCAACGATAAAGTGACCTTTGACCGCTACCAGCGCCTGAGCGCGCTGCAAAACGTCTCGCAGCAGGATCTTGATAAGGTGCGCACCACCTGGCAGACCAGCGAACAGGCGGTGGCGCAACTGGAGGCGAAAATTAACGAACTGACCATTGAACGCGGCGAACGCGACGACAACCGCAACGTCACGCTACAGAAATACCGCAACGCCCTGCAGGACGCGCAGCTCAATCTCGGCTGGACGCAGATCCGCGCTGAGGCCGACGGCACCGTCAGCAATCTGCAATTAAGCCCAGGCTGGTTTGCCGCCGCCGGTACGCCCGCGCTGGCGCTGGTGAGCGAGCACACCGATATCGTGGCGGATTTCCGCGAGAAGAGCCTGCGCCACACGCATGTGGGCACCGACGCCGCGGTGGTGTTCGACGCGCTGCCAGGCCAGGTGTTCCATGCGCATGTCACCAGCCACGACGCCGGGATACTGGCAGGCCAGGAGGCGGTGAACGGCCAGCTGTCGCAGCCGGAGGAGTCGAACCGCTGGGTGCGCGACGCGCGCCGTATGCGTATTCACGTGGCGCTGGACGAGCCGTTGCCCGTGTCGCTGCCGACCGGCGCGCGCGCCACCGTGCAGCTCTATAACAGCGAAGGTCCGTTTGCCCGCTTCTTCTCGGGCCTACAGATCCACCTTATCAGCCTGCTGCATTATGTGTATTAACCATGTCCATTAACACGTTGGCGCGGGTCTTCACCCCGCATGGCAACATCGTCTACACGGCGAACGATTTTCGCCAGACGCTGCGCATCATGGTGGCGGGTGTCACGGCGCTCAGTATTTCGAGCTTCTACAACACCAGTTACGGGGTCTTTTTTGTTATCTACCCGATCATGTTGCTGTCACTGGTGCCAGTATTTAACCGCCACGTCGCGAAGCAGTTTATCTTCAGCGCGGCGCTGAACTGCGTCGAAATGGTAATTATTGTCGGCTATCTTGCGCAATGGCCGGTAATCATGACCGGCGTGGTGTTTGCGCTCTACGTAATGCGGTTTCGCTTTATGAGCAAAGGGCCGCTGTTTCTCTTCGGCTCGATGGGCGTCGTCTGCCAGAGCGTGATGCTCAACTTTATGAGCTACCCGACCAGCGACTGGCACACGCTGCTGTTTTCCAATATGGAAGCGAGCGTCATGGCCGTGGGCTTAAGCGCCCTGATGCACTATCTGCTGCCGGACGTTGAACCGCGCAAGCCGCCGCCGCTGATTGAAAAAGACGCCGCGCGGGTGCGCCATGAATACCTGCTTTCCGGTACGGTAGCGACGCTCAATTTCGTGGTGTTTCAGATGGCGGATTTGAGCGACTCGCTCTCGGCGCTGATGGCGGGCATCCTGATCCTCTTTCCCATGCACTACCGCGGCGCGGTGTTAAGCTCGCTGTGGCGCGTGGTCGGCGTGGTGATTGGCTGTCTCTATGTGCTGCTGGTGCAGCTCGTGCTCTACGATCACAGCAGCCATATGGTGCTGATGATGCCGCTTATCGCGCTCGGCTTTGCCTTCAGCGCCCGGCTGCACGTGATGGAAAAAGTCGGCGCGGGCGTCGGGTTCGCCAGCATCACCACGCTTGGCATCATGTTCGGGCAGAATCTTCACCCCGACACCGATCTGGTTTTCAGCGATCTCTACCGCATCAGTTCCGTCACCGTGTCGCTGCTTATCACGCTGACGATGGTGTTTTTAGTGCACCTGATTTTAAACCGCTTCCCCGCCACCCGTTACGTGGTGAAAAGCGAGCCGTAAGGCACCTGATGCGAATCTGAAAAAGGCGGATTTTCGGCGTGTTGACAGGCGCTTTCGCGAGCAACGCGTTACTCTCGCGCATCAGGAAATGCGAAGGAAAAGGGAAGATGAAACGCCTGCTTGTAGTGATGCTAACCGGTTTACTGACGGGGTGTCCTTCCGGTGCGGACAGGATATTTCTCGAAGAGCCAGCCGCGGTAATGGCGCGTGGCGATACGGTCTGTTTACTGGTCACGAATAAACCTGATGAGGTCATCCGCTCGGTTGAGATATACAGCGAGAAAGGAGAGTCCTTAATGGAATCGCGGCTGCCCGAAGCAAGGCGCCGCGTGGCGCGCGGGCAGTGTCTACCCGATTTGGGTTTCAGTTACCGCCCCGGCACCCGCTATTCGGCGTATTACTATTTCCAGAGCCTTAAAGGCGGTCCGCTCCGCGTATTCACCGCGCATTTCGCGACGGCTGAGAATTTCCCGTTAAAAATCAGCGCCACTTACGAGCGGGCACAGTAAGGCCCGTTTCCCACCGAATCGCGCAGGATAAGCTCTGAAACGAACAGGTTGTCGCGTGAGAGATAACCGCCGTCGAGCATGGCGATCAGGCGGTTTATCGTCTCGTGAACCATGTCGGTGACGGGGTCTTTGACGCTGGCGAGCGCCGGGCTGAGAAAGGGCGCGGTGGGGCTGTTGTCAAAGCCTATCAGCGACACCTGCTGCGGCACCTGAATCCCCGCGTCCGTCAGCGCTTTCAGCGCGCCGACCGCCATATCGTCATTGCTGGCGATAAGCCCGCTGAATGCCACGCCACTTTCCAGCAGCGTATTCACCGCCTGCGCGCCGCTTGCCGGCGTCCATTTGCCTTCCACAATCAGCGATGGCGCGGGCGTGACGCCGTGCTGGCGCAGCGCCTCTTTGTAGCCCGCCAGACGCTCCAGCGCGGTAGGGGAATCGGGAGAGCCGGTAATAAATGCTATCTCGCGGTGCCCGCGCTCAAGCAGCGCGCGGGTGGCGTTAAAGCTGGCGCCTTTGTGGTCGCAGCAGACGCAGTGGCTCTGATGTTTACGCAGCTTGCGGTTTACCACCATCACCGGCTGGCGGGTCTGGCTGATGATGTCGTCGATGTCGTCAACGCCGAGAAAGCGCGGGTAGAGGATGATGGCGTCGCAGCGTAAATCGAGCAGAAACTCAATCGCCTCGCGCTCTTCGCGGGCGCTGTGTTTACCGTCCACCAGAATCAACTGGCGGCCATTTTCTTCCAGCTTTTTCGCCGCGCGTGAGAGGATTTCGCTGAAGTAGCTGCCGCTGTACAGCGTGTTGGTGACCACCATCCCGATACACTGGGAGGTATTGGTCGCCAGATTGCGCGCCAGTAGGTTAGGCCGGTAGCCGGTCGCGTCGATGGCTTCGAATACCTGTTTGCGGGTTTCCTCGCTCACATACCCTTTGCCGGATAGCACGCGAGACACGGTGGCCTTTGATACGCCTGCTTTTTTGGCCACTTCCTGCATTGTCGACATGTTATCCCTCCGGCTCGGCTTACGTGCCGCACATTCTACACATTTCCCCGTAAAGCGGCAGACATGTCGCGCACGCTTACGGCTGCTTCATGGCGATCTCCATCACACATTTTAAAGCCCGATTAAATTTCAGTTGATCTGTTTTATGACCGCAACCACTCTAATGTGGAACCGGTTACCTATTACATCATCCTGTCAGCGCGACGCGGCGTCTCACGCCGTGATGCCTGACAAGTACCTGAATTTAAAATAATAAACGCGCAGAAGCGGCTCTGACGCTACGGCGTGTGATAACGAGAGATTTCACCATCATGTCAAAGAATTACGTAGCGCTGGCGCGCGCGGTAGTCGATGCGATTGGCGGTGGCGGTAACGTGGCGGCCGTCACGCACTGCATGACGCGCCTGCGCTTTGTGCTGAACGACGACAGCGCCGTGGACGCGGCCCGTCTCAAGACGATCCCTGGCGTGCTGGGCGTGGTGCGCAGCGACAACCAGTGCCAGGTCATCATCGGCAATACGGTGTCGCAGGCGTATGCCGAGGTCCTGAAACTGCTGCCGGAAGGCGCACGGGTCGAGCGCGCGCTGCCGCGCAACGACAAAATCACCCTGCGGCGCATCGGCGCGGGCATTCTCGATGCGCTGATCGGCACCATGTCGCCGCTGATCCCGGCGATCATCGGCGGCTCGATGGTCAAACTGCTGGCGATGGTGCTGGAGATGTCGGGCGTGGTGGAGAAGGGCGCGCCGACGCTGACCATTCTCAACGTGATTGGCGACGGCGCGTTTTTCTTCCTGCCGATCATGGTGGCCGCCTCCGCCGCGATTAAATTCAAAACCAATATGTCGCTGGCGATCGCCATTGCGGGCGTGCTGGTGCACCCGAACTTTGTTGACCTGATGGCCAAAGCCGCGCAGGGGCAACCGGTGGATTTTATTGGCATTCCGGTCACGGCGGTAAAATATACCTATACCGTGATCCCGGCGCTCTGCATGACCTGGATACTTTCCTATATTGAACGCTGGGTGGACAACATCACGCCAGCGGTGACCAAGAACTTCCTGAAACCGATGCTGATTGTGCTGATCGCCTCGCCCATCGCCATCATGCTGATTGGCCCGCTGGGCATCTGGATCGGCAGCGGTATTTCGTCAGTGGTGTACACCATCCATGACTATCTGGGCTGGCTGTCAGTGGCGATCATGGGCGCGCTCTGGCCGTTGCTGGTGATGACCGGCATGCACCGCGTGTTTACGCCGACCATCATCCAGACCATCGCCGAAACCGGCAAAGAGGGCATGGTGATGCCGTCGGAAATCGGGGCCAACCTGTCGCTCGGCGGGTCGTCGCTGGCGGTGGCGTGGCGCACCCGCAACCCGGAACTGCGCCAGACGGCGCTGGCTGCGGCGGCATCCGCCATTGTGGCGGGTATTTCAGAGCCTGCGCTGTACGGCGTGGCGGTGCGGCTTAAACGCCCGCTGGTGGCGAGCCTGATTAGCGGCTTCGTCTGCGGCGCGGTGGCGGGCCTTGCGGGGCTTGCGAGCCACTCAATGGCGGCGCCGGGGCTGTTTACCAGCGTGCAGTTTTTCGATCCGGCCCACCCGATGACGATCGTCTGGGTCTTTGGAGTGATGGCGCTGGCGGTGGTGCTGTCGTTCATCCTGACGCTGGTGCTGGGCTTTGACGATATTCCCGTCGAAACGCCCGAGCCCGCCCGCGAAAACCCGCAGCCTGCGGACTTCAGCGCGCAGGCGCCCGCAGTAAAACCGAATTAATCAGAGGACGCGTATGGATAACAACACTTTTCCCGAAGGATTTTTATGGGGCGGCGCGATTGCGGCAAACCAGGCGGAAGGCGCGTGGCGCGAGGGCGGCAAAGGCCCCACGACGGTCGATATGCTGCCGCACGGCCCGAACCGCCTGGCGGTAAAGCTTGGGCTCGATAAGCGCGTCGCATGGCGCGACGATGAGTTTTACCCAAGCCACGAGGCGATCGATTTCTATCACCGCTATAAAGAAGATATCGCGCTGATGGCCGAAATGGGCTTTACGGTGTTTCGCACGTCAATCGCCTGGAGCCGTCTCTACCCGAACGGCGATGAACAGACGCCGAACGAAGAGGGCATCGCCTTCTACCGCGCGCTATTCAGCGAGTGCAAAAAATACAATATCGAGCCGCTGGTGACGCTCTGCCACTTCGACGTGCCGATGCATCTGGTGACGGAATATGGCTCCTGGCGCAGCCGTAAAATGGTGGAGTTTTTCACCCGCTACGCGCGCACCTGCTTTGAAGCGTTCGACGGGCTGGTGAAATACTGGCTTACCTTCAACGAGATCAACATCCTGCTGCACAGCCCGTTCTCCGGCGCGGGCCTGGCGTTTGAGCCGGGCGAAAACCATGAGCAGGTAAAATACCAGGCCGCGCACCATGAGCTTATCGCCAGCGCCATCGCCACCCGCATCGCACATGAAGTGAACCCGCAAAACCAGGTGGGCTGCATGCTGGCGGGCGGCAACTTCTACCCCTACTCCTGCAAGCCGGAGGATGTCTGGGCGGCGCTGGAGAAAGACCGCGAAAACCTGTTTTTTATCGACGTGCAGGCGCGCGGGGCCTACCCGGCCTATACGCAGCGCCTGTTCCGTGAAAAAGGCATCGTGATTGAAAAAGGGCCGGAGGATGACGAGATCCTTAAAGATACCGTCGATTTCGTCTCGTTTAGCTACTACGCCTCGCGCTGCGCCTCAGCGGATATGAACAGTCAGGTGACTAACGCCGCGAACATCGTGAAATCGCTGAAAAACCCGTATATCGAGGCGAGCGAATGGGGCTGGGGGATCGATCCTCTGGGCCTGCGCATCACCATGAACATGATGTATGACCGCTACCAGAAACCGCTGTTCCTGGTGGAAAACGGTCTCGGCGCGAAAGACGCCTTTAATGAAAACGGCGAAATCGAAGATGACTACCGGATCAGTTATCTGCGCGAGCACATCCGCGCGATGCGCGAAGCCATTGAAGACGGCATTCCGGTGATGGGCTACACCACCTGGGGCTGCATCGATCTGGTGTCGGCCTCTACCGGCGAGATGAGCAAACGCTACGGTTTCGTCTGGGTGGATCGCGACGACCAGGGCCGCGGCACGCTGGAGCGCAAGCGTAAGAAATCGTTCTGGTGGTATAAAAAAGTGATCGCCAGTAACGGCGCCGATCTCGACTGATCGCAGCTTCAGACCGTAAAGCGCGCCGCCATTCAGAGCGGCGCGCGTCTGTTTTACGCTCCCGCCAACAGTGCAAAGCGCGCCGCGTTGCACAACCGCAGGGCGTCGTTTTTACGTTATGACGAAAAGCGCCCCGCATTCCGCCCGCCGATTCCTGGCACATAACTTGCTGAATCTCTGTCCACCCGCGTTTTATCTTTCGCAGAGGACTCGTTATGTCAGCCAACACCGAATTCCCGTTAAGCGAGGCGCCCGCCGCCGGGCGCAAAGGCCTGCTCTCTATTTCAATGGTGCTGTTCAGCTTTACTTTTTTCACCGGCACGATGTTTGCGGGCGGCAAGCTCGGCGTCGCCTTTCCGATTGTCGAGATGCTCTGGATTGCCACCATCGGCAATCTGCTGCTGGCACTCTATGCGGCGGCGCTTGCCTGGATAGCCGCCCGCAGCGGGTTGAATACCGTATTAATGGGCCGCTTCTGTTTTGGCGAGAAGGGCAGCAAGCTCTCTGACTTCCTGCTCGGCTTCGCGGAGCTTGGCTGGTACGCGTGGGGCACCGCGACAGTCGCCATCACGCTGGTGAAACTGCTGGCGCTGCCGGAATGGCTCACCACGCCGCTGATGGTTTTCTTCGGCCTCGCGTTCTGCGTTACGGCGCTGGTGGGCTACCGCGGGCTGGATCTGCTTTCGCGCGTTTCGGTGCCGCTGATGTTTATTTTGCTGGTGGCCTCGATGTGGATAGCGACCCGCCACGCGGGCGGCTGGCAGGCGATGCAGCGCATTGAACCCACCGAAACGCTGGGCTGGTCGGCGGCCATCACGATGGTATTCGGCACGTTCGCGAGCGGCGCGACCCAGGCCACCAACTGGACGCGCATGGCGCGCAGCAGCGGCACGGCTATTACCGGCAGCCTGATTAGCTTCCTCATCGGCAACGGGCTGATGGTCGTCGCGGGCGCATGGTGCGCAGTGGTGTATCAACAAGCGGATATCGTGGCGGTCATGACATTGCAGGGGCTGTCGGTGGCGGCGGTCATCATGCTGTGTCTGAATTTGTGGACCATTCAGGGGCCGACGATTTATAACGTTTCTGCCGCCGCCTGTCATTTATTGCGCAGCGAGCGCCGCCGCACGCTCACCGTCGCGAGCGCGGGCATCGGCATTTTGCTGGCCATCGGCGGGATGTATGAGCTGTTGATCCCGTTTCTGGTGCTGCTCGGCAGCATTATTCCGCCGGTCGGCGGGGTGATCATCGCCGACTATGTGTTTCACCGCCGCGGACGTTACCCGGCGCTCAGCGAGGCCCGGCTGCCGCGCTTTAACTATGCGGGGCTTGCCGCTTACGCGCTCGGCGCGCTGACCGCGTACTTTTCGCCGTGGGTCGCCCCGTTGGTGGGCATCGCGGTGTCGGCGACGAGCTATCTTCTGTTTGTGCGCCTGGCGCGCGGGCGGCGCCGTGAGCCGCTCTCACCGTCTTACTCAAAGGAGCCGTTATGAATATCGTTAATGCCCGTTTACGCCGCCGCGAAGGCTGGTTCACGCTCGTGCTGGACGGCGGGATTATTAAAGCCATTACGCCGCAGACGGCGATGCAGGCCCCCAATGAGAACGATCTGGATGCGCAGGGCGGGCTGGTTATCCCGCCGCTGGTGGAGCCGCATATTCATCTGGACGCCACCCTGACGGCGGGCGAGCCTGAGTGGAACATGAGCGGCACGCTGTTTGAAGGCATTGAGCGCTGGGGCCAGCGTAAAGCCACCATCACCCATGAGGACACCAAACGCCGCGCGCATGAGACTATCGGCATGTTGCGCGACCACGGCATCCAGCACGTGCGCACCCATGTGGATGTGACCGATCCGACGCTCGCCGCGCTGAAAGCGATGCTGGAAGTGAAAGAAGAGGCGCGCCATCTTATCGATCTGCAAATCGTCGCGTTCCCGCAGGAGGGTATCGAATCTTTCCCACAGGGCAGGGCGCTGATGGAGCAGGCCGTGGAGATGGGCGCGGATGTGGTTGGCGGCATTCCGCATTTTGAGAACACCCGCGAGCAGGGCGTCAGCTCGGTGAAATTCCTGATGGATCTGGCCGAGCGCACTGGTTGCCTCGTGGACGTACACTGCGATGAAACCGACGACGCGCAGTCGCGCTTTCTGGAAGTGCTGGCGGAAGAGACGCGCGTGCGCGGCATGGGCGCGCGGGTGACGGCGAGCCACACGGTGGCGATGGGCTCTTACGATAACGCCTACTGCTCAAAGCTGTTCCGCCTGCTCAAACGCGCTGGCTTAAGCTTTGTCTCCTGCCCGACCGAGAGCATTCATCTGCAGGGCCGTTTCGATACCTGGCCGAAACGGCGCGGCGTGACGCGCGTGGCGGAGCTGGACCGCGCGGGCATGAATGTCTGTTTCGGGCAGGACTCGATTAAAGATCCGTGGTATCCGCTCGGCAACGGCAACATTCTGCGCGTGCTCGACGCCGGGCTGCATATCTGTCACATGATGGGGTATGAGGATCTCAAACGCAGCCTGGATCTCGTGACCGACAACAGCGCACGGGCGATGAACCTTGGCGATAACTACGGCCTCTATGAAGGACGACCGGCGAATCTCGTGATACTGGATGCGCCGGATGATTACGAAGTGGTGCGCCGCCAGGCGAAGGCGCGTTATTCCGTGCGCCACGGTAAGGTGATTTTGCGCCGTGAGCCGGAAACGCTGCGCTATACGTAACAAGACCGGTATTGCTCTCTTTATTTCATCAGCGCCTGCGGGCGCTTTTTTTATCTCTCACCTGCGTTATTTCCATGAATAAAAACAATTCGTTTATTTTTTATTCATTTTTAAGAAACGTCTTAAAACGCTGAAAATGCGCCATAGGCTTTTTTAATTTTTATTTATGCATAATTGAGAAATGCATCGTAAATATTATGTTTGCTTGTTTTCGGCGTTTATATTTTCAAAAAATAACTATTTTACTGCTTATAGTTCATTTGTGGTAATCGGTTAATTTTACATGCTTTTCTGAGAAGCAAAAAAATAAGCGAAGCGGCAAATAAGCCGCGGGGCGGGATAACGAGCGCCGCACCGGGATTTTTTAAAGGCCGGAAACGGCGAAATCGATAGAAAAATAGTATGACGCAGCTCACCTTTTTAAATTTCAACCCTCTTTATCCGCACTGGCGCAAATAAATAAATTCTGCTTAACATTGATATTCGCAGCGGCCACCGAGGCCGCGCGCAATACCTATGACAATAAGGGCTGGCGCGTCTGGCCCCTTGCAAACTCACAATCAATGGATGGTCTCTGGGATGATCAACAGAAGCAGAGCAGCAGAACCTGTTCAGGCGGGATATTCGCCTATACGGGGCGGGCGCCGTATTCGTATGAGTGCGGTGGCGATAGCGTTAGGTCTGGCCGGTATCGGGCAGGCGGGCGCGAGTAATTATATTGAGCAGGGCAAAGCGGGCGATGCCGCCAGCTGGCGCAGCAGCGAATTTAATGCGGAGTGGGGGCTTGGCGCTATTCACGCCGATGAAGCCTACGCGGCGGGATATACCGGTAAAGGCATTAAGCTCGGTATTTTCGATCAGCCGGTTTACGCAAAGCACCCGGAATTTTCCGGCACCGATAAGGTCATTAACCTCGTCACCGAAGGGATCCGCGAATATACCGACCCGTATATTCCGGTGAAAAAAGGCGACCCTTTCCGCTATGACGGTACGCCGTCTGTGGATTCCGATGGCGAGCTGGGCGCGCACGGCACCCACGTTGGCGGTATTGCGGCAGGCAGCCGCGACGGTGGGCCGATGCACGGCGTCGCGTTTAACGCGCAGATCATCAGCGCTGAAAACGGCGACCCCGGCCCGGAAGACGGGATTATTCTTGGCAATGACGGCGCGGTATATGAAGCGGGCTGGCATGCGCTGATGGACAGCGGCGCGCGCATCATCAATAACAGCTGGGGTATCGGCATTACCGAGAAATTCGATCAGGGCGGGAAAGATCCGGCGTATCCGCACTTCACTGTTGCCGACGCGCAGGCGCAGTTCGATCAGATCAAAGCGATCCTCGGCACCAAACCGGGCGGCGCGTATCAGGGCGCTATCGACGCGGCCCGCAGCGGCATCGTCACCATTTTCGCCGCCGGTAACGACTACAACCTTAACAACCCGGATGCGATAGCAGGCCTCGCGTACTTTGTGCCGGATATCGCGCCGAACTGGCTGTCTGTCGCGAGCGTAATGAAAGATCCAGCCTCCGCCAACAGCGTGCCGTATACCATCAGTACGTTCTCCTCCCGCTGCGGTTACACCGCAAGTTTCTGCGTCTCGGCGCCGGGCAGCCGGATTTACAGCTCGGTGATTGAGGGCACCAGCCCTGAGACGCTGACTACCGATTATGCCAATTACAGCGGCACCTCTATGGCCGCGCCGCACGTGGCGGGCAGCGTGGCGGTGCTGATGGAGCGCTTCCCGTATATGACCGGCGAACAGATAGCCCAGGTGCTGAAAACCACCACGGTGGATATGGGCGATCCGGGCATCGACGCGCTTTATGGCTGGGGGATGATCGATCTCAGCAAGGCGATCCACGGGCCGGGCATGTTCTACACCGTGGACGATATTCCTGAAGAATTCCGTGTGCCGGACCCGGACGGCGTGGCTTACGGCTCCTCGCAGTTTATCGCTGATATTCCGGGCATTGGCGAGGAAGTGGAAGCGGGCACCACACTGGCGCGCACCTGTAGCGATATTCAGTGCGCGATGGATGTCTGGTCGAACGATATCTCCGGCCACGGCGGCCTGACCAAACAGGGCGCGGGCGCGCTGTGGCTCACTGGCTCAAGCACCTATTCCGGCCCAACACTGGTGAATGACGGCCTGCTGGTGGTGAACGGCTCCGTCACTTCCGACGTGACCGTGCAGCAGCAGGGCGTGCTGGCGGGTAACGGTACGGTCGGTTCGCTCACGGCGGCGCGCGGCGGCACCGTTGCCCCCGGCAACTCCATCGGCACGCTGAATGTGAATGGCGACGTCACGTTCCAGCCAGGCTCGCGCTACGCGGTGGAAGTCTCGCCGGACGGGCGCAGCGACGTGATTAACGCCACGGGCGCTATCGCGCTGAACGGCGGCGAAGTCGCGGTATCGCTTGAGAACAGCGGCAATCTGCTGAGCCAGGCGGAGGTTCGCAGCCTGCTGGGCCAGCAATACAACATCCTGTCGGCGACGAACGGCGTGACCGGTCAGTTCGACAGCGTGGCGCCGGATTATCTGTTCCTCGGCACCTCGCTGGGTTACGCGGGCGGCCAGGTAACGCTGGATGTGGCGCGTAACGACACCACGTTCGCGAGCGTCGCGGATACCGCCAATGGTCGCGCGGTCGCCGGCGCGCTGGAAACGCTCGGCGCGGGCAACCCGCTGTATGAGAGTCTGCTCTCGACCGGTTCGGTGGCGCAGGCGCGTCAGGCGTTCCGTCAACTGGGCGGGCAGATCCACGCGGATATCGCCTCGGCGCAGATTAACGACAGCCGCTATCTGCGCGATACGCTGAATGAGCGTCTGCGTCAGGCGGAAGGGCTGACCAGCGTCTCGCCGGTCGCGGCCGATGACGGCGGCGCATGGACGAAGCTGTTAGGCGCGTGGGATCACGCCTCCGGCGATGCGAACGCCACCGGGTATCAGGCATCAACCTACGGCGTGTTGCTGGGGCTTGATTCGGCGTATGCCGACGACTGGCGCATGGGGGTGGCGACCGGCTACACCCGCACCTCGCTTGACGGCGGCTACGGCGCGAATGCAGACAGCGATAACTACCATCTGGCGGTCTACGGCGGTAAACAGCTGGGCGAGCTGGCGCTGCGCGCCGGTGCGGGTTACACCTGGCACCGTTTCGACACCAGCCGTTCCGTCAGCTTTGGTACGCAGTCTGACCATAGCGACGCGAAATATAACGCCCGTACCGAGCAGTTCTTCGCGGAGGCCGGTTATCAGCTGGCCGCAGGCATGGTAAGCGTCGAGCCGTTTGCAAACGTCTCTTACGTGAACTTTGAAAACAACCGCATCCGCGAGCAGGGCGGGGCGACGGCGCTGCATGGCGACAAGCAGCACACCGACGCCACGTTCTCCACGCTAGGCCTGCGTTCGGGCCTGGAGTGGGACGCCACAGCAGAAACCACGGTGGCGCTGCGCGGCGAAGTGGGCTGGCAGCATCAGTATGGCGAGCTCGATCGCGCCACTGGCCTGAAGTTCCAGGGCAGCAGCACGCCGTTTGTGACCAACAGCGTTTCGGCCTCGCGCGACGGCACCGTGCTGAAAGCGAGCGCGGAAGTCGCGGTGAACCGCAACGCGCATCTCTCGCTCGGCTACAGCGGGCTAATTTCCGAGAACTATCAGGACAACAGCGTGAACGCAGGCTTTAGCTGGAACTTCTGATAAACCGGCATCGCTTGCGGTAATGAATAAAGGCGCCATGGAGGGCGCCTTTATTATTGGGAGGTATTACTGCGACAGCAGGTCGGGGATCTCATCCGTGGCGATTAATATTTTTTGCGGGTTGTCTTTTAAGTAATACGTCGGCAGGGTTTTGTGGTCCTTAACGTAAATCATGCCTGGAGGCGATAACGTCGCAGAACCCACGGCCGTCGCCGGGCCATTTTCCGTCATGAAGGTGACCTTCATTTTGTACGTCACGCTTCCGGAGTCCGAGGAACTGGAGTATCTCATTTCGAGGATGCGGGCATCGACCCGGATGGCAGCGGCCTTAAACTTTGCCTCTCTTGCCATTTGAAATGAGATGATCCAATAAATAACGATAATCACCAGCACAGCGCCGGCGAGAGTAAGAAAAAACTCAGCCATTATTAGTTTCCTTTTCACAGACCCCGGAAAGCCTGATGGATGCAACACGCTTTCAACATCTTCTAAAGCTACAGCTCTGATACACTATGTATGACTTCGAACGCAATAAGAATAGTAGCACCCTGTTATAAGTCGCCCGGTGTGTGTGATTTATGTCTTAGTTAATTTTAGGGTGATGTAAAGAGCGGCGGTATCTCGCCCTTTGTAAATTTACTGCTCCAGGATATTTGGTATATCAACAGGTGAGATAAGTATTCGTTGAGGATTCTCTTTGTCATACCAGACTGGTATAGTTTTATGTTCTTTCACATAAATTAAATCCATTACACTAAGAAATTGTTTTGCAGTGGTCTTCACGGTTCCGTTTTCAGTTTTAAATTCTACCATCATCGTAAACCGGATGTTTCCGCCATTTGAACGCCCGCATTCCTTCATGCTGATGATTTTTGCCTCAACTTTAATACCCGTTTCATAAAGTTCATCATCTTTAAAAACAACAAAGAGGATGAACCAAACTACTAAAAGCGTACCACTGATACCAACGGTAAAAAATATAATAAAGTTGAACATATATTTCCCATATTCACTATTATGGCTTAGTTGAATTAAGTCATACATATATTATTTAAGTTTATTGATTTAACACATTAGGTATATCTTCGGCTGCAATAAGAATCTTTTTCGGATTTTCTTTGGAATAATAAGTCGGTATCGACTTATGATCTTTAACGTACATCATATGCTCAGGACTTAAGAAAGCAGTATCAACTGCTGTAACCTCACCTTTTGGTGTGTTAAATTTTACGGTAATCTTATAAAGTATATTTCCAGTATCGGATGAACCGGAATGTTTCATATCAATGATATGACCATCGACTCTAACTGCTGACGCTTTGAAATTTTGTTCCTTGGTAACTTTAAACGCTATCCCTCCAAAAATAAAAACAAGTAACAGGATAGCGCCAAATATTATAAAGCACAGCGTCATGTTATAATTTCCTCGATTTATATAATTTAGCCTTGGTTAATTTATGAGACGGCATTGGGCGCGAGTAACACGCCCTTAGTATGGTTACTGGTCTAAAAGGTCAGGTATATCAACAGGGGAAACAAGTATTTTTTGAGGGTTTTCTTTATCATACCAAATAGGGATTGTTTTATGCTCTTTCACATAGATTAAATCCATCGCACTGAGAAATTGCTTTCCAGTAGCACTTATAGTCCCTTTCTGAGTTGTAAACTTAACTGTGAAAAGAAATCGAATATTTCCTCCATCAGAGCGACCGATTTCTTTCATGCTAATTATCTCCGCTTCAGCTTTGATACCATTTTCGCGTAACTGATTTGATTTTAACGTAAACATGAAAATGGCACCTAAGGATGCAACGACAACAAATGCGAGCCATCCTATTACAATAAGTAATTTAGTCATATTAAAAAACCATCAAAAGTTTGTTTGCTAATGTTGATATAGCTCCTGACAGAAGCCGGATTTTTGCATTCATTGCTACTTGAATATTTTGTTTGGTCAGGTCAATATGCTTAAAGCCACCGTCTATATGATTGTAGCTTACATTAATAGCATTCGTGCCTAACGAAAGAGTTCCTATTGTTTCAGAGGAACCATTCATAGTTAAAGAGTTTAATGCATAACTTTCTGAGAACATCTTGGCATTACTACTCCAATAAGGGACATCAATATTAACTTCAACATCACTCTTGATAGTAATTTTTTTTGGAGAAGTGATCGTTATTTCTCCCAGTACTGTTTCTTTCCAGGTTCCCTTCGTCAACCTGCTAATATTACCTTCCACTGTTTCTACCAAATCACCTTTAACGTTACGAACGGCATCTTGTTTTACTTCAATAACCTGATTTTTATCAATGGTTCGCTTTTCATACCCCTCGATATGCGTTGCAACGCCATTACGATAAATCACATCGCTACCTGGCGGTGGGTTCTTGTACGAGGCTGTAGCCGGTAAAAATGTACCGGGTTTGCTAATATGTGAAACTTTGGCATTTGCATCGGAAGGTGCAGCGCTAATAGAAGCTTTGTTTTCTTTATCTACAGTTTGCCCGTATATGATTTTCTCCGAGGCAGAGAACATAATATTTTTAGCGCCGTTACTGATAGTGGCAGAGCTATTTGTAACCATGTTTTGGGTTATGGTTTTATTTAAATACCCCGTAACGGTAATGTCACTACTGTCTTTAAGGGTTTGGCTATCATGTTTGTCTACAGTAAGATTGCGGTTCCCTTCGATATGCACATTTAAGTCATTTTCAACGGACATGTTCATATCGCGCTCTGCATGCATGTCAAAGCTTTCCTGTCCCAGCCTATCTTCCATGAACAGATAGTTGGCATTATCCGGACTACCATTTTTACTGCGTGACATGAAGCCCATTCGCGTTGCATCAGCAGGTAAATTCCATGGAGGCATACTCTCTTCGTTATATACGCGTCCGGTAATGATGGGACGATCCGGATCGCCGTTGATAAAATCAACAACAACCTCTTCACCAACGCGAGGAATTTGCATCCCTCCATATTTCCAGCCTGCCCAGGCGCTGGAAACGCGTACCCAACATGAACATGAGTCATCATTTTCGCTATAGCGATCCCAGCGAAATTTTACTTTTACACGACCATATTTATCTGTCCATATAGGCTCGCCTTGCGGGCCGACAACTTCGGCTGTTTGCGGCCCATAAGTCCTGGGCCATGGCGTCTTGCGTTGTGGTCGCCAGTTAAGCTCAGCAGAAGCCACATCGAAATCAATCTGATGTATTGCAGGCATATCTGCTGAGCTTGCATAAGGGCTTTCAGTCAGAAGATAGGTGGCCCGCACCGTTAAATATTCGCCTTCATCTTCTTTACGCGGCGCGCCTGCAAAACGAAAAGTAAAGCCAGGTGCTATACCTAAGGACGTAGCTTTACCACTCATTTGCTCGTGTTTAGTTTCAAGCTCTTGCTGTCGAACCTTCACATAATTTTGTCCATGCTGATGCTCGGTATAACGTCCCGGCCAGTCATAGATCTCAGTTTTTTTAGCCGCGAATGACCGTGGATTTTCTCTTGCTTCGAACAAACGCGCCCGAGGCTTACGAAAATCGTAATCATCGTGACTGTAAAGTGAGGGGGTGATAGCGCCGCTTACACACCAGCTATGTATTCCTTCTCCGGTTATAGAACCTGTTTCTGCCGGAATGTTCCAGTGAATATCCTCATAACCAGCAAGTGGCTGATGTTTGAAAGGGGAATCAGCCACAACTAACGTTTGGCTTCCGTTTTCATGACGGAAATAGTAATAAATACCTTCATGCTCCATTAAACGGCTTATGAAATCAAAGTCGCTTTCATTATACTGAACACAATATCCCCAGCTACGATAGTCGCTACTTAATTGAAGTTCGTATGGGATTTGGTATTCATCCAACAAATACCGAATAATTTCAGGAACGGTCTTTTCCTGCCAGATGCGGAAATCACGATTCTGTGTTAAATACCAAAGCGCAGGGCAGAGAGTAGCTTTATAACTGTAATAGCGGTCGCCAGTGTCATCCCTGCCGTCCAGAGACAGGCGAGTGATGTCGCCTGTAAGGAAGCGCGGCGTCAGTGAGCTATTACGGATTTCTATTGTAACAGGTTTTCCTAATAAAGCTTTTATATCGATATTATTCAGAGGACTAAATAATTCAACATCAAATTCGTAGAGCGTTGATAGTTGTTCTGTCCCACTTAAGGATTTGAATAAGAGGGTTTCTGGAGGAAGCGGCGTATGCGCAACAATGATTCGTTCCATGAAGTGTTCCTTCGATACTATCCTGAACGCTAAAATCAGTAATCCTGGTGTCGAATTTAATAATACGTGTATTGTGATGATGAGCGCTAAAAAGCCTGATGTTTGTAACATTTTTACCGAGAAACGTCATTTGAACACCCATATAATAAGAATATTCCTAGCCCCAGGTAGAGGAACCACTAAAACTTAAATCAAATGATTTTGTTGTGTGACTATTTGATTTATAACTTTCTTTAATCATCAAGCGATGAGTCATAGCTGATAACGAAATAAATTTCCCTTATCCCCACTTTCGAGCAAATGGCTAACACTTTGCGCTTAGGCGCGATTTCGTCATACTTAAATCCGAAATTAAGCGCGGCTTAATTTGTATTCCCGCCATCGGCAATATGACCTGCGTCACACACTGCGTGTTTATGGTGATTTCCCCACCAAAGTTAGTACAAAAATCGGTCTGCACCGGTGCTTATCCTTATAAAGTTTTTGGTTTTCATGCCGAAACTCTCTCCATCTGTCGTATCGGGAAGAGAAACCATGTTAAACCGCATAAAAGTTGTAACCAGTTTGCTGTTTGTTCTGGCCCTGTTCGGTCTGTTGCAAATGGCTTCCGGTGGCCTGTTCTTTAATGCCATCAAAAGTGACAAGGAAAATTTTACGGTTCTGCAAACTATCCGCCAGCAGCAGTCCACGCTGAACGGTAGCTGGGTCGCGCTGATCCAGACCCGTAACACCTTAAACCGCGCCGGTATCCGTCACATGATGGATGCGAGCAACATTGGCAGCGGCGCCACGGTGCAGGAGCTGATGCAGATTGCCAGCAGCTCGCTGAAACAGGCGGAAACGCACTGGGCGGAGTACCAGGCCCTGCCGCGCGACCCGCGTCAGAGCGAAGAATCCGCGCAGGAGATCAAGCGTAACTACGACATCTATCACGGTGCGCTGGCGGAGTTGATTCAGCTGCTCGCGGCCGGGAAAATCAACGAATTCTTCGACCAGCCGACCCAGAAATATCAGGACGGTTTCGAAAAAGCCTACACCGAATATATGGCGCAGAACGACCGCCTGTATGACATCGCCGTGGAAGGCAGCAACAGCTCCTACAGCATGGCTATCTGGATCCTGGTCGGCGTGCTGGCCGTCGTGCTGGGCGTGATTGTCTGCGTCTGGTTCGGTATCCAGAATACCCTTATCACCCCGCTGAACCGTCTTATCGACAGTATTCGCCATATTGCGGGCGGCGACCTGGCGCGTGAGATTGAAGTCGACGGCACGAACGAAATGGGCCAGCTGGCCGCCAGCATTAAGCATATGCAGGGCGAACTGGTGCGTACCGTGGGTGAAGTGCGTAACGGCGCGGATGCGATTTACAGCGGCGCGAGCGAAATCTCTGCCGGTAACAACGATCTCTCTTCCCGTACCGAAGAGCAGGCCGCGTCTCTGGAAGAGACCGCCGCCAGCATGGAAGAGCTGACCGCCACCGTGAAACAGAACGCCGAAAACGCCCGTCAGGCGAGCCAGCTGGCGCTGAGCGCATCGGAAACCGCCCAGAAAGGCGGCAAAGTGGTGGATAACGTGGTGCAGACGATGCGCGACATCGCCGGCAGCTCCCAGAAGATTGCCGATATCACCAGCGTGATTGACGGCATCGCCTTCCAGACCAACATCCTGGCGCTTAACGCCGCGGTAGAAGCCGCGCGCGCGGGCGAACAGGGCCGCGGCTTCGCCGTGGTGGCAGGCGAAGTGCGTAACCTGGCGCAGCGTAGCGCCCAGGCGGCGAAAGAGATTAAAGGCCTTATCGAAGACTCCGTCAGCAAAGTGGACGTGGGCTCGACGCTGGTGGAAAGCGCCGGTGAAACCATGGGCGAGATCGTTAGCGCGGTCACCCGCGTGACCGATATCATGGGCGAAATCGCCTCTGCCTCCGACGAGCAGAGCCGCGGTATCGACCAGGTGGGCCTGGCCGTCGCCGAGATGGACCGCGTCACCCAGCAGAACGCCTCGCTGGTGGAGCAATCCGCCGCCGCCGCGAGCGCGCTGGAAGAGCAGGCGAGCCGCCTGACGCAGTCCGTCGCCGTGTTCCGCATCAGCCAGAGCGCGCAGGGCAAGCCGCGTAGCGTAAGCCCGGTTCTGGCAAGCGCCGCGCCGGTCGTTACCCAGAAGCCCGCCGTTGCGCATAGCAGCGATAACTGGGAAACGTTCTAAGCGTTGTCATGTCATCAGCCCCCGTCGCTCACGCGGCGGGGGCTTTTTTTATGGCTGATATTCCGCGCGCAGACGCGCCCTGGAAAACGTGCGCCTGGCCCCATGCATTTATATTAAGAATCGGTTAACGACTTCTATAATTTATCTGTTCAGACAAACAACGAAACCGGGGCGTCTCTTTGTTAAGGCCGACCAGGTCATGTTCAGCTCTCTTTTTAACCAACAGGATCCTCTGTGCGCATCGCAACGATGACCAACATTGCCTATGGCGCGACGGTCGCGCTGACCCTCGCTTCCGGCGTGGTGCTGATGATGGCCTCCAGCGCCGACAAGGCGGAGCGGGCGGCTGTGCGTCAAAGCGCGGCCTATGACAGCCTGACGGAAACGGTGGAGCAGGAGACTTACGCGCTGACCGAGCTGGCGCGTGTCTACGTGGTGGAGCGCAGGCCGGAAGATCTCGCCGTCTGGCAGGCGAAAAAGGCGCAGAACGATAAAGATGAAGCGCATCTGGCGCGGCTGCGGGATCTTGGCGCCGCGCCTGAGGAGCTGGAGCATTTACGCCAGGGCATCGCGCTGGCGCGCGAGCTTGAGGATGAACAGCAACAGGCGGTGGAGGCGGTGGCGCGAGGCGATAACGCGCGCGCCCTGCAACTGATGTTTGGCGTGAACTATGAGCGTGAGCTGGATCGGGTAGATTTTCAGTTCGCGCATTTCCGCAGCCTGCTGGACCAGCGCGCCGGCGCGACCATCCAGGCGGCGACGGACGCCTCGCTGCGGCTCCGCACGCTTTCAGAAATCATGGTGGCGCTGACGGCGCTGCTGTTTCTCTTTGTGCTCGGGTTTATCCTCAAGCGCCGTATTCTGCAGCCGGTGGTGAAGCTGAGCGATGTGGTCAACCGGCTGGCGACGCAGGATTACGCGGTGGAAGCGCCGCTGTTGCAGCAGGTGGATGAGATTGGCGACATGGCGCAGGCTATCCATGTGTTTCGTGAAAATGGCCTGGTGCGCCAGCGTCTGGAGCAGGAGCGCGACGCCGACTGGGCCATCCGGCGGCTGCTGTCGCGTATGACCCAGCGTCTGCAGGGCAGCGAGTCGCGCAGCGATATAATTGAGCTGGTGCGGCTGTTTGCGCCGCAAATCGCGCCGGGACTGGCGGGCAGGCTCTATGTGCTCGATGCGCGCGACCATCTGATGCTCTGCGCCGCCCGCTGGCTTGAGGCTTCCGGCGGCGACACGGCGTTTACGCCGGATGAATGCTGGGCGCTACGGCGCGGACAGACGCACAGCCCGGGCCGCGATCTGGTCGATATTCCCTGTAAGCATTTGCCGCCCGCGGCCGCTTTACGGGCTATCTGCGTGCCGCTCATCGCCCAGAATGAAACCATCGGGCTGCTGTCGTTTGAAAAAATCAGTGAGGAGCAGGAGCCGCCTTACGTCTATCTGGAGCTGATGGCCGAGACGCTGGCGCTGGCGCTCGCCAACCAGAAGCTGCGAGATGAGTTAACCGAAAAAGCGATGTTTGATTCGCTGACGGGCTTGCGCAACCGCTATCACCTGGAAGATGCGCTGCACGCCTGTATCAGCCAGGCGGAGGCGACCGGCTCGCCGGTGAGCTGTCTGATGATCGATATCGACTACTTCAAGGCGCTCAATGACCAGTATGGTCATGACGCGGGCGATGCGGTGCTGAAAGAGGTGGCGCGGACTATCCGCGCGGTGCCGGGCGATACGGCGCAGGTGTTTCGCTACGGCGGCGAAGAGTTTCTGGTGCTGCTGCCCGGCATGGCGCAGGCGCAGGCCCATGCGCTGGCCACCCGCATGCTGACGCAGGTGAGCGAGCTGTCGCTGCGCTATAACGGCCAGGAGATTGGCCCGGTATCGGTTTCCATTGGCCTCGCCACCTGGCCCGATCACGCACGGCGCGAAAGCCTGGTGAAAAACGCTGATATCGCGCTCTACCTTGCCAAAGAGATGGGCCGCTCGCGTATTGTGGTGGCGAACCGGCTCAAGCCAGGCGCCTGAGGGCGCGGCTGCGGTTAGTCTGAATTTCACGCCGCGCAAAGGCTGGCGCAGGCGCGCGTGCGTTGAAAAATGTTACGCGAATTATCCGGCGCGCGGACCGCTGTTTCGCAAACCCCCCCTTTTCCTTCCTATACTCATCCATTTACCACGATATATTTTCTGGCAGAATGCCCTTTTTGAGAGGCGGGCGCGCTGCTATTGACGCGGAGAGAGTACATGAAATTTCCTGGTATCCCGGAAAACGAAGAAGAGCGGCTGAAGTCGCTGTATATGATGGACCTGCTCGATACCAGGGATGACGAGCGTTTTGAGCGTTTAACGCGGGTGGCGAAAAAGCTGTTTCAGGTGCCGGTAGCGCTGATTAGCCTGCTCGATCGCGACCGCCAGTGGCTGCTGGCGTGTCAGGGGCTGAACACGCGCGAAACCACGCGCGACGTCTCGTTTTGCGGGCATGCCATTTTGCAGGAGGGGCCGTTTATCGTGAATGATGCCCGTCTCGATGAGCGCTTTCATGATAATCCGCTGGTCACCGGCGAGCCGTTTATCCGTTTTTATGCGGGATACCCGGTGCGCCTGCCGGACGGCGCGGTGGTCGGCACGCTCTGTATTATTGACGGCACGCCTCGCGATTTCAGCGACGAGGATATCGCCACGCTGAAAGACCTGGCGTTTATCGTCGAAGATGAGTTTCACGTGATCAGCATGGCGATGACCGACAGCCTGACCGGCATTCCGAATCGCCGCGGCTTTTACCGCAGCGGTGAAAAACGGTTTAGCGCGTTACAGGAGAACACCGAGCCATTCAGCATTCTCTATTTCGATCTCGACCGCTTTAAACCCATCAACGATTTGTGGGGCCACGCGGAGGGCGATGAGGTGCTGAAAGTGTTCGCCAGCCAGTTGCGCCAGCATCTGGGGCCGAAAGATATCGCCGGGCGGCTGGGCGGGGATGAATTTGCCGTGCTGTTGACCCGCGAGCGCGACACGCAGCCGTTTCTGAATAATCTGCGCGCGAGCCTGGACGCGCATAACCAGCGCGCCGGTAAGCCTTACAACATCAACTACTCGTATGGGATGCTGCATCGCGATTCGGGGAATTACGATTCGCTGCTGGAGATGATCAAAGAAAGCGACAACGTCATGTATTCCGAGAAGCGCAGAAAGCGGATCGAGTAACGAGCGGGATCACCCGCTCGCGTTAATCACCTTGATGGATACCATGCCGATGCCAAGACGGCGTGGCGAATGGCCGAGAATGTTGCCTTCGTTGGTTGACTGCGGGTCCGGCGGCACAATCACCAGCGTGTTGCTGCGCGTCGGGTTCTCGAAATGCAGCGTGGTGGTGGACACCTCATTGCCGAGCGTCAGCGTCTGTTCGCTGTCGCCCACTTTTACCGGCACCGGTTTCCCGGCGTTCGGGCCAAACGCTTTGGCGATGATGACCAGATCGAATTTCTCCGGCAGGGGCTGGTTATATTCGATTTTCACTTCCTCGCCGAGCTGCGCGTTAGACCAGCGGCCCCAGGATTCCGGGCGGGAAATCCCGGAGAACTGTCTGACCTCTTCCGGCGCGCCCGCCACGTTGAAGATAAAGCTGTCGGCCTGATAGCGGATGTCGTTATCCATCACTTTGAGCGTTTCGACGTTGCGCTGGTAGCGCCCGGCGTCGATGACCGTGTCGCGAAACGCCGCTTTGCCTTGCCACGTCGCTTTATCCACCCGCTGTACCTTCTGCTCGCCGCCAAGCTGGCCCTGCGAGACGCAGTAGTCGGTAGAGAGCGCCAGCGCGGGCGCCCACAGGCGCGCCATTTTGTAGCAGTTATCCACCCACAGGAAGTTATCGCGCGGGGCGAAATCCGCCAGCTGGAAGCGCAGCGGCGCGGAGTATTCGCTCTCCGGCAGCGGCTCGATACGCTTATCCGACACGCGCAGCAAAAGCGGCAGGCGGAAATGGCTGCCGGAGAAGGCGATGGTCTGTTTTTGCGTATCGACCGTGAAGCTGTCTATTTTCGACGGGAATTTCCACAGGCTGATGATATCGGGCTTCCACGCCAGCACTTTCGATTTCATGTTCAGGAACACCGTCGAGAGCGACTGCCCGGAAAGGCTGCTGCGCCCGAGCCCAAGATAGTTATCCCCGCCGAGAACATCCAGCACCGTCGCGCCGTTATCCATCGTGTTGCGCTTCACCGCGACCACATCCTGCTGCGGCTGGTCGCCGCGCAGAATGAAGAACAGGTTATTGCGATCCTGCTTGCTGAGATATTTATACGCGGTGTTGTTCATCGCCAGATGATCGGACGAGACCACGATGACGGTGTTTTTAAAATAGGGCGAGGCTTTGATTTTGTTGATAAGCGCCGCGACGTGCTCCTGGCTGCAGCTCACTGCGCTGAAAGACTGGTTCGGCTTGCCTTCAAACGGGTAGCTTTTACGTTTGCAGGTGCGCGACACGAAACCGTCCGGGTGGTGCGTGTCGACCGTCAGCGTAAAGAGTGAAAAGCGTTTACCCGCTTTCGAGAGGGCTTCGTATTGTTTCCAGACCTCGTCCAGCACCGTGTCGTCGTAGAAACCCCAGTCGTTGCGATAGGCCGGGTCCGCCACCACGCCTTTTAGCTCCTCGGCGCCGTAGAGATGATCGAAACCGTGAGATTTCAGGAAGACGTCTTTTCCGGCAAAACGCAGGTTCGCGCCCTGAATAAAGTAGTTCTCATAGCCGGAGTTTTTCAGGATATCCCCAAGGCAAACGTTCTGCGGGAAGAAACTCGACATCGAGGCGGACGCGTTGCCCTCAAAGGGCGCGAAGAGCGGAATGCCGCACTGGGAGGCGACCATACCGGCGATGGTGTAGTCGGTGCCGGGCAGTTGCGCGGTGTGGCTGAAATCGATGCCTTCGTTTTTGAGCGCGCCCAGATCCGGCGTCAGGTTCGGGAATGCTTCGTCGTCAAAATAGGTGCGCTCCAGGCTTTCGCCGTAGATATAGACCAGATTGAGCTGCGGGTTCTCGATACGCTTTTGCGGCTCTTTATAGTACGCCGCGAAATCCGGACTGCCCTCGGCGGTCTGGGATTTCACCAGTTCCGTTATCTGGCGAAACGCCGGGCTGGCGTCCACCGAGGCGAGCGCCAGTAAAAGCGCCGCGAAGCTGTAGCCGAAGTGATAAGGCAGATGGCGACGGCGGCGCAAAATCCACGTCAGTAGCCCGAAGACCGCCAGCAGCGCCGCGACCAGCCCGATCCCGGGCAGAATGTATTTACTGACGCCCGCGCCGGTAAGGCTGCTGGTCAGGGTATAGAGCACCGCGTCGGTAATGCCGTCGCCGGTGAAATAGTTGCTGGCGAGCAGCGTCAGATTCAGGATAACAAACAGCCCTAATACCACCAGGGTGGCGATAAACCACCAGGTGTTACGACCCGCCTTATAGGCGTAAATCGCCACGGAGGCGATAAAGAAAAGTACCGAAAGCCACTCTGACAACACCACATCCTCGCAGCGAAGGCGCCAGGCCCGTTGACATTAAACCGCTTTTTTAAGGGCGAAATATAACTTTACTGTCATATTCGTACAATTTTAGCGTCATCTTTCTGTGGATCAGTTCAGACAAGGTTTAGAAATGCAAATTTTTGAACCGTGTCTCAACGCCTGTGGCGCGGCATGGCGCAGAGCGTGAGTCGGAAAAGGGTGTTTAGTCATGGACAGGAAGCGGAGACGGTAAAAAGCAGCTTCTTTTATGAAAATTTTATGACAGCGAAGATTTCACTACAGAAGCATTAAAACGCAAGCGAGACGGCAGGAAAGGGAGTGCCGGGGCGCAGAAAATGCGCCCCGTAAAAACGGCGTGGTTTAGTACTCTTTACCGGTGACGCGGCTGCGGTAGCTGTCCCAGTTGAAATTCACCCACAGGCTGTTGCCAAGGCGCATGCGATCCATCACGCGCTCGCCCAGAAGTTTGGTCATTTCATCCATATTCTGGTTGGTCAGCATGCCGGTCGGGCGTTTGGATGATGAACGGCGATCCACCAGCTGGTTGATGATCACTTTCTCATAGCGCGATTCGCTCTGCATACCGATCTCGTCGATCACCAGAAGATCAACGCTGCTCAGATCTTTTAAGAGCCGTTCTTCGCTGGTTTCGCGACTGCTGAAGGTGTCTTTCATGGCGGACATGATATCGGCGACGGTAATGATCATCACCGATTTGCCGCGCAGCAGCAGTTCATTACAGATGGCGGCGGCAAGATGGTTTTTGCCGGTGCCCGGTTTGCCTGCGAAGACAAAGCTCGCGATGTTATCGTCAAAGGCTTCGACATACTGCCGCGCTTTACTGAGGGCGTTCATCTGCCCGTCGTTTTCGACGCGGTAGTTATCGAAAGAGCAGTTCTGATGCAGCGGACGAATGCCGGAACGGTTAAAGGTGCGCTGCATTTTCATCGCGCGGTTTTCACGCTCGATGGCCTCTGAGCGGATCCGCCCCTGCTCCTGCTGCCAGGCGATAAGCTCTTCGCCGGTTTTAAAGGCGGGCGTGACGTCGGGCGGCATCAGCCGCTTCAGGCGCATCATCAGGTCAGTGACGTTTTTCATCTTTACCCTCGAAAGCCGTCAGGAATATGGTCGTCCGGCTGCGCGATGGCGTTGACGTCGCGTCGGGCCGATGACGTAAAGGTGGCGCGGTTCATCTGAATGCTGCGCGCCAGCTTTTGCTGCCACTGGATATGGTGGAAGACTTTGCCTTCCGCCTGCCAGTAGGCGACGAACGAGGCCAGCTCTTCGCTGGTCACCGGCTGCGCCAGCGGGATGCCCCAGAGCGCGGCCATACGCTGAAATTCGGGATCGGGCTGCCAGCCCGGATACATGGCGAATTTGCCCATCGGCACCGGGACAGGCTGGGCGACGTCGTTGCCTTCGTCAAAAAATTGCGCTTCCAGCGCGACATCGGAGCGGGGCGCGGCGAGCTGTTTTTCCAGCGCCAGCAGTTCCGCCATGCGCGCCGGCGTCACGGCATAAAATGCGGGCGCATTGTTATCAAACACCGCCACGGCCCCACGTTCGGCGTGCGCCAGCGCGCTGCCGGGATTGCGCCGGAAGGCGTCAATATCAACGACATCAGGGGTCAGGATTCTGGAAGACATAAAGCGTTCTCAATCAAAGCGTTATCAGACACTGGCGCATAAATGGCCAGCAGAGGCGATAATTCTTTCATAGTAGCATAGTCAGAGGCGGGGTTTGAGCTTATTGGCGCGCGGAAACGCACGTAAAAAAAGAGCGCGCCATGACATCTGGCGCGCTCCGCGTCCCCTGGTGAGGGCAGTTTCGTTTTTTTATTTTAAGCTTCCCCGTTAGCGGGGATAGCGTCAGGCAATGATGTTCAGTGTGACGTCGATATTGCCGCGGGTCGCGTTAGAGTACGGGCAGACAATATGCGCCGCATCGACCAGTTTCTGTGCTTCCGCCGCATCCATCCCAGCCAGGTGAATATTCAGTTTCGCTTCGATGCCAAAACCGGTCGGCAGCGGGCCGATCCCGACTTCGCCTTCGATAAACGCGTCTTTCGGCATCGCGATTTTGTCGCGAGCGGCAACGAATTTCATCGCGCCCAGGAAGCAGGCGGAGTAGCCCGCGGCAAATAGCTGTTCAGGGTTGGTGACGTCGCCACCCATGCCGCCCATCTCTTTCGGTACGCCCAGCTTCACATCCAGCACGCCGTCAGACGAGGTGGCGCGGCCGTCGCGGCCTCCGGTAGCTTTTGCTTTGGCACGGTAGATGACGTTTTCTAAAGACATGCAATATTCCTTATTTAAGTTTTAGGCTATTTAATCGCGTGCTACTTATTTGGTGCTTTCACGCCATCCGGAGATGGCGTTTACGACTGATGCAGATTACGGCGTAAATCGTCGAGCTGAGCTTTAAGATCCAGCAAGGTGTCTTTGTCACATGCAGTGGCGCAGAGCACCGAACCCGGTATGCTGCGGGCCTCGGCTTTTAACTGCCGTCCTGCGTCAGTGAGCGTCACTATTACTTGTCGTTCATCCTGGCGCGAGCGCTGGCGCATCAAAAACCCTGCCGTTTCCATCCGCTTTAACAGCGGCGTGAGCGTGGCGGAGTCCAGATACAGCCGCTCGCCAATCTCAGAAACCGTAACGTCGTCCTGCTCCCACAGCACCAGCATGACCAGATACTGCGGGTAAGTCAGCCCAAGCGGCGTCAGTAACTGGCGGTAAATTTTATGCAGCGCCAGGTTTGTCGAGTAGAGCGCGAAGCAGAGCTGGTTGTCTAAATCCAGCGTGAGTCCGGCCGCGCCTTGTTGTTGTGTCGTCTTCATGCTTTCAATATAAGTAGTGCACGATTTAATTGCAAGTTAGTTTTTAGCTGTCGCTATGATAGCCGTTATACCCGCGGGCGTTTTCGATAGAGCCACAGACCTGGCAGCGACAGCCCGATAGAGAGCGCGCCGACGGTTGAGGCGGCTTTAAGAAAGTTAGTCACCAGCGAGATCATTAACGCATCGGTGTAACCGAAGTGGCTGATTTTCACGGCGGAGATCATTGCCGAATACGCCGAGATGCCGGGAAACATCGGGATCACCGCCGCGACGGTAAACACTTTTGGGTGCGCCAGATACCAGCGCGACCACTGGATGCCAATGCAGCCAACCAGCATCGCCGAGAGAAACGTGCCCCATTCGATATTCAGCCCCATCATTATCATCACGGTGCGTGAACCGTGACCGACGGCGCCCAGCAGCGCGCACCAGGGCAGAGCGCGGCGCGGCACGTTAAACACCATCGCAAAGCCCGCCGCCGGAATAGCGGAGAGCAGCATATCTTCCAGCATCAGCGTAATAATACGAATCACATCCATCCCCGAAGCCCCCATAACGCCATCGCCATAATCACCCCAATACAGGTGGCGAGCGTCAGCAGGCTCGCCATCGCCCAGCGGGCGAGACCGGTATTCACATGGCCTTTAAACATATCCGCCACCGCGTTGATGAGCGGAAACCCTGGCACCAGGAGCAGAACGCTGGCGGCCATCGCCACGGCGGAGGTGCTGGCAAACGGCGGCAGCGCGAGCAGCAGGCCGGAGACAGTCGTCGCCACAAAGGCCGTCAGGCAGAAGTTGATTTGCGGATGGAGGTGGCGCTGCGTCAGCGTCTGGCGGACATACATCGCCAGCGTACTGGCGATAAACGTGACCAGCGCGCCGTCCCAGCCGCCTTTATTCATTTTGCAAAAGCAGGCGCAGGAGAGACCCACCATCAGCACCACCTGCCAGCGCGGGTAACGCAGGGGCTTCAACTGCGAAAAGCGTTTCTCCACGTCGTGCCGGTCCAGCAGCTTATGTTCGGCCATGATGACGATGTGCTGCACTTCGGTCACCATGTGCATGTTGATGCCGCGATCGATGTTTTTCCGCGTCGTCGTCAGGCAGTGGTGATCTTTAATGGTGGTCAGGACAATCGCGTTGGCGGAAATGGAGCTCTCCACGCTGTCCATGCCCAGCGCGCGGCCAAGCCGTGTGGTGAGCTCTTCAATCAATGCGCTTTCCGCGCCATGCTGTAATAAATAAAGCCCGCACTGAATACACAAACGGGTCACGTCCCGCTGCGCTAAAGCATCCGCTTCCATATTCGGTCCTGGTAAGAAAAGGCGCCCGCGCGCCAGGAGTGTCCATTATTAACATGCGACGCGAGGCGCGGCCGTGGAGGCAGATCAAGCTTGCTGCATTTTGCAGCACGGTTTATGGGCGCACGGAGCACGGATGGGCAAACACAGGCGCTAGTTTAAGAGGGGATGGCAGTCCGCATCCTTATTTACGCGATTAATTAAAAGTACGCTGGCGGCACGGTGAAATTAATTTAACCGATATTAACATGGTGTCTATAAATAGACATTTTTTATCTTTTTACTATGAGAATATCCTTTAATCACTGGCGGCGTATTTTTCGCCTTTTTTGTCGTTGACAGTAAAATAAAGGGTTCATAGAATGCCGATGTTTACCCGGACGGGAAATTCTTTTTGTCCACTTATATACATTATCTGCATACGCTGTCTGCGCTGTTTTTTCTTTATTTAGAGGTTGAGGTTTATTTTTATATCATCTCATAAATGATTTTTAAATATGTTTGGCCGGAAGGATATAACCGGAGGAAATATGTTACCAGGACGTTGCAAACAAGGCATTATCATTAGCCAGATCCCCGTTGTACATACCGGGTTGGCGGCCATTATGAGTCGTCATTTTCCGGAAACCGAGCTTTATCATTACAACAGCAGCGCGGAGATAACGCTGCCATTACTTAACCCGGTCGATATGGTGCTGGCCGAATTGCCCTGCGCGCCGGAGGAGGCCCGCCGCGAATGTGAGGCTTACTATTCGCTGGTGGCGCAGGCGCCTGGCGTACACTGGATTTTCCTTGTGCCCGCCGCGTCGTTCAGTATGGCGGTGCAACTGCTGATGCGCCCGGAGACGACGCTGCTTTCCACGGCGGAACCGGTGGAAGGCGTCGTTAACGCAGTCCAGCTCGGACGTGAAAAAGCCGAACGGGTAAGCCAGATGTTAGTGACGCCGCGTCAGGCGCAGGAAAAAGAACCTGCGGCAGCCGCGATGCTGACTACCTCGGAAAAACAAGTATTACGTCTGCTCGGTAAAGGCTGGGGAATAAATCAAATCGCCCAGATGCTGAAAAAAAGCAATAAAACCATCAGCGCGCAGAAAAACAGTGCCATGCGGCGCTTATCGTTGCGCGGCAATGCAGAAATGTATGCATGGATAAGCAGCTTGCAGGGTTTAAAGGAATTAAATTTGCTTTCATTACATAAGGAACAGGCTGAATGGAACACGGAGTCGAAAAACGAAACGTTGCGCTAATTGAAAAATGCGTAATGAGCGGCGAAGGAATACGATCGCTGTTGCAGGTAAATAATTCGACGTCATGCCGCCTGGAAATATTCTCCGACCATCATGCGTTTATTCAGGCGCTGACATACCGC
The DNA here is from genome assembly GCF_963888145.1 of Cronobacter sp. EKM101R. NCBI lineage: Bacteria > Pseudomonadati > Pseudomonadota > Gammaproteobacteria > Enterobacterales > Enterobacteriaceae > Cronobacter > Cronobacter sp. EKM101R. Next base: position 5,401 of record NZ_CAWPHW010000006.1, on the reverse strand, counting down.
CACTTTTCCACTGTCATATTTTCGCTAGAAGGTACGCGTGAGCACCGACGTGACTGTTTGCAGTTTGTCAGTGAAATGGCGAAAGCCTGGCCGCGTATGAAACGTATTGTGATGGTCAATAACGTGAATGAGGCGAAACTGATAAGCCAGCTTTCTCCGACGCCGCTACAGGGGATTATTGATAAATCTGAGACGCTGTCGCGCTTTACCGATGAACTGATGTCCGCGATGAGCGATTCGGCCCGGGTGAGCGAGTCACCTCATAAAATTTGGTACGCCAGCCAGGGATCGCGGCTGTTGAGCCCGACCGAGCGGATTATCCTGCGCTACCTGACGGATGGCTATTCGGTGTCGCAGATTGCCTGCCGTCTGGAGCGCAATATCAAAACCATTCGCGCACATAAATTCAACGCGATGCTCAAGCTCGGGGTACATACCGATGCCGGCTTGCTGAATGCGGCGGATATTCTTTTGCACCGCGCAGGCTTATTTTAAGCCTGCGGCAGGTGCGTCATCGCAGACAAACCTGACGGCGCGACGGGCGCCGGTCGGGCGTCACAGTCATCATTTACTGACAGACATCCACCCACTGCGCCTGGGTCAGCTCCGCCAGGCGAGTCGGCGAAATACGCACGGCGCTGTGAATGGCGCCCGCAGCGGGCAGCACTTCGTCATACTGGCGAAGTGAAACATCGCAATAGACAGCCAGCGCGTTTTCCAGCCCGAACGGGCAGACGCCGCCGACCGGATGGCCGGTCCAGGTGACGACTTCATCGCAGCTCAGCATGCGAGCTTTTGCGCCGAACGTGGTTTTCAGCTTTTTGTTATCCAGCCGCGCGTCGCCTTTGGCGACCACCAGAATCACCTCATCTTTCACCTTCAGCGAAAGCGTTTTGGCTATCTGTCCTGGCTCAACCTGATGGGCGGCGGCGGCCAGCGCGACGGTGGCGGTGCTCTGGTTAAGCTCAATGATTTCAATATCGGGGGCGTTTTCGACAAAAAATTGCCGCACGGATTCCAGACTCATTTATTTCTCCTGAAAATAGCTGTCCTAATCTGGCATACCGCACCAGGTTTTGTAAATTATCGGAAAAGCGCTTTTCTGCGGCTATCCGGCGTTTTCTGGATCTCCTTCACAATCAAAGAAACCGGTTACTGTAACCGGTTGCAGAGCAGCCATAGCGGATTAATACTGGTTAAGTAACCTCCCTCTGTAACCAATAATAAGAGCCGTCTATGAAACCTTTCTTTCTCAGTTACGCCGCTGGCAAGGCAGTTAACCACCGTTGCAGCCCGGAAGATTTCACTGCGCAGGAAGCAGAGACACACACCCGGTTACGGTTTTCAGTTCAATGGATTATGGGATGATGCGCGTCGGCTTTTCGCCGCGTATTCACGTTGATTGCCTGACAGGAGACCGCCATGTCTGCCAACCATGCTGCCTTTGATGTGATATTTCGCTTTGTTGAAAACTATGTCAGCCCGATAGCCTCCCGCATTTCCGCGCAGCGCCATGTCATGGCCATTCGCGACGGGTTTATCTCCGCCATGCCGTTTATGATTGTCGGCTCGTTTTTACTGGTGTTCGCCTACCCGCCGTTTTCCCCGGACACCACGCTGGGCTTTGCCCGCGCGTGGCTGGATCTGGCGAAACAGTTTGAAGGGCAGATCCTCACGCCGTTTGATATGACGATGGGGATCATGTCTATCTACATCTGCGCCGCTATCGCCTATAACCTCGGCAAACACTACGTGAAGTCGCATCAGCTGGACCCTTTCATGTGCGCCATGCTGTCGCTGATGGCGTTTATGCTGGTGGCCGCGCCGAAAACCAAAGGGACGCTGCCAGTAGACAGCCTCGGCGGCACGGGGATTTTCACCGCGATTCTGGTAGCGATTTACTGTGTGGAGATGATGCGTTTTCTGAAGGCGCATAACATCGGCATACGCCTGCCGGATCAGGTGCCGCCAATGATTAAAAATTCCTTCGATCTGCTGATCCCGGTGCTGGTGGTGGTACTGACGCTCTATCCGTTGAGCCTGTTTATCCAGTCGCAATTCGACCTGCTGATCCCGCAGGCGATCATGGCTATCTTCAAGCCGTTGGTCTCGGCGGCCGATTCGCTGCCCGCTATTCTGCTGGCGGTGCTGATTGGGCATCTGCTGTGGTTTGCGGGTATTCACGGCGCGGCGATTGTCTCCGGCATGCTGCAAATGTTCTGGCTGACCAACCTCGGGATTAACCAGACGGCGCTCGCGCAGAGCGCGCCGCTGCCGCACATCTTTATGGAGGCGTTCTGGACCTTCTTTATTGTGATTGGCGGCTCCGGGGCGACGATGGGACTGGTGTTCTGCTATCTGCGAAGCCGCTCCGCGCATCTGCGCTCGATAGGGCGTCTGAGTATCGTGCCCAGCATTTTCAACATTAATGAGCCGGTGATTTTCGGCACGCCCATCGTGATGAACCCGGTTTTCTTTATTCCGTTCCTGCTGGCCCCGATGCTGAACGCGGTGCTGGCCTGGGCGGCGATGAAATTTGATTTAATCGGACGCGTGATTTCTGTAGTGCCGTGGACCGCGCCTGCGCCGATCGGCGCGGCCTGGGCACTGGGCTGGGATTTCCGCGCCGCGCTGCTGGTGATTGTGCTTGCGGTGGTGTCGGCCATCATTTACTTCCCGTTCTTTAAAGTCTACGAGAAACAGTTGCTGGCGCAGGAAGCGGAAGAGGCGCTGAAGGAGGCGCAAGGGGCCGGCGAACAGGCCGCCTGATGAGAACACGGCGGGGAGACCCGCCGTTGACTATTTGAGCGTACAGTCGCCGCACTGCTGCACGTCAGGCAGCTTATAGCGCTGGCAGCAGGTGCGGCGCACCAGTAATCCTTCGCGCAGCACCACGGTGCGAAACAGCGGATTTTGCTGGCCATTCAGTAAGGTTTTGTCGAAAAAGCAGCTCTGGCGCAGCGCGCTGACGGTCTCTTCGCCGAGCCAGTCGCGCCATTCGCCAAAACACCAGTTAATGAGATAACCGGTATTGCTCCAGATAAGCTTGCCATTGATATCGCCGGAGGCTTCCAGCGCTTCAACGACCGGCGTTATAACGTCCAGCAGCAGCGTCTCCAGCCGTTCGCGCGCTAAAAGGGGAGTGGCGCGCGCATCTTCTTCCACCGTCAAATAAAAGCAGGCCGCACGGCCTGTTTCGTGAAACTCGACCGCGAGATTCTCTTCGCTCAGATCCAGCGCCTGCGGCTGCGTCAACAGCGCCAGCATTAACGGCGGCACCAGCAAGCCCAGATACCACTGCGCCCAGAGCGATTTCAGCGGTTTATTTTCACGTACCGCGCCCGGCTGATTGCGGTAGATGTGATCGGAGTAGAGCGCCATTAAGCTTGTGAGTGTCGCGGGATGCGACCATTCGCTAAAGCTCAGCGCCGCAGAAGGCGGCGTTTCGTCCAGCTTCATGATGTCGTGAAAATGCGCGCGGTGCGTCGTAAACGCGTCACGCAGACGCAACGCCAGCGTCGAAGGCGGACGATGCAGCGGGGCGCGCCAGAGTAATTCATCAACAGAATGAAGAGAGCGATAAGCCATAGCGTTTTTTGAATAGCAAATCTAAATGATAATGATTGCCAATCCTAACTATAGGCTGAAACGATAGCAAGTTCTTTGACCAGAAACCCGGTGCCGCCGCGCCTGAGTTCAGGCGGCGCGACGGGCGTCGTGGTACAGAATGTGGTTGCGGCCCTGGTCTTTAGCGGCGTAGAGCGCTTCATCGGCGCGGCGCAGCGCGTCGTCAATATCGCCGTTTTCCAGCGGCGCGATGCCGATGCTCAGGGTGACGTTGGTCGCCACGCTTTCATTAAACATATGCGGAATACGCAGATCGTAAACCCGCTGGCGAATGCGCTCGGCTGCAAGGCGCGCGCGCGCTTCATCCGCCTGGGTTAACAACACCATAAATTCTTCGCCGCCGTAACGGGTGACAATATCCCGCGAGCGCACAGCATCGCGGATCGCCGCCGAGACACGCGTCAGCGCCTGGTCGCCCATCATATGGCCGTAATGGTCGTTGTACGCTTTGAAATGGTCGATATCCATCAGCAGTACGAACAGCTGTCCGGCGTCAGGCGGCAGATTATCGAAGCGGTTCTGAAAGCCGCGGCGGTTACAGAGGCCGGTCAGCGGATCCATCATGCTGAGATCGTTGAGGGTCGCTTTTTCGTCTATTAGCTTTTGCACCATTTTACGGGCGGAAATATCGCTGCGACTGGCGATGAAGTGCCGGATAACCAGCCCTACAACGGGCAGGATCAATGTATAAGCATAAAGAACAGGATGCTGGGCTTTATCCAGCCACAGGATCGTAGCGGTAACCGGCAGGCAAAACGCGATAAACGGTCCGGGCATATTTATAAAGGACAGTGCCGCAATAAACAGCGTGCCGAGTAAAGTAATAAGCAGGCAGGTGCCGTCGTGAAAAACGCGCCACGGGCTTTTCAGCCAGATATTTACCGACCATAACGCGCCCGTGATTAGCGCTGTCAGGTAAATCGCCTTCAGACTAAAAACGCGCGTTCTCGCGGGCAGTAGCAGCGCGCCGCAGAGCGCGATGACACCCAGGGCAGGCCAGGGAATATGCGGATAGTGGTAAAGCGGATCCACGAGATTAAACAGCGCGGAAAAAAGATTAAGAAACAGAAAGAGTTTCAGTGAGAGCTGATATTTTTCTTCCGTCAGGGCTCGCCAGTTATTTGCAGTCATATCCATTGGTGACTTATTTAGCGCTGTCAGGTTTTTATAAAAGCCGGATAAAAAAGAGGCTTATTATACCGCGAAACAGGGAGTAAGAATTTTCTTAACCAGGGCGGCTAATTTATCACCTTCATTCCGGTATGTCATTACTTCTTAACTCAAGTAAAGCAGGGCTAAACTTATATTCGCTGACAAATGAGAATTTATATCATATGATATTGTTTATCATTATCGATACGAGAGGCGAAACGATGTTGTACAGGCGACTGGAAAGTGGTTGGGCCGTCATTTTGCCGGGCACGCTGGTGGCAATGCTGGCCTGGAAGGAACTGAGCTGGGAGGCGTGGCGCGGCATTATTGTACTGGCGCTGCTGGCGACTGTCGGCATGCTCTATCATCCACGCCTGCGACATTATGTGTTACTGCCGTCCTGCATCGCTTTCGCCAGCGGATTAATGCTGATCGTATCGCATCTGCATCTGGCGCTGAATTAAGACAAGCACGGGAAGAGGTTGAGGAACAACGAGAAATAAAAGCAGGGAAAAGCACAGGGAAGCAGAAGAACTGATAAAAGAAGTGGTGCGAGGGGGGGGACTTGAACCCCCACGTCCGAAGGACACTAACACCTGAAGCTAGCGCGTCTACCAATTCC
>NZ_CAWPHW010000005.1:0-121546 GCF_963888145.1 Cronobacter sp. EKM101R | reverse complement strand
TGGAGCGGGAAACGAGACTCGAACTCGCGACCCCGACCTTGGCAAGGTCGTGCTCTACCAACTGAGCTATTCCCGCTCTGCGTAATTCACATTTCTGTGTCGTTACGGGAGGCGCATTATACGAGAAATGATTTCTACCGCAACCCCTTAAACGCTTTTTTTCGTGATTTTTGTCTGACTGCTTTTTTATTCGCCAAAGCGATCACTTTATCAACAAAAGAGGGGCTTAGCCCCTCGTTGGCGTCACAGTTTAATAAAATGTTCGCGGTAATAAGCGAGTTCCGCCACCGATTCGCGGATGTCGTCCAGCGCCTGGTGGGTGTTTTGTTTCTTTAAGCCGTCGAGCACTGCCGGCTTCCAGCGGCGCGCCAGCTCTTTCAGCGTGCTCACATCGAGATAGCGGTAGTGGAAATACGCTTCCAGCTCCGGCATGTATTTAAACAGGAAGCGGCGATCCTGGCCGATACTGTTGCCGCAGATGGGCGATTTCCCGGCGGGCACCCACTGCTTAAGAAATTCGATCGTCGCCAGTTCCGCTTCGCGATCGCCCATCGTGCTCGCCTTAACGCGATCCACCAGCCCGCTGGCGGTATGGGTGCGCACGTTCCAGTCATCCATCAGCGCCAGCTGCTCGTCAGACTGATGTACGGCGATAACTGGTCCTTCCGCCAGGATATTCAGATTGGCATCGGTCACCAGGGTGGCTATCTCGATGATGCGATCCTGTCGCGGGTCGAGCCCGGTCATTTCAAGATCGATCCAAATGAGGTTGTTTTCATTGGCACTCATGCTATTTTCCATCCGTTATCGCGTCACGCTGGGGTGACAGGCAGTTAATTCATTTACAATAGCTGGTATCATAGAGGTTTTGCCCACCAGGGGCGACCAGGAGCCATTAAGATTGAGCAAAAATAAACTCTCCAAAGGTCAGCAACGCCGCGTGTCAGCGAACCATCAGCGCCGGCTCAAACAGACTCCGGAGAAAGCCGATCCCGACGACTCGCAATTTGGTGAGCCTCGCGACGGCCGCGTTATCAGTCGTTTTGGTCAGCATGCCGACGTCGAATCGTCTGACGGCGGGGTGCACCGTTGTAACATTCGCCGTACCATCCGCTCGCTGGTCACCGGCGATCGCGTCGTCTGGCGCCCGGCGAAAGAAAACGTCCAGGGCAAAGGCATTGTCGATGCGGTGCACGAGCGCACGTCTGTCCTGACGCGTCCGGACTTCTACGACGGCGTTAAGCCTATCGCCGCGAACATCGACCAAATCATCATCGTCTCAGCCATCCTGCCGGAGCTGTCGCTGAATATTATCGACCGCTATCTGGTGGCCTGCGAAACGCTGGACGTTGAACCGTTACTGGTCCTGAACAAGACCGACCTGCTTGATGAAAAGGGCCTTGCCTTCGTCAATGAGCAGATGGATATCTATCGCCGTATCGGCTATCGCGTCCTGCTGGTTTCCAGCTACAAAGACGAAGGGTTGAAAGAACTGGAAGAGGCGCTCATCGACCGCACCAGTATTTTCGCCGGGCAGTCGGGCGTGGGTAAATCGAGCCTGCTGAATAATCTGCTGGGCCTGAAGGACAATCAGATTCTGGTTAACGACGTGTCTGATAACTCCGGGCTTGGCCAGCACACCACCACCGCCTCGCGCCTCTACCACTTCCCCGGCGGCGGCGAAGTCATCGACTCGCCGGGCGTGCGCGAGTTCGGCCTGTGGCACCTTGAGCCGGAGCAGATAACCCAGGGCTTTATCGAATTCCACGACTACCTGGGTCTGTGCAAGTTCCGCGACTGTAAACACGGCAACGATCCTGGCTGCGCTATCCGCGAAGCCGTGGAGCGCGGCGACATCGCCGAAACCCGTTTCGATAACTATCACCGGATTCTGGAAAGCATGGCGCAGGTCAAAACGCGTAAAAACTTTTCCGAAAGCGACGACTGACAATGACGCCCGGCGTCGTTAGAATCAGCCCCTTTTTCTGACAGGCCCGGCGTTCAGCCGGGCCAGGAACGATGAAACACTGGCCTGGAGGCTACCTTGTTAAACGAAATCAAACTTTCGCTGCAATATATTCTGCCTAAACAGTGGCTCACCCGCCTTGCCGGCTGGGGCGCGAGCAAACGCGCAGGCTGGCTGACCAAACTGGTCATCGATCTGTTCGTGAAATACTACAAGGTCAATATGAGCGAGGCGCAGAAGCCCGATACCGCCAGCTACCGCACCTTTAACGAGTTTTTCGTGCGTCCGCTGCGTGATGAAGTTCGCCCGCTGAATACCGACCCGAACGTGCTGTCTATGCCGGCGGACGGCGTTATCAGCCAGCTCGGACGCATCGAAGGCGATAAGATTTTGCAGGCCAAAGGCCATAACTACACGCTGGAAGCGCTGCTGGCGGGCAACTATCTGATGGCCGATCTGTTCCGTAACGGCACCTTCGCGACCACTTACCTGTCGCCGCGTGACTATCACCGCGTGCATATGCCGTGCAACGGCATCCTGCGCGAAATGATCTACGTGCCGGGCGATCTCTTCTCGGTAAACCACCTGACCGCGCAGAACGTGCCGAACCTGTTCGCTCGTAACGAGCGCGTTATCTGCCTGTTCGACACCGAATTCGGACCGATGGCGCAAATTCTGGTAGGCGCGACGATTGTGGGGAGCATCGAAACCGTCTGGGCTGGCACCATCACCCCGCCGCGCGAAGGCATCATCAAGCGCTGGACGTACCCGGCGGGCGAAAGCGACGGCGCCGTGGCGCTGCTGAAAGGCCAGGAGATGGGCCGCTTTAAGCTGGGCTCTACGGTTATCAACCTGTTCGCGCCGGGCAAAGTGGAGCTGGTCGAGCATCTGCAAAGCCTCTCCGTCACTCGTCTGGGCGAGCCGCTCGCGGTTTCGGTTGATGCGATCGCAGCCGACGTCGCGCCTGCGGTGATTTCAGCCGAAGAAGCTGAAGCCGAGCGCGATGCCAACCCACTGGTAGATAACGACCACGACCGTTAAGAAAAAGGTAAAATGACGTGCGCCTGATCCTTTACGTGCTGCTGGCCTGGAGCCTGAGCTTTTGGGCGAACGCCGCGACAGCGCCTGATGAAAAACAGATAGCGCAGGAGCTGGAGCAGGCCAAAGCGGCCAAGAACCAGCCCGATCAGGCGCAAGTGGTTGAAGCCTTACAATCTGCGCAAAACGCGCTTGAGGAGCGAAAAGCCTCCCTTGAGCGCGCAAAGCAATATCAGCAGGTTATCGATAACTTCCCAAAGTTATCGCAGTCGCTGCGCCAGCAACTCAACAACCTGCGCGATGAGCCGCGCCGCGTGCCTACGGGGCTTACCACCGACGCGCTCAATCAGGAGATCCTCCAGGTCAGCAGTCAGCTGCTGGAGAAAAGCCGTGAAGCGCAGCAGGAGCAGGATCGCGCGCGTGAAATCGCCGACTCCTTAAGCCAGCTTCCCCAGCAACAAACCGACGCGCGCCGTCAGCTTAACGACATGGAACGCCGCGCGGGCGCGCCGACCGGCTCCAGTGCGCTCGGGGCCGCGCAGCTTCTCAGCCAGCAGGCCGAATCGGCCCAACTCAAAGCCCGCGTTGACGAACTCGAACTCGCCCAGCTCTCCGCCAGCAACCGCCAGGAACTGGCGCGCCTGCGCGCCGAGCTCGCGCAAAAGCAAAGCGAACAGCTTGATGCTTATCTCCAGGCGCTGCGCAATCAGCTTAACAGCCAGCGCCAGCAGGAGGCCGAGCGCGCGCTGGAAAGCACCGAGCTGCTGGCCGAGAACAGCGCCAATCTGCCTCCGGCGATTGTCGAGCAGTTCAACGTCAACCGCGAACTGTCGCGCGCGCTGAACCAGCAGGCGCAGCGCATGGATCTGGTCGCGTCCCAACAGCGTCAGGCCACCAGCCAGACCATGCAGGTGCGCCAGGCGTTAACCACGCTGCGTGAACAGTCGCAGTGGCTCGGCGTTTCCAACGTGCTTGGCGAGGCGCTGCGCGCGCAGGTGTCGCGCCTGCCGGAGATGCCAAAGCTTCAGCAGCTCGATACCGAAATGGCCCAGCTGCGCGTCCATCGCCTGCGCTATGAAGATCAGCTCAACAAGCAGCCGCAGTTGCGCCAGTTGCGCCAGACGGACGGCAAACCGCTGACGGCGGAGCAGAACCGTATTCTTGAGGCGCAGTTGCGCACCCAGCGCGAACTGCTCGGCTCTCTGTTGCAGGGCGGCGATACGTTAATCCTTGAGCTTACCAAGCTGAAAGTCGCGAACAGCCAGCTTGAGGACGCGCTGAAAGAAGTCAACGAGGCGACGCACCGCTATCTGTTCTGGACCGCCGACGTCAGCCCGCTCAGCATCAGCTGGCCGGTGGATATCGTGCAGGATTTGCGCCGTCTTATCTCGCTCGACTCTTTCGGCCAGCTTGGCAAAGCCGCCGTGATGATGGTGACCAGCAAAGAAACGCTGCTGCCGTTGTTTGGCGCGCTGTTGCTGGTGGGCTTTAGCATCAGCTCCCGCCGTCACTTTGCGGCGTTTCTGGAGCGTTCCAGCGCGCGGGTCGGTAAAGTCACGCAGGACCACTTCTGGCTGACGCTGCGCACGGTCTTCTGGTCGATTCTGGTGGCGTCGCCGCTGCCGGTGCTGTGGGCGACGCTCGGCTATGGCCTTCGCGAAGCCTGGCCCTACCCTATCGCCGTGGCGGTCGGCGACGGCGTCACCGCCACGGTGCCGCTGCTGTGGGTCGTGATGATTTCAGCCGCCTTCGCGCGTCCCAATGGCCTGTTTACCACGCATTTCGGCTGGCCGCGCAACCGCGTCGCCCGCGCGATGCGCTACTACCTGATGAGCATCGGCTTTATCGTGCCGCTCATCATGGCGCTGATTACCTTCGATAATCTCAACGACCGCGAATTTTCCGGCTCGCTGGGTCGGCTCTGCTTTGTGCTTATCTGCGGCGCGCTGGCGATCGTCACGCTCAGCCTCAAGCGCGCGGGCATCCCGCTCTATCTCGATAACGAAGGCAACGGCGATAACTGGGTCAACCGGCTGCTGTGGAACATGATGCTGTGCGCGCCGCTGATGGCGATCCTCGCCGCAGCCGTCGGGTATCTCGCAACCGCGCAGGCGCTGCTGGCGCGTCTGGAGACCTCCGTCGCCATCTGGTTCCTGCTGCTGGTGATTTACCACATCATCCGCCGCTGGATGCTTATTCAGCGCCGTCGCCTGGCCTTTGACCGCGCCCGCTCGCGTCGTGCGGAAATTCTGGCTCAGCGCGCCCGCGGCGAAGAAGAACCGCATCACGGGCACAGCACCGAAGGCAGCGTGGAGGTGGAAGTCGCAGAGCTTGATCTCGATGCGATCAGCGCCCAGTCGCTGCGCCTGGTGCGTTCGATCCTGACGCTTATCGCGCTGCTGTCTGTGATTGTGCTGTGGTCGGAAATCCACTCGGCTTTCGGGTTCCTTGAGAATATTTCGCTGTGGGACGTCACCTCGACCGTGCAGGGCGTTGAGAGTATTGAGCCGATCACGCTTGGCGCGGTGCTGATCGCCATTCTGGTGTTTATCGTCACCACGCAACTAGTGCGTAATCTGCCTGCGCTGCTGGAGCTGGTGGTGCTGCAACACCTGGAACTGACGCCTGGCACCGGCTACGCCATCACCACCATCACCAAATATTTGCTGATGCTGATTGGCGGCCTGGTGGGCTTCTCCATGATTGGCATTGAGTGGTCGAAGCTGCAATGGCTGGTGGCGGCGCTCGGCGTCGGGCTCGGCTTCGGTTTGCAGGAGATTTTCGCCAACTTTATCTCCGGCCTGATTATTCTCTTTGAGAAACCGATCCGCATCGGCGATACGGTGACGATTCGCGATTTAACCGGCAGCGTGACGCGTATTAATACCCGCGCCACCACCATCAGCGACTGGGACCGTAAAGAGATTATCGTGCCCAATAAGGCGTTTATCACCGAGCAGTTTATCAACTGGTCGCTCTCGGATTCGGTCACGCGTGTGGTGCTGACGGTGCCTGCGCCGTCGGATGCCAACAGCGAAGAGGTGACGCAGATACTCTATCGCGCCGCCGAGAAGTGTTCGTATGTGATTGATAACCCGCCGCCGGAAGTGTTTCTGGTCGATTTGCAGCAGGGTATTCAGCTCTTTGAGCTGCGTATTCACGCCGCTGAAATGGGACACCGTATGCCGCTGCGCCACGAAATTCATCAGCTGATTTTGCAGGGCTTTCGCGAGCACGGCATCGAAATGCCGTTCCCGCCGTTCCAGATGCGTCTGGAGACTCTCGACGGCAAGCGCATGGCGCGAACGTTAAGCTCAGCCGGGCGCACTACCCGCACGCCGGGAAGCATGTAACGAAAAAGGAGCCTTTCGGCTCCTTTTTTATGGCGGTGATTCTTTTGTGAGTCGTTTAGTAAAGGTGGGTGCGCTTCGCTTACCCACCCTACAAAGGTTGATATCGTTTTAACAGGGCGGGTAATCGACGCGCACCTGCATCTGATAAAAGCCAGTATGGATCCGTTGATTGTTACCACAGACAAAGCTGATAACGGATAAAAAATCGCCATAGCCAATAACCAGCAATAGCCAGTGTCGTTAGCCAGATAAGCCAGTGGTGGTTTTTTTTAACAAAAAATGCATAAATCGCGGGAAAAAACACGGGCAGCGTAAAAATACCCCCTGTATCACGTGAATCATCATACTCAATGAAATAAACAAGGTCACAAATGTTTTTAATTTCACCCTGTCCTATCCACCATTCTTTATCCTGAACAGAAAACACAATCACCCAGCCTATAGAAACGCCAAACCATATTACACACAATGTTAATAGCTTATAGTTCATTTAGCGTCCATTTAATATTTGCATGATGGTTTCTTTCTTTTCAAGAATACGCCGACCATATTCGCTATACTCACGTGATGGCGTGCCGACAGGAGAATGTATTGAGTTCGCTATATCGTTACGGTTTCTTTGTCTACCCCGATTATAACGAGAGCCAGCAACAACGATTTGTTCATCTGTTAAAACCGAAGTATTAGCCCCAGGGTTGTCATACAGTATCAAATCATGCAAATGAAAAGCAACGACACGGATATTAAATTCATTATTTAATAAACACTGAGCAAGCCTGAATTGTTGAAAATGATCTAATTCATTAGGGTCAATACCTAACGTTTCAGCGGCAACGCCTAACTGAATGGCGATAGAGCCTACCGATGTTTGATTAGAGTATTTGTTTTTTTGTTGGGTGATTTCATCGAATACTTGCTTAGCCTGTAGTACACCTATTCCCTTAAATACCTCAGGCGTTCCTCCGACCTCAGCCACGGCCACTCCAGCCAATAACAACTCAGGAACTTCCGCTTCTTTTGCATATTTCTTAATAAGCTCGCGATAATATACTAGCCAGGATGTTTTATAGAGCCATAGATATGCGTTGCCTGTCATGTAATGCCAGTTTGTAGGCATTGCATACCACCGAAAAAGGTCGAGACCGTTCCAGTGAGGAAAGCCATATTCATCAACCTCACAAAATAACAGTAAATCATTCATTATAAAAATAACCTCCTTGTTAATTCAGCACAGTTCATACCATCTTAAGCAAAGAGGAACAAATAAACATGTTTTACGCAATAAATGTTGAAGAGTTTGAGATTTATATAAATATGAAGCCGTACAGAAGTACGTAAGAGGTGGGTGTGCTTCGCTTACCCACCCTACAAAGGCGAATTAAGCCTTATCGAACACCGTAGGGCGGGTAAGCGCAGCGCACCCACCCTACAAGGGGAATTAAGCTTTATCTAACATCGTAGGGCGGGTAAGCGCAGCGCACCCGCCACAGGTAAGTATTCAGCCGTTACGCCCGATCAACCGTAAAGGCGATCACGTCCGCCAGGCTCTCCGCGCCCAGCGCCAGCATAATCAGGCGATCCACGCCCAGCGCCACGCCGGAACAATCCGGCAGGCCCGCTTTTAGCGCTTCCAGCAAGTTGTAGTCCACCGGTTGCTGCGGCAGACCGCGCTGGAGGCGCTTGCGATTATCCTGCTCGAAACGCTGCTGCTGTTCGCGCGCGTCGGTCAGCTCATGGAAACCATTCGCCAGCTCAATGCCTTTGTAATAGACCTCGAAACGCTCCGCCACACGGTGATCTTCGGTGCTGATTTGCGCGAGCGCCGCCTGGCTTGCCGGGAAATGATAAACAAACACCGGGCGATCTTTACCGATATGCGGCTCAACGCCCATGGAGAACAGCAGTTGCAGCAACGTATCGCGATCTTCTTCGGTATCCGCGATATTGCTCAGATCAAGCTTCGCCGCCACCTCACGCAACTGGGTTTTATCCGCCGACAGCGGATCTATCTCCAGATGACGCTGGAAGGCCTGCTGGTAGGAGATCGTCTCGGCGGGCTGGCAGTCCAGCACCTGTTGCAGGAGATCGTCCACCTCGTTCATCAGGCGGTACATATCATAATGCGGGCGATACCACTCCAGCATGGTGAATTCCGGGTTGTGGTGACGTCCCATCTCTTCATTGCGAAAACTGCGGCACAGTTGGTACACCGGCCCACACCCTGCCGCCAGCAGGCGCTTCATATGGTATTCCGGGCTGGTCATCAGATAGAGATTGATCCCCTGGGAATGGCCGGGGCCGACGAAACGCGTTTCGAACGGGAACAGGTGAATATCGGTTACCGTCGCCTGGCTCATGCAGGGGGTTTCCACCTCCAGAACGCCGCGGTCCGCGAAAAAGCGGCGGATTTCCGCCATGATGGCGGCGCGTTTTAACAGGTTGGGGATGGATGCGCTCGGCTGCCAGGTGGCCGTCTCGCTCATGGTACTTTCTCCGTCGTCAAACAAGGGCACGAAGTCTACTCGTATCCCGTTCGCCAGACAAATTTTGCGCACATTCTCCCTCCCGCGCACCGGCTTTGCATTTTGTGAGCCACTTCAATTAACCCACAGGGTAAAAGGCGCCGTAACGCCCCAAAAAATCGAACACATCAAATTTCCCCTTTGGGGCTAAGGTTATACTCAGCTACCCAAAAAGGAGCAGGGGAACGCTTTACCCCCGCGCAGCCCCGAGTTTTCACCTTTGTTACCGCGCGGTGGGAATAACTAAAACCCGGAGGAATGTCGTGCATACTTTTCAAGCCGATCTCGCCATTATCGGTGCCGGCGGCGCGGGACTGCGGGCAGCCATTGCGGCGGCCGAGCGTAATCCCAACGCTAAAATCGCACTGATTTCAAAAGTCTATCCCATGCGCAGCCATACCGTCGCCGCTGAAGGCGGTTCGGCGGCCGTCGCGCAGGATCATGACAGTTTTGAGTATCACTTCCACGACACCGTCGCCGGCGGCGACTGGCTGTGCGAGCAAGACGTGGTGGACTATTTCGTTAAGCACTGCCCGCGCGAAATGACTCAGCTTGAGCAGTGGGGTTGCCCGTGGAGCCGCCGCCCGGACGGCTCGGTTAACGTCAGACGCTTTGGCGGCATGAAAATCGAGCGCACCTGGTTTGCCGCCGATAAAACCGGCTTCCATATGCTCCACACCCTGTTCCAGACCTCCCTGCAATTCCCGCAAATCCAGCGCTTCGACGAACATTTTGTTCTCGATATTCTGGTGGACGACGGCCAGGCCCGCGGCCTGGTGGCGATGAACATGATGGAAGGCACGCTCGTGCAGATCCGCGCGAACGCGGTGGTGATGGCGACCGGCGGCGCGGGGCGCGTCTATCGCTACAACACCAACGGCGGCATCGTCACCGGCGACGGTATGGGCATGGCGCTGGCGCACGGCGTGCCGCTGCGCGATATGGAATTCGTGCAGTACCACCCGACCGGCCTGCCGGGCTCCGGCATCCTGATGACGGAAGGCTGTCGCGGCGAAGGCGGCATCCTGGTGAATAAAAACGGCTACCGCTACCTGCAGGATTACGGCATGGGGCCGGAAACGCCGCTCGGCGAGCCGAAGAACAAATATATGGAGCTTGGGCCGCGCGATAAAGTGTCGCAGGCCTTCTGGCACGAGTGGCGCAAAGGCAACACCATCTCCACGCCACGCGGCGATGTGGTGTATCTCGATCTGCGCCACCTCGGCGAGAAAAAACTGCTGGAACGGTTGCCGTTCATTTGCGAGCTGGCGAAAGCCTACGTGGGCGTCGACCCGGTAAAAGAGCCGATCCCGGTACGCCCGACGGCGCATTACACCATGGGTGGCATCGAAACCAATCAGCAGTGCGAAACCCGCATCAAAGGGCTGTTTGCCGTCGGTGAATGCTCATCCGTGGGGCTGCATGGCGCTAACCGCCTCGGCTCGAACTCGCTGGCGGAGCTGGTAGTGTTTGGTCAACTGGCGGGTACGCAGGCGATGGATCGCGCAATGGAAACGACATCCGCCCGCGACGACGCGCTGAACGCGCAGGCCGCGGATGTCGAAGCGCGCCTGCATACGCTGGTTCACCAGGAAGGCAATGAAAGCTGGGCGAAAATCCGCGACGAAATGGGCCTGTCGATGGAAGAAGGCTGCGGCATTTACCGCACGCCGGAGCTGATGCAGAAAACCATCGATAAGCTGGCGGAGCTGCAGGAGCGCTTTAAGCGCGTGCGCATCAGCGATACCTCCAGCGTCTTCAATACCGATTTGCTCTACACCATTGAGCTTGGTCACGGCCTGAATGTCGCTGAATGTATGGCGCACTCCGCGATGGCGCGTAAAGAGTCGCGCGGCGCGCATCAGCGCCTTGATGACGGCTGCACCGAGCGCGACGACGTTAACTTTTTGCGTCATACCCTCGCCTTCCGCGACGCTGACGGTACGACTCGCCTCGATTACAGCGACGTGAAGATTACCACCCTGCCTCCGGCGAAACGCGTGTATGGCGCGGAATCGGAAGCGGCCGATAAAAAGGAGACGGCGAATGGCTGAGATGAACACGCTACGCATTGAAGTGGTGCGTTATAACCCGGAAACCGATAACGCGCCGCACAGCGCGTTTTACGACGTGCCCTGGGATGAACAGACGTCGCTGCTGGACGCGCTCGGCTATATCAAAGACAACCTGGCGCCGGATTTAAGCTATCGCTGGTCATGCCGCATGGCTATCTGCGGCTCCTGCGGGATGATGGTCAACCGCGTGCCGAAACTCGCCTGCAAAACCTTCCTGCGCGACTACACCGCCGGCATGAAAGTCGAGGCGCTGGCGAATTTCCCGATCGAGCGTGATTTAGTGGTCGATATGACCCACTTTATCGAGAGCCTTGAGGCCATTAAACCCTATATCATCGGCAACCCGCGCACGCCGGACCAGGGGCCGAACACCCAGACGCCGGCGCAGATGGCGAAATACCATCAGTTCTCCGGCTGCATCAACTGCGGCCTGTGCTATGCCGCCTGCCCGCAGTTCGGCCTGAACCCGGAGTTTATCGGCCCGGCGGCGATTACGCTCGCGCACCGCTATAACCTCGACAATCGCGATAAGGGCCAGAAAGCGCGCATGCCGCAGCTCAACAGCCAGAACGGCGTCTGGACCTGTACGTTCGTCGGCTTCTGCTCGGAAGTCTGCCCGAAACATGTCGACCCGGCCGCGGCTATCCAGCAGAGCAAAGTGGAGAGCTCGAAGGATTTCTTAATCGCCATGCTGAAACCCGGCGCAAGGAGTGAATAATGACCTCGAAACGTAAGCCTTATGTACGGACGATGGAATCAGGCTGGTGGAAACAGCTGCCCTTCTACCGCTTTTACATGCTGCGCGAAGGCACCTCGGTGCCCGCCGTCTGGTTCAGCATGGTGCTGATTTACGGCCTGTTCGCGCTCAAGCATGGCCCGGAGAGCTGGGCCGGTTTTGTCGGTTTCCTGCAAAACCCTGTCGTGGTGTTACTGAACATCATCACGTTGCTGGCGGCGCTGCTGCATACCAAAACCTGGTTTGAACTGGCGCCGAAAGCCGCCATCGTCGTGGTGAAAGACGAAAAAATGGGGCCAGAGCCGGTGATCCGCGGGCTGTGGGGCGTGACGGCTATCGTCACGATTGTCGTGCTGTTTATCGCCCTGGCCTGGTAAGGAGGATATCGTGATTAATCAACACCCGAAACGTTCCGACGAACCGGTATTCTGGGGCCTGTTTGGCGCAGGCGGCATGTGGTGCGCGATTGTCGCGCCGGTAATCATCCTGCTGGTGGGGATTCTGCTGCCGCTCGGCATGGGGCCGGAAGGCGCGTTCAGCTATGAACGTGTGCTGGCTTTCGCCCAGAGCTGGGTGGGCCGGCTGTTTCTGTTCCTGATGATTGTGCTGCCGCTGTGGTGCGGATTGCACCGTATTCACCACGGCATGCACGACCTGAAAATCCATGTCCCGGCCGGGAAATGGGTTTTCTACGGCCTGGCGGCTATCCTGACGGTCGTGACGCTGATTGGCGTGATAACGCTCTGACATTTCTCGCCGCTTCTTCGGGAGCGGCGCTTTCCCGTCTCACTATTTCTTTTCCCTGCTATTACAAAAGCGCAACGGGCATCTACACTTAGCTGTAAAACAGAAGGATCCCGCCATGCGTATTCGACTACTCCCTGTTGTAGCTACCGTCGCGACCGCGGCACTGCTGGTCGCCTGCAGCACCCCTACTCCGCCGAGCGGTGTGAGGGTCGTGGAAGATTTTAACGTTAACCGCTATCTCGGTACGTGGTATGAAATCGCGCGCTTTGACCACCGCTTTGAGCGCGGCCTGGAGCAGGTCACCGCGACTTACAGCCTGCGTGGCGACGGCGGCCTGAACGTCATCAATCGCGGCTTTAACCCGGATCGCAATAAATGGCAGCAGAGCGAAGGTAAAGCGTACTTCACCGGCAATACCCGTCGCGCCGCGCTGAAGGTTTCGTTCTTCGGCCCGTTCTACGGCGGGTATAACATTATTGCGCTGGATAAAGATTACCAGCACGCGCTGATCTGCGGGCCGGATCGCAGCTATCTGTGGATCCTCTCCCGCACGCCGACGATCAGTAAGCAAGTGAAAGAGGATCTGCTGGATTCCGCCACCCGTCAGGGCTTCCCGGTGGAAAAACTGATTTGGGTAAACCAGCGCGCCCGCTAGTGGGTGCTGAGCTTCAGGCCAATTATCCCCGCGACGATAAGCCCCAGGCTTATCAGCCTCGCGGGGCTTGCCGATTCACCTAATAGCAGAATGCCGGTGATGGCAGCGCCCACCGCCCCGATCCCCGTCCAGACGGCGTAGGCCGTGCCGGTTGGCAGGCTTTTCATCGCCCATGAGAGCAGCACAATGCTGACGATCATCGCCGAAACGGTGATGAGGCTTGGCACAACACGTGTAAACCCGTGGGTGTATTTCAGGCCGACGGCCCAGACCACTTCCAGAAGACCGGCGATAAACAGAACGAACCAGGACATATTCAGCTCCAGGTTTTTGGGGCCGTCCCCGTTCAACATGACGCGCTTGCAGGTCGTCCCGCAAGGCCAGGTGATTAAACAGCGCGATCATCCCTTCTCTCTGCGCGTTTTGCAACCGTGTTTTGTCTAAACCAACGGATTCTCGTGAGTTAAGCCAGGAAATAGCCGCGATTGTGCGCGTACATCACGGGTTCAGTTAGCAATAAATCTCCCTATGATGAAACACTTTCCTGCTGGCTTCAGCAGGGCCTTCTTCTCTCCATAATGAATCCGAGCATGTATAAAATTTTACTGGTTGACCGCTGTCATTTCAGCCGTACCGGGCTCGAAAGCTGGCTCAATCACGCTGAAGATTTCGCTGCGCCGTTCCATGTGACGGCAACCGATCATTTGCTGCGCGCGCGCGAACTTCTTATTCAGTGGCAGCCCAATATGGTGATTGCCGATCTTCACGGATTTATGGGAGATGTTCACCACGTAAATCAGTTCTCCTCGATTTTTGCCGCTTGCGGCAACACCACGCGTCTTATTCTGCTGCAAAGCGGCCACTCAGACGTGCTGGATGATTATTGCTCGCAACAAATTACCTGGCGCATTGTGAATAAAAATATTCCGCTGCGTGAGCTGGGCCAGATGATTGGCAAAGCGCTGATGTCCCGCCCGCCATTCGGTGAGCCTAAAACGGTGACGCCGCTGCTGACGCTGCGTGAAGAGCGCATTCTGGAGTGGTGGAGCGTAGGAATGAGTAATGAGGAGATTGCGCGCAAAATGGGGATCGCCGTAAAAACGGTTTACACTTATAAACGCAATATTCGTATGAAACTGGGCGCCGATAACCGCTTTTCGCTGTTCGTGCCGCTGCCGGAGATGTGCGCGCGATAACGGTACGACGCCTGAAGGAGCCGTACCGTCGTCGCAAAGATTACTGCGATGCGCGCGTTGCGGCGCCAGAAATCGCGTTGCCGCCGTCCTGAATGTCTTCGCCCACGCCACGAGTGGTGTTACAGGCCGTCAACAGTGAAGAAAGGACCAGTGCTGAAAAGAGCGCCGCAATTGTTTTCTTAACCATAATCTCTTCCTTTTATTGCCTAAGTTATTTGTGTATAGCTATTTAAGCATAGACAAAAACTGACACGCTGGCGGAAGGAAACGATTTTTAGGAACAGAAGAACTATTTTGCCGCGCGCTCAATCGCGCCGCCGAGATGCTGAATATCTTCGCCAAAGCCGCGGGCCGTATTACAGGCGCTCGTAAGCGAACAAAGCAGCAGAATTAAAAGGGAACGTAACAGCGGGGTTTTCATGGGGCGGTCTCTGCAAATATGCGGCGTGGCGACACCACGCCGCAGATAACAGTCGAAATTATTTTACGCGGGAAACGTATTCACCAGAGCGGGTATCCACTTTGATGACTTCGCCGATCTGTACGAACAGCGGTACTTTTACCACAGCGCCGGTAGACAGGGTCGCCGGTTTGCCGCCGGTGCCCGCGGTATCGCCTTTCAGGCCCGGATCGGTATCAACGATTTCCAGCTCTACGAAGTTCGGCGGAGTCACGGAGATCGGCTGGCCGTTCCACAGGGTCACGATGCACTCAGCCTGGTCCAGCAGCCATTTAGCGTTGTCGCCAACCGCTTTCGCGTCCGCGGCCAGCTGTTCGAAGGTTTCGTTGTTCATGAAGTGCCAGAACTCACCGTCGTTGTAGAGGTAAGTCAGGTTCATATCCACAACGTCAGCGCCTTCGGCGGAGTCGGTGGATTTAAAGGTTTTCTCAACGCGGGAACCGGTCAGCAGACGGCGCAGCTTAACGCGCGCAAACGCCTGACCTTTACCCGGCTTAACGAATTCGCTGGATTCAACGGCGTACGGTTCGCCGTCCATCATGATTTTAAGACCGGCACGAAAATCGTTGCTAGAATAAGTCGCCATAAGGCCCTCTGAAATTGTTAACTGGTAGCTAAGCCACAAAATGGCGCATATTGTAACCCTAAAAACCCCATCCCGAGAAGATTGGTTATCGCAACTTGCCGATGTTATCACCGATCCCGACGAGCTCCTGCACCTTCTCAATATAGACGCCAGTGAAGAATTGCTGGCAGGCCGCGACGCGCGCCGGTTATTTGCGCTGCGCGTACCGCGGGCATTCGCCGCGCGGATGGAAAAAGGCAACCCGCAGGATCCGCTGCTGCGCCAGGTATTGACCTCGCGCGAGGAGTTTGTCGCGGCGCCCGGTTTTACCACCGATCCGCTTGAAGAGCAAAACAGTGTGGTGCCTGGCCTTTTGCATAAATACCACAACCGCGCGCTGCTGCTGGTGAAAGGCGGCTGCGCGGTGAACTGCCGCTACTGCTTCCGCCGTCATTTTCCGTATGCGGATAACCAGGGGAATAAGCGCAACTGGCAGGCCGCGCTGGATTACATTGCCACGCACCCGGAGCTGGATGAAATTATTTTCTCCGGCGGCGACCCGCTGATGGCGAAAGATCACGAGCTGGAATGGCTGGTGGCGAATATTGAGTCGATCCCTCACATTAAGCGCCTGCGTATCCACAGCCGTCTGCCGATCGTGATCCCGGCGCGTATTACCGATGCGCTGGTCCGGCTGCTCGGCGAGACGCGGTTACAGGTGCTCCTAGTGAACCATATCAACCATGCGCAGGAAATTGACGACGCGTTTCGCGCGGGAATGACGAAACTGCGCGCGGCAGGCGTTACGCTGCTCAACCAGAGCGTGCTGCTGAAAGGCGTAAACGATAACGCCGCGACGCTGGCGGCGCTGAGTAATGCGTTATTTGATGCAGGCGTGATGCCTTATTACCTGCATGTGCTGGATAAAGTGCAAGGCGCAGCGCATTTTATGGTGAGCGACGACGAAGCCCGGGCAATTATGCGCGAGCTGTTGTCGCAGGTATCGGGTTATCT
Organism: Cronobacter sp. EKM101R; assembly: GCF_963888145.1. NCBI lineage: Bacteria > Pseudomonadati > Pseudomonadota > Gammaproteobacteria > Enterobacterales > Enterobacteriaceae > Cronobacter > Cronobacter sp. EKM101R. The sequence continues at coordinate 105,219 of NZ_CAWPHW010000005.1, read as the reverse complement.
GGTGCCGAAGCTCGCGCGTGAAATCGGCGGCGAGCCGAGCAAAACACCGCTGGATTTGCAGTTGCGGCAACGTTGATGTTTTTACCTTCGATGACGGCTGGCGGGTGCGCTGACGCTTACCCACCCTACAAAGAAAAAGCGACAGCGATAATATCTGTAGGGCGGGTAAGCGAAGCGCACCCGCCTTTTTTATCCTGAAATACCCGTTAACGCGTAAAAGTCACCCTCAGTTCGGGCACTTATACACCTGGCCGACCATTTTGCTGGACGTCGGGACAAAGCTTGAAAGCAGGTTCTGGGTCGGGCTGCTTACGCCATAAAGCACGTTGCCGCCCATGGCTGCGGCCTGGTTACGCAAATCATTTGCCGCGCCGCGCATAGAGCCGCCCTCTTCGCCGTGCTGTCCGGAAAGCCAGTTGCTCTGCTCGCCGGTCGCGGTGCCCAGTAAGCGGCACTCTTTACCTGGCTGCTCTTCAACAAAACGCACGCTCTGACCCGCGGTCGAGAGTGAGTTACCGTTGCTGCATCCTGCCAGCAGCAGCGCTGCGACAACCATTCCTGTAGTGACTTTCAAGCGCATGTTGTTCCCCATTATGAATAGCTGGTGATAGCCTGGGCTGCGTATGCCCGCTAAGACCTTATACTAAAAGAAGACCAAAAGAAAAACCCCGGCCATTTCTGACCGGGGTTTTCTGTTTTTAATCGAATAATTCAAGTTGCAGGCAGACGGCAAGTTCATGAATCCCGGTCGCTTACATCAGTAAATGACTGGGGTGAATGCATGCAGCAGGGCCCCTGCGGCTTGAAGTATGAAGATTAAATTACATCATACCGCCCATGCCGCCCATGCCGCCCATACCTGCAGCGCCTAAGTCGGCTTTATCTTCTTTCGGCAGATCGGTAACCATGCACTCGGTGGTGATCATCAGGCCAGCCACAGAAGATGCGTACTGCAGCGCAGAACGGGTTACTTTGGTCGGATCCAGGATACCCATGTCGATCATGTTGCCGTATTCTTCGGTCGCCGCGTTGTAACCGTAGTTACCGTCGCCCGATTTAACGGTGTTCGCAACTACTGACGGCTCTTCGCCGCAGTTCAGCACGATCTGACGCAGCGGCGCTTCCATTGCACGCAGTGCAACTTTGATACCGACGTTCTGATCTTCGTTCGCGCCACGCAGGTCGCTCAGTTTGCTTGCTGCGCGGATCAGCGCAACACCACCGCCAGCAACCACGCCTTCTTCCACCGCAGCACGGGTCGCGTGCAGGGCGTCTTCAACGCGTGCTTTCTTCTCTTTCATTTCCACTTCGGTGGCTGCGCCAACTTTGATAACCGCAACGCCGCCAGCCAGTTTAGCTACGCGCTCCTGCAGTTTTTCGCGGTCGTAGTCAGAGGTCGCTTCTTCGATCTGCTGACGGATCTGACCAACACGGCCCTGAATAGCGGACTCTTCGCCCACGCCATCAATGATGGTGGTCGCATCTTTGTTGATAACAACGCGTTTAGCCTGACCCAGATCTTCCAGGGTCGCTTTTTCCAGCTCCATACCGATCTCTTCAGAGATAACGGTACCGCCGGTCAGGATCGCGATATCCTGCAGCATAGCTTTACGACGGTCGCCGAAGCCCGGTGCTTTCACCGCAGCGACTTTCACGATGCCGCGCATGGTGTTAACGACCAGGGTCGCCAGCGCTTCGCCTTCAACATCTTCAGCGATGATCAGCAGCGGTTTGCCTGCTTTCGCAACGGCTTCGAGAACCGGCAGCATTTCGCGAATGTTGGAGATTTTTTTGTCAGCCAGCAGGATGAACGGGCTTTCCAGTTCAACAGCGCCCGTTTCCGGCTTGTTGATGAAGTACGGAGAGAGGTAACCGCGGTCGAACTGCATACCTTCAACCACATCCAGCTCGTCCTGCAGACCGGTGCCTTCTTCAACGGTGATAACGCCTTCTTTACCCACTTTCTCCATCGCTTCGGCAATCAGTTTGCCTACGGTTTCGTCGGAGTTAGCGGAGATGGTGCCCACCTGAGCGATAGCTTTGGAGTCAGAGCACGGTACGGAGAGCGCTTTCAGCTCTTCAACTGCGGCGATAACCGCTTTATCGATACCGCGTTTCAGGTCCATCGGGTTCATGCCTGCCGCAACAGCTTTCAGGCCTTCGGTGATGATAGCCTGCGCCAGTACGGTTGCGGTGGTGGTGCCGTCGCCTGCCGCGTCGTTCGCTTTGGAGGCCACTTCTTTCACCATCTGGGCGCCCATGTTTTCGAACTTGTCTTCCAGCTCGATTTCACGTGCTACGGACACGCCGTCTTTGGTGATGGTCGGCGCACCGAAAGATTTATCCAGCACCACGTTACGGCCTTTCGGGCCCAGGGTGACTTTCACTGCGTCTGCCAGTACGTTTACGCCGCGGAGCATTTTCACACGAGCGTCGTTACCGAATTTTACGTCTTTAGCTGCCATATCGTTATTTCCCTTGAATTCGTACGTTCAGTTTTGTTCGCGCGTGAGATTACGCTTCAACAATTGCCAGAATGTCGCTCTCAGACATGATCAGCACTTCCTGATCGTCCAGCTTCTCGGTTTTCACACCATAGCCATCGTTAAAAATGACGATGTCGCCTACTTTCACATCCAGCGGCTTCACTTCGCCATTTTCAAGGATGCGGCCATTGCCAACAGCCAGCACTTCGCCACGCGTGGATTTACCCGCAGCGGAGCCGGTCAGAACGATGCCGCCAGCAGATTTAGATTCAATTTCTTTACGCTTGACGATCACGCGATCATGCAATGGACGAATATTCATTGATAGCTCTCCTTTGAGAAAGTCCGTATCAGTTAGGGATTGAGCCGGTCCATGAAGGTTTCCGGCTGGTGCCCAGAGAGATGGGGTTGGGGTTTTCCCCCTTCAAGGGGGGAAAAGAAAAAATTTTTGGTTTTTTTATCGCGAATCGCGATCCTGGTCTTCGAGGCGCTTAGGGCCGTCGTCTTTGCGCTGGTACTCGCCGTCAAAGGTATTTCCGCCCTGCGACGAGGCGCCAAAACCGCCGCCCGGCATCCGGCCAAAGCGCAAATGCGGCATCAGGCGCAGGGTAATGAGTTTTTGTACCGGCGGCAGCAACAGCAGCAGGCCTAAGAAATCGGTAAAGAAGCCCGGCAGCAGCAACAACAGACCGGCAATGATCAGCGACACGCTCTTCAGCATCTCCGCCGCCGGGCTCTCGCCCGCTTCCATTTTCTGCTGCATCAGCATCAGGTTTTTAAAGCCCTGGTTGCGTACCAGCGACATCCCAATGACCGAGGTGAAAATCACCAGCAGTAAGGTCAGAAAAACGCCGAAAACATGCGCCACCTGAATAAAGATGGAAATTTCAATGTAGATGTAAAGAAAGAAGGCGATAAAGGGTATCCAGCGCACCGGGTTCTCCTGTAAAAAGCAGGCGCCTTCAGGCGCCTTAGAAATAGATGTGCAAACGCATATACACTGAGATGGAGGCGCCTTAGTCAAAGTTCAATCACTTTGCACGGACATTTTTTCTGGAAATTTTTAAGCGGTGACCCATTTCACAGTTTAATAATTGTCGTCAGGCGCGGCCGGGAATAAGTGATCCAGGTTACTGCTTTTCGCTATCATCAGCATATGATCGTGGGCACCAGACCGATTAAGGACATAAATGTCGGTCATTTTACTTCCATAACCACATATATCCTGTGCGTTTGGTGCATTCTTAGTCAGCTTAAGTAAGAAGGTTCACATGTTAAACAACATTCGTATCGAAGAAGATTTGTTGGGTACAAGGGAAGTTCCAGCGGATGCCTATTACGGTGTTCATACTCTGCGAGCGATTGAAAACTTTTACATCAGCAACAGCAAAATCAGCGATATCCCTGAATTTGTTCGCGGCATGGTGATGGTGAAAAAGGCGGCGGCGCTGGCCAACAAAGAGTTGCAGACCATTCCGCGCAAAGTCGCCGACACGATTATCGCCGCCTGCGATGAAGTGCTGAATAACGGAAAATGCATGGATCAGTTCCCGGTAGATGTCTACCAGGGCGGCGCGGGCACTTCCGTTAACATGAACACCAACGAAGTGCTGGCGAACATTGGCCTTGAGCTGATGGGGCATCAGAAAGGGGAATACCAGTTCCTCAATCCCAACGATCATGTGAACAAATGCCAGTCCACGAACGACGCCTACCCGACCGGTTTCCGCATCGCGGTTTACGCCTCTATCGTGAAACTGATCGACGCCATCAAAGAGCTGGGCGAAGGCTTCCAGCGCAAGGCGGTAGAATTTGAAAACATCCTGAAAATGGGCCGTACCCAGCTTCAGGACGCCGTGCCGATGACCCTCGGCCAGGAGTTCCACGCATTCAACGTGCTGCTGAACGAAGAGACCAAAAACCTGCTGCGTACTGCGGAACTGCTGCTGGAAGTGAACCTTGGCGCGACCGCTATCGGCACCCGTCTTAATACGCCTGACGGCTACCAGCAGCTGGCGGTGCAGAAACTTGCGGAAGTCAGCAACCTGCCGGTCGTTCCGGCGGAAGACCTGATCGAAGCGACCTCCGACTGCGGCGCTTACGTCATGGTGCACAGCTCGCTCAAACGTCTGGCCGTGAAACTCTCCAAGATCTGTAACGACCTGCGTCTGCTCTCGTCGGGTCCGCGCGCGGGCTTAAATGAAATCAACCTGCCGGAGCTGCAGGCGGGTTCCTCCATCATGCCTGCCAAAGTGAACCCGGTCGTGCCGGAAGTCGTGAATCAGGTCTGCTTTAAAGTCATCGGCAACGACACCACCGTGACCATGGCCTCTGAAGCCGGTCAGCTGCAGCTGAACGTGATGGAGCCGGTGATCGGCCAGGCGATGTTTGAGTCGATTCATATTCTGACCAACGCCTGCTACAACCTGCTGGAAAAATGCGTCAACGGCATTACCGCCAATAAAGAAGTGTGCGAAGGCTACGTCTACAACTCTATCGGTATCGTCACCTATCTCAACCCGTTTATCGGCCACCACAATGGCGATATCGTCGGGAAGATTTGCGCCGAAACCGGCAAGAGCGTGCGTGAAGTCGTGCTGGAGCGCGGTCTGCTGACCGAAGCAGAGCTGGACGATATCTTCTCCGTCCAGAACCTGATGCATCCGGCTTACAAAGCAAAACGCTATACCGATGAAAGCGAACAGTAATCCCCTTTCGCGGTACACTAAAAAGGCACGTCTTCGGACGTGCCTTTTTCGTTTAATGGATACCAAATTATAACTTTTAATTATCCAATAATTAACCATCAAGGAAGCCATCATGATAGTTGTCGAACTTATCATCGTTTTACTGGCCATTTTTCTTGGCGCCAGGCTTGGGGGCATCGGCATCGGGTACGCTGGCGGGCTGGGAGTACTGGTCCTCGCCGCGATTGGGGTGAAACCCGGTAATATTCCTTTTGACGTTATCTCCATCATCATGGCGGTGATCGCCGCCATCTCCGCCATGCAGGTCGCGGGCGGGCTCGATTTCCTGGTCAATCAGACGGAAAAGCTGCTGCGCAAAAACCCTAAATACATCACGATACTGGCGCCGATCGTCACCTACTTTCTGACGATTTTCGCCGGTACCGGGAATATCTCGCTCGCCACGCTGCCAGTTATCGCCGAAGTGGCAAAGGAACAGGGCGTGAAGCCCTGCCGTCCGCTCTCTACCGCGGTGGTCGCCGCGCAGATAGCCATTACCGCGTCGCCTATCTCCGCGGCCGTGGTGTATATGTCCTCGGTGATGGAAGGCCACGGCGTCAGCTACATTCATCTGCTGATGGTGGTGATGCCGTCCACGCTCGCGGCCGTACTGGTGATGTCATTTCTGGTTTCCGTACTGTTTAACTCGAAGCTTTCCGACGATCCGGTTTATCTCAAACGTCTGGAGGAAGGGTTAATCGAACTGCGCGGCGATAAGCAAATCGACATCAAACCGCGCGCCAAAACCTCCGTGTGGCTGTTCCTGCTGGGTGTTATCTGCGTCGTGGCGTATGCGATTATCAACAGCCCGAGCCTGGGCCTGGTGGCGAAACCGCTGATGAACACCACCAGTGCGATCCTTATCATCATGCTGAGCGTCGCGACGCTCATTACGCTTATCTGCCGCGTGGAAACCGACACCATCCTGAACTCCAGCACCTTTAAAGCCGGGATGAGCGCCTGTATCTGTATCCTCGGCGTGGCATGGCTTGGCGACACCTTCGTTTCCGCCAATATCGACTGGATCAAAGCGACGGCGGGCAGCGTGATTCAGGGCCATCCGTGGCTGCTGGCGCTGATTTTCTTTATCGCCTCCGCGCTGCTTTACTCCCAGGCGGCGACCGCAAAAGCGCTGATGCCGATGGCGCTGGCGCTGAACGTCTCCCCGCTGACGGCAGTCGCCTCTTTTGCCGCCGTTTCCGGCCTGTTTATTCTGCCGACCTACCCGACGCTGGTCGCCGCCGTGCAGATGGACGATACCGGCACCACGCGCATTGGCCGCTTCGTCTTTAACCATCCGTTCTTTATTCCGGGCACGCTCGGCGTCGTGCTCTCCGTCTGCTTTGGTTTCCTGCTGGGCAGCGTGATGCTGTGATCCTTCCGGGGCGCTGCGGCGCCCCTTTTTACTTCGCGGTATCCCACGCCTGCGCGCATCGCTAACGCGCGCTTCTCTGCCGTTGTATAGTAGCCGTTCACATTTTTCAGGCAGGAGGGCTTTATGCTGGATGAAAACACCGTTACTCACGCCGCGCCGGACGCGGTCGTTGTGCTCTGCACCGCGCCGGACGAAGCTACCGCGCAGGATCTGGCGGCCAAAGCGCTGGCGGAAAACCTCGCCGCCTGCGTGACGCTGCTGCCGGGCGCCACGTCGCTCTATTACTGGGAAGGGAAACTGGAGCAAGAGTACGAAGTGCAGATGGTGTTAAAAAGCGATACCACGCGCCAGCAGGCGCTGCTGACGTGTCTTAAAACGCATCACCCTTATCAGACGCCCGAACTGCTGGTGATCCCTGTCATTCATGGAGATAAAGACTACCTCTCATGGCTCAACGCATCCTTACGCTGATCCTGCTGTTTTGCAGCGCCCATGCTTCTGGCTCGCTGTTCGGCCAGCAGAACGCCTCGCAGTTCGTGCCGGCAGACCAGGCCTTCGCTTTTGATTTTCAACAGCAGCAAAACCAGCTGACGCTGAACTGGCAGATTAAGCCCGGCTACTATCTTTATCGCCAGCAAATTCACGTGACGCCCGCCAACGCGAGCGTGTCGCCGCCTGCGCTCCCCACCGGGGAGCCGCATGAAGATGAGTTTTTCGGCAAAAGCGAAATCTACCGCGACGCGCTCAGCGTGCCGGTTACGGTGGAACAGGCCTTACCCGGCGCGACGCTAACGGTGACGTACCAGGGCTGCGCCGCCGCCGGTTTCTGCTATCCGCCGGAAACCCGTACGGTGCCGCTGAGCGTGGTCGAACAGAAAAATAGCGTGAAACCCGCAGCCGCTCAGCCTTCGCCCGTAACCGGCGAGCAGACCAGCGTCAGCGGCGATGCGCCGACAGCCACGCTACCGTTCTCGGCGCTCTGGGCGCTGCTCATCGGCATCGGCGTCGCTTTCACGCCCTGCGTGCTGCCGATGTACCCGCTTATCTCCGGCATCGTACTGGGCGGCGAAAAACGCCTTTCCACCCGGCGCGCGCTGCTGCTGGCATTTGTCTACGTACAGGGCATGGCGCTCACTTACACCGCGCTGGGGCTGATTGTCGCCGCCGCGGGCCTGCAATTCCAGGCGGCGCTGCAAAGCCCGTGGGTGCTGGTGGCGCTCTCCGTGGTCTTTATTCTTCTGGCGCTCTCGATGTTCGGGCTCTTTACGCTGCAACTGCCCGCATCGCTGCAAACGCGCCTTACGCTGATGAGCAACCGCCAGCGCGGCGGTTCGCCGGGCGGCGTTTTTGCGATGGGCGCGATTGCCGGGCTTATCTGCTCGCCCTGCACCACCGCGCCGCTCAGCGCCATTCTGCTCTATATCGCCCAGAGCGGTAATCTGTGGCTTGGCGGCGGCACGCTGTATCTCTACGCGCTGGGCATGGGCCTGCCGTTAATCCTGGTCACCGTTTTCGGCAACCGGCTGTTGCCCAAAAGCGGCCCGTGGATGGAGCAGGTCAAAACCGCGTTCGGCTTTGTTATCCTGGCGTTGCCGGTGTTTCTGCTGGAGCGAATAGTGGGCGAACCGTGGGGATTGCGGCTCTGGAGCGCGCTTGGCATCGCGTTCTTCGGCTGGGCGTTTATCGTAAGCCTGAACGCCAGCAGACCCTGGATGCGCGCGGTACAGATCGTTTTGCTGGGCGCCGCGTTAATTTGCGCCCGCCCGTTGCAGGACTGGGCTTTCGGCGCACCGGCGACAGAATCCCAGGCGCATCTGGCTTTCACCCGTATCGCCACGGTGGACGATCTCGATCGCGCGCTGGCGCAGGCCAAAGGCAAGCCGGTGATGCTCGATCTCTATGCCGACTGGTGCGTCGCCTGTAAAGAGTTTGAGAAATACACGTTCAGCGCGCCAGACGTGCAGCGCGCGCTCGACGGCACCGTGCTGTTGCAGGCAGACGTTACCGCCAATAGCGCAGCCGATGTGGCTTTGCTGAAACGCCTTAACGTGCTCGGATTGCCCACAATTATTTTCTTTGATGCGCAGGGCAACGAGATCCCGAACGGCCGCGTCACCGGTTTTATGGACGCCCCCGCGTTTGCAACGCATTTGCACAATCGCCTGCGGTAAACAACACTTGGGTGGGAGAAACCGTTGGGCTAAACGGAGAGGAGTAGACCGTGCAACGTGAAGAAGTGCTTGAGCAGGCCCTGCATGTCCTTGAACAGGAAGGGATTGCTAATACCACGCCGGAAATGGTGGCTGCCGCGGTACAGTGTCCGACGGAAGAGATCCATCGCTACTGGCCGGATCGCGAAGCGCTGTTGTATGACGCGCTGCGCTATTTAAGCCAGCGTGTGGATACCTGGCGTCGCCAGTTGATTTACAACGAGGAGCTGAGCGCGGAGCAAAAACTGATGGCGCGCTATCAGGCGCTGACGGATTGCGTCAGTCAGGATCGCTATCCCGGCTGTCTGTTTATCGCCGCCTGCTCGTTTTATCCGGAAGCGTCGCACCCTATTCATCAGTTAGCGGATCAGCAAAAACGCGCGGCGTACCACTATACGCACGAACTGCTGACGCAGCTTGAGGTGGACGATCCAGCGATGGTCGCCGAGCAGATGGAGCTGGTGCTGGAAGGCTGCCTGAGCCGTCTGCTGGTAAAACGCAGCCAGGCGGACGTGGATACCGCGCGCCGTCTCGCCGAAGATATCCTGCGTTTCGCCCAGTGTCGCCAGGGCGGCGCGCTGACCTGACAACCCCTTAACGGGCGCATTTTTGACTGAAAATCAGCCAGTCAGCACAGATTGACCGATTTTTTATGACAAAGCCGTTGACGCCTTCGGGCCTTTACGGTTTAATGCGCCCCGTTGCCCGGATAGCTCAGTCGGTAGAGCAGGGGATTGAAAATCCCCGTGTCCTTGGTTCGATTCCGAGTCCGGGCACCACTTATTTAAAGAAACCAGCCTACGGGCTGGTTTTTTGCTTTTGGCGAGCCGGACTCTTCATCGAACTGCGTTCGATTCACTCGTCGCATCCCTGCGACTTGCCCTGTGGGCAGCGCGGTGCGCTGTGCAAAAACGCTCCCGGCGTTTTTGTCCGGTCCGGGCACCACTTATTTAAAGAACCCGCCCACAAGGCGGGTTTTTGCGTTTGGCGAGCCGGACTCTCCATCGAACGGCGTTCGATTCACTCGTCGCATCCCTGCGACTCGCCCTGTGGGCAGCGCGGTGCGCTGTGCAAAAACGCTCCCGGCGTTTTTGTCCGGTCCGGGCACCACTAATTTAAAGAACCCGCCCACAAGGCGGGTTTTTACTTTTGGCGAGTCGGACTCTCCATCGAACGGCGTTCGATGATTCGCACTCCTCACGCCACCCTCTCCTTTCCCGCTGCTCTCAGATGCTTTCATCGTTATACTTGCTGGATGCTCATTCACAGGATAACTGCATGTCGACTGCCATCCTGAACCGCCGCTGGCAACGCCCTGGCGCGCTGCTGTTAACGCTCTGCGCGCTGGGCGTGGCGTTTTTCCTCTACAGCCACTGGAGCGCCTTCGTACAAGGGGTGTTTAACCTCCAAATCGCGCTGCACCGTTATCTGGTGCTCTATCTTTTACAGCTCAATAACCACCAGTATACCGGCGGCGTCTGGCTTATCAGCGGCGCGTTTATTTACGGCGTGCTGCACGCCATCGGGCCGGGTCACGGCAAATTTATCGTCAGCGCGTATATCGCCACCAACCGCGAAAGCCTCTTCGCGGCAAGACTGGTGCCGCTCGCGGGCAGCCTGATGCAGGGCGTCAGCGCCATTGCGTTTGTCTTTATCCTGGCGGTGGGCTTTAACCTGGCCTCCGGCGATCTCAGCCAGAGCCGCTGGTATCTTGAAAAGGCGAGCGCGCTGCTTATCGGCGCGTTTGGACTGTTTCTTATTCTGCGCGCCGCAAAAAGCCTGCGCGCGCCGCGCCTGAAAATTCATACGTTAACACCCGCGCCACCACACCCGGAAAACTGCGGCTGCGGCCATCACGGCGTCGGCAGGGAAACCCATGAGAGCGACTGGCGCGCCCGGCTTGGCGTTATCGCCGCCATCGGCGCGCGGCCCTGTAGCGGCGCGATCATGATTATGCTGTTTGCCAATGCGCTGGGCATGGCGAGCTGGGGAGTGGCCGCGGTGATGTCGATGGCGATCGGCACGGCGCTCTCCATTATGGCGCTGTCGCTCGGCGTACAGTATGCCCGCCGCACCACCACACGGCTCTTCGGCGCGCAAACCACGGCGGGCCAGGCGCAGCGGATCGCCGCTCTGCTGCGAATCGCAGGCGGGCTGGCGCTGCTGCTGTTCGCCGCCGTCCTGTTCATGACGGTGATCCCCGTCAGCCCGAACGGTGATTACATCGCCGCAGGCTGCTGAGTGCCGTAATGCCACAACCGGATAACAGGCGAGTACGCCCTCGCCTGCTACACTCGAAAACGCGAACCGGAAGGCCGGTTTATTACTTACTCATCGCGCGGGATAACATTATGTCTCAAAACGAATATCAGCCACCTGAAGTCTGGACCTGGGAACCGCAAACTGGCGGCGCCTTTGCAAACATCAACCGTCCTGTTGCGGGGCCGACGCATGAGAAGGCCCTGCCGGTCGGCAAACATCCGTTGCAGCTCTATTCGCTCGGCACGCCGAACGGCCAGAAAGTGACTATCCTGCTGGAAGAGCTGCTGGCGCTCGGCATCAGCGGCGCGGAATATGACGCGCACCTGATTCGCATTAATGAAGGCGATCAGTTCTCCAGCGGTTTCGTTGAGGTTAACCCCAATTCCAAGATCCCGGCGCTGCTGGACCGCTCCGTCACGCCCGCGGTGCGCGTGTTTGAATCCGGCGCGATCCTGCTTTATCTCGCCGATAAGTTCGGGCAGTTCCTGCCGGAAGATTACGCCGGACGCGCCGAAGCGCTGAACTGGCTGTTCTGGTTGCAGGGCTCAGCGCCTTATCTCGGCGGCGGTTTCGGCCACTTCTATCACTATGCGCCGCAGAAAATCGAATACGCGATTAACCGCTTCACCATGGAAGCAAAACGCCAGCTTGATGTGCTCGATCGTCAGCTCGCGCAGCACCGCTTTATCGCAGGCGATGCTTATTCGATTGCCGATATCGCCATCTGGCCGTGGTACGGCAACCTGATTATCGGTGGGCTGTATGAGGCGAGTAAATTCCTGCAAGTTAATGAATATAAAAATGTGAAACGCTGGGCGGAAGAGGTCGCGCAGCGTCCGGCTGTCCAGCGTGGGCGCATCGTTAACCGCACCTGGGGCCCGCTCAACGAGCAGCTTCATGAGCGCCACGACGCCTCCGATTTCGAGCTGCAAACCGAAGACAAACGTAGCGCGTAAGCCACAAAAAAGCCTCGTCGCTGACGAGGCTTTTTTTATGCGCATGACGGTTAGCGCAGATCTTTGACCGCGACGTGATCCATATCGTCAAACACCTGATTCTCGCCCACCATTCCCCAGATAAAGGTATACGCGCGCGTTCCCACGCCAGAGTGAATCGACCAGCTCGGCGAAATCACCGCCTGCTCGTTTTGCACCACGATATGCCGCGTCTCCTGCGGCTGGCCCATCATGTGAAAGACGCAGCTGTTCTCTTCCAGACCAAAATAGAAGTAAACCTCCATGCGACGCTCGTGCGTGTGGCACGGCATTGTATTCCACAGATTCCCCGGCGCCAGCTCGGTCAGGCCCATGCTGAGCTGGCAGGTCTCCAGCACGTCAGGTATAAAATATTTATTGATGGTGCGACGGTTGCTGGTCACGTCCTCGCCGAGATGCACCGGGGAGACATCCGCCGGCGTCACGCGCCGGGTCGGGAATGTCGTGTGGGCCGGCGCGCAGTTATAGTAAAAACGGGCCGGGTTCCCCGCCTCCACGCTCTCAAACACCACTTCTTTCGCGCCCTTGCCGACATACAAGCCGTCGCGGCTGTTCATTTCATAGCGCGTGCCGTCTACGGTGATAAGCCCCGGCCCGCCGATATTGATCACGCCCAGCTCGCGGCGCTCCAGAAAATAGCTGACGCCCAGTTGTTTACCCACTTCGCTGCCCACGCTCACCGTGCGGTTTACCGGCATCACGCCGCCCACAATGATGCGGTCGATATGGCTGTATGTCATCGTGTACTCATCAGCCACAAAAATCTTCTCAATTAAGAACTCGTTGCGAAGCCCGGCGGTATCCAGGGTTTTCGCGTGCTCGCTATGAATGCTTTGACGAACGTCCATTCTGACTCCTCGTGACGTTGCGGGGAACCGTGCCCCGGTATCAGATAAGCGTAAAAAACCCAATTAAATAACAATGGATTTACATAAGTTTTCGCTGCGTTTGATGCTATCAAACATGTGAATCAATAATGTGATCGAGATAACCAAAACAGCGTTTCATTTCTATTGAATCATTATTCCACAAGAGAGATAGTAGCACCAGTTACTTCAATAACGGGATAAGTCGCCAACAGACCAGTCTCCATTCTTATAAAGATGATGATAGCCGCCGCTGCCTCGCCACGGCTGCCCTACGCAAAAAACCAAACTAAGTCGATGAAAATAAATAATTTTTGTCGAGGGATACTTTTGACCTTAATTCAGCCAGGGCTGAATAAAACCGCTGAGGTTTATCATGAAGATTAAAGCTACGATGGAACGCATCCCGGGGGGGATGATGCTTATCCCGCTGTTACTGGGGGCTATTTTAAATACGCTGGCGCCGCAAACCGGCAATTATTTCGGTTCGTTTACTAAAGGAATGATTAGCGGAACGGTGCCTATTCTCGCCGTCTGGTTTTTCTGTATTGGCGCCTCTATTGATTTACGCGCAACCGGAACGGTATTGCGTAAATCCGGCACGCTGGTGCTGACTAAAATCGCCGTGGCCTGGGTGGTGGCGATGATTGCGGCGTCTTTTATTCCGGATACCGGTATCCAGACCGGCTTTTTCGCCGGGCTGTCGGTACTGGCTATCGTCTCCGCGATGGATATGACCAACGGCGGTCTTTACGCCAGCCTGATGAACCAGTACGGCACGAAGGAAGAGTCCGGCGCGTTTGTGCTGATGTCGCTGGAATCGGGCCCGCTGATGACCATGGTGATTCTGGGCTCCGCCGGTCTCGCCTCTTTCGAGCCGCATCACTTCATCGGCGCGGTGCTGCCGTTTCTGATTGGCTTCGCGCTTGGCAACCTTGACCACGATCTGCGTGCGTTCTTCAGTAAAGCCACGCCCGTGCTGATCCCATTCTTCGGCTTCGCGCTGGGCAATACCATCAATCTGCGCGTGATTATGGAAACGGGTCTCCTGGGCATTGTGCTGGGCGTGGGAGTAATCATTATCACCGGCATTCCGTTGATTATGGCGGATAAATTCCTGGGCGGCGGCAACGGTACGGCAGGCGTGGCGGCCTCTTCGGCAGCGGGCGCGGCGGTCGCGAACCCGGTCATCATCGCGCAAATCAACCCGGCATTTGAACCGGTCGCTGCCTCAGCCACGGCGCTGGTGGCCGCGAGCGTCATCGTGACGGCGATTCTGGTGCCCATCATCACCGCGCTTTATTCCCGGCATGTGGCGAAACAGGCGCCTGCGGCGCCGCATACGGAAAGTGCCAGCACGACCACCCTGCACCGGTAAAGACAGATACCCGTAATAAAAAACCCCGCTGACGCGGGGTTTTTTAGCGGTCAAAGCAGGAAAATCTCTTCCATCAGCGCATTGACCAGCCGTCTTGCGGAGCAGATCCGCGGCATCCCCAGCGACACGCTCTGCCAGGTTTGCGTCACCGACCAGCTGACCGGCTGGCGCTCCCCGTCATGCTCCGCGCCCAGCCAGCAGAGCATATCTTTATGCTCCAGCAGGCCCGGCTGCGGCGGCGTGTGCAGCCATTGCTGATAGAAATGCCGCGTGTGGGGCGATGCATTAACACTGCGCGCCAGCCGGAGCGTCGTTTCGTCATACACTGGCTGCAACAGCGCGTCTTTTTCATCCGGTTCGCCTAAGCGCAAGGCGTCGCCAAACGCGCCCCAGCGCAACTCCTCCAGCGCCACGTAACAGCGCCCGGCGGGCGACCAGCCGTTAAACTCGCCGCTTTTCCAGCGCGTCATGACTTCGCCCACGTGCCGCTGCGCCGCCGCCGCTAAATCATGCTGGCGCAACTGCGCCTCCAGTCGCGCGGCGCTGTGTTGATAGTGCCCGGCCGTCACTTCAAGCGCCTGTGCGAAAGGCGCTGAAACGCCCTTCTCACTTAGACGCTGGCTGCGGCGCACCAGGGCCTGCGCCGTCAGGCTTAACGCCAGATGTCCGGGCGGGCTCTGGCGCGAAAGCGATTCCAGCCTGTGCAGCGCCGCCATCTCCGGCGGGGCCACCGCAGGCCCGGCGGGGACCAGCGACTTTTGCAGCCGTTCACGCACCTTTTGATGCTGCGGATGCGAACGGCCGTAGCGCTCTTCTTCTTCGCCCTTGGCCAGGTCCACCATCAATCGCCCGCGCAATGCACGCAAATGTCGGCCCGGCCCTTCCACCAGTGACCCGTTCATGGCGTTCAGTGCTCCACGGAAAACAGCGTCTGGATATCATCACGCAGCGCACGCGCGTCCTCGTTAATGTCACGCGCAGTGCGGGCGCACTGTTGTAGCTTCTCACGCAGCGCGTTGCGCGCCGTTTCGCTCTGCTGGCGCGCCGCAAGGCTCTGCTGAAGATTCGCTTCAATCGCCGCCATCGCCATCTGGAACTCGGCGAAAAACGTCGCCATGCCCGCCGTCACGGAGATATCCACCTGAGCATTCATCGCCTGGCGGATCTGCGCGCAGAAGCGGCTAACGTAACGGCTGAGCGTCTGCTTCAGTTCCTGCAGGTTGATCACGTAGCGCGAACGCATGGCGGTACAGTCATCCCATCCCAGATCCTTGCTGGTGATCCAGCGCGCCACGGTACCGCGCACGCCGTTATTACGCGACGCGCTGGCGACCGGCACACTCTCTTCTTCAATGACATCGTTAAAGAGCTGATGCGCGTTGAAGTTAAGCTGGCTGCGCTGAAAAACCGGCAGCGTGATATGCGCGCGAAAGCCGGTACGGCGCAGCCCTTCAGTCACGCGCAGTTCCAGCGGCGTCAGGGCGGCGCGCAGGATATCCCCAAGCGCCGTCTCGAGATCGCTGAAGTGGGCGGCGAGATCGCGGGTCAGATTCTCCTGCACCGACAGCAGGATCAGCTCGCAGGAGGCGCGAATTTTATGCAACAGCATCCGCGCGTCGCTCTCCTGATCCAGGATCAGCTGTTCGCTGCCCGCGTCGAAATCGCTTCCCCATGTCACCGCGCGCCGCACCGGGCTGCTGAGCGAAAGCGACGGCACCTTGCCCGTCTCAAAATAGCTGGCGATATCCGCCAGTACCTTCTGTTCATGACCCGCAATAGTTTCCGACGCGCGCCCCAGCGCCTGAACAACCTGTTCCTGAATGGCTTTGCTGGCGTCTGCCTGGCAACGTTTTAGCTGTGCGATGTCATTATTCATTTGAGAGATACTCTCCACCAGTTGGTCATTTGCGATATCGAGCCCCTGACAACGAAAATCCAGGTAGTCTCGGGTGCATTGCGCAGAGTGAATTAATTTTGCGCAGGCCGAACGCAGCGCGTAGAGCGAAGCGTGAGCGTGCGCGGTGTGCAGAATCGCCCGGATGGGCGCTTCGAAAAGGGAGTCTTCCCACAGCAGATCGGCGGCGTGGCGCAGGTGCGCGGCGTCGGTGAAGTCGGCATGACGCCAGCGGCGGCCCAGTGCCGCTTCGGCGAAATCCTGTACCCAGCGCTGCTCGTCATACGGCGGCAGCGTGCCGTGCGCGGCAAGCTCCTGACGCGCGCGATTGGCCAGATAGCCCCACATAGAAGAAACCGGAAAAATATGCGCGGGATCGATGGCGCCTTTCATCAGCGTCCCGGCGACCAACGCCCGCACCTGATCTTCATCGTCGCTGTTGCGATCCAGTTGATCGAATTTATTCACCAGCGCGTAGAGCGGCACCGATTCCCCCACCGCCGCGAGCGCCATGCGCACCTCTTCATCGGAAGTGGATTTCAGCTGGGTGTAATCCATCACCGCCAGTACGGCGGAGGCGCGGGCGATCTGCTCCTGTAACATTTTTTGCAGGTGCGGCTGTCCGGCTTCGTTCGGGCCGGGCGTGTCCAGCAGCGTCAGTTGGCCAAGCCCTCGTTCCATACCTGCAAGGTGAGTAAACTCCACCTCTATCACCGGGATATGTTCGATGGCCGCATACGCGCGAAACGGGAACGGCACGTCAAGCACGGCCGAGAGCCGCACCAGATCGTTTAAGCTTTTCAGGCAGTGGAAAATCGGCTGGGCGCCGAGATAGTGTTTTTCAAACGAGGTGCCGTTAAGGATGCGCGCCAGCAGAGCGTCCATGTCGCGGTCGATTTCAAGACGCAGCGCCAGGGTGTCGCGCGAGGCGTTTTGTAAGCGCGCGCGTAGCGCCTGCATCAGGGTTTCTATAGGCCCGGCGTGCGAGAAATGCAGCACGGGCTCTGTCTGGCCTGGCGTGTGGCGAATCAGCGTCGGGAGCGCCGTCATGGGGCGATTGCGATTCGGCAGGACTTCTTTGCCGACAATCGCGTTGATAGTGGTCGATTTGCCCGCCTTCATGGTGCCGACAATCGCGAGCACCATCTCCTGCTGGGTCGTTTTTCGCAGCTCAGCCTGCAGCATCTCCTGCTGCGCCTCCAGCCCGCGTAACGAAAAATGAAGGGGATGCACGGCGGCGCGTTGTTGGCTGGTAACGTTCCCACGATCGCTCTGCACCGCCAGCGGCATTTGTTTCAGGGCGCTGAGGTTATACAACGCCAGCTGAAGCAGCCGTTCCGCTTCCTGATTCATTTCAAATACAGTCTGTGTGTGCATGAAAAATCTTTCCTTAACACAAATTAAATGACCTTTTGCCTTATCTTTTTATTAGCTCAATGCGGCTTTTATAATTACGTGTGGAAAATATCCTGCGCGTCACAACGCTACCTGACGAAAACGTGGCGTAAAAAAATGCCATACCATCGTTGTGGTAAAATATGCATGGGACGATGGGAAAGGTTTCAAACCTTCATCTTCGTCAGGAAACCTAATAATCACTCTGTAAGACCAGTGGGCTGATCGATTTTTCAGAGCGAAAGAATATATCCTCACATCGGCCATTTGACAAAAATGTTCCGACTTCAGGGGATGGATTTAATAATTCAAACCAACATTAACCGCTCCAGAATAACACCGCCTGGCAATAAATCACGATATATGTTTTATCACTGCCAGTAAAAATGCCATCCCGCTTCAGACACCTGCGCGTTCGGGCCGCAGACAGGCCCGTAAAACGTAAGGGTTTAGGGTATAATCCCGCCTTTCATGCGCGCCGCGTAAACGGCCGCTTCTTGCGCAGCCCTCTTTTGCTGCCCCGTTGGTTCATTTTGAGGAGAAACCATGTCATTACCAGCCTGCCCGCAATGCGGTTCTGAATATACTTATCTGGATAATAATCTTTACGTCTGCCCGGAGTGCGCCCACGAGTGGCGCGAAGGCGAAACCAGCGCAGAGAGCGACGCGCTGGTGGTCAAAGATGCCAACGGCAACCTGTTGGCCGATGGCGACAGCGTCACAATTGTTAAGGATCTCAAGGTTAAAGGCAGTTCATCGATGCTCAAGATTGGCACCAAAGTCAAAAACATCCGTCTGGTGGAAGGCGATCACAACATCGACTGTAAAATCGACGGCTTCGGTCCGATGAAGCTCAAATCTGAGTTCGTCAAAAAAAGCTGACGGCGCCTCAGGCCGCATTTTACCTGGGCTGGCAGCCTTCGCTGCCAGCTTCAGGCCGCTTAGCCGCGCATCAACTGGACGGAGCTCTGCTCAGAATAAAATAGCGTGCTCGCCCGATTTATCCCCGTGTTTCTTATGGACGGCTTCCTCCCCCTGACGCGCCGTTAACGTGATTCCACGCTTATTTTCACGTACCTTTTCAAAAAATAATAAAAGAAATCAGAAAAGAAGCGTAAAATACAAACCAGATAATCCCCTTCTGTAAATACCCTTTAAAATCAATAAAATAAATAACAACTACACTTAAATGAAGCACCGCTTAACTTTTCACCAATTTCTTTTAGGAATATTATTAGTAGCAGCGATTTAAAATAGTAAATTTCGTCGCCAAATATAATTAGAAAATAATCACAGGAAATATAAGCCCGGAAACTAACATCGTTAAAAACATCTTTTGCGGCGTCACAAATATACTTTAAGAAAAATAATGTTCTTTTTTCTTACCTGACTTAAGCCGAATATTAACATCTCTCATCGATGATTCCGTTAAAGGCAGGGCGATCTTCTCCTCCCTTTATTGCCTCACAATTCATCTGGCTGTCATGTTTGTTTAACAGTAGGGTCATATTAGGTCGTCAGGATGTGCGGCAACCTGCTTCCGGCGGCGTCCAGGACGTACCGCCGCGTAGCGCAGCAGTATGGAGATTCTGATGACGTTAAATACCGCCTTTGATTCACCGGTGCATGATGCACAGCAGTGCTTTCGCCGCCTGCTAAAGGCCATGAGCGAGCCCGGCGTGATTGTGTCCTTACAGTTGCTTCGCCACGGCTGGCAGCCGCTCGGCGTGGCCACCACCAGCGTGCTGCTCACGCTTGTCGATAGCGATACCCCTGTCTGGCTTTCGCCGTCGCTGGCCAATGATATTGTGCGCTCTAACCTGCGCTTTCATACCGGCACGCGGATTGCCGATACGCCGGACGAGGCGGTTTTTGCTATTGCCGATGAAAACCTGAACCCGTTTCTGCCCGATCGCCTCGCCCACGGCAGCGTTATCGCGCCGGAACACAGCGTCACGCTGGTGTTGCAGGTAAACAGCCTGAGCGGCGGACGTATGCTGCGCCTGACCGGCGCCGGTATCGCGGAAGAGCGCATGATCGCGCCGCAGTTGCCGGAGTGCCTGATTGAGCAACTTTCCGATCGCCTGCATGCCGGCTCGCTCGGCATCGATCTGCTGCTGACCTGCGGCGATCGTCTGCTGGCTATTCCGCGCACCACGCATGTGGAAATCGCCGACAGCGGCCGTTAGCGGTCATCATCCTCATCCAGCCGTTGCTCTTCTTCTTCCAGGCGACGGCGCTCTTCATCCAGACGACGCTGGCGCTCATCAAGCTGCCGGTGGCGTTCTTCAAGACGTCTGCGCCGCTCGTCGTAGCGCGTACGGCTGTCATCGTCATACTGACGGTTTTCCGACGCATCACGGTCATCCGTCTCCGGATGGTAAGCCTCATTGATGGCCTGGGTTACTGAGTTAATGGTGTCGTTAAAGACCGCATCCAGACCGTCCGCCAGCGCATGAGTGCTGGGAAGAGAGAGTGTGGCGAAAAGCAAAACGCGAAGATGTGATTTCATAAAGCCAGCCCTGTGTTTGACTGGTCTTAAAGTAAAGAGGGCAAAGGAAGGCAGACAGCGGAGGATTCTCAAATCGGAAATCGGGCGGCGAGGACCGCCGCCCGTCATACAAGGACTACAGCTGATAGCGCTCCATCACCTGACGGTGGCGCGTTTCATCAAGACCGCCCGTCATCGCGACATCCAGCCAGTGGATTGGATGCGTCCACCCTTGGGTGAGTTCACGCAGCATCGCGTCCACTTCCAGCGGCGAGACCGACTGCGGCATCGCCAGCATAAAATAGATGCCAGGCAGCGTTTCACCGCTTTCGCTGTCGGTGACCTGATAATCCGATTCGCAATGCACCCAGATGGCGCCGCCGCGCTGGCGCACGCCGTTCACAAACGCGTTGAACGTCTCTTCGCCCGGATCGACGCCGTCGATAAACCAGCTCGGCGCGTACTCGCTCTGCTCAAGGGTTTTCACCACGTTATGCACCGGGATGAAATTCTCGCGCTCTTTTTCATCTTCCGGCGGGGTATTCAGCAGATTGGCGTCAAACACTACCGACTCGTTCATATGTTGCGGCGCTTTACGCCATGACGGCTGGAAGACGCGCGCCGTCACCGGGCCGGTACGCTGGGCAAAATAGTAATGCTCGTCGTGATTCTCGAAGAAACGCAGACGAACGGTGCCCCACTGCTCCTCGACCGGGCCGTCGTCGGCGCTGAACTGCATGCCGAGACGCGCGCCAGCTTCACGCACGGTCGTCCAGTCTTCACTGGCGCTGGCGGCCGTCAGCAGATCCCACAGAACATTGCTGGCGTCCTCTTCGCGCGCGTCCAGCATCGTCACCGCCTCTTTCAGGTACGCCGTGGCGCGGTCATAGGCTTGCTGACGCATCGCCGCCTGGCCCGCCAGCATCAGCGGCGCGATTTTCTGCTGGCCCTGCGGCGTGGCGCGCAGCGCCTGGCTTACGGACTCCAGTTTTTCCCAGTCTTCCTGCGCCTGCGCCACCTGGGCTTCAAACCACAGCGCCACGTGCGGCAGCGCATCGCGATAGCCTTCGGCGAGCGCAAAGATGTCGTCATAACGGCGCGCGTTCAGAAGTGAAGAGAGCAGATGGAACAGCGGCGAGGCCTCTTCCTGCGGATGGCGTTTCTGCCAGCCGAGCAGGAGATCCGTCGCTTCGCCCTGCGCCTGGCACGCTTCCAGCGCGGCCGCCGCCAGCATCAAGAGTTCTTCATCGTCCGGACGCTGTGCGGACGCGAGCAGCAACCACTGGGCCTCCTGCTCAGGATCGCGCGTCACGCCTTCCTGCTGACCGCGCTCTTCAAGCCACGCCATCAGCGATTCGGCAGGCACCGGCAGCTCCACCTGCGTTTCCATGCCCGCAACCTGGCTTGCAAACGCCGCCAGCGCGGCGTCTTCATCGTGCGGGTTACGCAGTTTTGCGGCGCACTGCTGCGCCAGCATCAGAGCACGACGGGCGACCCAGGTCGCGCCGCGCGCCAGCGCCAGGCTGATATGGGTTTTCGCGACGATAACCGCTTCGCGCCACGCCTGCGCTTCCAGGCGCTGCTCCAGAATCAGCTGCAGCGCGCTACCGGTCTGCCAGTTGTTGTAAGCCGGGTTGAGGCGAACCAGTTGCTCCACCACGCGCACCCAGCGCATGCGGTTATAGGCAGTGAGTCGGTCCCACGGCAGCAGCCATTCGCGGGCGTCTTCTTCACGGCCCATCAGCGCCAGCACTTCCGCCTTCATCATCATCATGACCTGGCGGGTCTGCTCGCTGCTGTTTTCCATCTCGTCTTCATGGAGTTTATCAATGATCGCCAGCGCTTCGTCATAACGGCCCAGCAACATCAGCGCCTGCGCTTCGTTCTCTTTCAGCCCGTTAACGTCCTCTTCGCCCGCCGCGCGGCGCTTTTCCATCTGTTGCTGCACAAACGCCAGCGCTTCTTCAATCTGGCCTTTATCGACCATCGCGAAGAACTGCTCCTCAGAAAGACACAGGAAGCAGCTGCGCAGCGGGGTGATTTTTGAGAGCGTCTCCTGGCAAACGGCGATACGCTCGTCCGCCCAGCCGGGGCCGTCCACGTTGCTGTAGCAGGCGCTGAGATCCTGGGTGACGCAAATCGACTGCGGACACTCAGCGGCATCGGCCTGATGAGCGCGCTCAAACAGCGCGACGACATCGCCCAGCGCTTTTTCGCCTTCGCCAAGATTGCCGATGCGATGACGCATCTCCCAGTGGCCCACCATAACTTCAATCCATGGATTGCCCGCGGTCTTTTTCAGCGCGCGCGCTTCCGGCAGCAGCGCTTCCGTTTTACCGGTCTGAACTTCAACAATGGATTCGATCAGCTTATCGACATGCTGCGTGATCCAGGGTTTGCCGGCTTCTTCCAGGTCCCGCTGATATTGCTCATACCATGCCCAGATATCCATTAGTTGCTTCCTTCTGTTGTCGGTGTAATAAGTTGCGCCGTGATGCAACTGAATGTCTCCAGCGCCTGGCGAAAGTCGTACTCACGGGAGTCGCCCGTGGCCAGAGCAAGAATAATTTTGAGGCTTTTCAGCAGTTGCGTGGCGCCAGGCGCGATGGGCCGCCCGGCACGCCAGGCCTGTGATAACGCTTTTACCGCAGGATTATTAAAGTTGATGTAGAGGCGCACCGGCGCCTGCTGCTCGATTTTGCTGGCAAACTGGCGCGCCAGCATCAGCGCGGCAGTGCTCATACGGCGATCGGCGTCGTCCTGCTCAAGGCGCGCCTTAAGTTCGGCATCGCGGTTGACTACCATCACCAGCGGCAGCGTCGCGGGTTCAAACGAAGACATCACGCACTCTTCGTCGTCGCGCAGTTGCTCGCTCCACCAGGCTTCTTCTTCCGCGCTGACGTCATGCAGCGCAAAGAGCTGTTCGTTGCCCGCCGAGGTGCCCACTTCCACCAGACGCGCGCCGTAGAGCGTCGCCCAGCGGCGCAGGAACGGCACGACCGCGTAACGATAGCCCAGCGCGACGGGACGCCCGGAAAGCCGAAACAGCATCTCTTCAAAACCGCCCTCTTCGCTGAGCATCACATTCAGCGTGTTGTTCTGGCGCAGCGATTTAACCGGCAGATCGCCCTGAGACGTCGGGATCAACAGTTCGTCTTTCAGCAGATCGAAGAGACGATCGTCGCAGATGGCCGCGCCGAGCAGCGCTTCGTTATGGCGCACCAGCACGCGCCGCCAGACGGCGGGCTGCTGCTTCGCGAGATCGGCCAGGCCGTTAATCAGCGCCTCGGTGAGCGCCGCCTGCGTGGCGTACCAGGTAACATCGCGCTGCAAATCTTCGCGGCTGGCCGTCGGCGTGAGACGGTTAGATTCGATAACGCCGCCGACAAACCCGGCCCACGGAGGCAGCAGCTCACGCGCCTGGTCATCCAGCAGCATGCCGCGCAGAAACAGCGACAGGTTGCGGTTGTCGCTGGTGCCGTAGGTCGCGCCATCCTGAAGCCACAACATGCCCACCGCGTCGCTGTCGCCGTATGGCTCCACCAGCAAAGTGCACAGCGGCGTAAACGCGCGCTCGAAGCGGCTGGCGAATTCGATATTCTGCTTCTGACGCAGCGCCGGATGCAGCGCGACGCCGTCCTGCGACGCGGCGCGCCACGGCGGCGACAGATGATTTACCGCGGTCTGCTCTTCACCGACGAACAGCGGCTCTTTCATTAATATGCAGTAACGGCCCAGCACATCGCCAAGCAGCTTGTTGTTAGCGAGATATAAAAACTCGTCTTTGAGGTGCAGCGTAACGGTCGCTCCCGGCTCGCGTGGCGTTGCAGGCGTGACGCTGTACGTTTCGCCGCTGGCGGACGCGTAAAGCCAGCCTTCCTGCGGCGTTTTCCAGGAAGTGGTATGCACCGTCACCCGCTCCGCCAGCACAAAGGCGGAAAGAAAGCCCAGGCCAAACATGCCGATAAGCCCGGTGTCGTCATCCTGCTGGCGCAGATGGCGGGTGTAGCCGACGCCGACGGTCGCCAGGAAATCGTGGATCTCCTGCTCCGTGAGCCCTGAGCCGGTATCGTGAATAACGATAGTCCGGTTTTGCGAATCGCCCGTGACGCGAATTTCCGCAAGCCGGTCCGCAGCGCCCTCTTCCAGTCGACGTCTGACAATCGCGTCGTGCGCGTTTTGCACCAGCTCACGGATGGCGACCATCGGTGTGGAGTAAAGGTGTTTGCTGAGCACCTGCATCAACCCCGGCAGGTTCACCGGCGTCTCGTGTTGTCCTGTTAATGGCGCGCTAATGAGGTTATCCACTGTGACTCTCTTTATATTCCGGCTGTGGTTGTCGGTAGCCTGGCCGGGCGGCGCATGACGCGCGCCTTCGCGCAGGCATAAGGGAGAGATGATAAGGGTGTACGGCGGCCGGGTATACTATCATTCCCGATAGTTTTCAGCCGTAACCGGCACAGCGCCACGCTTTCTCTCTGTATCAGGATACACAACGCGGGCGTTGCTGCGTGCGCAGGCAGAAAAAAGACACGCTCAATAAAAGATTAACGGGAACCGTTATATTGTCCCGTTACGTTTTGCGGTATTTAGTGGCAAAGATTTGCGAGGCTGATTCCATTTAATATGCAAAAAGCATTAATAAATTACATCAGGCTTTTTATTTAATTTTCCAACAGAAGGATTATTATAAGCGCGGGTGCTTAAGGCTTTCTGTCTTAAGCAAACGTGAGGGACAGAAAGAAGAAAGCCCCGGGCAATATTTCTATTAACCCGAGGCTATCCCTCAACTCCGACAAGTTGAGATTAGCCTCTTACTCTTCAGAATGCAAGGAGTAAAAGGCATGAAGCCACTGCGTTATTTACTGGCCTGTTTATTCATGGTCTGCATCACTATTTTGATTTTTGCGTTAATGAATCAGGGTACGTTATGCGAACTTACCATCCGAAGCGGCAGTCAGGAGGTGGCGGCTAAGCTTGCCTGTACAGGCAGGTAAGGCTCTACCGGGCGAGGGTTCCTCGCCCGGCTTGCCAGGAGCGGAGGCCTTAATGCACCCAATCCTTTTACGCGTTATTGTATTTATTCCCGATGGCATTTTAATATTCACATGATGCCTCGAAACCATTTACTTTATAAACCAAACCAATGCAACAAACCCACTATAAATTACATCGGGATTTCAGTTTGAATTTAACAGGAAGGACATTATGATGAGCGCCGGGTGCTTAAGACTTTCTGTCTTAAGCCGACGCGAGGGACAGAAAGAAGAAAGCCCCGGGCAATATTCCTATTAACCCGAGGCTATCCCTCAACTCCACACAAGTTGAGATTAGCCGCTTACTCGCCGAAAGGCAAGGAGTAAAAGGCATGAAGCCACTCAAATATCTTTTCGCATGTTTCGTTGTATTTTGCGTCACGATATTAATTTTCGCTTTAATTAACCACGGGACGTTATGTGAGTTAACGATAAAGCAAGGAAATAAGGAGGTGGCGGCACGGCTTTCCTGCTCTGACCGGTAATACTCTCCGGGCGGGGTTCGCTCCGCCCGACTTGCTGGCGTTGAATGCTTAACGCACCCGTTTTTTTACCGCTTACAGCGCCTTCTCCGCGCTGCCGCCATAAAAAACCCCGCCAGAGGCGGGGCTTGCAGAAACGCAGACGTGCGGATGATTAATTGTTGGCGGTACTGTCGAACCGGCCCAGCATTTCCCGCTCGTAAGCCTCCGCTTTTTTGCGGTCGAACTTATGTTCCCACTTGGCGATAACCAGTACCGCCAGCGCATTGCCGACTACGTTCAGCGCGGTGCGCGCCATGTCGAGGATACGGTCAACGCCCGCGATAAACGCCAGACCTTCCAGCGGAATACCCACGCTGCCCAGTGTCGCCAGCAGCACCACGAACGACACGCCAGGCACGCCCGCGATCCCTTTCGAGGTCACCATCAGCGTCAGCACCAGGATAATCTCCTGACCCAGCGACAGTTCGATGCCGTAGAGCTGGGCGATAAAAATAGCCGCGATACTTTGATAGAGCGTGGAGCCGTCAAGGTTAAAGGAGTAGCCGGTCGGCACCACGAAGCTCGTGATAGACGCAGGCGCCCCGTAGGCTTCCATTTTCTCGATAATACGCGGCAGCACGCTCTCAGAGCTTGCCGTGGAGTACGCCAGAATCAGCTCGTCTTTAAGAATGAGGATCAGCGTCCAGACGCGCAGCCCACACATCCGCGCGACCGCGCCCAGTACGATCAGCGCGAAGAACAGGATAGCCACGTAAACCAGGATCACCAGTTTGGCGAGCGGCCACAGGGACGCAAAACCAAAGTTCGCCACCGTTACGGAGATCAACGCAAACACCCCCACTGGTGCATAGCGCATCACCATATGGGTGACTTTAAACATGGTTTCGGAAACGGAGCGGAAGACCGTCACCAGCGGTTCACGGTGCGCGGCGGGCAGCGAAGAGAGCCCCAGACCAAACAGCACCGAGAAGAAGATAATCGGCAGCATCTCGCCTTTCGCCATCGAGGCGAAAATGTTGGTCGGCACCAGCGACAGGATAGTTCCCATCAGACCGTGTGCATGGCTCTGCACCTCTTCGGTCGTGTGCTGATATTTTGAAATATCCACAGCGGCCAGCTGTGACATATCAATGCCGCTACCTGGCTGGAACACGTTCGCAAGCGTAATGCCAAGGATGATGGCGACGGTCGTGATCACTTCAAAATAGAGGATGGTCTTCGCGCCGATGCGTCCGAGCTGTTTAGCGTCGCCGACACCGGCAATGCCCACCACCAGCGTGGAGATAACAATCGGCACCACGATCATTTTAATCAAATGAATAAAAATGTCGCCAGCGGGCGAAAGGAGATTGGTCACCAGCCATTCGCGGCTATCCGTCTGATAATGGAGAAAACTGCCCAGAAGAATACCCAGCACCAGGGCCAGCAGGATCTGCCAGGCCAGGCTGATTTTACTGTTTTTCATAACGACTTTACTTCCTAAATTACAGCGCCATTCCCACGCGTGCTCGAATGAGAACGACGCAAGCTGAAAGGGGTATGACAAACGTTGGGTGATATTGTGGGGTTTTTTAACGCGTTTAATCAGTACCACTTGCACGGCATCCTGCGCAACCCTTTAAGAACAGGCATATTCACTGAAAATTGGCTTAATAACCCTAATTTATCGCGTTAATCATTTATAAGTTAATGTTATTTAAGAGGTTATAAAATCGATCCAGCAAATAATACTTAACAGCAATTATTTTCCTTGAAAGATTCGTTTGATGAATTTTCATGCAGTTTCGGCAATGCGTGATCTGCCGCCCAAAAAGTAAACAAAGCTATTCGCAAGTCTGTTCTTAACTTTTGCGTGACATATCATTAACATCTAAAAGGAGAAAAAAGCCATGAGCCAAATCCATAAACACCCTATTCCCGCGGCTATCGCGGAACTCTGCCTGATTACGCCGGAACAATATGATGCGAAATATCAGCAGTCCGTGCATGACCCTGACGCGTTCTGGGGCGAGCAGGGTAAAATCCTTGACTGGATCACGCCCTACCAGAAGGTAAAAAACACCTCTTTCGCGCCCGGCAATGTCTCGATTAAATGGTATGAAGACGGCACGCTGAACCTCGCGGCGAACTGCCTTGACCGACACCTCAACGAGCGCGGCGATCAGACCGCCATCATCTGGGAAGGCGACGACGCCACCCAAAGCAAACACATTAGCTACCGCGAACTTCACCGCGATGTCTGCCGCTTCGCGAACACCCTGACCTCTCTCGGCATTAAGAAAGGCGACGTGGTCGCTATCTATATGCCGATGGTGCCGGAAGCCGCCGTCGCGATGCTTGCCTGCGCCCGTATCGGCGCGGTGCACTCGGTTATTTTCGGCGGCTTTTCGCCGGAGGCCGTCGCCGGGCGCATTATCGATTCCAGCGCGCGTCTCGTTATCACCGCCGATGAAGGCGTGCGCGCCGGCCGTACGATTCCGCTTAAGAAAAATGTCGATGACGCGCTGAAAAATCCGGGCGTCACCAGCGTGGAACATGTGGTGGTGTTTAAACGCACCGGCGGGAATACCGAATGGCATGAAGGGCGCGATCTCTGGTGGAACGAACTGGTCGAAAAAGCCAGCGCGCATCATCAACCGGTGGAGATGAACGCCGAAGATCCGCTGTTTATCCTCTATACCTCCGGCTCGACCGGTAAACCGAAAGGCGTGCTGCACACCACTGGCGGTTATCTGGTCTATGCGGCCACCACGTTCCTGTACGCCTTCGACTACCATCCGGGCGATATCTACTGGTGCACGGCGGATGTGGGCTGGGTGACCGGCCACAGCTATCTGCTGTACGGGCCGCTCGCCTGCGGCGCCACCACGCTGATGTTTGAAGGCGTGCCGAACTGGCCCTCCGCCAACCGTATGGCGCAGGTGGTGGACAAGCACAAGGTCAATATTCTCTATACCGCGCCGACGGCCATTCGCGCGCTGATGGCGGAAGGCGATAAGGCTATCGACGGGACTGACCGTTCGTCGCTGCGCATTCTTGGTTCCGTCGGCGAGCCGATCAACCCGGAGGCGTGGGAGTGGTACTGGAAGAAAATCGGCAATGAAAAATGCCCGGTCATCGACACCTGGTGGCAGACCGAAACCGGCGGCTTCATGATTACGCCGCTGCCCGGCGCGACCGAACTGAAAGCCGGTTCCGCCACGCGTCCGTTCTTCGGCGTGCAGCCTGCGCTGGTGGATAACGAAGGCAATCCGCAACAGGGCGCGACAGAGGGCAACCTGGTCATTACCGATTCCTGGCCGGGCCAGGCGCGCACGCTGTTTGGCGATCACGAACGTTTCGAGCAGACCTATTTCTCGACGTTTAAAAACATGTACTTCAGCGGCGACGGCGCGCGCCGTGACGAAGACGGTTACTACTGGATAACCGGGCGCGTAGACGACGTGCTGAACGTATCGGGGCACCGTCTCGGCACCGCTGAAATTGAGTCCGCGCTGGTCTCACATCCGAAAATCGCCGAAGCCGCAGTGGTGGGCATTCCACACAGCATTAAAGGCCAGGCGATCTATGCTTACGTGACGCTGAACCACGGCGAGGAGCCGTCGGCGGAACTCTATAGCGAAGTGCGCAACTGGGTGCGTAAAGAGATTGGCCCGCTGGCGACGCCGGATGTGCTGCACTGGACCGACTCGCTGCCGAAAACCCGCTCCGGCAAAATCATGCGTCGTATTTTGCGCAAAATCGCGGCGGGCGATACCAGCAACCTCGGCGATACCTCAACGCTTGCCGATCCGGGCGTGGTGGAAAAACTGCTCGAAGAGAAGCAGTCCATCGCGATGCCGTCGTAACAACGCTTTCCGTTTACCTTTCGACCTAACCCTCTCCCCACAAGGGAGAGGGAATAATAACAACCCCTACCTTACTTCTGGAGACTGCGATGATGAATAACGATATTTGTCAGCAGATAGAGAACAGTGCGCCTTACAGGGAGTTAATTCATAAGCGGCAACGGTTTGCCTTCACCCTTTCCATCATCATGCTGATTATCTATGTCGGCTTTATCCTGCTTATCGCGTTTGCGCCGGGCTGGCTTGGCACGCCGCTTTCGCCGGGCAGCAGCGTGACGCGCGGCATCCCTATCGGCATCGGCGTGATCCTTATTTCGTTTATTCTCACGGGCGTCTATGTCTGGCGCGCCAATACGGAATTTGACCGGCTGAATAACGCCGTGCTGAAAGAGGTGCAGTCATCATGAAAAAGGTCCTTTTCCCGCTGCTGACTCTGCTTTCGCCTGCCGCCCTGGCCGATGCGCTGACCGGCGATGTCCAGCGCCAGCCGACCAACTGGCAGGCCATCATTATGTTCCTCATCTTCGTGGCGCTGACGCTTGGCATCACGTACTGGGCCTCTAAACGCACCCGCTCGCGCAGCGATTACTACACCGCGGGCGGCAATATAACCGGCTTCCAGAACGGGCTGGCCATCGCGGGCGATTTTATGTCCGCCGCGTCCTTCCTCGGTATCTCCGCGCTGGTATTCACCTCCGGCTACGACGGGCTTATCTACTCACTCGGTTTTCTCGTCGGCTGGCCGATCATCCTGTTCCTGATCGCGGAGCGGCTGCGCAACCTCGGACGCTACACCTTCGCCGACGTCGCCTCGTATCGCCTGAAGCAGGGGCCGATTCGCGTGCTCGCCGCCTGCGGCTCGCTGGTGGTGGTGGCGCTTTATCTCATCGCGCAGATGGTTGGCGCGGGCAAGCTTATCCAGCTGTTGTTCGGCCTGAACTATCACATCGCCGTGGTGCTGGTGGGCGTGCTGATGGTGATGTATGTACTCTTCGGCGGCATGCTGGCCACCACCTGGGTGCAGATAATCAAAGCCGTCCTGCTGCTCTTCGGCGCAAGCTTTATGGCCTTTATGGTGATGAAGCATGTGGGCTTTAGCTTCAACAACCTGTTCTCGGAAGCGATGGCGGTCCACCCGAAAGGCAGCGCCATCATGAGTCCCGGCGGTCTGGTGAAAGATCCGGTTTCTGCGCTGTCGCTCGGCCTCGGCCTGATGTTCGGCACCGCCGGTCTGCCGCATATTCTGATGCGTTTCTTTACCGTGAGCGACGCCCGCGAGGCGCGTAAAAGCGTCTTCTACGCCACCGGTTTTATGGGTTACTTCTACATCCTGACCTTTATCATCGGCTTCGGCGCCATCATGCTGGTGGGCGCGAACCCGGCGTTTAAAGATGCCACCGGCGCGCTGATTGGCGGCAACAACATGGCGGCGGTTCATCTGGCCGATGCCGTGGGCGGCAACTTGTTCTTAGGCTTTATCTCGGCGGTCGCCTTCGCCACGATTCTGGCGGTTGTCGCGGGCCTGACGCTCGCAGGCGCGTCGGCGGTGTCGCACGATCTCTATGCCAACGTGTTCCGTAAAGGCGCGACCGAGCGCGATGAGTTGCGCGTCTCCAAAATCACCGTGCTGGTGCTGGGTGTGGTGGCTATCCTGCTCGGCATTCTGTTCGAGAAACAGAATATCGCGTTCATGGTGGGCCTGGCGTTCTCGATTGCGGCGAGCTGTAACTTCCCGATCATTTTGCTCTCGATGTACTGGTCGAAGCTCACCACTCGCGGCGCAATGATTGGCGGCTGGCTCGGTCTGCTGACCGCCGTGGTGCTGATGATCCTCGGTCCGACCGTCTGGGTACAGGTGCTTGGCCACGCCGCGCCGGTCTTCCCGTATGAATATCCGGCGCTGTTCTCCATCGCCGTGGCGTTTATCGGGATTTGGGTCTTCTCGGCAACCGACAACAGCCCGCAGGGCAAGCTGGAGCGTGAACAGTTCCGCGCGCAGTTTATCCGTTCACAAACCGGCCTGGGCATCGAACAGGGCCGCGCGCACTAAACTTTCTGCCCCGGCCATTCTGGCCGGGGATCACACTTTTCCCCTTCCGCCCTGTTCCGAGTCTCTGGCCGCGCTACATTAGAAAAATGAAACGTTGTTTTTATTTTACCTATACAACATGTCATTTTGGCTGAGAGGAGCATGGCTATGAAAAAATACGCCCTGGTGGGAACCGGCGGGCGCGCCGGGATGTATATCGAAGCTATCGGCAAGACGTTTCGCGACAGCGCGCAGATGGTCGCTTTCTGCGACACCAACCAGACCCGTATGCGCTACGCCTGCCGCCTGCTGGAGAACGCCGGCGCCCAGGCGGTGCCCTGTTTTGTCGCCGCGCAGTTTGAAGAGATGATCCGCGAAACGCAGCCCGATATCATCATCGTCACCACCATGGACCGCACCCATGACGACTACATCGTGCGCGCGCTTTATGCGGGTTGCGATGTCATCACCGAGAAGCCGATGACCATCGACGAAGCCCGTGCGCTGCGTATTCTTAACGCCATTGAAGAGACGGGCCGCGAGGTGCGCGTCACGTTCAACTACCGCTACGCGCCGCACCACAGCAAAGTGCGCGAGCTGCTGATGAATGGCACCATCGGCGAGGTCTTTTCGGTCCACTTTGAATGGCTGCTGAATACCGAACATGGCGCGGACTATTTTCGCCGCTGGCACCGGGAGAAACGTAACAGCGGCGGCCTGCTGGTGCACAAATCGACCCACCATTTCGACTTAATGAATTTCTGGCTCGGCAGCTACCCGGCGCGCGTCTACGCCGAGGGCGCGCTGCGTTTTTATGGCCGTGAAAATGCCGAGAAGCGCGGCGTCTCGCAATTTTACCCGCGCGCCCACGGCTATCCGGCGGCGAAGAACGATCCTTTCGCGCTGCACATGGAGGAGAGCGCGCAGCTCAAAGCGCTCTATCTGGATGCCGAACATGAGGACAGCTACTTTCGCGATCAGAGCGTGTTCAGCGACGGCATCACCATTGAGGATACGCTGTCGGTGCTGGTGAAATATCAGAACCAGACGCAGCTCACCTATTCGCTTAATGCTTATCTGCCCCAGGAAGGGCTCAATGTGGTGTTCAACGGCAGCCGCGGACGGCTTGAAATGAAGCTGGTGGAGAACTCCTACGTCAACGGCGGCGGGCTGCGTGAAGCCGAAGGCAGCCTCGACCGCTGCGACATCACGGTGTACCCGATGTTCGCGGCGCCCTGGAAAGCGGATTTTACGCTCGGCGAAGGGGGCCACGGCGGTGGCGACAACGCGATGCTGGCGGATCTGTTTGGCGAGCCGGGCGACGACCCGCTGCAACGCGCCGCCGATCACCGTGCGGGCGCGATGTCTGTCCTGACGGGCATTGCCGGGAATCTCTCAATGCAGCAGCAGCGACCGGTGAATTTTAGCGAGTTTGAACTGGTGCGGCGGCTGGCGGGGCGGTAAAAAAAAACGCCGGAAAGATCCGGCGGTTTTGGTTATTTGCGCTCCATCAGCAGCGCTTCGAGCAGGTCCATATCGTGCAGTATCTTTTGCAGCGTCTCGTTGCTGATCTGCCGCGTGGCGCGCAGATGGTACAGCTCGGCGCGCTCCGCACGCAGCGCGGTCAGGCGGAAACGGCGCTCAAGATTTTCCTCAAGCTCGCTGTTTTCCACATCGTTACGCCCGTCGGCGCGGCGACGCAGGTTCCCCACCACGCGCGCGGACACCTCTTTCAGCAGCTGATCGTCGATGTTCTCTTCGGTATTGGCGGCCAGACGCTCTTCCATTTTCTGGATGGCGGTAATCGCCACTTCCGCCGTCGCCGAGCGCGCCATGCGCTCCTCTTTGTGCGCCAGGCCGTGATCTGGCGTCTCGACCTGTTGCAGCAGAATCGGCAGCAGGATCACGCCGACAAACAGCGAGAAAAGGATCACGCCCGCGGCCAGGAACACCAGCTCATAGCGCGCCGGGAAGGGTGAACCGTCCGGCAGCAGCAGCGGAATGGAGAGCACACCCGCAAGCGTGATGGCCCCGCGCACCCCGGCGAATGACGCCACCAGTAATTCGCGCGTGGAGTACTCGCCAAAGCTGAGCGGCTTTTTCTTCAGAAAACGCAGGCTAAAGCGCTTCATGATCCACAGCCACAGGAAACGCACGCCAATCAGCGCCACGTAGATCAGCACGATGTCCATGAACAGCATCCAGGTTTCAACGTTCGGATCCAGTTCGGCGGCGGCCAGCGAGGTTTCCATAATGCCCGGCAGTTGCAGACCGAGCATCAGGAAGACCATGCCGTTAAACACAAACTCCAGCATCGACCAGACGCTGTTGGCGCGCAGGCGCATCGCCAGCGGCGCGGTGCGCATCACGCCGGAGCGGGTAATGGTCATCCCGGCGGCTACTGCGGCCAGAATGCCGGAGAAGCCGATATGTTCGGCAATCAGATAAGAGGCGAACGGCAGCAGGAACAACAGCACGATCTGTGTGGCGGGCTCATCGCCGCCCCAGCGGCTCAGCAGGCGCAGCGAGCGACCATACAGCCAGCTTACCGCGATGCCGGCGAGCAGGCCGCCAATCGCCACTTTTAAAAATTCCAGCGACGCGCCGCCTACGGTAAAGACCATCGTCCCCATCGCGACCGCTACGGCGAATTTCAGCGACACCAGGCCGGAGGCGTCATTCATCAGCGCCTCGCCCTGCAAAATCCCCATGATTTTTTTCGGGATGCGGCCTTCGCCGACAATACCGGAAAGCGCCACCGCATCGGTTGGCGACAACACCGCCGCGAGCGCGAAAGCGGGGATCAGCGGAATGCCCGGCACCATCCAGTAGATAAGAAAACCAATACCCACGACGGTTATCACCACCAGCGCCAGCGCGAGGCCGATAATTTCACGGCCGTGATCGAGGAATTCGCGGGTCGGGGTTTTCCAGCCGTCGGCAAACAGCAGCGGCGGAATAAACAGGACCAGGAACAGCTCCGGGTTAAAGTCGACGTGCAGACCGAACGTAGGCCAGGCGAGCAGCGCCCCGATGGCTATCTGCATCAGCGGCAGCGGGATCTGGAATGGCAGCATACGGGTGACGACCCCGGAGAGCGATACCATGAGGGTCATGATGAGGATGGTAAAAAAGATTTCCATGCGGTCTGAGCGGCTCCTTATTATCTGTGATGTAAGACTCACCTTTGATAATAGAACATTGACGCGCCGGAAAAGGAATCAGGTTGTGCCCTGAAAGCCGGAAAAAAGCGGGCCGTAGCCCGCTTTGTTAAAGAAAGGTTTAGATTGCCCAGCCGCCCGCGTAGAAAGCGACCAGCGCGATGGCGATAACCACGGTGCCGATATTAAGCTTGCGGAACTCGCCAGAGACGATGCGGCCAATTACCAGCGACGCAAAACCGATCATGATGCCGGTCACGATGTTGCACGTCAGCACGATAAACACCGCGGTGATAAGCCCCGCCATGGCGTCAACGAAATCAGCGAAATCGATTTTCGCCACGTTGCTGAGCATCAGCAGACCGACATACATCAGCGCAGGCGCGGTGGCGTACGCGGGTACCAGATAAGAGAGCGGCGAGAGGAACAGGATAAGCAGGAACAGTACGCCGACGGTAATCGCCGTCAGGCCCGTTTTACCGCCCGCGGCGGTGCCAGCGGCAGATTCGATATAAACCGCAGCCGGCGCCGCGCCCACCAGGCCTGAGAAGACGCTGGAGAGGGAATCGGTGGTCAGTGCTTTGCCGCCGTCGATGAGCTGGCCGTCTTTATCCAGCAGATTCGCCTGGCCTGCAACCGCGCGAATGGTGCCGGTGGCGTCGAATACCGCGGTCATCACCAGCGCCAGCACGCTTGGAATAACGACAGGATCGAGCGCGCCCATGATGTCGAGGCTGCCGATCAGCGAATTGCCGTTTTCATCGCTCAGCGACGGCATGGCGAACAGGCCGGTGAATTTCACCGTCGGGTCGAAAATCAGGCCGACAATCGAAATGCCAATAATGGTCAGCAGGATGCCGCCCGGCACTTTCAGTTTCTCAAGACCGATAATCACCGCCAGACCAATCAGCGACATGATAACCGGGAAGCTCGCGAAATGACCGAGCGCCACCGGCAGGCCGTCGAGCGGGTTTTTAATGACCAGGCCCACGCCGTTGGCGGCAATCAGCAGCAGGAACAGACCGATGCCGATGCCAGTGCCGTGCGCCACGCCCTGCGGCAGGTTGCGCAGGATCCAGCTACGAATGCCGGTTGCAGAGATAACGGTAAAGAGCACGCCCATCAGGAAGACCGCGCCGAGCGCGACGGGTACGCTGATGTGCTGCCCGAGCACCAGACTAAACGCCGTAAAGGCGGTCAGCGAAATGGCGCAGCCGATAGCCAGCGGCAGATTCGCCCACAGCCCCATCACGATGGAACCGACGCCAGCCACCAGGCAGGTGGCGACGAACACGGCGGCAGGTGAGAAACCGGCTTTGCCAAGCATCCCCGGCACGACAATCACGGAATAGACCATCGCGAGGAAAGTGGTGAGACCGGCAACAATCTCCTGGCGCACGTTACTGCCGCGCGCGGAAATTTTAAAAAAGGCGTCGAGTGAACCGCCGTTACGCGCAGAAGGCGTAGACATAATGAGACATCCCCTGAAAGTGATAGTTTTTAAAGCTCGCGCGTGGCAAACAACCCGCTGCGGATCAAACGTTAACTCCCTGCGTTCTGTTTGTGGTTTTGGAGGGGCCACAAAAAGCAAACGTTTAACTCCACGCGCAAAAAACGACAAAATTTTTAGGCAAACGATTATCCAGCCTTAGGACGGGGATTTTCAACTGAACTTTATGGCTTTTGGCAAAAAGTTACGTCGGCTGATGAATAATTCAGCGCAGGCTGCGCAAACGATATCGTTGATGCGCAAAAAACAGGCCTTCGGGTGAAGGCCTGCGTAATTAACTGCCGGGGATCTCCAGCGGGCCGCCTTTTTCAATTGCGCGCTGCCAGGCCGGTCGCGCCTGAAGATTGGTGAGCCAGGCGCGAAGCTGACGGAACTCGCCGGATTCGCTGCGCGCCAGCAGGGCGATAATCGGGAAGCTCATCTGAATATCCGCCATGCTGAACGTCTGCCCGGCAAACCACGGATGCAGCGTCAGGTGATCTTCCATAAAGCGCGTGTGGGTGGCTATCTGCTTATTGAGCCAGGCTTTCTGCACGCCCTGCCCGAGCGCTTTGCCAATGGTGCGAAGCCCGAGCGGGACAGGCTTTTTGCCGAGGCTGCCAAACACCAGCTTCATCAACAGCAGCGGCATCAAAGACCCTTCGGCGTAATGGAGCCAGATGCGGTACTGGATTTTCTCTTCCGCGCTCAGCGGCTTCAGCCGCTGTTCGGTGTCGTAGGTTTCCTGGAGATATTCCAGAATCGCGCCGGACTCAATAATTTTCTGGCCGTTATCCTCCAGCACCGGCGACTTACCGAGCGGATGCACTTTCTTTAGCGCAGGCGGCGCCAGCATGGTGGGCTCGCGCTGATAACGCACCAGTTCGTAGGGCAGACCGAGCTCTTCAAGCGCAAAAAGAATGCGCTGCGAGCGGGAATTATTCAGATGGTGGACCGTCAGCATGGCGTTTTCCTTTCGCTTTTCATTGCATTAACTATAGAGAATCCACCGATGACGCACAGAATTTGTTTGCGCGCCGCTTATTCGTCTTCCAGCAGACGCGCCCCGCTGCCCTGCGCGCCCAGACGGTCCTCGGGGTTGCGGAGCGGGCAATCGCGGTGCGACAGACAGCCGCAGCCGATACAGCCGTCGAGATCGTCGCGCAGCGCGGTCAGCGTTTTAATGCGCCTGTCCAGCTCCTCACGCCACTGGGTGGAGAGCTGCTTCCAGGCCTTCGGGCTCAGGTTATGTCCTTCCGGCAACACGCCGATAGCCTCGCCAATCGTCGCCAGCGGAATGCCGATGCGCTGGGCGATTTTAATGATCGCCACCTGACGCAGCACGTCGCGCCGGTAACGACGTTGATTGCCGCTGTTACGGGTGCTTTTAATCAGTCCTTTGCTTTCATAGAAGTGCAGCGCGGAGACCGCAACGCCGCTGCGCTTCGCGACTTCGCCCGGCGTCAGCAGCGATTTGATTCTGGGTGCTTTCTTTTCCATCAGGGGCTTTACCTCAAGTTAACTTGAGGAATTATACTCGCTGACCATAAGAACGGCGAACCCAATACAGAGGAAGAGGACGGCTTATGTCACATCAGGAAATTATCCACGCACTGACGCAATGGATTGATGAGCATATTGACCAGCCACTGAATATTGATGTGGTGGCAAAGAAGTCGGGCTATTCGAAATGGTATTTACAGCGGATGTTTCGTACCGTCATGCATCAGACGCTGGGTGAGTATATTCGCAAGCGTCGCCTGCAACTGGCGGCGCAGGAGTTACGCACGACCCGGCGGCCGATTTTTGATATCGCAATGGATTATGGCTATGTGTCGCAACAGACGTTCTCGCGAATTTTCCGTCGTCAGTTCGACCGCACGCCGAGTGATTATCGTCAGAGCGCCTGACGATTAACGGTGCAGCTCTGCCAGCCCGGTATTCCCCGGGCGTCATCCTGTTGCAGCCAGGCGACAAACTCCTGACGCGGCAGCGCTTTTGAGAAATGCCAGCCCTGGCAATACTGCACGCCACGCTTTAGCAGCCAGCCCACCTGTTCGGCGGTTTCCACGCCCTCGGCGATAATTTTCAGCCGCAGACTCTGGGCCATATCGATAATATGCTCCGCAATCAAATGGCTGGTGCTGTTCGTGGTTAAGGTATCAATAAACGATTTATCAATTTTCAGAATATCGACATTCAGCGAATAGAGATTATGAAGGTTGGAATATCCGGTGCCGAAATCGTCGATAGCAATCTCAAAGCCCGACTGGCGAAACGCCTGAATAACCGGCGTGGTGCGCGGCACGTCAATAAAGCCCCGCTCGGTCACTTCAATCTTGATTTGCTGCGCCCGCACCCCATGCTGGCTATTTTTCCCTTCGATTAACGCAATCAGGCGCGACGAATGGAAATCCGAGGCGGAAAGGTTAATGGAAATATAAATTTGCGGGTGGGTCGCCAGGAAATGGCCTAAGTCATTAAACAACTCTTCTACTACATAATCAGTCACCTGCGCGATCATCCCGGTTTTTTCCGCGAGCGGTATAAACTCCGCCGGGCTCATCACCTGACCGTTATAGCCAGGCCAGCGCAGCAGCGCCTCCGCCCCGACGCACATGCCGTGTTTGATATCCATAATCGGCTGATAATGCAGGCGCAGCGCCCGCTTCTGCAACGCGCGCTGGAGCTGGCGGCTCGGCGAGTTGAAACGGTTGCGGGTACGCGAGCCGAGAAAAACCAGCAAACCGCCCATGATAAGCCCGAGCGGCAGCATAACCGACATCTGACGGCGCCACGCCTGCCAGAACCAGGCGTCGCTTGTTGAGACGGCAACGGCAATCGGGCGCTTACCGGACAGCACGATTGACCAGAAACGACCATCCTTCTGGAAATCGGCGTTTTGCGAACGCGCAAAAGGCGCAAATGTGCGAGCGTCGGCTTTTTCACTTACCGAAAAGAATTCACGGGTAACGGTGTCATACACGCCATAAGAAATGGTGGCGTCGCTGGATAATATTTCGCTAAAGGAAAGTGGGTTAACCACAGCGACATAATTTCCCTTGCGCAAATAAATCATCTTATGGCCGGAAAAGAACGGCGTATCACGATAATAGTAATAAGCAATATCTGGCGTGCGGGTGTAATTAGCGGGAGACAGAATAAAAGGCTGATCGAACAAGGTCGAACATAATAACTCGTCGCCTTGCGCGTAAATTAAATCTTCAATAAATATTTGTCCGCGAGAAATATCCAGCATATTTCGTTGATGCGCTGAGGAGCATATTTCGCCCTGATATTTTTCGGCTTCGTTACGGGCTTCTTCGACGTGGCTTAACACCAGTTCAGTACGGTTAAGAACCAGTTGCGCGAAGGTATCCAGATGTGCACGCGTCTCGTTGACCGCCCGGTGATGGGCGATCCAAAGCGCAAGCATCACAGGCAGTAAGACCACCATGATTATGCCTGAGATTCGCAACGCCTGACGTCGTGCCCTGAAATTCATTATGGCCTCATATCCCTGCTTTCTGTGTCACATTAATCGCGTGATGAGACACATCGCAAACAGGTGTTTACGTTGCATCAATCAGCACGCATTGGCAATAGCCATTTCCAGTTATCCGTCCACTATTTCGCGTGAAACATTAAAATTTGCCATAAGGAAAATAGAGAATGGCTAATTAATTTTTCTTAAGTGAAATATTGGCGTTGATGTCGGGGCTAAAAATTCATCAACCACTTCAGAAAGCGTTTTAAGTTAAATTACTCGCAGCTGCCGAAAAAATGTACGGGCCGCGTTTTTTTGTGTCGAAATGAAAATTTATGCATCGGGAAAATCCGGCAAGGATTTTTTTAGCGCGTTCTTTTTGACCATTTTTTTATTCCGCACGGTCATCGGTCAGCACATTAATCGTGCGTTTTTTTCATCAAAGCGCACCCGCCAGACTGGCGAATAAAACAACAAATGTGATACAGTTCACACTTAGTGTGCAAGTTTACATACTTGCCGTCACGTTAAATTTTAGCGCCGCGCCAGGCCAGTGCTGTCTCTCCCCGGCCCTCCGCGCGGCAGATTGTTTTTGAGGACAGGTTTCATGGCTACGCTTACCGCCAGCATGGTACTGATGCGCTGGCAACTTCTGGGTGCGGTTTTAATGTTTCTTGCCAGCACGCTTAATATTCAGTTTCGTAAATCCGACTACCAGGCGCTGGCAGTGATCAGCAGCGGGCTGGGTATCGTCGCTTCCTGCGTATTCGCGACCGGGCTGCTCGGCGTCAGCCTCGACTTTCACGCTATGTGGCACAATATAAAAGACGTGATGGTGGAAGTGATGAGCCACACGCCGCCGGAATGGCCGATGGTGGTGACCTGATATCGCCGCCGCCTTTCCTTTAAGCCCCTGCATCAGGGGCTTTTTTGTTTCCTGCAACGCCCTTACATACAGCCCGCGCAACTGGTGCAGCGCCAGTCCGCTTTATTCACCGCCCGCCAGAAGGCGCGGTAGTAGCGCTCCTCCAGCGGAATGTCATTATCGAAAAACCAGTCGGTCAGCCATTCGACGTTCTCGACAATCCACTCATCTTCTTCCAGCCCGTCGGCGAACGTCTCATCCTCGGGATCGATAATCGAGTAGATCCCCCAGGTGTTCATCGCCTTATCCTGCCAGTGTTGCGGCAGCGTCACCGGGCGCGCTTCAAACGTAATGATCCAGTGACCATGGCAGAGCAGATTGCCGTTACGGCTCCAGGCGGCGGTAAACGGATTATGTTCCTGTGTCATCGCTTGCATTCCCTGTGTGAAATTCACCTGCGGGCGGCAACTGGCGCGCACGTCAATAAACGCCGTCGCACAGGAAGGAATCGCAGAGCATGGCACTTCGACACCACCAGGAAAATGCTAACTAAGGAGTACCCAGGGGTTACTTTTTATCCGTTTTAATCTCTGAATCAGTATGTTAATCCGCTATCACCAGGCGGTTTCGCCCCTGCTGCTTACCGGCGTACAACATTTTGTCGGCGCGATTAAGCGCTTTTTCAAACGCCTCGTCCTTGCCAAAGGCGCTCAGAGCAAGCGTCGCGGTGACTTCACGTGGGTTTTTATCGGTCTGGCCGACCCATTCCTGAATCCGCGTCAGCAGCCGCTCCGCCACCCGTCTGGCGTCTGACAGCGACGTATCCGGCATCAGGACCAGAAACTCTTCGCCGCCCCAGCGCGCCACGATGTCGCTTTCGCGCACGTTGTCGGTAATCGCCCGCGCGATGCGCTGCAAAATCATATCTCCGTAACTGTGGCCGCAACTGTCGTTGATCGTTTTGAAATGGTCGATATCCAGCAGCAACAGCGCCACATTATGGGTGCCAGGTTGTTTTTCCAGCAGGGACACCTGATGCATAAAGTGGCGTCGGGTATACAGGTTCGTCAGGCTGTCGCGGCTTGCGGTGTTAAAAAGATCCAGTTTCATCGTGTGGGTGAATTCCACTGAACGCAGCGTGGTATACATTAAAAAGCTAATCGCCATCACCGCATTGGCGATGCCGATACCATTCAGCACCGACGGGCTTAACCCCGACGCCGTACCGGTGTGGTGGCGCAGTGCATAACCCACCGTTCCGAGCACCGCAATCGCCCCCAGGAACAGCGCGCGCCGCACCGGCACCTGCTGGAAGCTGAACGACACTATCGGTATCAGCGAAAAAACAAACAGATAAAAATTACTCTCCCAGCCCAGCAATACCGTCGTGGCAACGGCATGCGCCAGAATTTCCACGCTCATCAGGGTACCGACATACAGATACCGGTAGTGCTCTATCTCATTCAGGCAGTGGATATAAACCATCACGCTGAAGATGTTAAAAATAGCGAGCGTCGGAATGCTCATCGACAGAAACAGGAAAATCAGCCCGACGTGAATCATCAACGCCAGCCAGACGATCGGAATTATGTGTTGCCAGTACTGGTCGGTCGCCTGGCTAAGGAGTTGGTCGCGATCTCTTTCTGACATGGGCTAACCTGAACTGGGGGCATCCCTGCCGAAAACGTACGGAACGTATGAATACTTCATGAAACCTATATCGGCATTCGCCCGGTGAGATTTAGCGCCGCGCCGTGTAAAAGCGCCATGCCCTTCATTTGATGACAGTTTAATCGTGCCAGCCGGGGAGGCTATGAGGCGTGGTTTGCCATTATAAAGCGCGCCGCTACGGCAAGCGCTTGCAGGCAGACGTGCCTTACTCGTGCATTCAGGCAGAAAGCGCCGCCCAACCAGGCTGAAAAAGGGTAAAGAAAAAGCCCTGCCGGAGCAGAGCTTTTCAACGCTTTCTGAAGCAGGGCATTCCGGGCGGAACGCCGCGTTATCAGAACGGAATATCGTCATCGAAATCCATTGGCGGTTCATTAGAAGGCGCTGGCGCCTGCTGCTGCGGACGAGACTGTGCGCCGCCGCTGAACTGCGCGCCGCCACCCTGCTGCTGCGGCTGCTGAGGCTGGCCCCAACTACCCTGCTGCTGGCCGCCGCCCATATTGCCGCCTGCCGGTGCGCCGCCGCCCTGACGGCCGCCCAGCATCTGCATGGTGCCGCCGACGTTAACCACGACTTCGGTAGAGTAGCGATCCTGACCGCTTTGATCCTGCCACTTACGCGTACGCAGCTGACCTTCGATGTAGATCTGCGAGCCTTTGCGCAGGTATTCGCCCGCCACTTCCGCCAGCTTGCCGTACAGCACAACGCTGTGCCATTCGGTCACTTCTTTCATCTCACCGGTCTGCTTGTCGCGCCAGGATTCGGAAGTCGCCAGGCGCAGGTTCGCCACGGCCCCGCCGTTCGGCATGTAGCGTACTTCCGGGTCCTGCCCCAGATTACCGACGAGAATCACCTTGTTTACGCCTCTGCTGGCCATGATCGTGTCTCCTGAAAACATTTCTTAATAGTGTAAACATTCCATTCTACCACGTCAGCCTTCAATGTTGATAGCTGCGAGACGGCTTCAGGAAATGTTCACACAGTATACACGGTTGCACATAAATACTGGATATCCATTCAGGTTAAATTGTGTCATAATTAACCGTTTCTGGCCACCGGTTGTCCTTCAAACACCCAGGCATTAGCGTTCAAATCCAGGAAAGGTGAATGGATAAGATAGAAGTTCGGGGCGCCCGCACCCACAATCTCAAAAATATCAACCTCGTCATTCCGCGCGACAAACTCATCGTCGTGACCGGGCTGTCGGGTTCCGGCAAGTCTTCACTGGCTTTCGACACGCTCTACGCCGAAGGCCAGCGCCGTTATGTCGAGTCGCTTTCCGCCTACGCGCGTCAGTTCCTGTCGCTGATGGAAAAGCCGGATGTCGATCATATCGAAGGGCTGTCGCCTGCTATCTCCATCGAGCAGAAGTCGACCTCCCATAACCCACGCTCTACCGTGGGGACCATCACTGAAATTCACGACTACCTGCGTCTGCTGTATGCCCGCGTCGGCGAACCCCGCTGCCCGGATCATGACGTCACGCTGGCCGCGCAAACCGTCAGCCAGATGGTGGATAACGTGCTGGCGCTGCCGGAAGGCAAACGCCTGATGCTGCTGGCGCCCGTCATTAAAGAGCGCAAAGGCGAACACACCAAGACGCTGGAAAACCTGGCAAGCCAGGGCTATATCCGCGCCCGTATTGACGGCGAAGTGTGCGACCTTTCCGATCCGCCGAAGCTGGAATTGCAGAAGAAACACACCATC
Source organism: Cronobacter sp. EKM101R (assembly GCF_963888145.1). NCBI lineage: Bacteria > Pseudomonadati > Pseudomonadota > Gammaproteobacteria > Enterobacterales > Enterobacteriaceae > Cronobacter > Cronobacter sp. EKM101R. The sequence continues at coordinate 61,345 of NZ_CAWPHW010000005.1, read as the reverse complement.
GAAGTGGTCGTGGACCGCTTCAAGGTGCGTGAAGATTTAGCGCAGCGCCTGGCCGAATCGTTTGAAACCGCCCTGGAGCTTTCCGGCGGTACGGCGGTAGTGGCGGATATGGATGACGAAAAAGCGGAAGAATTGCTGTTCTCCGCCAACTTCGCTTGCCCCATTTGCGGCTACAGTATGCGCGAGCTTGAACCGCGCCTCTTTTCGTTCAACAACCCGGCCGGCGCCTGCCCGACCTGCGACGGCCTTGGCGTGCAGCAATATTTCGATCCGGATCGCGTGGTGCAGAACGGCGAGCTGTCGCTTGCGGGCGGCGCCATTCGCGGCTGGGATCGTCGCAATTTTTACTATTTCCAGATGCTGCGCTCGCTTGCCGACCACTATAAGTTCGACGTCGAAGCGCCCTGGAATACGCTCAACGAAAAAGTGCAGCACGCGGTGCTGTTTGGCTCCGGTAAAGAAACCATCGAATTCAAATACATGAACGATCGCGGCGATACGTCCGTGCGTCGTCATCCGTTCGAAGGCGTGCTGCATAATATGGAGCGTCGCTACAAAGAGACCGAATCCAACGCGGTGCGCGAGGAGCTGGCGAAATTTATCAGCAACCGCCCCTGCGCCACCTGTGAAGGCACGCGCCTGCGTCGCGAAGCGCGCCACGTGTTTGTCGAAAACACGGCGCTGCCGACCATTTCCGATATGAGCATCGGTCACGCGATGGAGTTCTTCAATAACATGAAGCTCTCCGGCCAGCGCGCCAAAATCGCCGAAAAGGTGCTGAAAGAGATTGGCGATCGCCTGAAATTCCTGGTTAACGTCGGCCTGAACTACCTGACGCTCTCCCGTTCGGCGGAAACGCTTTCGGGCGGCGAGGCGCAGCGTATCCGTCTGGCAAGCCAGATTGGCGCGGGCCTGGTGGGCGTGATGTACGTGCTGGATGAGCCGTCCATCGGTCTGCATCAGCGCGATAACGAACGCCTGCTCGGCACGCTGATTCACCTGCGTAATCTCGGCAACACCGTAATTGTGGTGGAGCACGATGAAGACGCCATCCGCGCCGCCGACCACGTGATCGACATCGGCCCTGGCGCTGGCGTGCATGGCGGACAGGTGGTCGCGGAAGGCCCGCTTGACGCCATTATGGCGGTGCCGGAATCTCTGACCGGGCAGTTCATGAGCGGTAAGCGCAAGATTGAAGTGCCAAAGGAACGCGTAAAAGCCGACCCGGAAAAAGTGCTGAAGCTGACCGGCGCGCGCGGCAACAACCTGAAAGATGTGACCCTGACGCTGCCGGTAGGGCTCTTTACCTGCGTGACCGGGGTTTCCGGTTCAGGTAAATCGACGCTTATCAACGATACGCTGTTCCCGATTGCTCAGCGCCAGCTCAATGGCGCGACCATCGCCGAACCTGCGCCGTATCGCGATGTCCAGGGCATGGAGCATTTCGATAAAGTTATCGATATCGACCAGAGCCCGATTGGCCGTACGCCGCGCTCGAACCCGGCGACCTACACCGGCGTGTTTACGCCAGTGCGCGAGTTGTTCGCCGGCGTGCCGGAAGCGCGTTCGCGCGGCTATACGCCGGGCCGCTTTAGCTTTAACGTGCGCGGCGGGCGCTGTGAAGCCTGTCAGGGCGACGGGGTTATCAAGGTTGAGATGCACTTCCTGCCGGATATCTACGTGCCGTGCGACCAGTGCAAAGGCAAGCGTTATAACCGCGAAACGCTGGAGATCAAATACAAAGGCAAGACTATCCATGAAGTACTGGATATGACCATCGAAGAAGCGCGTGAGTTCTTCGACGCGGTGCCGGCGCTGGCGCGCAAGCTGCAAACGCTGATGGACGTCGGTCTGACCTATATCCGTCTCGGGCAGTCCGCCACCACGCTTTCGGGCGGCGAAGCCCAGCGTGTGAAGCTCGCCCGCGAGCTCTCAAAACGCGGCACCGGGCAGACGCTCTATATTCTCGATGAGCCGACGACCGGCCTGCACTTCGCGGATATCCAGCAACTGCTGGCGGTACTGCATCAGCTGCGCGATCAGGGCAACACGATCGTGGTGATTGAGCATAACCTGGATGTGATTAAAACCGCCGACTGGATCGTCGATCTGGGCCCGGAAGGCGGCAGCGGCGGCGGCGAAATCCTCGTCTCCGGCACGCCGGAAACCGTGGCGGAGTGCGAAGCCTCGCACACGGCGCGCTTCCTGAAACCGCTTCTGCAGTAACCCTCAGCGCGTCGGGTCATAGGGCCCGACGCGCCTCTCGTTTTTCCTCAATGCTTTTTGATGATGTTTTCTGTCACGCGCGTGAGCAGCGATGATTTGCGCGCGCCACTTTCTGATGCTGAATTTCACACAGAACGGGCAAACGCACGAGGACATCATGACCCACGTATCGACGCCAACGCTTTCCGGGCGAAGCTGGCTGCTGTTGCTGGCCGTTCTGCTTTCAGCCTGTAGCCTCATCGACCATTACCAGCCGCGGGCGCATGCGCAATTAACCGACCTGATGGCGGCACATTTGCAGTTTATCGACGATTTTACTGCCTCCTCTGGCGCGCTGGACACTTCCGCGCTTGCTAAAGAAGACCATCTTCTGCGGCTGCATTTTGCCGAAGCCATTACATATGCCGAAAGCCTGGGCGACCCGCTGCGTACCAATAATCTTCGCCTGTTGCAGGCAATTTACCGTGAAGAACATGCCCGGTTGCAGAGACAGAATCGCCCTTTTACCCCGGCGCAAGCCGCGCTCAGGCGTGACCAGGCACGGCTGGCTTATCTCGAAGCCGTCCGGGGCGAATGCAGCCGCCCCGCTTCACCATGTCAGTAAAGGAGATTTCCCATGAGTGCATTGCTTAGCGCCATCAGCCAGCTGCTGGCCTCCCCGTCGTTCCAGAAAAGCGCTGGAAAGATTGTCGCGGACGAATTTATGGGTCTGTTAAAGCAGGGCGTTGGGGATCGTGACGCGTTTATCAGAACCAGCGCGGAGATCGCCGCGCAGGCGCTGTTAGATCGGGCGCAGGGGTTGATCGATGAAGACGATCTGGCGGCAGTGTTAAACAAACAGAAAGCGATCGCGCAGATCCATGCGAATAGCAGCGAGATAGCGTTGCGGACGCGGATCCAGTCAGTGACGATGCGGCTGCTGGATCTCGCGACCGGCACGATCGCCAGTGCGTTAAAACCGTGACCGTCAGGCTCGCGCCCGGCGAGAGGGCTCCCGCTTACACCGACAGTTGCTGGCGGATCTGCTCCGGCAACTGACTCACAACCTGCTGGTACGACGCATCGACCAGATAGTAAATCTGCGAATCCGGCAGCTCGCCATCCAGATAGACCGTGCTCCAGTGCGCTTTATTAAGCTGTGCGCTGGGAATGACGTCTTTATGCTCCTGGCGCAGCAGCTCTGCCAGCTCCGGACTGGTTTTCAGCGAGACCGCGGGACGGTTTTTAACGTCATGCACCATCGCGAACATCACATCGCCGACTTTAATTTGCGCGGCTTTCCATTCCTGGTGCTCGCTCTGTTCAGCGCCCGGTTTGTTCATACAGTAATCCAGCAAATCAGAATTTGTCATAAAGCTTCTCCTTGTAGCGTCGCGACGATCCGGCGCGAGCCGCCATGATTGCGATGTTCGCCAAGCCAGATCCCCTGCCAGGTGCCGAGCAGCAGACGCCCTTGTCTGACCGGCAACGTTAAGGAAACGCCCAGCGTGGAAGATTTAATATGCGCAGGCATATCGTCCGGCCCCTCAGCGTCATGCTCATATTGCGCGTCCTCAGATACGGCACGGAGGAAATGGCGCTCCATGTCACGACGAACGGACGGATCGCAATTTTCATTCAGCGTCAGTGAGGCTGAGGTGTGCTGAAGCAGCAGATGCAGTAACCCGGTCTGAAGGCGCGCCAGCTCAGGAAGCTGACCGACAATCTCGTCTGTCACCAGATGAAAACCTCGCGATTTTGCGCTCAGTGTCAGGGTCTTCTGAAACCACATACGCTGCTCCCTTAAGAATAGTGATCTTCTAAGTGTGCAGACTGAGCGGCAAAAGGCAAAATTACACAGACGTTATGACGAAAATTTACGCATACGCCTGACCGACGCCAGCCGAAAAAGGCGGGCCGTCAGTATTGCCATTGCAGGGCGAAGCCAAGCGTGACGGGGCTGGTATGCAGTTCTTCTGGCCTGATAAGCGGCACGCCAGCAAACAAATCATAGCCAAATTTGCCTTTGACGCCGCGCACGCCCAGCGCCGCGCCCGCCAGCTGCTTGCCGCTCCAGTAATCGTTTTCCGAGCCTTTCACCTCGCCATAATCCACCCCGAGATAAGGCTGCATCCCCCACTGCGGCAGGTTGAGAGCGATATCGTTGCGCAGATACCAGCCTTTATCGGCATAAATTGTGGTTTCGCCGTCAAAGCCGCGTACCGTCCAGCGGTTGCCGATGGTGAATTTATCCGGCTGCGTCAGACGATCCGGCGACGTCTGCGACATAAAATGCGGTTCGTAGCTCAGCGCAAGGTTGCTGAATCTGAACGGGAACGCGCCGTCGACGCCCAGCGTGATAATACGCGCCTGGGCGTCAGCGTTGCCGACGGCCTCTTCAGCGTCCTCTTGCTCATTAAACCAGGGTGCCGCTTTCTGGTAGCCCAGGTTGCCCTTGATCTGACCGAACGGCAGATACGCCAGATGCTCCAGCGACAGCTTCCAGTTGCTGGTTTTGCGGCGCTGCACCGCAATTTCCTCATCGTTAAGGCGATACACAGAATCGCGGTTGAAGATTTTTAACCCCAGTGTTGTCTTCTGGCTGGCGCTGCGGTAAATCACCCGGCTGAGCTGGGCGCTCTGGTATTTTTCGTCGCCGCTGTAGAGATAACTGAATGCGCCGTCGTGGATAGTCTGGGTGTAACGGTATTGGCTGGCGTAGAGTTCCAGTAACCAGTAGCCCCAGGGAACCGAGTAAAACGCCGAGACGTTATCGCTGCGGTGCCCATCTTCATTTTTAAACGCGCCGCCCCAGGCGACGTAAAACATATCGTTAAGCGAGCTCAGATTATCAAGATAAAGCGCCATCCCGCCCTGCGCGCGCCCGGTATATTTACTGCCGGAATCATCCGCCCAGGCACCAAGCCGCCAGTGTTTGGGTTGGGTACGCGTCACTTCCACCTGCGTCTCGCCCGGTTGCTTTCCGGGGAGCAAATGAATGGACGCACTTGAGCCGGGGATACGTTGTACATTCTCCAGGCCCTGCTCAAGGCCGCGCAAATCGAGTACGTCGCCAGGCAGATCGGGAAAGTTATTTATGGCATGAATGTATTTTCCGCCGTCCCCCTTAAAAACGATATCGCTAATCGTACCCGGCAGAATATGAAGTTTAAGCGTGCCGCTTTTAAGATCCTGCCTGGGAATTAATACGCGCGTCGTAATATAGCCATGCTCTATCAGGCGATTTTGCACCGCTTTATGAATGATTTTAAGCCCGTTAATACCCACACATTTTCCCTTCACGCTGCGTATTACATCCTGGAACGTTATCCAGTGCGCCACCGCGTTTTTATTCTCAAGCTGAATAGCATTAATCGGGTAACAGGGCTGCTCTTCAGGCAGGGCCAGTCCTTCTTCAGGTTTCTCCGTCGTGCTGGAAAGCAACGATTTGCTTTCAGGGGCCAGACTTTCACGACGCGCTTCGTCTTGCTGTTGCTGGTTTAATGCCTGCGTGCTGGCAACGACTTGCGCATTAACCGGTGAATACATGCCAGACAGCAGTAGCAGGAGCGCGGTATATCCGCGTAAACGACAGACATTCACAGTTATTCCTTAATCATCCCTGATTTCTGGCTGGCGGTTTACATTACCGCGCCAGCAGTCCGATGAACTGACGACCCAAAAAGAATGCTCAGGTATATAGCGATGTCCGGATCTCTACAAAATAAACGTGTAAAAAAGTACGAACAGGATGACTAATGAATAAAACAATAATATCTGCACAGAAAATAATAACGGCGTCAGCCCGTTATTACACGTTTAACTAATTGGTCAGAATAATAAATACTCACCAGAAATGCGGCCTGCATTTTCACAGTGAATATCACTCACCTTAAAAGAAGGAGAAAACTTGTTTCACCGGCGTTACAAATTGCCGGGTGACTGATAAGAATTGGCGTAAGGCAGAACCACATCAGAAAGAAAAGCGCTGCCAGGCAGCGCTTTTAAAACACGTTACATTACGGCGGCAAACGCCTGCGCCACCTGTTTTACGTTACGGCTATTGAGGCCCGCCACGCACATGCGACCACTGCTAATCAGGTAAACGCCGAACTCGTCACGCAGGCGGTCGACCTGCGCGGCGCTGAGGCCGGTATAGCTGAACATTCCGCGCTGCTTAAGCAGATAGTCGAAATTACGCCCCGGCACTTCCGTTTTGAGGACATCCACCAGCGCCTGGCGCATCTCCAGAATGCGGCTGCGCATCGCTTCAACCTCGGCGAGCCACTGCGTTTTCAGCGCGGCATCATTAAGCACCGTCGCCACCACCTGCGCGCCGAAATTCGGCGGGCTGGAGTAGTTGCGGCGCACGGTCGCTTTCAGCTGGCCCAGAACTCGCGCAGCGGTGTCTGCATCGTTACAGATTACCGACAACCCGCCCACGCGCTCGCCATAGAGCGAGAAGATTTTGGAGAATGAGTTGCTGACCAGCGCCGGGAGGCCTGCGCTGGCGATAGCGCGAATGGCATAGGCGTCTTCGTCCATGCCAGCGCCAAAGCCCTGATAGGCGATATCCAGGAACGGGATCAGCTCGCGCGCTTTCAGCACCTCGACGACAGCATCCCACTGGGCATTAGTGAGATCCGCGCCGGTCGGGTTATGGCAGCACGGGTGCAGCAGCACGATATCGCGCGCAGGCAGGGTGTTGAGCTTTTCCAGCAATGCCTCGAAACGCACGCCGTTGGTGGCTTCGTCAAACCAGGGGTAAGTGCTTACTTCAAACCCGGCGCCGCTGAAGATGGCCACGTGGTTTTCCCAGGTCGGATCGCTCACCCAGACACGGGACTGCGGAAAGTAGCGTTTAAGGAAATCTGCACCAACCTTCAGCGCGCCTGAGCCGCCCACCGTCTGGATGCTGGCGATACGGCCTGCGGTCAGCGTCGGGTGATCGGCGCCGAACAGCAGCGGCGCAATCGCGCTGCGGTAGTGGTTGAGCCCTTCCATCGGGAGATAAAGCGAGGCGCCGTGCGGCTGCGCGTTAAGGCGCGCTTCTGCCTGAGCCACGGCCTGTAGCTGCGGGATAATCCCCTGTTCGTTGTAATAAAGGCCGATACTCAGGTTTACTTTGTCGCTGCGCGGATCTTCTTTAAAGCGCTCCATCAGCGAAAGGATGGGGTCGCCGGCGTAGGCGTCAACATTCTGAAACACGCTTGGTTCTCCAGATTTACGGTGTGATGTGTCTTCACAATAAACCGGATAGCGCGGCAGATCGAGAGGGATATGGCGGGTGCGCTGCGTTCAGGAACATGGCGGGTGCGCTGCGCTTACCCGCCCTACAGAAGAAGCCCGGTGTTTGTAGGGTGGGTAAGCGCAGCGCACCCACCGTCAGCCATTCACACGCCGTCACTCCAGGTAACGCATCGCCACTCTGGAAGTGAGCCGCGTAACAAGTTCGTAAGCACTCACTCCGGTGATTTCGGCGATACGTTCTACCGGCAGCGCTTCGCCCCACATCACTACCGTGTCGCCTGCTTTCTCGGGCGCATCGGGACCTAAATCGACGCAAATCATATCCATCGCCACGCGCCCGACAATCGGCACTTCGCGGCCATTGACTAACACCGGCGTGCCGGTGGGCGCGCAGCGCGGATACCCATCGCCATAGCCCATCGCCACGACGCCGAGCCGCGTGTCGCGCTCGCTCACCCAGGTGCCGCCGTAGCCGACGGGCTCGCCGGCTTTATGATCGCGCACGGCGATAAGGCTTGAAGTCAGCGACATCGCGGGCTGAAAGCCAAGCTCCGCGCCCCACGGGTGGGTATCGAGCGGCGACACGCCGTAGAGAATAATACCGGGGCGGACCCAGTCGAAATGCGACTGCGGCCAGAACAGGATCCCGCCGGACGCGGCAATCGAGCGCTTGCCCGGTTTGTCGTGCGTGAAGCTGTTGAAAATATCGAGCTGGCGCTCGGTAGCGCCGCAGTCTGGCTCGTCGGCGCGAGCGAAATGACTCACCACGTTCACCGGCTGGCGCACGTTTTTACAGGCCGCGAGCCTGTCGTAAAACGCCTGCGCCGCTTCCGGGCGCACGCCCAGACGATGCATGCCGGTGTCGAGCTTCATCCAGACAGTCACAGGCTCTGACAGCGCCGCCTGCTCCAGCGCCGCCAGTTGCTCTTCGCTGTGTACTGCCGTGTGTAGCCGTTGCGCGGCAATCGTCGGCAGATCGCTGGCGTTAAAAAAGCCTTCGAGCAAAAGAATGGGTTGGGTAATGCCGCCTTCGCGCAGGCGCAGCGCCTCTTCGAGGCGGGCCACGCCGAACGCATCGGCATCAGGGAGAGTACGGGCGGTCTCAAGAAGACCGTGTCCATAGGCGTTTGCCTTCACCACCGCAACCAGTTTACTGGCAGGCGCCAGTTCACGCAGGCGTTGCAGGTTGTGACGCAGAGCGCGGCGGTTTACTACCACAGTTGCCGCTTGCATTGACTTTCCTTGCAGTTATTTTGGTGTATTAACTTTTAAGCTACAGACAATTTGGCGTTATTGGCGCAGCGAGTTTGGGTGCGGCCAGCGCGCAGCCACCGGAGCGTACTGAAGTACGTGAGGATGGCGAGCACTGCCCAAGCCCAAAATCGCAAGTGAAATAGCCAAATTAATTATTCGTCGTCGTACTGGGGACCCGCGTAGTTATCAAACCGCGACCACTGCCCGTTAAACGTCAGGCGCACCGTGCCTATCGGGCCGTTACGCTGCTTACCGATAATAATCTCCGCGATGCCCTTTAAGTCGCTGTTTTCGTGATAAACCTCGTCACGATAGATAAACATAATCAGGTCGGCGTCCTGTTCGATAGAGCCGGATTCACGCAGATCCGAGTTTACCGGACGTTTATCGGCGCGCTGCTCCAGCGAGCGGTTAAGCTGCGAGAGCGCCACCACAGGCACCTGAAGCTCTTTGGCCAGCGCTTTCAGCGAGCGGGAAATCTCGGCGATTTCCAGCGTACGGTTATCGGAGAGCGACGGCACGCGCATTAGTTGCAGGTAGTCGATCATAATCAGGCTTAAGCCGCCGTGCTCGCGGAAAATACGGCGCGCGCGTGAGCGGACTTCCGTCGGCGTCAGGCCCGAGGAGTCGTCTATATACATATTGCGCTTCTCAAGCAGGATGCCCATGGTGCCGGAAATGCGCGCCCAGTCCTCGTCATCGAGCTGACCGGTACGAATACGCGTCTGATCCACGCGGGAGAGCGACGCCAGCATACGCATCATGATCTGCTCGCCGGGCATCTCAAGGGAGAAGATCAGCACCGGTTTATCCTGCAGCATCGCGGCGTTTTCGCACAGGTTCATCGCGAACGTGGTTTTACCCATCGACGGACGCGCCGCTACGATGATCAGATCCGAACGTTGCAAGCCCGCGGTCTTTTTATTGAGATCCTGATAACCCGTATCAACGCCCGTCACGCCGTCATGCGGCTGCTGGTAAAGCGATTCGATACGCGCGACGGTGGCTTCGAGGATCTGATCGATACTCTTTGGGCCTTCGTCTTTATTGGCGCGGTTTTCGGCTATCTGGAACACGCGCGATTCGGCGAGATCCAGCAGATCTTCGCTGCTGCGGCCCTGCGGATCGTAACCGGCGTCGGCAATCTCATTGGCGACAGAAATCATGTCGCGCACGACCGCGCGTTCACGCACGATATCCGCATAGGCGCTGATGTTGGCGGCGCTTGGCGTGTTTTTAGAAAGCTCCGCGAGATACGCAAAACCGCCGACGCTTTCCAGCTGTCCCTGGAGCTCCAGCGATTCGGAAAGCGTAATCAGATCGATGGGTTTGCCCATCTCCTGCAGGCGATGCATTTCGGTGAAGATCATGCGGTGCTGGCGGGTATAAAAATCCTCGGCCACGACGCGCTCAGCCACATCGTCCCAGCGCTCGTTATCCAGCATTAAACCGCCCAACACCGACTGTTCCGCCTCCATGGAATGCGGCGGCATTTTCAGCCCGGCGACCTGCGGGTCACGCGGTTCAGTAGGTTTGTTGAAGGGTTTATTTCCTGCCATAGTGAATGGAGTTACCAAAAATCATCATCAGAGAGAATGAGGAGTGTATCTGATCTGAGTCGTTTTGTACTCAGTTTGCACGCTCCCGCGTTCATGCCCGACACTTAACAAGGAGTTCCTATGGCGACGCGTATTGAGTTCAGCCAGCATGGCGGACCAGAAGTGTTAAAAGCGGTGACGTTTACCCCGGCCGCCCCGGACGAACTGGAAGTGCAGGTGGAAAACAAAGCCATCGGCATCAACTATATCGACACCTATATTCGCAGCGGTCTCTACCCGCCTCCGGCGCTCCCGGCGGGCCTTGGCACCGAAGCCGCGGGCATCGTGACGAAAGTCGGCAGCGGCGTGACGCACCTGAAACCGGGCGATCGCGTCGTCTATGCGCAGTCGGCGCTCGGCGCTTACAGCTCGGCGCATAACGTGCCGGCGGATAAAGCCGTCGTGCTTCCGGATGTCATCTCCTTTGAACAGGCGGCGGCCTGCTTTTTAAAAGGGCTGACGGTTTTTTATCTCCTGCGCAAAACCTACGAAATCAAACCCGACGAGATGTTTCTGTTCCATGCCGCGGCGGGCGGCGTCGGGCTTATCGCCTGCCAGTGGGCGAAAGCGCTGGGCGCGCGGCTTATCGGTACTGTCGGTTCTGCGGAAAAAGCCCAGCGGGCGAAGCAGGCGGGCGCCTGGCAGACCATCAACTACCGTGAAGAAAGCGTGCCTGAAAGGCTGCGTGAGCTGACCGGCGGCAAAAAAGTCCGTGTGGTTTATGACTCGGTGGGCAAAGAAACCTGGGAGTCGTCGCTCGACTGCCTGCAACGCCGGGGGTTGATGGTGAGCTTCGGCAACTCCTCCGGCCCGGTCACCGGCGTGAATCTCGGGATTCTTAACCAGAAAGGCTCGCTTTACGTCACCCGGCCGTCGCTAAACGGCTATCTGACCAACCACGCCGAGCTGGAAGAAGCCAGCAACGAGCTCTTTTCGTTGATTGCCAGCGGGGTTATCAAAGTGGAGGTGGCGGAAGGCCAGAAGTTCGCGCTCGAAGACGCCGCACGCGCCCATAAGACACTGGAGAGCCGCAGTACGCAAGGCTCCAGCTTATTGATTCCGTGAAAGAATTAGGGCTTCCCGCAGGAAGCCCTTTCTTTTTTATTGTTCGCGCCGCATGTAGGGTACAGCGCTGATGAATTCGGTAACTCGGCTGACATAGTGACAGATAGACTTAGCAAAGAACATGCTTTGCCGCCCAAAGCGGGCCGGAAAGTTGCGAGGTTGTGATCAACCCCGCAACTTATTAGTAACGCCAGCGATTCGTCCGGCTGTAACGTGAGGTGCGACGATAATCCGGCACTTTCGGCGCCTTCACCGTGCGGATCACCCACACCACCGCCACCGCCAGCAGCAGCCACGGCAGCACTTTTATCATCAGCGCGAATATGCCGCCGAAAAACATCACCAGCGTCGCCACCATCAGCGCGGCGATAATCCCCAGCAACGACACGCCGGTCGCCAGCAGCATCAGGAAGAAAGCCACCACAAACAGCAGTTCAAACATTGTCGTTCTCCTTAAAAACGTTATGCCCTGCTATTACAAGTTTCGTGCCAGAATTAACTTATTGAATTAAAAAGAAACGCCCCAGGCGGGTACCTGAGGCGTTAGTGAAATTGACCATATTCTGGCGAATCTTAACGTTTATCGGCCACCAGCTTTAGCGCCTGCTCCAGCACGTTAATACCGGCGCCGGGCTTGTGGGCGTTTTCGCTGAGATAGCGGCGCCACTGTCGCGCGCCAGGAATCCCCTGGAAGAGCCCCAGCATGTGGCGGGTGACATGGCCAAGATAGGTGCCTTTCGCCAGCTCGCCCTCAATATACGGATACATCGCGCGCACAACAGCCACCGGATCGGCATCCGGCGTATCAAGCCCGAAGATTTCGCGATCGACCGACGCCAGCAGGCCTGGATTCTGATACGCCTCGCGGCCCACCATCACGCCGTCCATATGCGCCAGGTGCGCTTTCACGTCGTCCAGCGTTTTGATGCCACCGTTGATAGACATCGTAAGCTGCGGGAAATCGCGCTTTAACTGGTAAACGCGCGGGTAATCCAGCGGCGGGATTTCGCGGTTTTCTTTCGGGCTCAGGCCAGAGAGCCACGCCTTGCGCGCATGGATAATAAAGGTGTCGCACCCGCCCTGCTCCGCCACGGTGCCGACGAAATCGCAGAGGAATTCGTAACTGTCCTGGTCGTCGATGCCGATACGGGTTTTGACCGTCACCGGAATGGACACCATGTCGCGCATCGCCTTCACGCAGTCAGCGACAAGCTGCGCCTCGCCCATCAGGCAGGCACCGAAACGGCCATTCTGAACGCGGTCAGACGGGCAGCCAACATTGAGGTTAATTTCGTCATAGCCGCGCGCCTCGGCGAGCTTTGCGCAGTGCGCCAGCGCCGCCGGATCGCTCCCGCCCAGCTGCAACGCTACCGGATGCTCCTCATCGCTATAGGCAAGATAGTCGCCCTTGCCATGGATGATCGCGCCCGTGGTGACCATTTCGGTATACAGCAGCACCTGCGATGAGAGCTGGCGCAGGAAATAGCGGCAATGGCGATCGGTCCAGTCGAGCATCGGCGCGATGGAAAAGCGATGGGCGGGAAAAGCGTTACGGGATGTGGACGTCATAATAGCTAAGCGAGTCGAAGTTCGGGCTGAAAAAGGGGCGCTACTATAGCACAAACTTCAGGCAGGGGCGCATTGCGCCCCTGCACACGGTCAGAAGGTCAGGCTCAGCTGCGCGCCTGCGCCCCAGGTTTCGTTTTCACCAACGATGCCGGTCAAATCGACATGCACGCGGTTAAACGGCGCGAAGCCGACACCCGCGGTAAACACATCGCTCTCGTTATCCTTCACGTCTGCCCGATAACCGGCGCGCACCGCCAGCCAGTTAAGCGGACGCACCTCGGCCCCGACGCCGACGAACTGCGAGTTCTCTTCGCTCTTAAAGCCTTTGGTTTCCGTCAGATCGCCATCGGCGCTCAGCGTCACCATGTCGTTATGCCAGGCCACGCCTGCAGTAACCAGCGGCGAGATCTGATAGGTATCTTTATACCCGTTGACCTCTTTGGTCTCGATATCGCGCGACACCAGGTTCTGCCCGCTCACGCCCACGGTCCAGTTAGGGCCGAAATCCGCCGCCACGCCGGCGTCGACGTTGAAACCGTTGTCGTCGTTGCGATAGCGCGTGCTGTTCAGATCGCCGCTGTCATAGTTATAAATCGAGGCGGTGTAGTTATAGAGCCAGGTTTTTTGCAGCTTCGGCGTGACGCCGACAGAGACCGGCACGTCGCCCACCTGGAACCGGTGCGCAAACGCCACGCCATAATCGGAAACGATCGCCGCGCGGCCAAACGCCGTAGAGGTCAGGCGATCGGTGATGGTGTCTGAGCCGTTGATTGCCGCGTTAATGATTTGGGTTCCTGCGTAAACGTCGTCGTTCTGGATCCGGCGCAGGTAGTCGATGTCACTTTGATCCACGCGGGTGCTGATGCGGGCATGCGCATAGGCTTTCGCCACAAACGCCACCGCGAGCACATCGCTCGGGATACTCACTGCGATGCCGCCCGCCGCGCGTGCGCTTGCCGTTTTACCGCGCAGGTATTCCAGCTCGTCGCCAAGCTCGCCCGCCGCGCCCTGGAACTGGCGCAGTGTGCCGATCGGATCGGCGGCGATATCGCCAGGCGTCAGGCTGTTCACGACATCGCGGTAATAATCGACGCGATCGCTGATATGGTCGATCTCATCTTCAAGATTGTCTTCGTCGGTAATTTGCGCCTGTAAGGCCGGAAGAATAACGGTAACGTCATCTTCCGGTTGAGAGCGCGCCAGCAGCGCCGGGTTAATCAGCACGCCGCTGCCGTAATCGGCTGACGCCACGCCGGTGCCACCCATTGCATCGTTACGGGCCTGCGCCCAGGTATTTGCCGCACTCGCCTGATTGGCCATCACCAGAGAAAGGGCGACGGCTGCCACTGAAGGTTTGATTATATTTTTCACTGTTTACCTGCTTATTAGCAACATGAAGGACATCCTCTGTCGGTTCATGACAGAGACGATTTCTGTTGTGAAGAACGCACTACGCCAGAGGTTGAGGCTTTAACTCAACGGCAATGCCGGGCTCGTTTCGCGATCGCCCTCATTATTTATAGATTAGGGTTCTTAATTCGTGTAGGTAAGCCGTCGTGCGGGCCAAAAAATTGTGGCGGGTGGTCTATCCACCGATCCGGGCGGGTGGCCGCATAGGGGCCATTAAGCGGGTAGTAAATTCGGTTTTCCGGTTTATTCGCCTCGCCCACGACCAGTAGCCGCACTTCGCTGTCGGTATTATTGATAAAGGTGTGGCAAAGGCCGGTACCCGCCGGGAAGCCGACGCTGTCGCCCGGCTTTAAAGGCCACAGCTCGCCATTGAGCCAGACCTCCGGAAACCCTTCGAGCACATAAACAAACTCTTCTTCACTGCTTTCCGCATGGGGGTAAGAGGTACGACGCCCTGGCGGCAGGCGCTCATGGTGAATGCCAAGCCGCGTAAGCCCGGTGCGTTTCGCCAGCGGCGCGCCGATAGACATTAATTCATTGCTGTCGGGGTAGCCCGCGTCGTCGTTACCTTCCACATCCTGCCAGTGACAAATACATTCAGGCCGCGTTTGCATATAAACCTCCAGAGAACATTCCCTAAAAAGGTATAACACAGCCGGGATGTCGGTGTTTTGGCAGGTTCATGATAAAGTGATGACTCAGACCCAACTCATAGAGGATGCCGATGGATACGACGATTACGCAGGAAGTTCTGGCGCAAGCTGAAAAGCTCTGCCAGCAACGTAATGTGCGCCTGACTCCGCAGCGCCTCGAAGTGCTGCGCCTGATGACCATCCAGCCGGGCGCCATCAGCGCTTACGATCTGCTCGATTTATTGCGTGAAACGGAGCCGCAGGCAAAGCCGCCGACCGTGTATCGCGCGCTCGATTTTCTCCTGGAGCAGGGGTTTGTGCATAAGGTGGAATCCACCAACAGCTATGTGCTTTGCCATCTGTTTGATAACCCGGCGCATACTTCAGCGATGTTTATCTGCGACAGATGTGGCGTGGTAAAAGAAGAGGCAGCAGAAGGCGTGGAAGATATTATGCATGCACTGGCGGCCAGAATGGGCTTTGCGTTGCGCCATAATGTGATTGAAGCGCATGGGCTGTGTGCGGTGTGTGCGGAAGTTGAGGCGTGTCGCCATCAGGGACAGTGTGGTCACGACCACAGCATTACCGTGAAAAAGAAAGGACGTTAAATGAGGGTGGGTGGTACATCCTTGTACCGTTGGGCAGGGCAGCCTCAGAGGGAAAATACCGTTTGAGGTGGTGGCCCGATTACCAGCGGTAATCGTGGCGGCTTTCCCAGTCAGTCACTTCCTTGTCGGCCTCATCTTTTGCGTAACCGTAACGTTCCTGGATTTTACCTACCAGCTGGTCACGTTTCCCTTCGATGATGGTCATATCATCGTCGGTTAATTTACCCCATTGCTCTTTCACTTTACCTTTGAACTGTTTCCAGTTACCGCCAGCTTCATCTCTGTTCATAGACGTCTCCTTAACATTCGGTAGTGAATCAGTCTCACAGGTTTTCCTGTGGGGGTTCAGCTCGGGTCATGTCATCATTTGCTGAACGTACTACTCAGTTTAGACGTCAATTTCACCTCTGGCGGGATATTCAGAATCTTTAACCATAACGAAGCGCTGGAACCGACGATTTTTCTCTTGTCCGCAGCGATGTAATTCCAGCGATCACGCTGAATCCAGCAAGCGACCGCGACGCCATAAATAACCGAGCGACAGCCCGCGCAGCGCCAGAAAAACGGTAAGCGCAAGCCACAATCCATGGTTGCCAAGCCGCGGCAACGTCAGGAGCGTCAGGCCAAAGCCGAGCGCCGCGACGCCCATACTGTTGCGCATCTCCGCCCCGCGCGTCGCGCCGATAAACATCCCATCCAGCAGATAACACCAGACGCCGACCACCGGCAAAATCACCTGCCAGAAGAGATAGGGCTGCGCCAGCGCCTGCAATGACGGCAGTGAGGTTAACAGCGACACAATATACTGACCCGCCACGGCATAAAGCAGCGCGAATGCCAGCGCGACCATGCCCGCCTGGCGGCACGCCGCGCGCCAGACGCTGTGCAACTGCGATTTATCCCGCGCGCCGAATGCCTGCCCGGCATGGGCTTCCACCGCATACGCGAAGCCGTCGAGCGCATAAGCCGTGAAGGTTAACAGCGTCATCAGAATGGCGTTAACGGCGACAATATCGCTGCCAAGCCGGGCGCCAAACACGGTGACCGAGGCAAAGCAGATCTGCAACAAGAGCGAGCGCAGCATGATGTCGCGATTAAGCTTAAGCAGCCTGCCGATGCCGCCGCGCCATGCGGTTTTCAGCATCGACAAGGTAATGCCGCGCAGACGCAGCACGCGGGCCGCCATCATCAACCCGATGCCGAGCGTCACATATTCCGCTATCGCCGTCGCCAGCGCCGCGCCCTGGACGTTAAGGCCAAGCCCCATGACGAACCAGAGATCGAGCGCAATGTTAAGCAAATTCCCGACCACCAGCAGGATAACCGGCGCGCGGGCGTACTGAACACCGAGCAGCCAGCCCAGCAACACCAGGTTGGCAAGCGACGCGGGCGCGCTGAGCCAGCGAATCTCCAGAAACCGTCTGGCCTGCGCCAATACGGCGTCGCTGCCGCCGGTAATATGCAGCGCCAGATGAATGAGCGGCTCGCGCAGCGCGATAATCAGCCCCCCGGCAATAAGCGCCAGCGCCATGGGCTGCACCAGCGCGCGGGCCAGCGCTGCCGGATCGCGCGCGCCAAACGCCTGGGCGGTTAACCCGGTGGTGCTCATACGTAAAAAGAGCAGCAGCATAAACAGGAAGCTGGTGGCCGTCGCGCCAACGGCGACGCCGCCCAGATAGACGGGGCTGTCGAGATGACCAATCACGGCGGTATCCACCAGGCCCAGCAACGGCACGGTGATATTGGAGAAAATCATTGGCAGCGCGAGGCGCCAGAGAGCTTTATCGGTAGGAGTGAGAAAAGGCATATGGCGTTCCGATGCCGTTACGCGAAGAAGGAAAAGTATAAAGCGCATGAGTTGCGCGGAGGAGCCATTACCGTAACCGGGGCGGGCCAGTTACGGTAATGCGGCGTCAGGAAGCCGGGAAGGGCCTCAGAGCCATTCGCCGTTACGGATCACGCCGACCGCCAGACCTTCGATAGAGAAGTTATGCTCGCGCAGATCGACAACGATAGGTTTGAACTCGTTGTTTTCCGGCAACAGCTCAACGACATTACCCTGTTTTTTCAGGCGTTTTACCGTTACTTCATCATCAATACGCGCGACCACAACCTGGCCGTTGCGCACATCCTGCGTTTTATGAACCGCTAACAGGTCGCCGTCCATAATCCCGATATCTTTCATCGACATCCCGCTAACGCGCAGCAGGAAATCGGCGTTCGGCTTAAACAGGCCTGGATCAACCTGATAGTGGCCTTCGATATGCTGCTGCGCCAGCAGCGGCTCGCCCGCGGCGACGCGCCCCACCAGCGGCAGGCCGGTTTCTTCTTCCTGCAGCAGACGAATACCGCGCGACGCGCCGGAGACTATTTCAAGTACCCCTTTACGCGCCAGCGCCTTGAGGTGTTCTTCCGCCGCGTTTGGCGAACGGAAACCCAGACGCTGCGCGATTTCCGCACGTGTAGGCGGCATGCCGGTCTGGCTGATATGATCCCGAATGAGATCAAACACCTCTTGTTGCCTGGTAGTTAATGCTTTCATTCCGCCCCCTGGGTGCATATACAGTTATGCTGTGAGTATATACAGCTAAAGGTGATTTTAAAACCATAACCGGTTAAAAAAGCGCTTCTTTCGCGATTTCTGGAAAACTTATCGCAAATGCTGCCAGAGCAGCGTGACCCACACGACCAGCGCGAGGATAATCGACAGCAGGACCGCGGCGGAGCCCATATCCTTGGCGCGCCCCGAAAGTTCATGAAATTCAGGGCCGATGCGATCGACCACCGCTTCGATGGCGCTGTTGAGTATTTCAACGATCATCACCAGCGTTACGGAGCCAATCAGCAGCACGCGGGTGATCGGGTCTACATCCAGCCAGCAGGCGATAAGAATGGCCGCTATCACGGCGACCCCTTCCTGGCGAAATGCAGCTTCATTTTTCCAGGCGGCGCGTAATCCCTTCCAGGAATAGCCGGCAGCGTTAATAATTCGGGTTAACCCCGTGGTGTTATTGGCCATGACAAGAAACCTTTTTTAAATTCAGGCGTCAATGCTAATGCGCTTCGATAAAGAAGCACCACAGAAATTCTATGGAGTTTCTGATATTCTTGCGCCGCAATTGCATTATTAACCAGAGGCTTTACATCGTTTATGTCCGGTTGGCCACGAATTTACTACAAATTACTTAATTTACCATTAAGCGTGCTGGTAAAAAGCAAGTCCATCCCGGCGGCGCCCTGCCCCGAACTTGGGCTCGATACGTCACGCCCCATCATGTATGTGTTGCCGTATAACTCGAAGGCGGATCTCCTGACGCTGCGGGCCCAGTGCCTGGAGCACGATCTGCCGGATCCGCTGGAACCGCTGGTTATCGACGGCACCGAACTGCCGCGCTATGTGTTTATCCATGGCGGCCCCCGCGTGTTTACTTACTACACGCCAAAGGAAGAGTCGATCAAGCTGTTCCACAACTATCTCGATCTGCACCGCAGCAACCCGGACCTCGACGTCCAGATGGTGCCGGTGTCGGTCATGTTCGGCCGCTCGCCGGGGCGCGAAAAAGGCGAGGAAAACCCGCCGCTGCGCATGCTCAACGGCATTCAAAAATTCTTCGCCGTCTCCTGGCTGGGCCGCGACAGCTTTGTGCGTTTCTCACCGCCTGTGTCGCTGCGCCGCATGGCGACCGAGCACGGTACCGATAAGCGTATCGCCCAGAAACTGGCCCGCGTGGCGCGGATGCATTTCGCCCGCCAGCGCCTCGCCGCCGTCGGCCCGCGCCTGCCTGCGCGCCAGGATCTCTTCAACAAGCTGCTCTCGTCAAAAGCTATCGCTCGCGCCGTTGAAGACGAAGCGCGCACCAAAAAAATCTCGCACGAGAAAGCCCAGCAGAACGCCGTCGCGTTAATGGAAGAGATCGCCGCAAACTTCTCTTACGAGGCGATTCGCCTTACCGACCGCGTGCTTGGTTTTACCTGGAACCGTCTCTACCAGGGCATTAACGTCCATAACGCCGAGCGAGTGCGCCAACTGGCCCACGACGGCCACGAGATTGTCTATGTGCCCTGCCACCGCAGCCACATGGACTATCTGCTGCTCTCTTACGTGCTCTATCATCAGGGGCTGGTGCCGCCGCATATCGCCGCAGGCATTAACCTGAACTTCTGGCCCGCCGGGCCGATTTTCCGCCGTCTGGGCGCGTTCTTTATTCGCCGCACCTTTAAGGGCAACAAGCTTTATTCTACGGTGTTTCGCGAATATCTCGGCGAGCTATTCAGCCGTGGCTACTCGGTCGAGTATTTCGTGGAAGGCGGGCGCTCGCGCACCGGTCGTCTGCTCGACCCGAAAACCGGCACGCTGTCGATGACCATCCAGGCGATGCTGCGCGGCGGTACACGCCCGATTACGCTGGTGCCGATTTACATTGGCTATGAGCATGTGATGGAAGTGGGCACTTACGCGAAAGAGCTGCGCGGCGCCACCAAAGAGAAAGAGAGCCTGCTGCAGATGCTGCGCGGCTTAAGCAAGCTGCGTAACCTGGGCCAGGGTTATGTGAACTTCGGCGAACCGCTACCGCTGATGACCTTCCTGAACCAGCACGTGCCGGAGTGGCGCGATTCCATCGACCCGATCGAAGCCGTCCGCCCGGCGTGGCTGACCCCGACGGTGAATGAGATTGCCTCACAGCTGATGGTGCGCATCAACAATGCGGGCGCGGCTAACGCCATGAACCTGTGTTGTACCGCGCTGCTGGCGTCGCGTCAGCGTTCGTTAACGCGCGAGCAGTTAACCGAACAGCTGGATTGCTACCTGAGCCTGCTGCGTAACGTGCCGTACGCCTCAGATGCCACGGTGCCGGACGCTACGGCGACGCAGCTCATCGAGCACGCGTTGCAGATGAACAAGTTCGATGTCGAGAAGGATACGATCGGCGATATCATCGTGCTGCCGCGCGAGCAGGCGGTGCTGATGACCTATTACCGCAATAACATCATGCATATGCTGGTGTTGCCTTCGCTTATCGCCGCTATCGTGACGCAACATCGTCGCATCAGCCGTGAAGCGGTGCAGCAGCAGGTTGAACTGCTGTTCCCGATGCTGAAGACGGAGCTGTTCCTGCGCTGGGAAAAAGAAGAGGTGTCAGCGGTTGTCGACGCGCTGATCAATGAGCTGGCGCAGCAGGGGCTGATCCTTGCCGACGACGTCTGGCTACAGGTGAACCCGGCGCGCTCCCGTACGCTGCAACTGCTGGCCGCAGGCGTGCGCGAAACGCTGCAACGCTACGCGATCACCTTCTGGCTGCTGAGCGCTAACCCGTCCATCAACCGCGGAACGCTTGAGAAAGAGAGCCGCACCGTGGCTCAGCGTCTTTCCGTGCTGCACGGCATTAACGCGCCGGAGTTCTTCGATAAAGCGGTGTTCTCAACGCTGGTGCTGACCCTGCGTGATGAAGGTTATATCAGCGATACCGGCGATGCCGAACCGGCGGAAACCATGAAGGTTTATCAGATGCTGGCGGAGCTGATGACGTCCGATGTGAGGCTGACAATCGAGAGCGCGGCGGCACAAGCGAGCGCGTGATTAAGCGTAATCGTTGGCAGTGAAAAGGCGGGGAAACCCGCCTTTTTTATTGGCGCGCAGCGTGGCGGCTGGCATTGATGGCGATCGTTGATGCTGGCGGGTGCGCTTCGCT
The DNA here is from genome assembly GCF_963888145.1 of Cronobacter sp. EKM101R. Classification (NCBI taxonomy): domain Bacteria; kingdom Pseudomonadati; phylum Pseudomonadota; class Gammaproteobacteria; order Enterobacterales; family Enterobacteriaceae; genus Cronobacter; species Cronobacter sp. EKM101R. The sequence continues at coordinate 40,064 of NZ_CAWPHW010000005.1, read as the reverse complement.
TACCCGCCCTACGGATTATCAGGACGGTCATTGATATCAACGGCGGTTACCCGTCCCGGATCGTCTTCTTAGCGGTTATCGTAGGGCGGGTAAGCGCCAGCGCACCCGCCGTCACAGCACTACCGCGAATAAAAAAACGGGTTTCCCCGCTTCTCTTTCAGAATTTCAAATAACTCAGCGCCAGGCCAATAAATACTAACAGCCCTACATAGTTATTATTCAAAAAGGCGCGGAAACAGGCGTCGCGGTCGCGTCCGGCAATGATTTTCTGCTGCCAGATAAACAGCGCGCCTGCGCCTGCAAGGCTTGCATAATAAAACGCGCCCAGCCCGTTCAGCCAGCCCACCACGCCCAGCAGCGCCAGCACGGCAATCTGCAATAGCCCGATAATCAGCTTATCGTGGCGTCCGAAAAGAATAGCCGTCGACTTTACGCCGATTTTCACGTCATCGTCGCGATCGACCATCGCGTATTCGGTGTCGTACGCCACCGCCCAGCAGATATTCGCGAAAAACATCAGCCAGCAGCTTAACGGCAGCGACTCGCTCACCGCGCAAAACGCCATCGGAATCGACCAGCCAAACGCCGCGCCAAGCACGACCTGCGGCAGATGGGTATAGCGCTTCATGAAAGGGTACATCCAGGCCAGCGCCAGCGCCGCGACCGAGAGCAAAATGGTTTTCACATTCAGCGTCAGCACCAGCAAAAACGACAGCAGCACCAGGATGACGAACAGATTGCGCGCCTCTTTTTCGGTCACATCGCCGCTCGGCAGAGGCCGGTGCGCCGTGCGCTTCACGTGCCCGTCAAATTTGCGGTCGGCATAATCATTCACCACGCAGCCTGCGGCGCGCATCAGCCAGACGCCCGCCACAAACACCGCCAGGATCCACAGCGGCGGCACGCCGGGCGACGCCACCCACAGCGCCCACAGCGTCGGCCAGAGCAGCAGTAACGCGCCGATCGGCTTATCGGTGCGCATCAGGCGGTGATAGGCGAGCAGCTTATTCTGCGTCAGGCTCCACTCCATTATTTTTCCTCTCCGTACAAGGGTGATGCGGGTAAAAACAGTTCGGTCAGCAGCAGCGGCTTGCCGGACAGCCTCAACAGGGAGCGACGCCCCCAGAGCGCCTCGCTGCGGCCCGGCTGGATAAAGTCACGCGTAAGGGTGGATGAGGTAAACAGATAACGACCCAGCGGCGTGGTGCCAAGCTGCTGCAACGCCAGTTCTGGCCCACACAGTGTAGACTCCGGCACCAGCGTGCGCCCGACCAGCCACGGTACGCCGTCGCCGCACAGCAGGATTTCGCGCAGCCAGTAGCGCGGCTCATGAGGTAAAAATGCCCCCTCTTCCTCCAGCGCCTCAGGGCCGACAAAGCCTTCAAACAGCATCTCGACCGTCACGCGATCGCAAAAACTCTCGAAACGGCGGGTCATGGAGTCTTCCAGCATCAGCCAGTCGAGCAGTGCGCTATCAAGCGTGCTGATATCGTCAAAAAAGGACAACGCGCGCAGTTGTCTCAGCGCGGGATGGGACATGCGTGACTCTCCGGGGCCAAAAGTGGACGTATTGTAACGCAGAACCGGCAAAACGGGGGCGGGGAAACAAGGAGTACGAACAAAAGCGCAACATGGGTGCAACAGAACGGCATGCTGCGCCAGGAAAAAAGGTGCGCGCAAGCGCACCAGGTGTTGCAAACATCAGCAGCGTGGGGAGACTGTCACCCCTTGCCTTTTACGCTGCTGATAAAAGTCTGACGAGCCGTGGTGGAGCCGAGGCGCTCAGCTTCATCCAGCAGTTTCAGCGCTTTATCGACATCGCCTTTAGCGACGGCGTCCTTAATGGCGCGATTGAAATAGGCTTCGGTGTCGTTAAGTACCGGTTCGCGCTTCGCGGCGGGCGCTGGCGCAGCAGCCGGTGCGGCAGGCGCCGGAGCGGAATAGGCGGTTGCAGGTGCTGCGGTGTTGCCGACCGTCACAGACGACGGGCCGGAGGAGCCAAACAGCGGGCCGACCAGAACGCTGGATGCGGAGTTAGTGCTTACTTTCACTTTAAGCTTGCCGTCAGGCGTGTGACGGGCCACTGGATCGGCGATATCCGGCACGGCGTTACCCACCCCTTTGGCGTAAGCCTTCGCCGGGTTGGTCATGGTCGTCGTCTTCTGCAGATCCTGCGGCGTGGTAAAGACCAGCAGATACAGTTTCTGCTGTCCCAGCGCTGGCGTCAGCTTGATGACGCCTTCGAGGCGGTCTTCAGACACCACGCCCGGCTCCTGATAGGTAAAATAGCTGCTCGGGAAGTAGGCGGCAGGCGTTAAGTTCTGATCCAGCACCAGCACGTTCGGGGCATAAATGCCGGTCTGCTTGTTCGCAAGGCTGGTAAGCGTAATGGTCAGTTCGCCGATGTTCGCCGGCACGCTATAGGCGGCGACTTTACCGGTAATGCCCGGTACGTTGAGGGTCTGCCCTACGGCGGCGAGATCGGTCGTCTGGGTCTGCGACTGCGCGACAGGCGTCCAGGTCAGGCGCTGTAACTCACCCGCCGGAACAGACGGCGCGGCGGAGGTGTTCTGCGGCACGATATTCACATCAGCGAAACTGACGGCGGGCAGGCCTGCAAGCAGCCCTGCGCTTAAGCATAATGCGACGAGACGTTTTTTCATTTTTATTACCTCGGATGGAAAGGGAAACGGTAGCCAGGCAATAGCGCGCTTCCCGAAAATCGGTACTTTTCAATGAGGGTTAAGAGGGGCTTGCGCCCCTCTTGTTACTGCAATTACGCGTGATTACCACCAGATTTCCATCTGGGCGCCGAAGCTCCACTCATCGCTGTCGCCGCGACCGAAGCTGCCACCGTTAAAGCCATCTTTAACCGCGTAGCCATAGTTGGCGTTATTGCTCGGGTTGCCCTCACGGTCATAGCCCCATTTTTCATCCCACTTGGCATAGGTTGCGAACACACGCAGCGCCGGGCGAGACCAGATGCTGTCGCCTGCCTGCCACTGTTGCGCCAGGGTGATTTTGTACTGGTTGTTGGTTTCGTCAGTACGCTGGGATTTCACGTTGTCATAACCAACTTCCAGCAGGGTGCTCATGATAGGCGTCCATTTGAACATCGGGCGCACGCCTACGGTCCACCAGCGGGTGCCGTTGTTGTTATCCCAGTCGATGTCCTGGTACATACCGACATACATCATGTCCCAGCGATCGCCCATGGAAATTGAGCCGTGGTCGATTAAACGCAGCATGTGACCGTTGTTGTTCTGCGCATACGCGAACTTAGGATCGGTGTCGCTGATGCCAATGCCAGAACCCTGAGACAGGCCTTTACCCTGAGAGGTCAGTGCGTCTGTCGCATACTGAACGACAAATTTGTTAAAGCCGGTACCGATAGTCTGAACGTGTTCTGCGGTGAACATCCAGCCATCTTTGGTCGCGTCGTCAGCCAGATAGTAGTCGTCACGCGCGTTGGCACGGCCGTAGTCGACACCCAGTTCCAGCGTACCGCCCGGGTTCACTTCCAGGCTGCCTAAGCGAACGTCAAAAACGTCGTTAGCCGTGCTCTTGTTATAGTCATAAATGCTGTCGCTCTGGAAGGTTGCGGAGCCGCCAGCTTCAGAGGAGCGGGTTGCCGCAACAGAGAGCTTACCAAAGCCCAGATCGACGTTTTCAAGACCTGCGCCCGGGCCGGAGATATCCCAGTAGTAGAAGTCGATCATGTGAACGTCGTGACGCTGATAGAAGCGTTTACCGGCCCAGATGGTTGAACCCGGCAGCGCGTCAATCAGGTTTTTACCCTGTACGTTAGCTTCGCGGAACGCCGGGCTGGTCGCTTCCCAGTCGTTCTGCTGCGCAACGGAATAGGCCACGTTAGTATCGAAATAGAAGCTCTTGTCGCCTTCTTTCCATACTTCCTGACCGAACTTCAGTTCCGCATAGGTTTCACATTCGTTACCCAAACGGTATTTAGCGCCGGCACCTGTTGCCTGGAAGCACTGCTGTTCGCCACCACTACCGGTCCAGCCGATGCCGGAACGGGCGTAACCTTTGAAGTCCACAGCGGAGGCCTGAGCGGCGAAGATGCCCGCCATCACGGCCACAGCCAGAGGGAGTTTACGCAGAGTTATCATCATTCTATCTCCTGAGATCATTGCTTTTCTTTGTAAGCGGGGGCGCTTAAACGCCCGGCTCTTTATGCAACCGACGACAGGCGGTGCCATCTTCCCGAAAAAGATGACAACGCTCCGGCGGCAAGCCGATAGCGAATGTGGCGCCCTCTTCTACCAGCACGACGTCATTCTGGCGGTAGACCAGGTTCTGACGCAGCGCAGGGATTTGGATATGAATCTGAGTCTCATGACCTAACTGTTCGACCACCTGCACATCGCCTTCAAGCGTTACATCGGCGATATCGCTCGGCAGGAGGTGTTCGGGGCGGATGCCAAGGGACATGTTGGCCCCCACCTGAACATGGGTACTTTCCACCGGCAGCCAGACCAGCTGGCGGTTCGGCAGTTCCACCTGCACCTGATCGATAGCGGTGGCGGTGACTTTCACCGGCAGGAAGTTCATTTTCGGCGAGCCAATAAAGCCCGCGACGAAGCGATCGGCCGGGTAATGATAGAGTTCCAGCGGCTTGCCCACCTGGGCGACGCGGCCTGCGTCCAGCACCACGATTTTGTCAGCGAGCGTCATCGCTTCGACCTGATCGTGGGTGACGTAAATCATGGTGCGCTGAAGGCGCTTATGAAGACGGGAGATCTCAATACGCATCTGCACGCGCAGCGCGGCGTCCAGGTTTGAGAGCGGCTCATCGAGCAGGAACACGGAAGGCTCCGCCACCAGCGTACGGCCAATAGCCACACGCTGACGCTGGCCGCCGGAAAGCGCCTTCGGGCGACGGTCCAGCAGGTGCGCCAGTTGCAGCACTTCCGCCACCTGCGTGACGCGCTGGTTGATGGTTTCTTTACGGGCGCCTGCCAGCTTCAGGCCGAAAGACATGTTTTCGGCCACGGACAGATGCGGATAGAGCGCGTAAGACTGAAACACCATCCCCACGCCGCGCTCGGCAGGCGGCACGTCATTCATACGCTTGCCGCCAATATGCAAATCGCCGCTGGTGATGGTCTCAAGCCCGGCAATCATACGCAGCAGCGTTGATTTTCCGCAGCCCGACGGCCCGACAAATACGACAAACTCGCCTTCGGTAATGTCGAGGTTGATATCTTTCGACACCACAACGTCGCCCCAGGCTTTTGTTACGTTGCGAAGCTGAACGCCTGCCATTCCCTTCTCCCTTGTTTACTTCACCCGATTTCACGGGAAAAACACGTTGACGGCACTATGCCCTTCAGATGAAGGCAAGCCATCCTCCACCCCTGCCTTTTTTATGGGGGAGGAGACGGGAGGATGAGGGGGCGGCAGCTGTCCTGCGGCCGGGCGGCCCCCGGCGATTTTCGTGATGCAAGCGGCAAAAAACGCAGCGGTTTTCTGTGCGCGGGGCCACAGAAAATCCACTTATGTTACGTAGATCACACTACGAAGCGGTGGGGCGTAGAGGAAAGGAGGATGAGAAGCGCTTGCCAGATGCCCAGACTGTTACACGTAAAGCCAATACGTGTATCCACGCGCAAACCACTAAAAGGATAGGAGTTATGAAAATTAAAAGCGGCGTACGCCTCCTCGCCCTCTCAGCGCTGACGACGGCGCTCTTTTCTGCCTCTGCTCTGGCCAAGATCGAAGAAGGTAAGCTGGTTATCTGGATCAACGGTGATAAAGGCTATAACGGCCTGGCCGAAGTGGGTAAGAAGTTTGAACAAGACACCGGCATTAAAGTCACTGTTGAACACCCGGACAAACTGGAAGAGAAATATCCGCAGGTAGCGGCAACCGGCGACGGCCCGGACATTATCTTCTGGGCGCACGACCGTTTTGGTGGCTACGCGCAATCTGGCCTGCTGGCGGAAATCACGCCGGAGAAAGCATTCCAGGACAAGATTTATCCGTTCACCTGGGACGCGGTGCGCTATAACGGCAAAATCATTGCCTACCCGGTTGCCGTGGAATCGCTGTCGCTGATCTACAACAAAGACCTCGTACCAAATCCGCCGAAAACCTGGGAAGAGATCCCGAAACTCGATAAAGAACTGAAGGCGAAGGGCAAGAGCGCGCTGATGTTTAACCTTCAGGAACCGTACTTCACGTGGCCGATTATTGCCGCTGACGGCGGTTATGCCTTTAAGTTTGAAAACGGCAAATATGACGTGAAAAACGTCGGCGTCGACACCGCGGGCGCCAAAGCGGGCCTGAACTTCCTGGTCGAGCTTATCAAAGATAAACACATGAACGCTGACACCGACTACTCCATCGCGGAAGCGGCGTTCAACAAAGGCGATACCGCCATGACCATCAACGGTCCGTGGGCGTGGGCCAACATCGACAAGAGCAAAGTTAACTATGGCGTGGCGCAGCTGCCGACCTTCAAAGGCAAGCCGTCTAAACCGTTCGTCGGCGTGCTGAGCGCGGGTATCAACGCGGCCAGCCCGAACAAAGAGCTGGCGAAAGAGTTCCTGGAAAACTACCTGCTGACCGATCAGGGCCTGGAAGCGGTGAATAAAGACAAACCGCTGGGCGCCGTCGCGCTGAAATCTTACCAGGAGAAGCTGGAGAAAGATCCGCGCATCGCCGCCACCATGGCGAACGCGAAAACCGGCGAAATTATGCCTAACGTGCCGCAAATGTCTGCGTTCTGGTATGCCGTACGTACCGCGGTAGTGAACGCCGTCACCGGTCGTCAGACCGTCGATGAAGCGCTGAAAGACGCACAAACCCGTATCGCCAAGTAAGCGATAGCGGCAAACGGCGGGTGGCGCTTCGCTTACCCGCCCTACCAAACCATTCACAGAGACAGACGGTGGGTAAGCGAAACGCCCCCACAAACGCCAGGTAGGGTGGGTAAGCGTAGCGCACCCACGAACACAAGCAGGCGGGTAAGCGAAACGCCCCCGCCACACCCTGTAAAGAGTTGCATCGTGGCACGGCCACACCTACGTTTTCATCGTTGTTGAGGATTATCCCCATGGATGTCATTAAAAAGAAACACTGGTGGCAAAGCGACGCGCTGAAGTGGTCGGCGATTGGTCTGCTGGGCTTACTGGTGGGTTACCTTGTCGTTTTAATGTACGCACAGGGGGAATACCTGTTCGCCATCATGACGCTGATTTTAAGCTCGGCTGGCCTCTATATTTTCGCGAATCGCCGCGCCTATGCGTGGCGCTATGTGTATCCGGGGCTCGCGGGCATGGGGCTGTTCGTGCTCTTCCCGCTGGCCTGCACCATCGCCATCGCCTTTACCAACTACAGCAGCACCAACCAGCTCACCCAGGAGCGCGCGCGTGACGTGCTGATGGACCGTAAATACCAGGCGGGCGAAAGCTATGCCTTTGGCCTGTATCCCGCAGGCGAGCAGTGGCGACTGGCGCTCACTGACGGTGCCAGCGGCAAATACTTCCTCTCAGAGCCGTTTAAATTTGGCGGCGAGCAGAAACTGAAACTTACCGCCGCGCCGGCCCTGCCGGAAGGCGAACGCGCCAGCCTGCGCGTGATCACTCAGAATCGCCAGGCGCTGAACCAGATAACCGCCGAACTGCCTGACGAAAGCCAGCTCGTCATGAGTTCGCTGCGCCAGTTCTCCGGCACCCGTCCGCTCTATACGCTCGCCGGTGACGGCACGCTCACCAACAACCAGAGCGGCGTGAAGTACCGCCCGAATAATGAGATTGGCTTTTATCAGTCGGTTAACGCCGATGGCCAGTGGGGCGATGAAAAGCTGAGCCCCGGTTATACCGTGACGATTGGCTGGGATAACTTCTTACGCGTCTTTGCCGATGAAGGCATTCAAAAGCCGTTTATGGCGATTTTCGTCTGGACGGTCGTCTTCGCGGCGCTGACCGTCGTGCTGACCGTGGCGGTCGGCATGGTGCTGGCGTGCCTGGTGCAGTGGGAATCGCTGAAGGGCAAAGCCATCTACCGCGTGTTGCTTATCCTCCCCTATGCGGTCCCGTCGTTTATTTCTATCCTGATTTTCAAAGGGTTGTTCAACCAGAGTTTTGGTGAGATCAACATGATGCTGAGCGCGCTGTTTGGCATCAAACCGGCGTGGTTTACCGACCCGACCACGGCGCGCACCATGATCATTATCGTTAACACCTGGCTTGGCTACCCGTACATGATGATCCTGTGCATGGGGCTGCTGAAAGCAATTCCGGACGATCTGTATGAAGCCTCTGCGATGGACGGCGCAGGCCCGTTCCAGAACTTCTTTAAAATCACGTTCCCTTTGCTTATCAAGCCGCTAACGCCGCTGATGATCGCAAGCTTCGCGTTTAACTTTAATAACTTCGTGCTGATCCTGCTGTTGACCAACGGCGGCCCGGACCGCATCGGCACCACGACGCCTGCGGGCTATACCGACTTGCTCGTGAGCTACACCTGGCGTATCGCCTTTGAAGGCGGCGGCGGTCAGGACTTTGGCCTCGCAGCGGCTATCGCCACGCTTATCTTCCTGCTGGTGGGCGCGCTGGCGGTCGTGAACCTCAAAGCCACGCGCATTAAGTTTGATTAAGGAGATCCCACATGGCTATGGTTCAACCCAAATCGCAAAAGCTGCGTCTGCTGGCGACACACCTGCTGCTGCTGGCCTTTATCGCCGCCATTATGTTTCCGCTGTTGATGGTCGTGGCGATTTCGCTGCGCCCCGGCAACTTCGCGACCGGGAGCCTTATCCCGGATCAAATCTCCTGGGAACACTGGCGGCTGGCGCTCGGTTTCAGCGTAGAGCACGCCGATGGCCGCGTAACGCCGCCGCCGTTCCCGGTGCTGCTGTGGCTGTGGAACTCGGTGAAAATCGCGGTCATTACCGCGGCAGGCATCGTGGCGCTCTCCACTACCTGCGCCTATGCCTTCGCCCGTATGCGTTTCCCGGGTAAAGGCGCGCTGCTCAAAGGCATGCTGATTTTCCAGATGTTCCCGGCGGTGCTGTCGCTGGTAGCGCTCTACGCGCTGTTTGACAGGCTCGGCCAGTACATTCCGTTTATCGGGCTTAACACCCACGGCGGCGTGATCTTCGCCTATCTGGGTGGTATCGCGCTGCATGTCTGGACTATCAAAGGCTATTTCGAAACTATCGACGGCTCGCTTGAAGAAGCGGCGGCGCTGGATGGCGCGACGCCGTGGCAGGCGTTCCGGCTGGTGCTGCTCCCGCTGTCGGTGCCGATCCTGGCGGTGGTGTTTATTCTTTCGTTCATCGGCGCGATTACCGAAGTACCGGTCGCCTCGCTGCTGCTGCGCGATGTCGACAGCTACACCCTGGCGGTGGGCATGCAGCAATATCTCAACCCGCAAAACTACCTGTGGGGCGATTTCGCGGCGGCGGCCGTGCTGTCAGCCATCCCGATTACCGTGGTCTTCCTGCTGGCGCAGCGCTGGCTGGTGAGCGGCCTCACGGCGGGGGGCGTTAAAGGTTAAGCCTCTTCATCGTTATTTTGCCACTGTAGTACCATTGTATCCCTGACTAAGAAGTCACTTTTGGCGGCCCTCGTGCCGCCTTTTTTTATGCGCGTTTGCCCAGCCCGGACGTTAAAAACGTCACGAGCGTCTATAGTTAAAGGTTCAGGTTTCGCCTGGCCCGTAAGAGGCCCGCGCATCGTAACGCTTACTGATAACAGGGAAAGAAAATGAAAATAGCCTGCCTGCATACGGCGCAAAGCAACGTGGCGGTTTTTGATGAGGCTGCCCGCGCGCTGAATCTTCCGCAAGACGCCTTAACCCATAAAGTGATGCCGCACCTGCTCGAACAGGCGCAAGCCGCAGGCGGCGTCACGCCCGAGATTGAAAAAGAGACGATAGCCGCGCTGGCGGATCTGCGCACCGACGCCGACGTGGTGCTGCTGACCTGCTCGACGCTGGGCTCGGCTGCCGATTTCCTGGCGCAGGATCCAGGCATTATGCGTGCTGACCGCGCGCTGGCGCAGGCGGCGGCCACCGCCGGACAGCCGGTGATGGTGCTCTGCGCCGCGCCGACCACGCTGCACCCCACCGCCGCGCTGTTTCGCGCCACGCTCGCTCCTACTACGCCGCTTGGGGTTGAGATTATCCCGGACGCCTGGGCGCTGTTTCAGAGCGGCCAGCACGAGGCTTTTCATCAGCGCATCGCCCAGGCCGCTGAGCAGGCGTTCGCGCGCGGCGCAGGTTGCGTGGCGCTGGCGCAGGCTTCCATGGCGGGCGCGGAGCGTTATTTCAGCCATCCCAAACTGCTCACCAGCCCACGCGCCGCGCTGGCGCAGATTGTCGCGCGCGTTGAGCGGGAGCGCGCGTGATGACGACGCCCGTGCCTGAACTGCGCGAAGTGGCCGTGCGCGATGTGACCGTCGGACGCGACGTGGTGATTTATCAGCCCGCCAATGTGTATGGCTGCGAGCTGGGCGATGAGGTCTTTATCGGCCCGTTTGTAGAGATCCAGCGCCATTCCCGCATCGGGCGCGGCACACGGGTGCAGTCGCATACGTTTATTTGCGAGTACGTGACCATCGGCGAAGCGTGTTTTATCGGCCACGGGGTGATGTTCGCCAACGATATGTTTCGCGACGGCAAGCCGGATCCGAACAGCGAAAACTGGGGGCGGATTGTGATTGGCGATGGCGTATCGATTGGCAGCAATTCGACCATTCTCGCGGTGTCGATTTGCGACGGCGCGGTCATTGGCGCAGGCAGCGTGGTGACAAAGTCGATTACCGAGAAAGGGGTTTACGCCGGCAACCCGGCGCGGTTGTTGCGGCGGCTGTAAGCGTAAAATCGTGTGGCGGGTGCGCTGCGCTTACCCGCCCTACGAAATCCCCGAGGGTGGTTACTTTGTAGGGTGGGTAAGCGAAGCGCACCCACCGTCCCCTGGACCTGATCCCACCGTACGCTTACCGGAAATTCAGGCTCTTATCGCTGGTCATGCTGTAGAGATCGAACTTACGGCCCAGCATCTGGCCGCCGTCACGGGTGAGCGGCGTCCAGCCGATCGCGGCGCGGCTGCGGGTCGGGCTGGTGGTGAAGAGATCAAACGGCACCGACACATAGACGCCTTTGGTGAAATCGCCCTCGCCGTACTCTTCCGGCGACACGTTAGTGATAGTCGCGTACGCGCCCACCACAATCCCGCTGTCGAAGTGCTTCGAGACTTCCAGCGTGCCGCCTTTATCCCCCGCCAGATACTGTCCGACGCTCGCTTTAATCAGCACATCCTGCGCAAACGGCGGCGTCCAGTACGCGGTCAGGTGACCGGTTTTCACGCTGTAGTCGGTAAATTTCATCATGTTCTGCGGGCTGGTCCAGTCACGCTGCTTCACGTAGTTGCCATTGACGCCAAACGCCCAGTTGCTGTCCACCGGACGCCACAGCACTTCCGCGCCGGCACCGGCATACATGGTTTCCAGATAGCCTGCGTAGATCTGGCCGTAGAAATCGCCGCCCAGATGCTGGAAGTAGTTCGCCTGCAGGTTGTTAACGTAATAGTTGTTCTCCACGTATTCACGCACGCGGGTACGCACGCGCGGCAGCGGCGAGCGGTCTTTCGGGTCGGTGTAGCTGAACTTGTCGTAGTTATTCGCCAGGTTCACAAACACGCTGCCGGAGGTCAACAGGTGGTCGGTCATCCACCAGTCGGCGGTGCCCATCAGGCCCAGCTGATACATGTAGAAGTTTTCCGGGCCGCCGATGGACTGGTTCAGCACTGGGTTGATCGCGACGTTAAAGCGCGATTTCTCGATATACCAGCCCTGCTCCGGGTTTTCCGCTTCAACCGGCGTCATGCGCTGCTGCGCGAGCGGCGTCTCATGGCCAAGCGGTTCGCCTTCCAGATGACGCTTCAGGCTCGCCACGTCGGTTTCCGTGGTGACCTGCGGCATATTGAGCCGCGTTTCGGTCACGCGGATGCGGTTCACGCCTTCCGGCAGGTCATTCATGATAATGCGGTTGGCGCGCTCGATCCCTTCGCGCGAATCACGGTATTTATACTGCTCGCCCGTCACGTAGAGCGTATCGCCCTTCACCTGAATCTGCGGGTCGTTCAGGCCCGCGTTGTATTTCAGCGAGGTGAGCTGGTTCGCCACCACGCTGTGTTGCAACATCGCGTCCTGCGGCTGCGGATCGTACTCAGGGCGGCGGTTATCGTTATAGGACGGGCGCAGATCGTTAAAGTTGGTGCGCAGCGTAAAGCCGAACATCACGGTGTTGCCGCGCTCGTAGCTCAGGTTAACGTCCGCCCAGTCGGCGACGCGATAAATCGCGCCCACGTTGAATTTGCTTTTCTGATCGATTTTGCCCGCGAAGTCCTGGGTGTAGTTGTTGCCTTCATACTCCAGCTTCAGGCGCAGCGGCTGCCACGGCGTCTGGTATTCGATACCGCCGAAAATCGCCGCCGGGCCGTGGAACATGGTGCTGCCGTCAATCGAGCCCGCGCGCTGGTAGCTCGGGTCGCGGTAGCAGAATTTATCGTCGTACTGGCAGAACGGGTTCTTCACGTTGCCGTTCGTTCCCAGATAACCCCAGCCCAGACCGAGCGAGAAATCAAACGGGCCCCAGGCTTTGCTGGCGACAAGATATTCGGCGTCAAACAGCCCCGTACCGCCGATATCGCGCGCGCCCACCGCCACCTGCGGCAGCCAGTAGCCCTCTTCCCACAGGCGCAGCTTGAGATCGAACGCCTTATCTTTGTAGGTCTGATCGCCGGAGAACGCATCCACGTTAGAGTATTCACGGGTACGCACGTCGGTGTAGCGCAACGTGGTTTCAAGCCACGGGAAAAGCTGAATGGAGGCTGAGTAATAGCGATACTGATCGTTATCGTGATAGTTAAGACTCAGCTCACCCTCGCGCGCCATGCGCGCCGTCGGCGTCTGCATCAGGCCGACGCCGCCGAAATCTGTCTGCGAAGGGCCGACCGGCGCCGGATACGTTTCGGCATGACAGGCGGAAGCGACCGCCAGCGCCAGCAGGCTGAAGTAGTAATGTTTTTTCATTAATCCGGCACCCGATGCGTCAGAGAAGAGATGATTTGCTCGTTCAGCCCGTCATACGCTGAGGTAAACGTATGGTCAGCGAAGCCGACATACAGAATGCTGCCGGGCATCGGCTCAACGTGGCGCTTATTCCAGTACGCCACCGGCACCTTTTCCACGCGCCCGGTCGGCTGAATCAGCCAGGCGTAGCTGCGCTCGGCGCCGCTCAGACGGCTGACCTCATCCAGGTAATCGGTCACTGGCTTACCGGGGGTAAACGTTTTTTTGCCAGGCGCGCTGACAAGCCCGACGAGCGTAATGGTGGACGGCTGCGGGCCCACCCATAACTCGTAGTCGCCTTCCAGCGGCGGGTTATTGTGTGGACGCACCCGCACGCGATCCGGGTCGAGGATCACTCTCTGACGGCCTGTCACTTTGATGGCCTGTAACTGCTGGCGCACGCCATTAATCGCCGCGCCGTCATCGCCGCTTTCTTCTGCGGCAAGAGACGCCAGGCGATTGAGCAGCACCTGATGCTGCGCCTGCGCCTCAACGCTTGCCTGACGTTCGCTGATAACCGCGCCCAGCCACCAGCTGCCGGTTAACTGCGGTTGAGAAACCAGATCGGCGAGATGTTTCGCGCCGGAGACTTTTAGCGGCTGTGCATGGTCCCGATAAACGGTAATGGTGCCATCGGCGAAAGCGCAAAAGCTGCCGAGGCTAAATATCAGCGAAGCGATAAGTGTGGTTTTCATTATTTCGCTGCCTTCAACAGAATGGTGGTGACCGGAAAATAGCCCGCACCCAGATATTGTTTTGACTGACGAATCTGTCCATCGCTGTCCACCCAGAAGCGGTTGTGCCAGGTGGCGGCTTCTGTGGTCACTTCTTCATCCAGAATGCGCACCGGCGTGATGTCGCTGCCCACTTTCAGGGTATCGGTACCGTCCCAGGTGAAGGTGGAACGGGCGGTGGCGTAACGCACCTGATGACGCTCGGTCCAGCCCATAGTGCGGGTCCAGCTGGCGCCGTCGATAATCTGGTTGGCATGCACCAGCGGGTCGGCGGCCAGATTATTGATGTCTATCAGGTTGTCGGCGAGGCTTAAGGTTTTAACGACGCGCCCGTGCTGCGTCACGATGGTCGCGCGGTCCTGCGTCACCCATTTTTGCTGGCCGTTTTCAGAAAAAGCGAGAACCACAAAGAGTTGCGGGCCGTTATTCAGCGTCATGTACTGGCTGGCGTAGGGCATGTTCTGGATATCGTCATCCGTAAGCTGCACGCCATCCGGGCCGAAAATACTTTGCCTGAGTGAGTTGCCGAGTCCCTTGGTCGTGGTGGAGCAGGCCTGAATCATCAGGCACATCAACACAATCGCGAGTCGCTTCACGATATTTCCCCAAAAAAAGTCAAAATAACCACACCGTAGTGTGGTTATGGTTAAAGCCCCCGAAGGGTTTACTGAGTGGTCGTGCTGGTGGTGGTGGTGGTAGTGGTCCCGGTATTGGAACCATCGCCGCCGCCGGTGGCGGCAAGCGCCACACCGACAACTGACCCTACAGTGCTTGACGCGCTGGCGCTGGAGCTGCCAACCGACACGGAGGTCGCTGCTGAGCCTGCCGCTTCACCGACGCTAACCGGTGCAGCCTGGGCTGAGACAGCGCCAAGCGCTGCAATGGCGAAAACGCCACTAAGGATTTTCTTCATATCAATTTCCCTTCATTGAATGAATGGAGATTTACCCGAAAAGCTTTTCAGGCGCTTCCGAGTATACACAACAACCTCTGTCGGTTTACGACACAGGGAAATAGGCACAGGGTTTTAGGATAATTAGACAAACCGCGCAGGATGGCGTAATGGATTTTATATAAATCCCCTGTTTTTCAAGTTGTTATAATATATCCCTGCAAAACGGAAATCCGGTTTATCTGAAAGGCTTCAGACGTGTAGAGGCCAGACAAGGCGATTTTCGGATTAACCTCAAGATTAAAGAGTAGCGGGACGCGGGCGAACAACAAGATTTATCTGAGAAAAAAATGCCGGCATATTGCCGGCATCATTACGCTTATTTTTCACGCTTATTTAAAATCAGCCGCGCCAGGCTTTATAACGGTTAATTAAGCCGTTGGTCGAGCTGTCATGGCTGTCGACTGATTTATCATCGCCCAGCTCCGGCAGGATGCGGTTAGCGAGCTGTTTGCCCAGCTCCACGCCCCACTGGTCGAAGGTGAAGATATTCAGAATCGCGCCCTGGGTGAAAATTTTGTGCTCATAGAGCGCAATCAGCGCGCCCAGGCTGAACGGGGTAATTTCACGCAGCAGGATGGAGTTGGTCGGACGGTTGCCTTCAAACACTTTGAACGGCACCACGTTTTCCAGCTGTGCCGGATCTTTACCCTGATCGCGGAACTCTTGCTCTACGACGTCACGGGATTTACCGAACGCCAGCGCTTCGGTCTGGGCGAAGAAGTTAGAGAGTAGCTTCGGATGATGATCAGACAGCGGGTTATGCGTGATGGCCGGCGCGATGAAATCGCACGGGACCAGTTTGGTGCCCTGGTGGATCAACTGATAGAACGCGTGCTGGCCGTTGGTGCCCGGTTCGCCCCAGATAATCGGGCCCGTCTGGTAATCCACGGCGTTGCCGTCACGGTCAACGTATTTGCCGTTGGATTCCATGTTGCCCTGCTGAAAGTACGCCGCGAAGCGGTGCATGTACTGGTCGTACGGCAGAATCGCTTCGGTTTCCGCACCAAAGAAGTTGTTGTACCAGATGCCAATCAGCGCCAGCAGCACCGGCAGGTTTTTCTCAAACGGCGTGGTGGAGAAGTGTTTGTCCATCTCGTGCGCGCCGGAGAGCAGCTCGACAAAGTTGTCGTAACCTACGGACAGGATGATAGAGAGACCAATCGCCGACCACAGGGAGTAACGGCCGCCGACCCAGTCCCAGAACTCAAACATGTTCGCCGTATCGATACCGAAGTCGCCAACCGCTTTCGCGTTGGTGGAGAGCGCCGCGAAGTGCTTCGCTACGTGCTTTTCGTCACCGGCGGTTTTCAGGAACCAGTCGCGCGCGCTGTGGGCGTTGGTCATGGTTTCCTGGGTGGTGAAGGTTTTGGACGCCACCAGGAACAGGGTGCTTTCCGGGTTCACCTTTTTCAGCACTTCGGCGATGTGGGTGCCATCGACGTTGGAGACAAAATGCATGTTGAGGTGGTTTTTGTACGGGCGCAGGGCTTCGGTCACCATGAACGGGCCGAGGTCAGAGCCGCCGATACCGATGTTCACCACGTCAGTAATAGGCTTGCCGGTGTAGCCTTTCCACTCGCCGGAAATAATCGCCTCGGAGAATTTTTTCATCTTCTCCAGCACGGCGTTCACTTCCGGCATCACATCTTTGCCGTCAACCAGAATCGGCGTATTGCTGCGGTTGCGCAGCGCCACGTGCAGAACGGCGCGGTCTTCGGTGCGGTTGATTTTCTCGCCGGAGAACATGGATTTAATGGCGCTCGCCAGATCGGTCTCTTTCGCGAGATCCAGCAGTTTGCTGAGCGTTTCTTCCGTGATGCGGTTTTTGGAGTAGTCCACCAGCATCTGATCGTTGAAGGTGGCGGAGAATTTACCGAAGCGGTCAGCGTCTTTGGCGAAGAGGTCTGCGAGGGTGACCTCTTTCATCGCGTCGAAGTGATTTTGTAGTGCCTGCCAGGCAGAAGTCTGCGTTGGGTTGATGTTTTTCATAGCAATACTCTTGTGATTTGAGAATTGTGACTGCGGTCGATTGTAGCGCCAGTCACTGAAATTGTGATGATTTTTATCATAAGGCCGGACGCCAGCCTCCCAGGCGACAAGAGAAAAGTATAGTCGTTATAAGTTATTTTCCTGGCAGCCTGCGTAATATGAAAAATCCCCATGACCGTATCGTTGACAACCCCCCGGCCAACCCTTTATTTATGAATAAGTACCGGCCCGACGCGCCCTGCGCACGCCTGGCCGGTCTTTTTTCCGCGGTTTCAGCAAACGTTCACGCAGCCTGAAGCCGCCAGTGACGCCCGCTTTTTGTTTTCCGTGTTGCGGCGATAAGACAACCGCACGGCGTCAGCGTTTTTCAGAGGAGTTCGGGGTGTGGCAAGGCGGTAAGCGAGCGAATCCCGAGCAGAACATAAACACGATTTTCAAACGGTTTGGGGTTACGCGAAGGCGGCGACGCAGCGAATCCCCGGGAGCATACAAAAGTATGTGACTGGGGTGAGCGAGGAAAGCCAACACACGCGTAGCCACAAACAGGAAGAAAATCAAAGGAAGAGGCGCGTCGGCCAGGTAACGTGTGCGAGGAACCCGTCCCACGACCACACGTGAGGGGGAACGACGCCGAGGTGGCGTGCTGTCTGGTAAGGCGCGTCATCGGCTGCAGGGGCTGAATCCCCTGGGCTGTCACCCGAAACGACGGCAGTCGAACGTTTCGCAAGGTGGAGCGCTTCTGGGTGTATCGTAACGTTGGTGTTGTCCTCCTGCGTCCGCCCCTTTGCTGCGCTTTCCTTGTGCCCAGGCTGAACAGATTCCGCCATACATGATGAATGGCGCCCTGACACGAGGTTGTTATGACAGATTCTTTAGTGGTCGCTAAATTTGGCGGCACCAGCGTGGCGGATTTCGACGCCATGAACCGCAGCGCCGATGTCGTCCTGGACGACGGCCACGTCCGTCTGGTGGTGCTTTCCGCTTCCGCCGGGATCACTAATCTGCTGGTGGCGCTGGCAGAAGGACTCGAAGCGACCGAGCGTTTTGTGAAGCTCGACGCTATCCGCAAAATTCAGTACGACATCCTGGAGCGCCTGCAAAACCCAACGGTGATCCGCGAAGAAATTGACCGTCTGCTGGAAAACATCGGCACGCTTTCAGAAGCCGCGTCGCTCGCGACCTCAACCGCGCTCACCGACGAGCTGGTCAGCCACGGCGAATTAATGTCCACCCTGCTGTTTGTCGAGATCCTGCGCGAGCGCGGCGTGGACGCGCGCTGGTTTGACGTGCGTAAAGTGATGCGCACCAGCGACCGCTTCGGCCGCGCCGAGCCGGATGTCGCGGCGCTTGCCGAACTCTGCACGCAGCAACTCGCGCCGCGTCTGGCGGAAGGGCTGGTGATCACCCAAGGGTTTATCGGCAGCGAAGCCAAAGGACGCACCACCACGCTTGGCCGTGGCGGCAGCGACTATACCGCCGCCCTGCTCGCCGAGGCGCTGAAAGCGCGCCGCGTGGATATCTGGACGGATGTGCCGGGCATTTACACCACCGATCCGCGCGTGGTGCCCGCCGCGAAACGCATTGATGAAATCGCGTTTGAAGAAGCCGCCGAGATGGCGACGTTCGGCGCGAAAGTGCTGCACCCGGCGACGCTGCTGCCCGCCGTGCGCAGCGACATTCCGGTGTTTGTCGGCTCCAGTAAAGATCCGAAAGCGGGCGGCACGCTGGTGTGCAACAAAACCACCAACCCGCCGCTGTTCCGCGCGCTGGCGCTGCGCCGTAAGCAAACGCTGTTGACGCTCCATAGCCTGAACATGCTGCACTCGCGCGGTTTCCTCGCGGAAGTGTTCAGCATCCTGGCGCGGCATAATATTTCGGTCGATCTCATCACCACCTCGGAAGTGAGCGTGGCGCTGACGCTCGACACCACCGGCTCGACCTCGACCGGCGACACGCTGCTCACTCAGGCGCTGTTGACCGAGCTCTCCTCGCTCTGCCGCGTGGAGGTGGAAGAAAACCTGGCGCTGGTGGCGCTGATTGGCAACAACCTCTCTAAAGCCTGCGGCGTCGGCAAAGAGGTGTTTGGCGTGCTGGAGCCGTTTAACATCCGCATGATTTGCTACGGCGCGTCGAGCTATAACCTCTGCTTCCTGGTGCCGGGCAACGATGCCGAACAGGTCGTCCAGAAGCTGCACCAGAATCTTTTTGAATAAGTAAAAAAATGGCCTGACATTGTCAGGCCATCACCGTTTCATAAAGCAGCTTATCTAACAGACTCGCCTGCGCTTTTTCGCTGTGCGGCAGCTCAGGCGGGGTTTCGCCGCGCGCCAGTTCTGCGGCGATAAACGCGTGTATCCGCGGCATCGCCGCGCCATACTCAGCCTCGCCCGCACGCTGCTTTCTCGCCAGCAGTACGTCGATTTCTTCCCGCAGCAGCGGATCGCTCACCGTGCCATCCAGCAGCGTGCGAAAACGCATCGGCGGCGCGCCCTTACCGGCTTCCACCCAGCGCACCGCCAGCAGCGGGCGCAGCACGTAGAAATATTTCTTCAGTCGCACCGTCTCGCCCTGCAAATAACTGTGAAAGTTTTTGCGGGCCATTGAGTAGTAGTGCCAGCGCGCCCGTTCAGCCGAGAACCAGAGCGGCACCTGATCGCGCAGCGCGCCGATTGTAGTCTCATCCTGCCGGTAGACTATCGGCGAATCGAGCCACTCGATAAGCGTCGGGTTCGCCCGCTTGAGCAGCCCGAGCGCTTTGCGCCACTCCCAGCCGCAGACGTCGAGCGTGTCGTCGATGGGCAGTTCGATAACATCGCGCGGCGCATCGACCCGTAAATACCACTCCGGCGGATGCACATAGAGAAAGCGCACGTCGTAGTCGCTGTCCGGCGAGGCAAAGCCCCAGCCCCGGCTCCCCGATTCGCAGGCGTAAAGCACCTTCACGCCATACTTTTTCTCCACCTCGTTTAACACCTGCCGCACGCGCTCGCGCATGGCGGCATCCACACCATTCAGTTCCATGTTGTTACCCTTCATTATCCTTTAACGCATACCACCTGACGCAGCGTATGCACGATCTCCACCAGCGACGATTGCGCGGCCATGACGGCCTCGATGTCTTTATACGCCATCGGGATCTCATCGATCACCTCGCTGTCTTTACGGCACTCAACGTGCGCCGTCGCGCGAATGTGATCTTCCACCGTGAAGCGTTTTTTCGCCGCGGTACGGCTCATGGTGCGCCCTGCGCCGTGGCTGCATGAACAGAAGCTCTCTTCGTTACCCAGCCCGCGCACGATAAAGCTTTTGGCGCCCATGGAGCCCGGAATGATCCCCATCTGGCCTTTCTGCGCCGATACCGCCCCTTTGCGCGTCACCAGGATCTCTTCGCCAAAGTGCGTCTCTTTCTGCACATAGTTATGGTGGCAGTTCACGGCCTCCTGCTGCGTCATAAACGGCTTTGTAATGATGGCAGAGAGCGCCGCCAGCACGCGGTTCATCATCACTTCACGGTTCTGGCGCGCGAAATCCTGCGCCCATTCGACCGCCTCGATGTAATCGGCGTAATGCTTGCTGCCCTCTTCAAAATAGGCGAGATCGCGGTCCGGCAGATTCGCAATGTGTCGCTGCATATCTTTCTGCGCAAGCCCGATGAAATGGGTGCCGATGGCGTTACCCACGCCGCGCGATCCGCTGTGCAGCATCACCCAGACGCGCTCCTGCTCATCAAGGCAGATCTCGATAAAGTGGTTACCCGTACCGAGCGTTCCCAGATGCTGATGATTATTGGTTTTCAACAGGTTGGGATATTTATCCGTCAGGCGCTTAAAGCGCGATGCAAGCGGCGCCCAGTGATGATCCACATCCTGCGGCGTGTTCGACCACGCGCCTTTATCACGCTGACCGCGTCCTGTGGTGCGCCCGTGCGGGACGGCCTGCTCGATGGCGCTGCGCAGCCCGCTCAGGTTATCCGGCAGATCGCGCGCCACCAGCGACGTGCGCACCGCGATCATCCCGCAGCCGATATCCACACCTACCGCCGCCGGGATAATCGCCCCTTTGGTCGGGATCACGCTGCCGATGGTCGAGCCTTTACCCAGATGCACATCCGGCATCACAGCGAGATGTTTAAAAATAAAAGGCATTTTCGCCGTTTTCAGCAGTTGCTCACGCGCTTCCGGCTCTACCGGCACGCCGTGGGTCCACATTTTTACCGGCGCGCCGTTAGCCTGCGCCAGCGTCTGATAGTGATTTTCTTGCATTGTCATACCCCTTTAATCTGTACCAGCCCGTGCAGCACCTGATCCAGGCCGCCGAATACGGAGATCTTATCGATACGCTCCGCCACTTTTTCCAGGGTTTCGAGCTCTTTCAGTCGCAGCGCGACCGGGTTGTTTTCCATCACTTTCGCGGTGTTCAGCAGCGAACGGGTCGCGGCGGTCTCTTCACGACGGCGGATAACATTGGCCTGCGCGGATTTCTCCGCTTCCACCAGCCGCGACAAAATCGTTTTCATGTCGCCCGGCAGCACGATGTCTTTTACGCCGGTCGAGGCCACTTCGATACCAAACGGCGCCATGCGTGCGATGACCTGCGCGCTCACTACGTCGTCGATAACCTGTTTATTTTCCAGCAGCTCATCGAGCGTGCGGGTGCCGACCGCCTCGCGCAGCGCAAACTGCAGCTCGCGGTATAAATGCTCCAGCGGTTTAGTGAGCTGGCTGTAGGCCTGCAACACCTCCTGGTAGCGCCAGTTGGCCCCCAGATTAATGCGCAGGTTCACTTTATCTTTGGTCAGGATCTCCTGACCGGACACTTCCATCGCCTGAAGGCGCGTATCGATGACTTCCGCCTCCACCAGATGGTTGATTTTCCAGTACGCGCTTAAGCCTGGCGGCAGCAGCGGCTGGGTGACGCCGTCGATTTTCAGCACGCCCACGTGCCAGGCGGGCACATTGACGGTCAGGATGGCGTCGCGCCCTTTCACCGCCGCATCGCGACCGCGCGGTTGCAGCACCGCGGTCATTATCTCCGTCGGCACCTGCACGTCGCTGGTATCCATATGCGCGGCACGCAGGCTGTCGCCGTCGCGCCAGAAGAGACGGCGCGCGCCTGGCGGGATAATTTCCACCAGCACGTTATTGCGCCACAGCGCCGCGGTTTCGTTATCGGCGGTATCGACCGCCAGGCAATACGTCTCTACCCATTCTGGCTGAAAACGGCGCAGATAGTCGGCCAGTTCAGGCGCCACGTCGCCGCTGTTCATCTCCACCAGCGTCACGTCCGGTTTGTTAAACCACGGCAGGCGATGCTCGCCCGCTTCCAGCACCTGATAAAAATCGCCCTGTTTTGCCAGTAAACCCAGCTGGCCCTTACGAATCGTCACTTTGTTATTCATTTTTTTCCCTTACTGTTGTGGCTGACGCGAATAACGGCGCGAAGCGGGAGGGGGAAGCAACCTCTGTTCCGGTCTTTTCTGCCTGCCGCCCGGCGCCGTTACCGGCGTCAGTGTGTGGCGGTCGCTAACGACTCAACCGCCGGGGTACTGCTTCTAATGTTTCTCTGGAAGGAGAACGAAAATTCAGGAGTCGAACCTGATAAAACCGACAGTTTTCCGCGTCATTGCACTGGCGGAACGCCCCCTGGATAACGTGTTACCGTTCCTGGTGCGCCGGCGGGGTCATAAGCCCCTGCATACCCAGCGTGCTGACAACGTCATAATTGCCAGAAGCGTGCCAGTTTCGCTTAAGGGAAAAATAAATTTTTAATCTATTGATTATTAATGATTAAATATTTAATGCGATGCGCGACGGCCATAACAGAAAGGGTTATGATTTATCTTTCCATATCGTTATTTATCTTTAAGGATAAAACATGCAAAAGCGTCGCGTGGTGATTGGCATGTTGGGCACCGTGCTGGACCGGCGCGGTAAACGCGCCAACCGCTGGAATAAATGGCGCCCGTCCGTCGCGCTATGCCAGCAGCCCGGTTTACCTGTCGACCGCTTTGAACTGCTGTATCAGGCGAGTGACGTGTCGCTCGCAGAGCGGGTCATGGAAGATATCGCGATCGTTTCCCCGCATACCGAAGTGCGCCCACACACCGTGGTGATGGACGATCCGTGGGATTTTGAGGAGGTGTACGCCGCCCTGCTGGATTTCGCCACGCGCTATCCCTTTGATACCGATAACGAAGAGTATCTGGTGCATATCACCACCGGTACGCACGTAGCGCAGATCTGCTGGTTCCTGCTGACCGAAGCGCGTTATCTCCCGGCGGCGCTGTTACAGACCAGCCCCGATCGCCACGGCGAGGATGAAGAGCAGAAAACCATCGGCACGGCGTCGGTCATTGACCTTGATTTAAGCCGCTATGCCACGCTGACGAGCCGTTTCCAGCGCGAGCAGCAGCAGTCGATATCGTTTCTCAAATCCGGCATCGATACCCGTAACGCCACCTTTAACCGCCTGATCGACCAGATCGAGCGCGTGGCGCTGCGATCCACCGCGCCCATTCTGCTGACGGGGCCGACCGGCGCGGGGAAATCGTTTCTCGCAAAGCGCATTTACCAGCTGCGCCAGGCGCGGCATCTGGTACAGGGAAAGCTGGTGTCAGTGAACTGCGCGACGCTTCGCGGCGATAACGCGATGTCGACGCTGTTTGGCCACGTGAAGGGCGCTTTTACCGGCGCGCAACAGGCGCGGCCAGGGCTTTTGCGCGAGGCCGACGGCGGCGTGCTGTTTCTGGATGAGATAGCCGAGCTGGGGCTCGATGAGCAGGCGATGCTGCTAAAAGCGATTGAGGAAAAAACCTTTTTCCCGTTCGGCTCGGATAAAGAAGTGCAGAGCGATTTCCAGCTGATCGCCGGTACGCACCGCGATATGGCGACGTGGGTCGCTGAAGGGCGCTTTCGCGAAGATCTCTACGCGCGCATTAATATGTGGGCCTTTGCGCTGCCGGGCCTCGCCGAGCGCCGTGAGGATATCGCGCCGAACGTCGAATATGAGCTACAGCGCTTCTCGGCGCAGCAGCAGACGCAGATCCGTTTTGATAAAACCGCGCGTGAAAATTATCTCGCCTTCACCTGCTCGCCACAGGCGCGCTGGCCGGGTAACTTTCGCGAGCTGGGCAGCTCGGTGGCGCGCATGGCGACGCTTGCCGAACAGGGGCGTATTACCGACGCGTTAGTCGAGGAAGAAATCGCCCGCCTTAGCGCAAGCTGGCGGCCGCTCGCTAGCCCCGCCGCCGCGCTGCCCGTCGATACCGCGACGCTCGATCTCTTCGACCGCGACCAGCTGGCGGCGGTTGTTGCCGTGTGCCGTCGCAGCGCCTCGCTCTCGGAGGCCGGACGCACGCTGTTTGCGGTTTCGCGCCAGAAGAAAACCACCCCCAACGACGCCGACCGCCTGCGTAAATATCTGGCGCGCTTTGGGCTGAGCTGGGAGCAGGTTAAAGCCCCTGAATGAGGGCTTTTCATCATAATTTGTTTGAATAACTTTCCTTCGCACGATAAACAATACCAATGGCCGGGCTCGATCCCGGCCTGTTTATAACGACACAACACAACATTCTCTCCCGGCGGATGCCGCGTTACGGCGACGGCTCACTACGGGGTGCAAGGAAAACACGATGCTCGCGACACTCACCCGGCTGTTCCCGCTCTGGGCGCTGCTGCTCTCGGTTATTGCTTATTACACGCCCTCCACGTTTACGCCCATCGGCCCGTGGGTCAGCACGTTATTGATGCTGATTATGTTCGGCATGGGCGTACACCTGAAACTCGACGATTTTAAACGCGTGCTGTCGCGGCCCGCGCCGGTAGCGGCAGGGATTTTCCTGCACTATCTGGTGATGCCGCTGGCCGCCTGGCTGCTGGCGATGCTGTTCCATATGCCGCCGGATCTCTCCGCCGGAATGGTGCTGGTGGGGAGCGTGGCGAGCGGCACGGCGTCTAATGTCATGATCTATCTGGCGAAAGGCGATGTGGCGCTGTCGGTGACTATCTCGTCGGTTTCAACGCTGGTGGGTGTGGTGGCCACGCCGCTGCTGACGCGTCTCTATGTTGACGCGCATATCCAGGTGGATGTGATGGGGATGCTGCTGAGTATCCTGCAAATCGTGGTGATCCCGATTGCGCTCGGGCTTATCGTGCACCATCTGTTCCCGCGCGTGGTGAAAGCGGTGGAGCCGTACCTGCCCGCGTTTTCGATGCTGTGCATTCTGGCGATTATCAGCGCCGTGGTGGCGGGCTCCGCTTCGCATATCGCGTCCGTCGGGCTGATGGTGATTGTGGCGGTCATTCTGCATAACAGCATCGGCCTGCTCGGCGGTTACTGGGGCGGACGCCTGTTTGGCTTTGACGAATCCACCTGCCGGACGCTGGCGATTGAAGTGGGGATGCAAAACTCCGGGCTCGCCGCCGCCCTCGGCAAACTCTATTTCTCGCCGCTCGCGGCCCTGCCTGGCGCGCTGTTCTCGGTGTGGCATAACCTCTCCGGCTCGCTGCTGGCGGGCTACTGGTCCGGCAAACCGGTGGACGGAAACGAAAAAAACGCGCAGCGTACCTCGCGCTGATCAAATAAGCCCGGAAAAACCGGGCTTATTTACTGAGTTACCTGCGGCGTTGCGTTACACTGGCGGCTCACCCCCTGAGGAGTCGCCCTTATGTCCCTGCCCCGACTGACCCAGAAAGAGATGACGGAAAGCGAACAGCGCGAGTTAAAAACCCTGCTCGACCGCGCCCGTATCGCTCATGGCCGCCCGCTCACGAATTCGGAAGCCAACCACGTCAAAAAAGAGTATATCGACAAGCTGATGGCGCAGCGCGAACAGGCGGCGAAGCAGACGCGCAAGCAGAAAAAAGCGCAGTCGTATAAACCGGATAGCGACGCGACCTTTTCATGGTCTGCCAGCACGCACGTGCGCGGCAGACGTTAGGCCGCCATCGCCAGCGTCTCCCGAACGGTGTTATGCCGACGGATAGACCAGGCGCATAGTCCCGCGTGCCTGTGGTGCTTCGCCGACGACGATACTGATATCCTGTCCCAGGCGCATCAGGCAGGCCATCATTTTCGTTTCACTGATGCCGCGAAACTGGCCGCGCAGGAGCTGAGAGAGTTTCGGCTGGGTCATTCCCAGAAGGCGGGCCGCCTCCTGTTGAGTTAAGCCGCGCGCTTTGAGAATGTCACTAATCGCCATCGCCAGCTGCGCTTTTAGCTGCATCTCCTCGGCGTCGATAAGCCCGAGATCGTCATAAACATTTCCATTACTGCATTCAATGTCTGCTGTCATTTTCAGCCTCCGGCGTGACGTTGCGCAGCTTTCAGCCGCTGTTCAATTTTTTCCATCTCCGGTCGGGGCGTGGCAATCCCGGAAGGGGATTTTTTCTGGAATACATGCAGGACATAAATCGCCTCGCCCAGACGAACGGTATAGACCGCCCGAAAGGCATTCCCCTGATAATCCTCCACGACCTCAAGCACACCCGCGCCGCCAAAACCTTTAAGCGGCCTGGCCTGCGGATGGCGTCTGCCCTGCTGCGCAAGATAAAGCGCATAGCCAAAAAGATCCTGTACATCCTCCGGCAGCGCCTGAAGATCTTTTCTGGCCTGCCCGACCCAAAACAACGGTTTTATCATGTAGCGTTCCCTCTGATTATACCTATATGGGTATAAAAAACAGCGTCCGGCCTTCACGATAAAATAAAAAACCCCGCCGTCAGCGAGGTTTTTTGTCATCTTACGGCATGTCTTCCAGATTATTCTTCCAGCCGCTCCTCATCGTCGTCCGGCTGTTCGAGAATACTGTAGGCCACAGCGCAGAACAGCGAATTCAGGCGCTTCATATCGCCAAGTAACCCCAGATGCAGGGCGCTGGTTTCAATACTCTGCACGTTTTGCTGATGCAGCCGGTCCACATGCGCATGGGCGTAGCGGCGGTTGAGGATGCGAAAACGGTGTTTGTGGCGCCGCAGGCGTCGGGCGCTCGGTACGTCGCCGGCGAAAAAGACCGACAGGCTGAGCTTCAGGTTGGCGGTGAGTTTCTCCAGCAGGGTATCCAGCTCTTTCACGCCTTCGGGTGAAAACGCGCGGCGCGCGGCCAGCGATTTGTTCGCCACTTCGCTGCCCATGCGTTCAAGAATATCCGCCGCCTGTTCGAGGTTCAGCGACATCTCGATGATTTCCGCCCAGCGTTTCGCCTCTTCTTCCGCCAGATCTTCTTTCGGCATGCGCGCCATATAGAGCTTAATGGCGGTGTAGAGCACATCCACGTCGTCGGCGAGCCGTCGCAGCGTTTTCTCCTGGCGCGGTTCGCCGTGCATCACTTTGCCATAGACCTCCAGCATCTGCTCCAGCACGTCGCCGATGCGCAGCGTTTCGCGCGCGGCGTTGGCAAGGCCCAGCGCCGGCGTGTCCAGCGCGCTCGGGTCAAGGTGCCGGGGCTTCATGCGCAGATCGGTTTCCGGGGTATCCGGAATAATGCGCTGGCAGAGCCGCGCCATCATGCCCGCGAAAGGCACCATCACGAGGCAGCGGATGAGGTTGTAAAAGACGTGGAAATAGATAACCAGTTCCGACTCTTCCACCGGTAGCCTGTGCAGGGTTTGCGCCAGAAGAGGCACGAAAGGAAGCACCAGCAGGCTGCCCACCAGCTTAAACAGCAGGCTGCCGAGCGCCACGCGCCGCGCCGCAGGGCTGGCGGCGCCGTTATTGAGCATCGCCAGCAGGCCGGAGCCGAGGTTTGCGCCAATCACCAGACAGAGCGCGACCTGAAATGAGATGACATCCGTGGCGGTGAGCGTCGCGGTCAGCAGAACCGCCGCCAGGCTTGAGTAGCTGATGACCGCGAATACGGCGCCTATCAGGGCGTCGAGCATGATATCGCCGGTGAGCGAGGCGAAAATCACCTGCACGCCGGAGGCCTGGGTGATGGGCGTGACCGCCTGCACGATAAGCTCCAGCGCCTGCAAAATCAGCCCAAGGCCGATAGCAACGCGCCCCAGCTGGCCTGCACGGCTCTGTTTGCGGCCAAGAAAGAAGATGACGCCGATAAAAATCAGCAGCGGCGAGAGCCAAGAGAGATCGAACGTCAGCACGCGCGCCATGAGCGCCGTACCGACATCAGCGCCGAGAACAATGACCAGCGCGGGCGTCAGCGCCACCAGATCCTGCGCGACAAACGAGGTGACCAGCAGCGTGGTGGCGTTGCTGCTCTGCACCAGCGCCGTCACGCCAATGCCCGCGCAGAAAGCGAGCGGTTTTTTCTCAACGCTGCGGCTGAGTACGCTTCTTAAGCGCGCGCCGAAGACGCGCATGACGCCGGTACGCACGATGTGAGTGCCCCAGACCAGCAGCGCCACAGCAGAAAGCAGGTGTAACAGCGTTAACACGGCTTCTCCTTATCGTTGTGTTTTCCCAGGAAGCAGACACGATGCCGCTCCTTTGATGAGTATAAGTAATTAACCAGAGGAAGTATTGGAAGGTGGGGATATCAGGAGGCCGCCAGGCGGGTGATGATTGAGGGAACGGCGGGTGTCGAATGGGCGCGGGAACGGCGGGTGCGCTGCGCTTACCCGCCCTACATGTTCGCCTTACGGGTTTCATCCGTTGTAGGGTGGGTAAGCGGCGCGCACCCACCGCGTATTCCTCTTACGGGTTTAATCCGTTGTAGGGTGGGTAAGCAGCGCGCACCCACCGCGTGTTCCTCTTACGGGTTTAATCCGTTGTAGGGTGAGTAAGCTCAGCGTACCCACCCTGCGTGTTCCTCTTACGGGTTTAATCCGCCGTAGGGTGGGTAAGCGGCGCGCACCCACCGCGTGTTCGCCTTACGGGTTTAATCCGTTGTAGGGTGGGTAAGCGCAACGCACCCACCGCGTGTTCGTCTTACGGGTTTAATCCGCCGTAGGGTGGGTAAGCGCAGCGCACCCACCGCGTGTTCCTCTTACGGGTTTAATCCGTTGTAGGGTGGGTAAGCGCAGCGCACCCACCGGAAAGCGGATGGCGCTGCCAGGCAAGAATGCCGGACGCTAATCCGCGTCGTAGCCGAGGTTCGCCGCGAGCCACCGCTCCACCTCGCTCACGCTCATCCCTTTGCGCCGCGCGTAATCCTCCACCTGGTCGCGCTGGATCTGCGCTACGGCGAAATATTTGCTTTCCGGGTGGCTGAAATACCAGCCGGAAACCGACGCCCCCGGCCACATGGCGTAGGATTCGGTGAGCTTCATGCCGATGCGGTTTTCCACGTCGAGCAGTTCCCAGATGGCCGATTTCTCGGTGTGCTCCGGGCAGGCCGGATAGCCAGGCGCCGGGCGGATGCCCTGATAGTTCTCGCGGATGAGCTCCTCATTGCTGAGGTTTTCATACGGCGCGTAGCCCCACAGCACTTTACGCACGCGCTCATGCAGATACTCGGCGAACGCTTCCGCCAGACGGTCCGCCACCGCTTTCACCATGATTTTATTGTAATCATCGTGCTGCGCGTCGAAGGCGTCCGCCAGCGCGTCCTCCTCCAGCCCGCCGGTCACGGCGAACGCGCCGAGGTAATCGGCTTTGCCGCTGTGTTTAGGGGCCACAAAATCCGCCAGACAGTAGTTCGCAAAGCCCACTTTCTCGGTCTGCTGGCGTAAGTGATGACTTACTGACAACACCTGCGTGCGCGTCTCGTCGCGGTAGATTTCGATATCGTCGCCGACGCGATTCGCCGGGAAAATGCCCACCACGCCGCGCGGCGTCAGGGATTTTTCGGCACTCAGTGTGTCGAGCATCTCGTTGGCGTCTTTGAACAGGCGTTGCGCCTCTTCGCCCACAACCTCATCTTCCAGAATGCGCGGGTATTTCCCGGCCAGCGACCAGGTCATAAAGAACGGCGTCCAGTCGATGTAATTACGCAGCGTCTCGATGCTCGCCACCACCTCTTCCACGCCCAGACGGTGCGCGGCGGGCGGCGTGTAGCTTTCCCAGTCGAACGCCAGATCGTTTTCACGCGCGGCGGCGAGCGTCACCGGCGGCGTGCGCGGCTTTTTGCGCCCGTGCTGAATACGCACGGTTTCATACTCTTTGCGGGTGCGCGCGACGAAGTCGTCGCGCAGCGTGTCGGAGAGCAGCGAAGAGACCACGCCCACGGTGCGTGACGCGTTCTGGACATAAACCGTCGGTCCGCTGTAGTTCTGCTCGATTTTCACCGCCGTATGCGCTTTCGAGGTAGTCGCGCCGCCGATGAGCAACGGCAGGGTAAAGCCCTGGCGCTCCATCTCTTTCGCCACGTTCACCATCTCATCCAGCGACGGCGTGATAAGCCCGGAGAGCCCGATGATATCGGCGTTCACTTCACGCGCCGTTTTCAGGATTTTATCCGTCGGCACCATCACGCCGAGATCGATAATCTCGTAGTTATTACACTGCAACACCACGCCGACGATGTTTTTGCCGATGTCATGCACGTCGCCTTTCACGGTCGCGAGCACGATTTTGCCGTTGCTCTTGCCCACTTCCTTACTGGCCTGAATGTATGGCTCCAGGTACGCCACGGCCTGCTTCATGACTCGAGCGGATTTCACCACCTGCGGCAGGAACATTTTCCCCTCGCCGAACAGATCGCCGACCACATTCATGCCATCCATCAGCGGGCCTTCAATCACCTGAATAGGACGTTCCGCCTGCTGGCGCGCCTCTTCGGTATCCTGCTCGATAAACTCGGTAATGCCTTTCACCAGCGAATATTCGAGGCGTTTTTTGACATCCCACGAGCGCCACTCGGCCTGCTGAGCGTCAGCGGCGCTGTCCGCTTTGCTGCCGCGGTATTTTTCGGCAAGCGCCAGCAACCGCTCAGTGCCGTCGTCGCGGCGGTTAAGGATGACGTCTTCCACCGCGTCGCGCAGTTCGGCGGGCAGATCGTCGTAAATCGCCAGCTGTCCGGCGTTAACGATGCCCATGTCCATGCCGTTGCGGATGGCGTAGTAGAGGAACACGGCGTGGATCGCCTCACGAACCGGGTCGTTGCCGCGAAACGAGAACGAGACGTTGGAGACGCCGCCGGAGATCAGGGCATGCGGCAGCTCGCGTTTAATGTCTTCACACGCGCCGATAAAATCCTGCGCGTAGTTGTTGTGCTCATCGATGCCTGTCGCCACCGCAAAGATATTCGGGTCGAAAATAATATCTTCCGGCGGGAACCCGACTTCTTCGGTGAGGATGTTGTACGCCCGGCGGCAGATTTCAATTTTGCGCTCGCGGGTATCGGCCTGGCCCACTTCGTCAAACGCCATCACCACCACCGCGGCGCCGTAGCGGCGCACCAGTCTGGCGTGGTGCACAAACGCCTCGACGCCCTCTTTCATGGAAATTGAGTTAACGATGCCTTTGCCCTGAATGCATTTCAGGCCTTTCTCGATAACATCCCATTTCGAGGAGTCAATCATGATTGGCACGCGGGCGATATCTGGCTCGCCCGCGATGAGGTTAAGGAAACGCACCATCGCCGCTTCGGCGTCGAGCATCCCCTCATCCATGTTGATATCGATAATCTGCGCGCCGCTTTCGACCTGCTGACGCGCCACATCCAGCGCTTCGCTGTATTTCTCTTCTTTGATTAAGCGCTTAAATTTGGCCGAGCCGGTGACGTTGGTGCGCTCGCCGACGTTCACAAACAGGGAATCGTCGCCGATGTTGAGCGGTTCAAGGCCCGCCAGGCGGCAGGCGACGGGGATCTCCGGCAGTTTACGCGGCGGTAAGCCCTCCACCGCGCGGCTCATGGCGGCGATATGCGCCGGCGTGGTGCCGCAGCAGCCGCCGACGATATTTAAGAAGCCCGATTCCGCCCACTCGCGGATTTGCGCGGCCATCACGTCAGCGTCTAAATCATATTCGCCAAAGGCGTTCGGCAGGCCCGCGTTGGGGTGCCCGGTGACGTAACACTCGGCGATGCGCGACAGCTCCGCCACATACTGACGCAGTTCATCCGGGCCCAGTGCGCAGTTAAGACCGAACGTGAGCGCATCGGCATGGCGCAGAGAGTTATAAAACGCTTCGGTGGTCTGGCCCGACAGCGTGCGGCCCGAGGCATCGGTTATCGTGCCGGAAATCATCATCGGCAGCTCAACGCCGAGCGCCTCGAACTCCGTCTTCACGGCGAAAATCGCGGCCTTGGCGTTAAGGGTATCGAACACGGTTTCGATAAGAATCAGATCCGAGCCGCCTTCAATCAGCGCGCGCGTGGATTCGCGGTAGGCGTCCACCAGCTGATCGAAAGTGACATTACGGAAGGCCGGGTCGTTCACATCAGGAGAAATCGAAGCTGTACGGTTAGTGGGCCCTAACACACCGGCCACATAACGCGGTTTTTCCGGCGTGCGCGCGGTCCATTCGTCGGCGCAGGCGCGGGCCAGTCGCGCGGCTTCGTAGTTGATTTCCGCCGACAGCGATTCCATCTGGTAATCCGCCATCGCGATGGTCGTCGAGTTAAACGTGTTAGTCTCGATGATATCGGCGCCCGCTTCGAAGTAGGCGTAGTGGATCGCGGCAATGATATCTGGCCTGGTGAGCACCAGCAGGTCGTTGTTGCCTTTAAGATCGCACGGCCAGTCGGCAAAGCGCTCGCCGCGGAAATCCTCTTCATCCAGACGATAGCTCTGGATCATGGTGCCCATACCGCCGTCCAGCACCATAATGCGTTCAGCTAATTGCCGGCGCAGCTGCTCAGATTTGCTACTCACATATGCTCCTGATACTCGACTCAACCCAGGCCACCAAGGCCAACAAACCATACTGGCATAAAGCGATCGGGCGGGAAAGGCGCGCGGCGGCAACGTGAGACATGTTCATAATTGACTGCTCCGATGAGTTGCCTGGCGGTTGCATTATCGCCAAATAAAACGAAAATGATTTCCACGATACAGAAAAGGAGGCCGCTATGGTCGCTACCGTACCCGCTAAACGTGGCAAAAAGCCCCGCAACGCCGCCACTACCGCCGCCCCGCAGGCGACGGGCCAGGTGCAGTCGCTCACGCGCGGCCTGAAGCTGCTGGAGTGGATAGCCGAATCGCAAGGTAGCGTGGCGCTGACGGAGCTGGCGCAGCAGGCCGGATTGCCGAATTCCACCACTCACCGCCTGCTTACCACCATGCAGCAGCTGGGCTTTGTGCGCCAGGTGGGCGATCTCGGCCACTGGGCTATCGGTGCCCATGCCTTTATTATCGGCAGCAGTTTCCTGCAAAGCCGTAACCTGCTGGCGATTGTGCATCCGATTCTGCGCACGCTGATGGAAGACTCCGGCGAAACCGTGAATCTCGCGGTGCTGGATAAGAGCGATCATCAGGCCATTATTATTGACCAGGTGCAGTGTACTCAGCTAATGCGCATGTCAGCACCGATTGGCGGCAAGCTGCCGATGCACGCCTCCGGCGCCGGGAAAGCGTTTTTGTCGCAGTTAAGCGATGAGGATGTGTCTGCACTGCTGCACCGTCAGGGGCTGAAAGCCTATACGCATGCGACGCTGGTGGCGCCTGCGCACCTGAAAGACGATCTCGCCCAGACGCGCAAGCGCGGCTACTCCTTTGATGATGAAGAGCACGCGCTCGGCCTGCGCTGCGTGGCGGCCTGTATTTACGACGAGCATCACGAGGCGTTCGCCGCGATTTCTATCTCCGGCCCGATTTCACGCATGACTGACGATCGCGTGACGGAGTTAGGCGCGCTGGTGATCCGCGCGGCGAAAGAAGTGACGCTGGCTTACGGCGGCGTTCGTTAATCGGCTGACGGGCGTCAGACGTTTTCCCCTGACGCCTTCGCCTTATCCCTCGCCCACGACCGAGGGCGCGATATTCGCAACGGCTGCCTCAGGGTGGCCGTTGTGGTTTTTCCAGCGCACGCAGAAACGCTGGCGTCGGCGGTACGCGTACACATCCTCCACATACCCTTCACGAATGCGCGTCTGTAGCGCGCGCCAGTAGCTGGCGCTGAACAGATCGCTGTGCATTTCTTCAAACAATGGGCCGATTTTCGGGTCGGCGCAGAGCCAGTGGCGAAACTCCTCCGGAAAGACGTCGCCGGGCGCCACGCTGTACCAGGGCTCGGCGCTGAGTTCGTCCTCCGGGTAGCGCGGCGGCGGGATATCGCGAAAATTCACTTCGGTCATGTAGCAGATCTCATCGTAATCGTAGAAGACGACCCGCCCGTGGCGCGTGACGCCGAAGTTTTTAAACAGCATATCGCCGGGGAAGATGTTAGCGGCGGCGAGCTGGCGGATGGCGTTGCCATACTCTTCGATAGCGTCGCGCAACTGCTGGCCCGTCGCCTGCTCCAGCCACAGATTGAGCGGCACCATACGGCGCTCGATATAGAGATGGCTGACAGAAATTTTATCGCCCATGTCGGTGAGCTTCTGCCCGACCTCCTGGCGCAACAGCGCCATCAGATCCGGGCTGATATGCCGTTTTTCAATGACGAAGTTTTCAAACTCCTGGGTATCCGCCATGCGCCCGACGCGGTCGTGCTCTTTCACCAGCTGGTAGCAGGCGCGTACGTGCGCTTCGCTCATCTCCTTTTGCGGGGCGAAGCGGTCTTTGATGACTTTAAAGACCCGGTCGAACCCCGGCAGCGTGAAGACCAGCATCACCATGCCGCGAATGCCCGGCGCCTCGATAAACTGCTCGTCGGCGTGACGCAGATAGTGGAGATATTCGCGGTAGCTTTCGGTCTTGGCGTGTTTCTGACAGCCAATCGCCATATAGAGTTCGGCCGTGGTTTTACCCGGCAGGATCTCGCGCAGCCACTCCACGAGGGCGGCGGGCAGCGGCGCGTACACCATAAAGTAGGAGCGTGCGAAGCCGAAAACGATGCTCGCCCCGGCGCTGCCGGTGAGGCAGGTGTCGACAAACAGTTCGCCGTCGTCGCTGCGGTGGACAGGCAACAGAAAAGGCAGCGTGGCGTCGGGCAGGCGTAGTTTACCCACCAGCCAGGCGGCTTTGTTGCGGTAGAAGAGTTCGTTCGCCACTTCCAGATGCGCCTGCGCGAGGCGCGCCGGGCCGAGCGTTTCGTTGAGATGCGCGATGATGTAGCGGACATCGCGCGTCAGATCCTGCCACGGCAAGCGCAGAGGGAGATCGGAGAGCAAAGTCGTCAGCAGCGGCTCCCAGCCCTGCTCCGGAAAAAACGTTTTTGCGAGCGGCCGCGGCATGGTGCGAAAGCGTCGCTCAGGCTGGGAGCTGAAAATAAACAACCGGTCCGGCGTGAGCGAGCGGTGATCGTAAAGCCTGCAGTAAACCGAGTTAAAAAAGCTTTCGGCGATTTCAAAGCGCGGGTAATCGGGAAGCAGATCGGTGTAATGGCGCTTCACGCGCAGCAGAAAATCGGGGTCGGTGGCTTTCCCTTCCATAATGCAGCGCAACTGCTCCACCACCAGCCCGACATGGTGATCGTAGAGATGGATACGGCTTTTCATCGCCTGCTGGACGGCGTGCCAGTCGGCCTGTTCAAAGCGGTGTTGCGCGCCCGCCGTGATTTCCAGAAAACGACCGTATTGCGCATCAAACCCTTGCAGGATGGTTTGGGCGATGAGTAGCTCGAGTCCACGCGACGGCATAGGCAGGCTCCGTGTGTGAAAATAAAAGGTATGGCAGACCATGCGCCTCCGCCATAAGCATGTGGTGGATGCGCTGCGCTTATCCACCCAGGACAAAATCCAATGGGCTGTGGGGCGGGTAAGCGGCGCGCACCCGCCGCTGACAATTGGTGGATGCGCTGCGCTTATCCACCCTGGACAACATCCAATGGACTGTAGGGCGGGTAAGCGGCGCGCACCCGCCGCTGACTCCCGGTGGATGCGCTCCCTGAGACAGCGTCAGAACTGCGCTTCTTCGGTCGAGCCGGTTAACGCCGTCACGGACGACACGCCGCCCTGGAT
Source organism: Cronobacter sp. EKM101R (assembly GCF_963888145.1). Lineage (NCBI taxonomy): Bacteria > Pseudomonadati > Pseudomonadota > Gammaproteobacteria > Enterobacterales > Enterobacteriaceae > Cronobacter > Cronobacter sp. EKM101R. Next base: position 4,385 of record NZ_CAWPHW010000005.1, on the reverse strand, counting down.
AATGGTCGTGACATTATCGAAGTAACCGGTGCCCACCTCCTGCTGGTGCGACACGAAGGTGTAACCCTCTTTGCCCGCGGCAAATTCCGGCTGCTGCACTTTCTCGACGTAATGCCGCATCCCTTCGCCCTGGGCGTAGGCGTGGGCGAGATCGAACATGTTGAACCACATGCTGTGAATGCCCGCGAGCGTAATGAACTGGTATTTGTACCCCATCGCCGACAGGTCCTCCTGGAAAGAGGCGATGGTTTTGTCGTCGAGCTTTTTCTTCCAGTTGAACGACGGCGAGCAGTTATACGCCAGCAGCTTGCCGGGGAAGCGGGCGTGGATGGCTTCGGCGAAGCGTCGCGCCTGGTCGAGATCCGGCGTGGAGGTTTCGCACCACACCAGATCCGCGTACGGCGCATAGGCCAGCCCTCGGCTGATCGCCTGCTCGACGCCCGCGCGGGTACGGAAGAAGCCTTCGCTGGTGCGCTCGCCGGTAATGAATTCACTGTCATACGGATCGCAGTCGGAGGTGATGAGATCCGCCGCATCGGCATCGGTGCGCGCAATCAGCAGCGTCGGAACGCCCATGACGTCTGCCGCGAGCCGCGCTGCGACCAGCTTCTGGATAGCTTCCTGGGTGGGCACCAGCACTTTGCCGCCCATATGGCCGCACTTTTTCACCGAGGCGAGCTGATCTTCGAAATGTACCGCCGCCGCACCGGCTTCAATCATCGCTTTCATCAGCTCGAACGCATTCAACACGCCGCCAAAGCCCGCCTCGGCATCGGCTACGATCGGCAGAAAATAATCGACATAGCGCGGATCGCCAGGCTCAATGCCCGCCGCCCACTGGATCTGATCGGCGCGACGAAACGTGTTGTTGATCCGCTCCACCACCGCCGGCACGGAGTTCGCCGGATAGAGGGACTGATCCGGATACATGCTGGCGGCAAGGTTGGCGTCTGCCGCGACCTGCCAGCCGGAAAGATATACCGCCTCGATCCCCGCCTTCGCCTGCTGCAATGCCTGTCCGCCAGTCAGCGCGCCCAGGCTGTTGACGTAGCCCTTTTTCGACTCGCCGTGCAGCAGACGCCACATTCTTGCCGCGCCAAGCTGCGCCAGCGTGCATTCCGGATTGACCGAACCGCGTAATTTCACCACGTCCTGCGCGCTATAAGGACGGCGAATGCCCTCCCAGCGCGGGTTTGTCCATTCCTGCTCTAACTGCTGAATCTGTTGGGTACGTGTTGTTGTCATGGCAGATGCTCCGTGTTGTTGTGGTGTAGGATCAGGCCAGCAGGCGATAGCCCGGCAGCGTCAGGAAGTCGATGAGGTCGTCGGACGTGGTGATTTGCTCCATCAGGCGGGCGGCCTCGTCAAAACGGCCGTGGCTGTAGCGCTGCTCGCCAAGCTCCTCCTGAATCACCCGCATCTCTTCGGCCAGCATCTGGCGGAAAAGCGCTTTGGTGACTTTGCTGCCGTTGCTGAGCGTTTTCTGGTGGTGTATCCACTGCCAGATGGAAGTGCGTGAAATTTCCGCCGTCGCGGCATCTTCCATCAGCCCGTAAATCGGCACGCAGCCGTTGCCGGAGATCCACGCTTCGATGTATTGCACCGCCACGCGAATGTTGGCGCGCATCCCCTCTTCCGTACGCTCGCCAGGGCATGGCTCAAGCAGTTGCGCAGCGGTGATGGGCGCGTCGTCTTCCCGCAATACATGCAGCTGATTTTTACGCTCGCCCAGCGCGGCATTGAAAACAGCCATGACCGTATCGCCAAGACCGGGGTGGGCAATCCAGGTGCCGTCGTGACCATTCGCCGCTTCCAGCTCTTTATCTGCCTTCACTTTGTTGAGCACCCAGTTATTGCGCTCGGTATCTTTACTCGGGATGAACGCCGCCATGCCGCCCATCGCGAACGCGCCGCGGCGGTGGCAGGTTTTAATGAGGAGCCGTGAATAGGCGCTCAGGAAGGGTTTATCCATGGTGACGGATTGCCTGTCTGGCAGGACGCGGTCCGGGTGATTCTTGAGGGTTTTGATATAGCTGAAGATGTAATCCCAGCGACCGCAGTTAAGCCCGACGATATGGTCGCGCAGCGCGTGCAGGATTTCATCCATCTGGAAAACCGCGGGCAGGGTTTCGATAAGGAGCGTGGCTTTGATGGTGCCGCGCGGCAGGTTGAAGCGATCTTCGGCGTAACTGAAGACGTCGCTCCACCAGGCCGCCTCCTGCCAGGACTGTGTTTTCGGCAGATAGAAATAGGGGCCGCTGCCTTTTGCCAGCAAATTTTTGTAGTTGTGGAAGAAGTAGAGCGCGAAATCAAACAGGCTGCCGGGCACAGGCTCGTCGCGCCAGGTGACATGTTTCTCCGGCAGGTGCAGGCCGCGTACACGGCAGACCAGCACGGCGGGATTTGGCTTGAGCTGATAAATCTTGCCCGCCTCGTTGGTCCAGGCGATCGTGCCTTTAATCGCATCGCGCAGGTTGATCTGCCCCTCGATCACTTTACTCCACGCGGGCGCCAGTGAATCCTCGAAATCCGCCATAAACACTTTAACGTTCGCGTTGAGCGCATTGATGACCATTTTGCGCTCAACCGGGCCGGTTATCTCGACGCGCCGGTCGACGAGATCCTCAGGAATGCCGCGAATTTTCCAGTCGCCATTTCTAATGGAAGCCGTTTCCGAAAGAAAGTCAGGCAGCTTTCCGCCATCAATTTCTTTCTGTACCTGCTGACGTGCAGCAAGCAGACTGTTGCGTTGCGGCGTAAAGCGCGCCACCAGTTCGGTAAGAAAGTCGACGGCTTCCGGCGTCAGGATCTGCCGTTCCTGCTCGCCAAAAGGCTGGCTGAAAGCCAGTTCTGCGGTCATTGCCTGTTGATTCATAGCAGCGCTCCTCGGTTTTGATCCAAAAGATTCCCCATAGCAGGCGTACGCGATCTCTTACGTTCAGATTTCGTACAGCATCATTAAGACTACTCATTCTTTTTCCAAAATCAAAAACAATTTCCATTTTAATATAGATATTGATTTAACTATTTGATTAGAAAGTAAATAAACTATCCCTGATGAATGAATCAATTTTCAAAAACAAAAAAGGCACCCGAAGGTGCCTTATGAGGAGTGCTGAAACGCTTAAGGATCGCGCATGCAGGAGATTATTCGAGGGTGGGATTCATATGGCGCAGATCGTATGGCGTGATCTGATACACATAGTAATTGAGCCAGTTGGTGAAAAGCAGATTACCGTGGCTGCGCCAGGTCGCGCGCGGCGTTTTCGTCGGGTCGTCGCCGGGAAAATAGTTATACGGCACCCGCGGCGCCAGACCGGCTTCAACATCACGGAAATATTCGCCGGCAAGCGTTAAGGCGTCGTACTCCGGATGACCGGTAACGAACGCGATACGTTTGTCTTTACTGGCGAACAGGTAAGCGTCGCCCTCTTCCGATTCGGCCAGAATATCGAGATCGGTATAGTCGCGGATAAGCGCCGCCGGGAAATCAGCATAGCGCGAATGTGGCGCCAGGAAAGAATCGTCAAACCCTTTGGTCAGCAACGCGTGCGGCTGCGTGATGTGGTGCTCGTAAACGCCGGAGATTTTCTCCTGCCGCGTCTGCTTGGGAATGCCATAGAGGATATTTAACGCCGCCTGTACGGCCCAACAGACAAAAAGCGTGGAGGTCACATGCTCTTTCGCCCACTCGAGCACCTGCTGGATCTGCGGCCAGTAGGCGACATCGTTAAATTCTACCAGACCCAGCGGGGCGCCGGTGACGATGAGACCATCGTAGTTGTCGTCGCAGATATCTTCGAAATTACAATAGAAGTTGTTGAGATGCTCCGCAGGTGTGTTGCGTGATTCACGGCTGTCGATACGCAGCAGGCGGATATCCACCTGCAGAGGGGAGTTAGAGAGAAGCCGCAGGAACTGATTTTCCGTTTCGATTTTCTTGGGCATCAGATTCAGGATCAAAACCTTGAGCGGTCGGATCTCCTGAACGCTGGCGCGTGATGTGGTCATCACGAAGACATTTTCCTGACGCAGAAAATTGACGGCTGGTAACTCATCAGGCACCCGAATCGGCATAACCTTTTCCTCACAACATACGTTTATACGTTTAGACATCCAGACAGCCAACAATAACCAGGAATGGCGCGAATGTCGAGCGGGAGTATGAAAGGTGAAAATGTTTCACGGGGAATGATGCTGCGTTGTTAAGTATAAGAGGCCGGTAGAAAGGCGTGAGCGATGGTGAAGCCGTGTGTGTTGTCTATGATCAGTAAGGCATAGACACAAAAAAAGCCCCATGCTTTCGCACAAGGCTTTTTTACCTATAAAAGCAAAAACCCCTCAGCGGTGCTGAGGGGTTCTTTAATTGATGCCTGGCAGTTCCC